>JAFSMZ010000039.1:0-67537 GCA_017447685.1 Oscillospiraceae bacterium
GCTCATTGTGCAAGATTTTTCGACCACTGCGGATACGTACGGTTGGCGGTGAATTCTCAGCGTTTATGTACAAATCCCAGCCCATGCGGTTGTCTATTTCGACCATCGCCAGACAGAAAATTTCCCAATCTCTCCATGTTGCCTCCAGCGGGTCGAGATTATGGATTTATATGGTTAATATGCTATTTCATGGTAACTGCGAGACGAAAAGGTTCTCGGCTTGAATTTTGACCGGGGTGAGCAGGTGCCGGATGCAACAACGCTCTGCAAATTCCGCAAACTGCTCAATGAGCACGATCTTCAAAAAGCCATCTTTGATGAAGTGCAGACCGTGCTTGAAAGAGAGGGCAAACAAGTCAAGGGCGGCTCAATTGTAGATGCGACGATCATCGAAGCGCCAAACTCGACGAAAAACTCCGGCGGCCAGCGCGATCCCGAAATGCACTCAGTAAAGAAGGGAACCAAGTGGTATTTCGGAATGCGAATTCACAGTGGTGTAGATCCCTTACATGGCTTTGTTCATACCGTTACCGGCACGGCAGCCAATGCAGCCGAGGTTAAAGAAGCGCCGAAGCTGCTGCGGGAAGATGACGAGGTTGCTTACGGGGACGCAGGATATTGCAAACTGGAGCGGTATGATACCAAAAAACGCCGCTACGAGATAAACCGTCAGCATGGGACATTCAGACGTCATTATGGTGACGGTCTCTCCTGGCAGGAAGAGCAGAAACTTGAAAAACGGAAGTCCAGCGTCCGCTGCAAAGTGGAATATGCTTTTCATGTTGTGAAAGACATCTTTCATTGGAGGAAAGCCAGGTACAAAGGGATTCAAAAGAATCTCAACTATGCCTACCTGGCTTTTGCCAGCGCAAATCTATACATGCTCGCAAGCTTCGCTTAAATTGCATGAGATTACTGCGCCCAATATGCGCTAACAATCCACAAAAAGATGCTATATACCCAAAGAATTTGCTGAAAATGTTACCTTTTCCCCTTGAGTTTCAACTTTCATAGCTTGTACCGCTCTTTATTCAGCGTTTACTGAAAGGGAAGGTGTCGCCGGAGCCTGCGACGGTGACGGAGGGGTCTTCCCCGCAGCTTTCTCATCCGCATCAAAAAACACCCCGGGGGCTTTGCGCCCTCGGGGTGCTGCGATAAGCAAGGATGCCGATTTTGCCCGGACAGGGCTTGCTTTACTTCTTCAGAAGCGCGGTCAGAGCGGCAAGATTATCCTCGCTCATGCCGGCCTTGGCAAGAAGATTTCTGGCGGCGGCCGCAAAATTCTCCGCCGTCACACCGGCCAGGTCATAGCTGCCGTCTCCCTTGGCCTCCAGGGAGGGGTCAAAGCTCAGCAGATAGTTGACCATGTCGTTGAACTTCAGCTCCACGATATAGTCATAGGCCGTCTTGTCCGATTCCTCCGTGAGGTTGTAGTAGTTGTCGTAGGTCACCATGTAGTCCTGCAGCATTTCCTCATAGGAAGCGCCGCAGAGGCCTTCCAGAACCAGACCCACAAATCCGGTTCTGTCCTTTCCTTCCGTGCAGTGGAAGAGGATCTTGGTGGCATTGTGCTCCAGGGCGCTGTTCAGGCCGTTGACAAGGGCCGCCTGATAGGCCGCGCCTTCATAGGCCGCGGACATGGACATCAGGCAGACCTGATCGTTGTCCAGAAGCTGCCGGGCATAGTCCAGCTCCGGCCAGATCTCGGCCTCTTTGTACTTGTCGAGCTTCTTCTGGGAATCGGCCAGGTCCAGAATGTAGTCGATCCCGTTGGCCTTGGCCAGCTCGTCAACATAGGGCGCCCGGTTGTTGGCATTGTCAAAGGGAGAAGCGGAGCGGAACAGAACATTTTCCTTCATGGCCGCGGACTTCACAGCCCGGAAGTTGGCAAAGACCTCTTCCTTGGAAACGCCGTTTTTCGCCTCGTAGTCTTCAAAATCCTTGCTGTAGGTCAGGCCGCCCACCAGCTTCTGCTCGTAGTCGTAACGGCCCTGCTCGACCAGCGTGATGGTGCACTTCATGTCCGTGGTGAGGTGCAGCAGGTTCCACATTTCCCGGTTGTTGAAGCAGAAGCGGAGATAGGGGTAGTCGGTTCTGGTGTACTCATAATCCGGGCCTCTGTTTTCCTTGATGGCATAGCCGTAAGCGCAGAGCAGGGGATCGCCGGTTTTGGTGTAATAGCCGTTGTAGAAGGGAACAGACTTGAATTCGTAGCGGTACAGGTCGTTTTCCAGGACCACATTGCACGCATCGCCAAGCTCAAAGCCCAGGGCGATAAAATCCTTGATCGAGATGTTCACATCGCAGCCGTAGAACGCGTCCGCGCCTCTGTTCAGCACGTCCAGCGTGACGGAAAGAGGTGCTTCCGCGCTTTCCGGCGCTTCGGCGAAGGCGGTGAAGGGGCTGAGCATAAAGCACAGGATGATCAGGAACGCAAAAAACTTTTTCATGCTGTAGGTATCCTCCTTGTTAGACTTTTCAGATCTCTGTCAACGGACCCGGCTGCAATCCCGCCGGACAGATATATTGTAACCCGCAGCGCCGGAAATGTCAATGAATGGAAGAGCGCTGAAGACCGCGTCCCCGGCGCCCCAAGCCCCCTTGCCTGAAGGGGGCTTGGGGCGTCGGGCATTGCTCTGCGGCACATGGGGGGATACGTCAGCTCGCTCCCCTGTCTCCGCCGTAGGGGCGGCTATCAGCCGCCCGCTTTCGCCTCCCCTGAAAGGGGAGGTGTCGCCGGAGCCTGCGACGGTGACGGAGGGGTCTCCCGCGCAGCTTCCTCAGCCGTATGAAAACACCCCGAGGACTTGTGCCTCGGGGTGTCATATTGCGGATCCGGGTATCTGCTCTCTTTGCGCTTTGAATGGCGCGGGGTCTGCGGGCTTAGCGGTGGAATTCGATGCTGTAGGCGATGCGCTTCGTCTCACCCGGGGCAAGGCTTTCCTCGCAGACCTTTTCCGGCAGCTCTCCGGTGAAGCCCGCGTTGTCGGTGCGGCCCCGCCAGGGCTCCAGGCAGACGAAGGGACCGTCCGCCTTGGCCCAGACGGCCAGGATCGGGAAGTCCCCGCAGCGGAGGCTCACCCAGGGACTCCTGTCCGGCCGGAGAAGCTGCACCGCCTCCACCTGCCGGTCCTCAAAGATCCAGGTCTCCGGCAGGCTCTCTCCATAGGGGACGGCGCCGTCCGCCGGCGCCAGGGCGTGAATGGTATCCGGCAGGGCAAAGCCCGCGGGATTGGCGCTGATGTAGCGCAGATGCTCCTTCCCGGGGAAGCCCAGGAAGCAGTCCTCCTTCCGGACCCCCTCCGGCGGCAGGAAGCCCGGGTGGCCGCCGATGGCGTAGTACATGCTGTCTTCCCCGGTGTTGCGCACTTCCCATTCGATGTGCAGCAGCCGGGGGTTTTCCCTGTCCAGCCGGTGGCGCACCAGCAGGCGGAAATCAAAGGGATAGATCTCCCGGGTCTCCGCTGTGGAACAGAGGAGCTGGCAGAGCGAGGAGCCGCTCTCCTCCAGGGTCACAAAGTCCAGATCCCGGGCGAAGCCGTGCTGGGTCTTCATCGGATAGACCCGGCCCTTCAGCCGGTACTGCCCGTCCACCACCTTGCCCACGAAGGGGAAGAGGATGGGAGCGTGCCGGTTCCACACGGCGGGGTCCGCGCTCCAGAGGCGCTCGCAGCCCAGCTCCTTGTCCCGGACCCGGCTCAGCTCCGCGCCCTTGTCGGCGATCTCCAGGCGGAGGACTTCGTTTTCCAGAATATGCATGGCGATTCTCCTTCCCATCTTCTCGGATGCGGGGCGCTCAGCCCCGGTTGAGGTTCCGGTATTCCCGGGGGCTGACGCCGTATTTGCGCTTGAAGACGTCCTTGAAATAGTTCCCGTCGGAAAAGCCGCAGTGGGTGGCGATCTCGGTGACGCTCATATCCGTGGACACAAGCTCCAGGGACGCGCTGCGCAGCCGGACGAAAACCAGATATTCATGCAGGCCGATGCCGGCTGCCGCCCGGAATCTGCGGCTCAGATAATTGGGGCTGAAGCCCGCGGCGGCGGCAATGTCCGCGGAGGAGATCTGCTGGCGGAAATGCTCGTTGATGTACCGGGCGGCGGCCCGGATCTGACGATCCGTGGTCCGGATCTCCAGGGCGCCCTCCTGCTGGAAGCTGCATACGCGGCTGCAGAAGGTCAGAAGCTCCAGCAGCTGGATCCGCAGGAGCAGGGGAGAGCGGTCGTCGTCGGTCTTCTCCTCAAAGGCCATGCGGGAGAGCAGCTCGCAGCAGGTCTTGTGATGGTCCTCCGGCACATGAAAGAGCTGCACCTGGGAAAAGAAGCTCTCCCGGCCCGGCAGCAGATCGGTGACGTCTCCGACCAGGTCGGATCCCCGAAAATAGACGCCGATGCGCCGGCAGGCGCCAAAGGGATAGCTGGTATCGTGAAGCAGCTGGGGCGGGATCAGCAGCGCGTCCCCCGTGTGGAGGTCGTAGGACCGATCCTCCAGCTGAAAGCGGCAGGCGCCCTGCTCGATGCAGCAGAGCTCATAATAGGGATGGTAATGATGGGCGGGCATGACGTAGCCGCCCTCCCGCTGCTGCCTGTCGATGTGGATGCGGTCGATGTCCCGCAGGACTGTCCATTTTATCCTGGCCATAGGGGCCTCCTGTGTTGGAAAATCAGTAAAAGTTAAATAAGTGTCATTCGTTTTCCGTATTTCTGAAAAGGAAATGCGAGTAAAATAGATAAAGACGAATCTTATGTATCAGATAAAATTGAGCATTTTGAACAGAAAACTCCAGCCGAAGAGCCCAAAGGAGGCCAGCGCGCTGGTGGCCACCACGATATCGCCGGCCAAAGGCGCGTCTCCGCCCAGCTGCTGGGCCATGGTGAAGGAAGAGACCGCCGTGGAGGAGGCAAAGATCGCAAGCAGGGTGATGAGCTCCAGATCGCGGAAGCCCAGCACCAGGGCGAGACCCAGCACCAGCGCCGGGATCAGCACCAGGCGGCCCAGGCACACGGCGATCAGATCCTTCCAGTGAGACAGCATTCCCCGGAAGCGGAAGAAAGCGCCCAGCAGGAAGAGCATCAGGGGGCTTGCCACCCGGGACATGTCCCGCAGCGCGATCTCCACGGGGGAGGGCAGCTTCAGCTTCAGGATCAGCACCAGGATGCCCAGGACGTTGCCGATGATCAGCCCGTTGGTGGCGATGTTCTTGAGCAGCTTGCGCCCGTCGGGCTTGGTGCCGTTGTAGAGCTCCAGGACCAGCACGGCCAGCACGTTGTAGATCGGGACCACCACGGCGCCCATGACGGCCGCCACGCCGATGTCCCCGTTCTGGGTCAGTCCTGCGGCCAGGGGCAGGCCCAGGATTACGTAGTTGGAGCGGTAGAGGCCCTGGATGATCACGCTGCGCTTGCTCCGCTCCTTCACAAAGAAGTGGGCATAGGCAAAGCTCAGCGCGTACACCGCCAGGATCGCCAGGACCGTAAAGAGCATCAGCCCCGGCCGCAGGGCCGAGGAGAGGTCCGAGGTATAGACGTTATAAAAGCACATCACCGGCAGAAAGACCTTGAATGCAAGGGCGTTGATGCGGGGGACGTCTTCTTCCCGGATCAGGCCCACCCGCTTGGCGGCATAGCCCGCGGCGGTGATGAGGAAGATCGGGAGGATGGCCCGGATACAAATCTGAAAGCTGTTCATGGGTTCTCCTTTCCGGAAATGATGATGGGGGTGGCAAAATGCAGTTAGGCATCCGTCTTCACGATGTAAACGCTGCGGCGCCGGAGACGCTGCAGACCCTGGAGGCCCGGGCCGCCACGGCGCGGGAAGAGGGCTTCTGCTGTGTACACCTGGCCCTTTCCAAGTGCATCAAAAATGTGACCTTTGACCATGCCGCCCTGACGGAGGGCCTGGCCGCCTATGTGCGCCGGGTGTTCCGGCAGCGTGATCTGGACGTGGCGGTGCTGGGCTGCTATCTGAACCTGGCACACCCGGACGAGGAAAAGCTCCGGGAGTTCCAGTCCCGGTACTACGGGCATCTGCGGGTGGCTTCCCTTGCCGGCATCGGCATGGTGGGCACCGAGACGGGGGCCCCCAACGCGGCCTACAAGCTGGACGCCAACACCCACACCCGGGAGGCACTGGACACCTTCCTCCACAACCTGGAGCCGGTGGTGGCCTGTGCCGAACAGTACGGTGTCACCATGGCCATCGAGCCGGTGTGGAACCATATCGTCTATGACGCGGACCGGGCGGTCCAGGTCCTGCGCAGCATGGGCAGCCGGAACCTGCGCATCATCTTCGACCCGGTGAATCTCCTCTGCATGGAGAACGCGGACCGGCGGGACTTTGTGATCGGGGACGCCATGGACAAGCTCTGCGACGACATCGCCATGGTCCACCTAAAGGACTTCACCCGCAGGGACGGGAAGATGGTGAGCATCGCCGCCGGCACCGGGGAGATGGACTATACGGAGATCCTCCGTTTCCTGAAGGCCAGAAAGCCCTTTGTCCAGGCTACCCTGGAGAACACCAGCAACGAAAACGCGGTGAGCTCCAGACGGTACATCCAGAATCTTTACGATTCCCTCTGAGCCTTTGCCCAGCTTACCCGGCCGGGGCGGAGCGGGATCTCCACAAAGCGGGCGGTCTTGTCACGGCCGCTGTCCAGCCAGGGATCAAAGCCCTCCGGGCAGATGTGCCCTTCGTAGCGGCAGTCTTCAAACACGGCCAGGCCGTAGTCCCGCCAGGGGCGGGCCAGGAAAATGCTGCCGTCGGCAACGTCCGCTTCCCGGGTGAAGGAGCAGTTTTGAAAGAGGAAGCCCTCCTTTTGCTCCAAAGCGTGGGCGGGGGCCGCCGCGAAGCCGCCGGTCCGCCCGTCAAAGACAGAGCGGATCTCGCAGTCCCGGAACAGGGTCCTGCCGCAGCCGAAGATAAAGTCCACGGAGCCCTCGATCCGGCAGCGGAGGAAGCGCTGGGAAAGCAGCCGGTCCACCCGCAGCTCGGGAGGCAGCAGATCCACATAGCGCAGGATCAGATCCTTGGGCAGGGGACCCACAAAGAGGGTGTCCTGGGTGGAGCGGAGGACGCAATCCTCCATCAGGAACTCGTCTCCGTAGACGCTGAGAGCCACCTCCTGGCCCTTCTCCCGGGGAGAGAGGGCGTCGTTTTCCACCGAGAGGCCGCGCATGGACACGCCGTCCGCGCAGACGGCCAGGGTCCAGGTGCGAAAGGTGTTGTATTCCCGCCCGTCGGGATGGAGTTTCCGGGCATAGTCGTCATAGACCAGCCTGGTCTCTTCCGCCCCCGCGCCGATCATGGTGAGGCCGGGCGTTCGGATCTGCAGCTTCTGCCGGTATATCCCCGGCCGAAGGTTTACGATCGCTCCGGGGGGGAGCATATCCAGATTGTCCTGAAGGGAGCTTTCGGGGCCGACAGTGATTTCTGTTCTCATCCGCTTGGCTTCTCCTTGAAAAAATTGAGCCGTTTGGCATCATTATTATAACACGGCGGCGGACACTTGCAAATTGCTATTTCAAACACATCCGTTTTGTCCATGCAATAGCTCTGTTTTTGACATACAAGAACAGGCAGAAAACTGGTACATTAAAAAAGAAGAAATAGGTTTTTTCGATCAGAGGATCAGAGAGATGAGAAGACGGCTCAGCTTATCGGAATATCGCGCCATTGATCTGACGCTGTTCGCGGTGATCCTCTGCGTTGCGGAGCTGATGATCGTCAGGGCTGCCCGGTTCTGGTACGCCGATCAGCTCTACACCGTTTCGGTGGTGGCCCCGGTGGTCGCCATCGTCATGATGCGCTGGGGCCCCTGGGCCGGGATCCACGCGGTGCTGGGAGGAGCGGTGTTCTGCCTGGCCTCCCACGGAAACGCGAGCCATCTGCTGACCTTCTGCGGGGGAAATCTCCTTTCCCTTCTGGCGCTGTTGCCCATGAAGGCCCTGGGCTGGAAGAAGATCCGGGACGACAGCTTTCTCAGCGTGTGCTTCGGCCTTGTGGTCCTGCTGCTGATGCAGCTGGGCCGGGCCCTGGTGGCGCTGATTCTGGGAAATCCACTTTCTGCATGCCTTGTTTTTTTCACCACGGATGCCCTGTCCCTTCTTTTCACCGGCGTGATCCTCTGGATCGCCCGGCGGCTGGATGGGATTTTTGAGAACCAAAAGCATTATCTTCTGCGGGTCCACGCCGCGGAGGAGGAAAAAGGAGGAAACTGATGAAAGCAAAAGCGGCGGATTTTCTCATCTACGATGAAGCAAGCGGCTTGTATCGGGAAAACCCGGAACAGGCCGTGCGCGACGACGTAGAAAAGCACTACTGGCTGCATGTGGGACGGTCGATCCTCAAGGACTGGCGACTGTACCTGATGCTGATCCCCATGCTGCTGGTGTTCCTGTTCTGGCGCTACTTCCCCATGTACGAGCTGCTGGGCTGCTTCAAGGTCTCAGACCCGGTGCTGCCCGTCTCCAAGCAGCTGTTTTCCGGCTTCTCGTACTTCAAGCGGCTGCTGGTCGGCGGGGACACGCTCTCGGTGGAGTTCTGGCGCGCCATGCGCAACACCTTCATCCTGAGCTTTTACGGGCTGTGCTTCGGCTTCCCGATGCCCATCATCCTGGCCCTGTTCTTCAACGAGATCAAGTCGAACATCGCCCGGAGCGTGTATCAGGTGCTGACGTACCTGCCCAAGTTCATGTCCACGGTCGTTATGACCTCCCTGGTGGTCATGTTGGTGAAGCAGGGCTCCCTGACTCAAGGCATGGGCATCATCTCTCAGGCATTGGCCAGACTTGGATGGGTATCCCAGGATGTGGCCAACGCAGGCTTGCTGAATAACCCCGCTTTCTTCCGCCCGATCTACATCATCAGCGGCATCTGGGAAGGCGCGGGCTATGACAGCATCGTGTTTTTCGCAGCCATCATCGCCATCTCTCCCACCAGCTACGAGGCCGCCCAGATCGACGGCGCCGGCAAATGGGCCCAGATGCGCTACGTGGTGCTGCCCAGCATCCTCTCCACCATCGTCATCATGCTCATCACCCGGATCGGCTCGCTGCTGAACATCGGCTACGAGAAGGTGCTGCTGCTCTACAACACCAACACCTATGTGGTCGCCGACGTGGTCTCCACCTTCGCCCAGCGCTACGGCCTGGCGGGTGCGGCCAAGGGCATCGCCTCCGCGGCGGAAATGATGAACAACGTGGTGGGCATGCTGCTGGTCATCGGCGCCAACACGATCGCGAGGAAAGCCTCCGATGTGTCGCTCTACTAAAAGGAGGAGACAGCCATGAAAAGAAAACTTGAGATCTCCGAGTTGATCTTCAAGATCATCAGCTACGTGCTGCTGACCGTGTTTGCGCTGGCCTGCCTCTATCCCTTCGTGTACGCCATCTCCGCAGCCATCAGCGGCCGCGCCGCAGTGGAAGCCGGCCAGATCGCACTCTTCCCCAAGGACATCCAGTTCGACGCCTTCCGGCGCATGTTCAACGACAACATGTTCTGGAACGCCTACTCCAACACCCTGTTCATCACCTTCTACGGCACCGTCTGGGCGCTGTTCTACTCCATCCTCGGCGGCTACGCCCTGTCCAAGAAGAGGCTGCTGTTCCGCAAGCTCTTCAACTTCTTCCTGGTCTTCACCATGTGGTTTGCCGCCGGTATCGTTCCCCAGTATCTGAACTACTTGAGCACCAAGACCGTTTTCAATACCCTGGGCATCACCGACGACAAGTGGCTGGTGGTCATCGCCATGGGTATGGCGGCCATGAACATCATCCTGCTGCGCAACGCCTTTGAGGGCGTGCCCAGCGAGATCGAAGAGGCGGCGATCGTGGACGGCGCCAGCGAGTTCCAGGTGCTCACCAAGGTATACCTCCCCATGTGCAAATCCACCATCGCGACGGTGGCCCTGTTCTTCGGCATCTCCCGTTGGAACGGCTACTTCTGGGCTCGCCAGATGATCTCCAACTCCAACGAGCACCCGCTGCAGGTCTTCATCCGTCTGCGTCTGGAGGAATTCACCGACGCCGAGTTCATGTCCGGCTGGAGCATGCCCTACGCCTCCGACTCGGTGATCTACGCGCTGATCGTCTGCTCCATCGTGCCCATCCTGATCATCTACCCCTTCATCCAGAAGTACTTCGCCAAGGGCACCAACGTGGGCGGCGTGAAAGAATAAGGAATTCCCGGGAAGTCCGGAAACCATATTTCAACCAGGTTAACTATTTATTTAAGGAGGAACCCAATGAAAAGCATGAAGAGAATCATCGCTCTGCTGATGGCCGTTCTGATGCTCGCTGCGCTGACCGCCTGCGGCAACAAGATCGACGTGGACCAGTACGAGCAGCCCAAGGCCGAGGAGAAGCCCGCGGCCTCCGCCACCGAATCCGCTCCTGCCGACGGCGCCGCTCCCGCTGAGGGCGAGACCGCCGCTGCCCCCGCGGAGCTGAGCTATGCCGAGGGCACCGTGCTGCGCATGGCCACCGGCTACAACTCCGCCAAGACCGGCCTGTTCTTCGACGCTGAGGTCGCCGGTGAGGGCGTTACCCTTGCCAACGGCGTGACCTACAACGCCGGCGACCTGAAGCCCACCTGGGTCGAGGTCGAGAACATCCTGGGCGTGAAGTTCGAGAACCAGTATCAGGGCAACAGCGCCGCCAAGGAATTCGAGTACTGGAGAGAGCGCATGGCCGACGTGGACATGGTCTCCGGCACTGCCAGCGGCCTGACTGAGTTCGGCGAGCAGGGCGTTGTGGTGAACATCGCCGAGTACCTGGATCAGATGCCCAACTTCAAGGCCTATCTGGACCAGAACCCCATCGTTCGCCTCTCCATCACCGGCAACACCTCCACCGGCGCCATCTACTTCAGCCCCTACTTTGACGGCGTGAACGACATCGAGCGTATGCCTCTGATGCGCGTTGACATGGTCAAGAAGCTGCTGGACGGCGAGGGTGAGTTCACCGCCGAGAAGTCCAACAACACCGCCGCCCCCGTGTACCAGCCCTACATGCCCACCTCCGGCAAGATCGACATCGAGACCGTGAAGGCTGACGGCTCCGGCACCGAGACCGTGACCAAGGATTATGACGCCGGCGGCAACATCATCGCCAAGATGAACGAGGCCGGCTCCATCGACGGCGTGACCGCTGTCAACATGCTCCGCACCTACATCGACGAGACCTACAACGGCTACTACGGCACCCAGCGCTCCGACCTGTTCTGCGGCCAGAACGCCTGCTGGGACGCTGACGAGCTGGTGGCCCTGCTCCGCTGCGTGGTGGCCAACCCCCAGACCCTGAACGGCACCGATTCCATCCAGGGCCTGTTCGCCCGCGAGGACGACAACAACCAGCGCCGCGTTGACATGTTCCGCTTCGCCGGCCACCTCTTCGGTGTGCGCGGCCTGGAGTCCCGCCAGGATTACCTGTACTTCGGCGTGGACGGCACCCTGAAGGACGCCCGTCAGGATCCCGAGACCTTCAAGGCTCTGGAGCGGATGAACGCCCTTGGCCAGGAAGGCCTGCTCTCCGTGAACTTCATGCAGAACGCCGCCGGCAAGACCGAGGACTACCTGCGTGACGACCTGGCCTTCATGCACTACGACTACAACCAGACCCAGACCCTGTTCAACGATCCCAGCAAGGGCATCTTCGATGAGGGTGAGTGCTACATGGCCGTTATGGTTCCCGTGGCCTGCTGGCAGGACGGCACCGAGGGCGGCAACTACATGCGCTTCACCGAATCCTGGCGTTCCGTCAAGACCGACGGCTGGGGCATCTCCGCTGCCGGTGTTGCCGGTAACCCCGACAAGCTCAACGCCGCTCTGAAGCTCATCGACTATGCCTACTCTCCCGAGGGCATGATCCTCATGAGCTACGGCCCCAAGGAGTTCATCAAGACCAATGCCGACGGCAGCTACGTGACCTTCCTCTTCAACGGTCAGGAGATGCCCGAGATCGCCGACGCCACCCGCGCTGAGCTGTGGGAGAAGGCCGGCGGCAACTACACCAACTACGCCCGTCAGTTCCTGGGCTCCACCCTGAGCTTTGCCAAGAGCCAGGCCTTTGAGTATCAGTGCACCAGCGAGATCGGCCGTCTGGGCGCCGGCTACATCTCCAACGCCATCGCCCTGGGCACCATCAAGCACCCCATCCTTGCCGTTACCGACAATCCCTGGTACATGTCCGTCCCCACCGTGCTGCCCAACACCAAGGCTGAGAACGACATGATCAACACCTTCACCCAGCTGAGCACCAACGGCAAATTCAACGCTGCCAAGGGCGGCGAGAACCTGTTCGTCAACCAGATCGTCAGCGGCTATGTCGAGGAAGGCATGGGCAATGCCGAGGCTGCCGCCAGCGTGATCACCAGCGAGTGGGGCGGCCAGCAGTACCTGGCTCTGAAGCAGCAGGCCTGGGACCGTCTGCTTGTCTACTACAACGCCCTCGGCTAAGCTAACCCTTTTCCGCGCAACAGTTTGAACGCAGATGAACAGCTCCCTCTCTTTCCTGAGGCCTGATCCTCAGGAAAGAGGAGCTGTCAGCAGGGAGGCAAAAATGTACAAAAAACAGTTAAAGCTGCAAAAAATCCTCTGCCTTCTGGCCATTGGCACGAGCGTGATCATCTTCCTGTACGCGCTTGGCATCATGACGGATCTGTATGACACCCTGTATTCGACCATGATGAATCCGGCGGACCTGACCCAGACCGATGTCCCCGGCTCCATCGTCTACTACAACATGCAGACCTTCAACGCATACTTCCTGAAATGCTCGATCGTCCTGATCCTGCTGGGGTGCCTGCTGTTTATCACCAATACCCATATCCGCAGACGTTACTACATCGGCAACTACATCTCCATTGCCGCCTTCGTCGTGGCAAACTTCTATGTGGCCATCGAGTCTCACGGCTACATCGAAGCCTACAAGGAGCGTTTCCTGCGCGTGGATTTTGAAGCGCTGCGGAAGCATGCCGATCTGTGGAAGACCGCCTACACCGATTCCACCTTCTGGTTTGACGCGCACTACGCGGTGTTCGCCCTCTCCCTGCTGGTGTGTGTGGGACTGGTGATCTGCACGCTGTGGAAGACCCGCCTCATGAAGGAAGAGAAGGCACTGATCGCTCAGGGAAAGGAGGCCACGGCATGAACGAGGAAAAAGCCATCCGGCTTGACAGAATGCGGTTTACCAAGAATTCACTCCCGGCCAGCCTGGCCCTTCTGGCGATCATTTTCAACGTCCTGTACTTTGCAAACATCTACGAATCCAACGTGGGCTCCTGGTATTACAACATCCTGATGGGCGCGTCCATCCTGTATAACCTGATCTTCATGCTCGCGGCCTTCCTCAGCTCCGAGGGCATCAAGAACTACAAGATCGGCTACGCCTTTCTGATGGTCGCTCTTGGCATCGGCCAGATCATCCGCATCTTCATCTACCCCATGAAGGCCCATGCCGCCACGGTCACCATTCAGGAGCAGGCCGTCACCGTGATGGAGACGAAGCAGTTCACCATTTGCGTGGTGTACCTGCTGATCTCCGCCGCCTGCCTGCTGGCGGGCGCCGTGATCGGCATCATCCGCAGCAGGGCGCTGCAGGCCCATATGGCGTCTCTGAACGCCCAGGGCGCATAAAGGAGGGAACGTTATGGCAGAGCTGAAAATCCAGCATGTAGACAAGATCTACGACAATAACGTTCAGGCGGTCTTTGACTTCAATCTGGACGTCAAGGACGGCGAGCTGATCGTCCTGGTCGGCCCCTCCGGCTGCGGCAAATCCACCACCCTGCGCATGATCGCAGGCCTGGAAGATATCTCCGCCGGCCACCTGTTCCTGGACGGCAAGGACATCACCCAGACCCCGGCCAAGGACCGTGACATGGCCATGGTGTTCCAGAACTACGCCCTGTACGGACACATGACCATCTACGAAAACATGGCCTTTTCCCTGACCCTGCGCAAGGAAAACCCCAATGTGATCCACAAGAAGGTGCTGGCCGCGGCCGAGATCCTGGGCCTGACCAGCCAGCTGAACAAGAAGCCCTCTCAGCTTTCCGGCGGCCAGAGACAGCGCGTGGCCATGGGACGCTCCATCGTGCGAAACCCCAAGGTCTTCCTCTTTGACGAGCCGCTCTCCAACCTGGACGCCAAGCTCCGCGGCGCCACCCGCCGTGAGATCCTGCTGCTGCACAAGCGCCTGAAGGCCACCATGCTCTACGTTACCCACGACCAGACCGAAGCCCTGACCCTGGCGGACCGGATCGTCTGCATGTCCATGGGCCACGTCCAGCAGGTGGGCACGCCTCTGGAGCTCTATGACTCCCCGGCCAACCGCTTTGTGGCAAGCTTCATCGGCCTGCCTCCCATGAACTTCTTCGACGTCACCGTGCGCGAGGGAGAGCTGGAAGGTCACGGCTTCCGCGTAAAGCTCACCGAAGAGGAAAAGGGCATGCTGCTGCCCTACGCCGGCAAGGAGATCGACCTGGGCGTGCGTCCCGAGGACGTGATCGGCGGCGGCGAGATCGCCATGAACGTCTTCTCCAACGAGAACCTGGGCATGAACACCCTGGTCCACGGACACATCGGCCACAGCGACGCGGTGGGCAACAAGATCTCCGCCAAGCTCCGCGGCTGGTATGACTACAAGGAAGGCGACAGCGTTGACATCGCCTTCAGCCGCAAGCACTTCTTTGACAAGGAAAGCGGAGAGTCCATCGAAAGGAGGAACAAGGCATGAGCAAGAACGAACAGAAGACCGTCAAAAGCGGATCCAAGATGCCGGAATTCCTGCGCAAGCTCTTTGTTTCTCTCAAGCGCCGCCCCTCCATCCTGGCCCTGCTGGTGCTGGCCATCGGGTTCCTGTTCTATTCCCTGAACCTGACCCAGATCTCCAACACCACCGCCAAGATCCAGGGCCCCGGCATGGGACTGTGCGGCTTTGCCACCATGCTCTTCTCCATGCTGTCCCTGGTATGCGCGCTGAACGCCTACCCCCGCCGGAAAAAGCCCGTGATCCCCATGCTGATCCTGGCCGTCCTGATGCTGGGCGTGATCATCTTCTGCGATGTGTACTACACCGGCCTGATCACCGCTGCTGTTACCAGAGCGGAGAACCCCATCAAAATCGATTCGTCTACCATTTACATCGCAAAGGCGAACAATATGCTGTGGGATCACATCGTCATCGAGATCATCGGCGCCGCCATGTTCCTGCTGGTTCCGGTGTACAGCAAGCTCCTGCGCAAGATCAATACCTCCGTCACCGTGGAAGACTACGGCAAGATGGGTGCCATCGACATCTCCGGCGAGGATTGAGTCCTCTCCGGCACCTGCCAAACGAAAATCGGGAGGCCGCATCCCGGCCTCCCGAACAGAGAAGGGGGTCTGTCACGTGGCAAAAAAGAACAAACGGACGACACCCGAGGAAAGCCGGGCAGCCGCCGACTACTACAAGCTCCATGCCAGAGCGGTAAACGATCTTATCAACGCCAACGAGGAGAACTCCCCGGAGATCTCCGAGGAGGAACTGAGAAAGTACCGCTCCGGTCCCAAGCTGCGTCTGGCGGACTGGCTCAAGGCCATCCTGATCAAAATGTGGTTTGCCGGCTCCGTTTGCTTTTTTATCTTCTGGGGCCTGAGCGCCTACATCCCCGCCACCCTGGACCTGCTGCTGGTCTTCGCCATCGCCCTGGGGATCGTGACCGATATCCTGACCAACAATATCCTGCGCTACTACGCCAAGGCCAGGGGCGCCAACGACCGCTGGATGATGTTCCCCCAGAAGGCCTACTACACCTTCTTTCTGAACATCCTCTACGCGGCGCTGCTGCTGGCCTGCGTGGCCACCTTCTACAATCTCATCAACGGCGCCATCGTATCCGTGACCGGCGCCGCCGGGGTCCCCCTGGGGGTCGGCCCCATCCTCTTCGGCGTGTTTTACACCTGCTTCGATCTGCTGTTCATCCGTATGAAGCTTCTCCTGCGGCAGATCGTGTCCGACGCCAAGGAGAGCGCGAAAAAATAACGGTACCGTCTTCTCCGGAAGACCCGTATAAGGATTTGTTATGCTGAATCTTTTGTATGCCGGCAGTGTCTCGGCCTGCTTTGAGCTGGTGAACGAGGCTCCCTATTACGCGCCGGAAAAATTTGATGTGCTTCTGGACGGCCGGAAGCAATTGGAATGCGAGAGCAATGTGTTTTCCCTGTTCGACCTGGAGCCGGGCCGGGACTACACCGTGAATATCAAAAGCGAGAGCCTGGACGAGTGCCTGCGCTTTCAGACCAAAACGGAGCGCTGCGCCCTCAGCGTGAGGGACTTCGGCGCCCTGGGCGACGGGGAGCATGACGACACCGCCGCCCTCCAGACCGCCATCAGCTTTCTCCCCGAGAACGGCAGGCTGGTGGTCCCGGCGGGGACCTATCTGACGAAGCCCCTGATCCTGAAGAGCCATATGACCCTGGAGCTGAAAGAGGGCGCCACCCTGCTGGGCTGGCCCAACCGGGAAGACTGGCCCGCCTCGCCCGGCGTGGTCCGGGCCCTGAACGGGGAGGAATTCCACTTCGGCGGCTTCGAGGGCGAGGCCAAGCCCATGTACCAGTCCCTGCTCACCGGCCAGTATGCCGAGGATATCGCCGTCGTGGGCCGGGGCACCGTGGACGGCAACGGGGCCAACACCGATTTCTGGACCAATTTCCGCAATTTTGAGCTGGCGAGGCCGCGGCTCATGTTCTTCAACCGCTGCAAGGGCGTGACCCTCCACGGCCTGCACGCCTGCAATTCCCCCTCCTGGCAGCTGCACCCCTACTACTCCCGGCAGGTGGGCATCTACGACGTGTTCATTTCCGCGCCGAAGAACAGCCCCAACACCGACGCCATCGATCCCGAGTCCTGCGACGGGGTGGAGATCATCGGCTGCCGCTTCTCCGTGGGGGACGACTGCATTGCCGTCAAGTCCGGCAAGATCGACCTGGGCAGGACGCTGAATAAGCCCGCCATCCGCCACACCATCCGCAACTGCCTGATGGACTTCGGCCACGGGGCCGTCACCCTGGGCAGCGAGATCGGCGCCGGCGTGCAGGAGCTCACCGTTTCCCACTGCTACTTCCGGGGCACCGACCGGGGCCTGCGCATCAAGAGCCGCCGGGGACGGGGCGAAAACTGCCGCATCGACCGGGTCTGCTTTGAAAACATCCGCATGGAGGGGGTGCTCACCCCCATTGCGGTCAATCTCTGGTACAACTGCTGCGATCCGGACCGCTACAGCGAATACGTCTGGTCCCGGGAGAAGCTGCCGGTGGACGAACGGACCCCCCACATGGGCTCCTTCCTCTTCCGTGACCTGGATTGCACCGGCGCGGAGGTAGCCGCCTGCTACATCGACGGCCTGCCCGAGGCTCCCATCGAAGAGGTGGCCTTTGATCGGGTGAAGATCTCCTTCTCCCCGGAGGCGAAGCCCGGCGTTCCCATCATGGAGAACTTTGCCAAGCAGCGCTGCCGCCTGGGTCTGTATCTGGACAATGTACGCCATATCCGCCTGAAGGACGTGAAGCTGGAGGGCGTGGACGGCGAAGCACTCATCGCCGATCACTATGAGACGTTGGAAAAGGACGCATTCTGTGAGGGATGACTATGTACGAAAACATTGACGCCTATGTGCTGCGGCTGATCCGGGAATCCTCCCCCCAGAGGACCATCTGGAACGTGGAGCGGATCCGCCAGGGAAAGCCCGCCAGCTGGAACTACATCGACGGCTGCATGATGACTGCCCTGCTGGCCATGAGCGACATCACCGGCGAAGGCCAGTACTTTGACTTTGCCGAACGCTTCATCGACGATTTTGTGGCGGAGGACGGCAGCATCCGCAGCTACGAGCCGGAAAAGTTCAACCTGGACGACATCAACGAGGGCCGGGTCCTCTTCTCCCTGCTGGAGAAGACCGGCAAGGAAAAGTACCGCAAGGCGGCCGCCCTGCTGCGCCGCCAGCTGGAGCAGCAGCCCCGGACCTGTGAGGGCAACTTCTGGCACAAGGCCATCTACCCCAACCAGGTGTGGCTGGACGGCATTTATATGGCCCAGCCCTTCTACGCTCTCTACGAAAAGCACTTGGGCAGCGGCGATTTCCGGGATACCGTCAGCCAGATCGAGACGGTGCGCCGCCGCATGTTTGACGAGGAAAAGCATCTTTACTACCACGGCTATGACGCCAGCCGCTCCGCCTTCTGGGCGGATCCGGAGACCGGCCGCTCAAAGAACTTCTGGCTCCGCAGCATCGGCTGGTTCGCCGTTGCTCTCGCGGACCTGCTGGAGATCCTGCCGGAAGGGGAGGACCGGGAGAAGCTGAAAGGGATCTTTGCCGAGCTCATGGAGGGCGCTGCCCGCTATGCCGACGAGGAGACCGGCCTCTACTGGCAGGTGGTGGACCAGGGCGGCCGGGAAGGCAACTACCTGGAGACCAGCGGCAGCAGCATGCTGGCCTATGCCATGCTCAAGGGCGTGCGCCTGGGTGCGCTGGATAAAGAATATGCCGCAAAAGGCCAAAAGACCTTCCGCGGCATTGTGGAGAAATATCTGTCCTTCACGGACGGGGATCTGAATCTGGGCGGGATCTGCCTGGTGGCGGGCCTGGGTCCGGAGACGAACCGCCGACGGGACGGCTCCTACGAATACTACATCTCCGAGCCGGTGGTGGCCAACGACGCCAAGGGCGTGGCCCCCTTCCTGCTCTGCTATACGGAGATCAAACGTCTGCAGCCGTGATCTTGACGCTCTGGGCTGCGGCAGAATCCCGATAGCGCTGCTGATACTCGCTGGGGGGCAGGTCAAACTTCTTGCGGAACATCCGGGAAAAGTACAGCGCGTCCCGAAAGCCGCAGTTGCGCGCCACCTCCGAAATGCTGACCCCTTCGCCCCCGTCCTGCACCAGATTCTCCGCCGCCGTCTGCAGACGGATGTCGCTGAGATAGCGGTGGGGGGTGACGCCGATTTCCTGCTTGAAGAGCTTGCGGAGATAGTCGGTGTTGAAGGGCAGGCTCCGCAGATATTCGTCCAGGGCGAAGCTTTCGTCCGGATAATTGAGAATGATGCTGCCGATGATCGCTTCCACCACCGGGCTGTGCCGGGGGGTGTTCTGGTCGGCCTGGATGAGGCCGATGATCAGATTGGCGTACAGCGGCAGCAGCAGGTCCCGGCCGCCGGGCTCACTGCTGTACTGATAAAAGGCGGCCTGAAACGCGTCCCGGATAAAGTGGTTTCCGTCATCCCGGATCAGAAGGGGCGCCTTCAGATGCAGCGCCGGATCGAGCATGTTCATGTGAATGTTGGTAAAGCCCTGCTCGCTCTCGTTCCGGTGGCTGATAAAGGGCGGGATGACGATCAGATCGCCCTCCCGATAGGGCAGGGTAACAGACTCGAAGCAAAAGCGGCCCTCGCCGCTTGTGCAGTAGACGAGCTCCCAGCTGCTGTGTGCGTGCGTGGTCACGGAAAAGGTCAGCAGGTGCTTGCCTACATAGATGATCCGATTCATAGCGGCACGCTCCTCGTTTTTTCCAGTATTGTACCAAAGTATATCCGTTTTGTCCATATCATCAAGAACCAAGGGGGATTAAAAATGGCCTACTTAACGCTCAAGAACATCAACAAGATCTATCCGAACGGTTTCCACGCAGTCCATGACTTCAACCTGGATATGGAGAAGGGCGAGTTCATCGTTTTCGTCGGTCCTTCCGGCTGCGGCAAGTCCACCACCCTGCGCATGATCGCGGGCCTGGAGGACATCTCCAACGGCGAGTTCCTGATCGACGGCAAGCGCGCCAACGAGCAGGGACCGCGGGAGCGCGGCGTGGCCATGGTTTTCCAGAGCTACGCGCTCTATCCTCAGATGTCGGTCTATGATAACATCGCCTTCGGCCTGGAACTGCAGGGCGCGGACGAGGATTACATCGACGAGAAGGTGCGCAATACCGCCCGCATCCTGGGCCTGACGGACTATCTGGACCGTCTGCCCCGGGCGCTCTCCGGCGGCCAGCGGCAGCGTGTGGCCATCGGCCGCGCTCTGATCCGCAAGGTGGGGATCTTCCTCATGGACGAGCCCCTCTCCAACCTGGACGCCAAGCAGCGCGTCACCATGCGCTCCGAGATCACCCAGATCCACCGGGAGACCGGCGCCACCACCATCTACGTTACTCACGACCAGACCGAGGCCATGACCATGGCCGACCGGATCGTGGTCATGAAGGACGGCTATGTCCAGCAGGTGGGCACCCCCCGGGAGCTGTACTTCGATCCCGTGAACGTGTTCGTCGCCGGCTTCATCGGCGAGCCTCCCATGAACTTCGTCCGCGGCAAGGTGGAGGGCGGAAAGCTGGCCATCGGCAAGAACCTTGTGGACCTGAAGGCAAAGCTGGGCGACAAGCTCTCCCAGTACGAGGGCAAGGAGATCGTCTTCGGCTTCCGTCCCGAGTCCGTCAAGCTGGGCGAGCACAAGGAAGCCTATGTGCTGCCCGCCAATGTGGAGCTCACCGAAATGCTGGGCGACAACACCAACGTCTACATCACCCTGGACGAGGTCCACTCCATCCTGAAGGTGGATCCCCATGACACCCCCGAGGTGGACAGCGACATCACCTTCTCCATCCCCTACGAGAACGTCTATCTCTTTGACGGCGAGACCGAGATGGTCATCAAATAATCAGACAGGAGGAACCCTATGGACATCCGTTATTCCACAGGCCCCAATGACGTAAAGCGTTATACCACCGAGGAGCTCCGCAAGGAATTCCTCATCGAGAACCTCTATGTGGCGGACAGCGTTGTGGCCGTCTACAGCCATGTGGACCGCATGGTCACCCTGGGCTGCATGCCCGTCAATGAGACCGTCTCCATCGACAAGGGCATCGACGTCTGGTCCAATTTTGGCACCCACTATTTCCTGGAGCGCCGGGAGATCGGCATCTTCGATATCGGCGGCGCCGGCAGGATCACCGTGGACGGCACCGTCTACGAGCTGGGCTACAAGGACTGCCTGTACATCACCATGGGCGCCAAAGAGGTCCTCTTCTCCAGCGACGATCCGGAAAAGCCCGCCAAGTTCTACATGGTCTCCGCCCCGGCCCACCGGAGCTATGAGACCCGGCTCCTCAAGCTGGCTGACGCCAACAAGCGCCCCCTGGGGGATCTGAAGACCTCCAACAAGCGGGTCATCAACCAGTTCATCCATCCCGCCGTGCTGCCCACCTGCCAGCTCTCCATGGGCATGACCGTGCTGGAGCCCGGCAGCGTCTGGAACACCATGCCCGCTCACACCCATGAGCGCCGCATGGAGATCTACATGTACTTCGAAGTGCCCGAGGATCAGGTGGTCTTCCACATGATGGGCCAGGGTCAGGAGACCCGGCACATCGTCATGACCAACGAGCAGGCGGTCATCTCCCCGTCCTGGTCCATCCACGCGGGCGCGGGCACCAGCAACTACACCTTCATCTGGGCCATGGGCGGCGAGAACCAGGAATTCGACGACATGGACAACATCCCCACAAACCAGCTCAAATAACTGTTCAGCCCCTGGAGGGCTAAACAGTCATTTGAAGGGGAAACACTTCGTTCGCGCACTCGCGGGTGCGTGACACCGCTCGCACACTCTCTTCGTGCATAGTGTTTTTCCGAGGCGCATGTCCCCGGAAAAAACGGATTTGAATCTGTTTTTCGCCTTGCGAGGCGAAAAATCAGAGGGGAGGACCCCTCTGAACTCCCCCGACAATACCTGTGTAAGAAAACCATACGAAATCTGCAAGGAGGCTGCATCATTATGGACATTATGAAGAGCTTTTCCCTGGAGGGCAAGGTTGCCCTCATCACCGGCGCGTCTCATGGCATCGGCATGGCCATTGCCAACGCCTTTGCCGCTGCCGGCGCGACGATCTGCTTCAACTGCTCCAGCGAGGGATCCAAGGCCCGGGCGCTGGAGGCATACAAGGCCAACGGCGTCGACGCCCACGGCTATGTCTGCGACGTCTGCGACGAGGAAGCTGTCAAGGCTCTCGTAGCGCAGATCCGGGAAGAAGTCGGCATCATCGACATCCTGGTGAACAACGCCGGCATCATCAAGCGCATCCCCATGCTGGAGATGAGCGCGGAGGACTTCCGCCAGGTCATCGACGTTGACCTGAACGCCCCCTTCATCGTCTCCAAGGCCGTCATCCCCGGCATGATCGAGAAGGGCCACGGCAAGATCATCAACATCTGCTCCATGATGAGCGAGCTGGGCCGTGAGACCGTTTCCGCCTACGCCGCTGCCAAGGGCGGCCTGAAGATGCTCACCCGCAACATCTGCTCCGAGTACGGCGAATACAACATCCAGTGCAACGGCATCGGCCCCGGCTACATCGCCACCAGCCAGACCGCTCCGCTGCGGGAGCGCCAGCCCGACGGCAGCCGTCACCCCTTCGACCAGTTCATCATTGCCAAGACCCCCGCTGCCCGCTGGGGTGAGGCTGAGGATCTGATGGGGCCCGCTGTGTTCCTGGCCTCCGACGCTTCCAACTTTGTCAACGGCCACATCCTCTATGTGGACGGCGGCATCCTGGCTTACATCGGCAAGCAGCCGTAATGAACATCGTAAAGTTTCGGGCACTCGACGCGCCGGTCATAGGTTACCTCCACGACGACCATGACCGGCTCGTCACACATAAGACCCGCCCCGCCATCCTCATCTGCGCCGGCGGCTGCTACCGCTGGCTCTCTCCCCGGGAGAAGGACCCGGTGGCTCTGGTCTTCTCCGCCATGGGCTATCAGAGCTTTCTCATCGAGTACTCCGTGATGGAGCGGGCGGGGGAGCTTCGCCCTCTGCGGGAGCTGGCCGAGGCCGTGCGCATCCTGCGGGAGCGGGCGGAGGAATGGCACATCCAGCCGGAGCACGTCGCGGTGTTGGGCTTTTCCGCCGGGGGACACCTGGCGGCGAGCCTGGGCACCCTCTGGAAGCGGCAGGAGCTGGGCCTTCCCGCAAGCGCCAGGCCGGACGCCCTGGTGCTCTGCTACCCCGTGATCACTACCGGGCCCTTTGCCCACCCGGAATCCGTTGCGCACGTCACCGGCGGGGACCCCGCCCTGATGGAACTGCTGAGCCTGGAAAACCAGGTCAGCGGGGACATGCCCCCCTGCTTCCTCTGGCA
Source organism: Oscillospiraceae bacterium (assembly GCA_017447685.1). Lineage (GTDB taxonomy): Bacteria > Bacillota > Clostridia > Oscillospirales > Oscillospiraceae > Limivicinus. The sequence continues at coordinate 23,163 of JAFSMZ010000039.1, forward strand.
CTGCGTGGGGGATGAGAGTGTGCCGGTGGAAAACAGCCTGCTCCTGGCCTCCGCCATGCAGCGGGCCGGGGTGGACTATGAGTGCCACCTCTTTGCCGGCGGCGCCCACGGCATCTCCATGTGCAACCGGGAGGTAGAGACTCCCTATCCGGAGGCGGCCGCCTGGGTCGACCTCTGCAAACAATGGCTGAACAAACAATTTGACTATACACCTTGAGGAGGAAACAGACATGAACGCAATGAATACCGCCATTTCCCAGATCGGCGTTGTGCCGGTCATCAAGCTCAACAACCCCGAGCGGGACGCCGCCAACCTGGGCAAGGCCCTCTGCGCAGGCGGTGTGCCTGTGGCCGAGATCACCTTCCGCGCCGCCGGTGCGGACGTCGCCATCAAGCTCATGAAGGAAGCCTGCCCCGAAATGATCGTGGGCGCCGGCACCGTCACCACCACCGAGCAGATCGACAAGGTTCTGGCCGTGGGCGGTCAGTTTATCGTCACCCCCGGTTTTGATCCGGAGCTGGTAGCCTATGCCCAGGAGAAGAACATCCCCATTTTCCCCGGCTGCACCACCGCCACCGATTATCACCAGGCTCTGAAGTTCGGTCTGGAAGTGCTCAAGTTCTTCCCCGCCGAGCAGTCCGGCGGCCTGGCCAAGATCAAGGCCCTCTCCGCTCCCTTCCCCATGTTCAAGGTCATGCCCACCGGCGGCGTGGGTCTGAAGAACCTGAAGGATTACCTGTCCTGCCCGGTCATCGCGGCCTGCGGCGGCAGCTACATGGTCACCGCTGATCTCATCGACAACCAGAAGTGGGATGAGATCACCGAGCTCTGCAAGAAGTCCCGGGAGATCGTGAAGGAAGCCCGCGGCGAATGAGCCCCTTCTGCCCAGTGTGCGCACTGGGCATCTCCCCCAAGGGGGGAGACAAGCGCGCTTCCCCCTTGGGGGGGAAGTGGCCGAAGGCCGATAGGGGGAAACCCATCGGATCAAAGAATGATAAAGGAGAAATGCTGCTATGGAACTGAATCTGCGTCCCAGAGAAGAATGCAAGTTTGACGCCGTGAGCCTTGGCGAGGTCATGCTGCGCCTGGATCCCGGCGAGGGCCGGATCCGCACTGCCCGCTCCTTCCGCGCCTGGGAGGGCGGCGGCGAGTATAACGTCATCCGCGGCCTGCACAAGTGCTTCGGCATGAATACCGCCGTTCTCACCGCCTTTGCCGACAACGAAGTTGGCAAGCTGATGAAGGACTTCATCGAGCAGGGCGGCGTGAGCACCGACCTCATTTACTGGAAGAAGACCGACGGCATCGGCCGCCTCTGCCGCAACGGCATCAACTTTACCGAGCGCGGCTTCGGCATCCGGGGCGCCGTGGGCTGCTCCGACCGGGCCAACACCGCCATCTCCCAGGCCCGCCCCGAGGACTTCGATTTTGACTACATCTTCGGCAAGCTGGGTGTGCGCTGGCTGCACACCGGCGGTATCTACGCTGCCCTCTCCGAGCAGAGCTGCGAGACCGTCATCGAGGCCTGCAAGATCGCCAAGAAGTACGGCACCGTCATCTCCTACGACCTGAACTACCGCCCTTCCATGTGGAGCGCCATCGGCGGCCTGGAGAAGGCCCGGGAGGTCAACCGCGAGGTGGCCAAGTATGTGGACGTGATGATCGGCAACGAGGAAGACTTCACCGCCTGCCTGGGCTTTGAGATCGAGGGCAACGACGCCAATCTCAAGGAGCTGAACATCGACGGCTACAAGAAGATGATCGGCAAGGCCGCCGAGACCTATCCCAACTTCAAGGTGGTTGCCACCACGCTGCGCACCGTGAAGACCGCCACCGTCAACGACTGGAAAGCCATCTGCTGGGCGGACGGCGAGATCTATCAGTCCAAGGAGTATAACGGCCTGGAGATCATGGACCGTGTGGGCGGCGGCGACTCCTTCGCCTCCGGCCTGGTCTACGGCCTCATGACCACCGGCGACGCGGAGAAGGCCGTCAACTACGGCGCTGCCCACGGCGCTCTCGCCATGACCACCCCCGGCGACACCTCCATGGCATCCGTGAACGAGGTGGAGGCCATCATGGGCGGCGCCGGCGCCAGAGTCAAGCGCTGATATGGAGCACCGCAATCCGCTGCTGAGCGGCGAGAGCCCTCAGAAATTCATCACCTTCGGGGAGATCATGCTGCGCCTGACCCCGCCCAACTATGAGAAGATCCGGGTGGCCACCAGCTTCGAGGCCAGCTACGGCGGAAGCGAAGCCAACATCGCCCTGGCCCTGGCAAACCTGGGCATCGACAGCACCTTCTTCAGCGTGGTGCCCAACAACTCCCTGGGCAAGAGCGCGGTGCGCATGCTCCGCTCCAACGACGTGCACTGCACCCCCGTGATCCTCTCCAGCCCGGAGGAGACCCCCTCCCACCGTCTGGGCACCTATTATCTGGAGACCGGCTACGGCATCCGCCCCAGCAAGGTGACCTATGACCGCAAGCACAGCGCCATCACCGAATACGACTTTTCCCGGGTGGACCTGGATGCGCTGCTGGAGGGCTATGACTGGCTGCATCTGAGCGGCATCACCCCCGCCCTGTCCCAGAGCTGCGCCGACTTTATCCTGGCCTGCATCAAAAAGGCCAAGGAAAAGGGCCTCACCGTGAGCTTTGACGGCAACTTCCGCTCCCTGCTCTGGAGCTGGAATGAGGCCCGGGACTACTGCACCCAGCTGCTGCCCTATGTGGACGTGCTCTTCGGCATCGAGCCCTATCACCTGTGGAAGGACGAAAACGACCACACCAAGGGCGACTGGAAGGACGGCGTGCCCCTGCAGCCCAGCTATGAGCAGCAGGACGAGATCTTCCAGGCCTTCGTGAGTCGCTGGCCCAATCTCAAGTGCATCGCCCGGCATGTGCGCTATGCCCATTCCGGCAGCGAGAACAGCCTGATGGCCTATATGTGGTACCAGGGCCACACTTTTGAGAGCAAGCTCTTCACCTTCAACATCCTGGACCGTGTGGGCGGCGGCGACGCTTTCGCCAGCGGCCTGATCTATGCCATGATGAACGGCTACAAGCCCATGGAGATGGTAAACTTCGCGGTGGCCAGCAGCGTGATCAAGCACACCATCCACGGCGACGCCAACATCACCGACGACGCCAAGAGCATCCGCGCGCTGATGAACATGGATTTCGATATCAAGCGATAGGAAAGGAAAAGCCCTATGAGAGCATTTATGGACAAGGATTTCCTGCTGGAGACCGAGACGGCAAAGCATCTGTTCCACGACATCGCGGAGCAGCAGCCCCTGGTGGACTACCACTGCCACATCTCTCCCCGGGAGATCTATGAAGACCGCCGCTTCGAGAACCTGGCACAGGTCTGGCTGGGCGGCCGGAACCCCGACGGCAGCTATTTCGGCGACCACTACAAGTGGCGCGTCATGCGCTCCAACGGCGTGAGCGAGGACTACATCACCGGCGACAAGCCGGATTTCGAGCGCTTCCAGAAGTTCGTGGAGGCCCTGCAGATGGCCATCGGCAACCCCATGGTTCACTGGTGCAACCTGGAGCTGCGGCAGTTCTTCGGCTTCATGAAGCCCCTGACCCCCGCCACCGCCAGGGAAGCCTGGGATTTCTGCAACGACAAGCTGCAGCATGACCCGAACCTCACCGTCCGCGGCATCATCAAGAAGGCCAACGTGGCCATGGTGGGTACCACCGACGATCCGGTGGACTCCCTGGAGTGGCACAAGAAGATCGCGGCGGATCCGGAGATCACCGTGAAGGTCTGCCCCTCCTACCGCCCGGACAAGGCCATCAACATCTCCAAGGAGGGCTTTGCCGACTATATCGCGAAGCTGGCCAAGAGCGTGGGCAAGGAGAAGCTGGAGAGCGCCAGAGACGTGATGGACGCCCTGACGGAGCGCCTGGAGTTCTTCCACTCCCTGGGCTGCCGGGCCAGCGACCACGGCCTGGACTACATCCCCTTCCGTCCCGCCACCCTGGAGCAGGCGGACGCGGCCTTCCGCAAGGCCATGGCCGGCGAGTGCCTCAGCCTGGAGGAGGCCGAGCAGTACCAGACGGCGCTGCTGCTGCACCTGGGCAGAGAGTATCACCGCCTGGGCATCGCCATGCAGCTGCACTACTCCTGCCTGCGCAACATGAACACCCGCATGTTCCGCCGTCTCGGCCCCGACACGGGCTTTGACATGATCGCCCAGAACACCTGCGGCGGCGATATCGCGGCCCTGCTTGCCGCCCTGGACGAGACCGGCGAGTGCCCCAAGACCATCCTCTACTCCCTGAACCCCGCCGACAACGAGCAGCTCGGCACCCTGATCGGCTGCTTCCAGTCCGACGAGGTACCCGGCAAGATCCAGCACGGCTCCGCCTGGTGGTTCAACGACACCAAGTCCGGCATGGAGGCCCAGATGAAGTCTCTGGCCAACCTTGGGCTGCTGGGGAACTTCGTGGGCATGCTCACCGATTCCCGCTCCTTCCTTTCCTACGCCAGACACGACTACTTCCGCCGCATCTTCTGCAACCTGGTGGGCAACTGGGTGGAGAACGGCGAGTACCCCAACGAGGAAGAGAGCCTGCGCAAGATCGTGGAGGGCGTCTGCTTCAAGAACGCCCAGCGGTATTTTGCCCTTTGATCAACAGCGAAAAAAGGAGATAGAACATCATGGACAGATTGAGTTTTGCCACCCTGGAAAAGCAGGGTTATACCGGCTATCTGCTGAAGGACGCCCCGGAGAAGATCGTGCAGTTCGGCGAGGGCAACTTCCTGCGGGCCTTTGCGGATAACTTCGTGGACCTGATGAACGAGAAAGCCGGCTTCAACGCCAAGGTCGTGCTGGTGCAGCCCCGCGGCGGCCACCCCGAGGCGGCGGACCGCTTCGGCGAGCAGGACGGGCTTTACACCCTGATCCTCCGTGGCCGGGAAAACGGCCAGCCGGTGGAGCACACCCGCGTCATCTCCGCGGCCTCCCGCTGCCTGGACCCCAAGCGGGACTGGGCCAAGCTTCTGGACTGCGCCCGCAATCCGGAGCTGCGCTTCGTGATCTCCAACACCACCGAGGCGGGCATCGCCTTCGATCCCGCCTGCAAGGCCGAGGACACCCCGCCCTCCGCCTTCCCCGCCAAGCTCACCCTCTTCCTGCATGAGCGCTGGAAGCTGGGCTACAAGGGCATCATCATCCTCTCCTGCGAGCTCATCGACCACAACGGTCAGGAGCTGCACCGCTGCGTGCAGGAGTATGTGAAGCTCTGGGGCCTGGAGGCGGACTTTGCCGCATGGCTGGAGAAGGAGAACGTGTTCTGCTCCACCCTGGTGGACCGCATCGTTACCGGCGGCGCCAAGGGCGAGGCCCCGGCCCTCTGGGAGAAGTTCGGCTACGAGGACCAGCTCATCGACACCGGCGAGGTCTTCGCCGCCTGGGTCATCGAGGGTCCCCAGTGGATCAAGGACGAGCTGCCCTTTGAAAAGGCCGGTCTGCCCATCCAGGTGGTGGACGACGTGACGCCCTACAAGCAGCGCAAGGTCCGCATCCTGAACGGCGCGCACACCTCCATGGTGCTGGGCGCGTACCTGGCGGGCAAGAACATCGTGCGGGACTGCATGCAGGACAAGGCCATCCGGACCTTCCTGGAGAAAACCATGTTCGAGGAGATCATCCCCACCCTGGATCTGCCCCGGGACGAAGTGGAGGGCTTCGCAGCCTCCGTGATCGACCGCTTCGACAATCCCTACATCGACCACCAGCTGCTGGATATCGCCCTGAACTCCGCCTCCAAGTGGAAGGCCAGGGTCATGCCCAGCCTCACCGAGTATGTCAAGCGCATGGGCAGGCTGCCCAAGCGCATCAGCTTCTCCCTGGCCGCCTTCATCGCCTTCTACCACAAGGGCGAGCGGAACGGAGAGGCCTACCCCCTGCGGGACGATCCCTGGGTGCTGGACTTCTTTGCCGCCCATAAGGAGGACGACAACAAGGCTCTCGCCAAGGCCGTGCTGAACTTCGACCAGCTTTGGGAAGGCGCCCTGGCGGGCATCGACGGCCTGGAAGAGACCGTGGCCGCCGCCCTGGACCGCATCGACGAGATCGGCATGTATGAAGCCATGAAGGAGTGCGCCGAATGAAACTGATCCGCATCCACCCCCGGGACAACGTGGCCGTGGCCCTCACCCAGCTTTGCGCGGGCGAACAGCTTTCCGTGGATGGGATCGAAGTCACCGCCCGGGAGGAGGTGGCCCGGGGCCATAAGATCGCCCTGCGCCCCATCGCCCAGGGGGAAGAAATCGTAAAATACGGCAACGTCATCGGCCTTGCCAAGGAGGACATCCCCGCGGGGAGCTGGGTGCATGTGCACAACACCCGCACCGGCCTTTCCGAGAGCGCGGACTATGCCTATTGCCCAAAGAGCTTCCCCATGCCCGCGGTGAAGCCCCGGAGCTTCCGGGGCTACCGCCGGGAGGACGGCCGCGCCGCCGTGCGCAACGAGCTCTGGATCGTGCCCACCGTCGGCTGCGTCAACTCCGTGGCGGCTGCTCTGGTGCGGGACAACCAGCACCTGGTGGGCGGCAACATCGACGGGCTCTACACCTTCTCCCATCCCTACGGCTGCAGCCAGATGGGGGACGACCACGCCCAGACCCGCAAGCTCCTGGCAGCCCTGGTGCGCCACCCCAACGCCGGGGGCGTGCTGGTGCTGAGCCTGGGCTGCGAGAACCTGACCCAGGAGCAGTTCAAGGCCGAGCTTGGCCAGTGGGACGATCGCCGGGTGAAGTTCCTGGTCTGCCAGCAGGTGGAGGACGAATATGAAGCCGGCGCGCAGCTTCTCAAGGAGCTGGCCGACTACGCCGGGCAGTTCAGCCGGGAGGAGATCCCCGCCTCGGAGCTGGTGGTTGGCATGAAGTGCGGCGGGTCCGACGGACTTTCCGGCATCACCGCAAACCCCACCGTGGGCCGCTTTTCCGACAGGCTTGTGGCCCTGGGCGGCTCCACGGTGCTCACCGAGGTGCCCGAGATGTTCGGCGCGGAGAACATCCTCTTCGACCGCTGCGCCAATGAGGAGGTCTTCCAGAAGGCCGTCAACATGGTCAACCGCTTCAAGGACTACTTCGTGAGCCACGGCCAGGTGGTCTATGAAAACCCCAGCCCCGGCAACAAAGCCGGCGGCATCACCACCCTGGAGGACAAGAGCTGCGGCTGCGTGCAGAAGGGCGGCAGCGCCCCGGTGGTGGACGTGCTGGAGTATGCCGAGCCCGTCACCAAAAAGGGCCTCAACCTGCTCTCCGGCCCGGGCAACGACCTGGTTTCCGCCACGGATCTCACCGCGGCGGGCGCCCACATGATCCTCTTCACCACCGGACGGGGGACTCCCTTCGGCGCCCCGGCGCCCACGGTGAAGATCTCCACCAACACGGCGCTCTATGAAAAGAAGGGCAACTGGATCGACTTCAACGCCGGCTCCGTGGCCGAGGGCGAGGATCTGGACGCGGCGGGGGACAGGCTCCTGGACTTCGTGCTGGAGATCGCCTCCGGCAAGCCCACCAAGAGCGAGGCCCGGTCTGCTCGTGAGATCGCCATCTTCAAGGACGGCGTAACCCTGTAAACGACTCGAAAACGCCGGTGGACCCCATCGGCGTTTTTCCATGAAAGGATGAAGAACTATGGCGCTGCATGTAATGGAAGAGGCCAACCGCTGTCTCGGCTGCAAAAAGCCCCGCTGCCGGGAGGGCTGCCCCATCCACACCAATATCCCGGAGGTCATCCGGCTCCTGAAGGACGGCAAGCTCAACGAGGCCGGCTGGATGCTCTTTGAGAACAACCCCCTCACCACCGTCTGCTCCCTGGTCTGCAACCACGAGAAGCAGTGCGAGGGGCACTGCATCCGGGGCATCAAGGATGTGCCGGTGCACTTCTCCATCATCGAAAACTATATCTCCACCACCTATGCCAACCAGATGGTGAAGGGCCCCGCGCCCTTCAACGGCCGCCGGGTGGCCATCATCGGCGCAGGCCCCGCGGGCCTCACCATCGCCATCATCCTGGCCCGCTACGGCTACGGCGTCACCATCTTCGACTCCAAGGACAAGATCGGCGGCGTGATGCGCTACGGCATCCCCGACTTCCGTCTGCCCGACGCGGTGCTGGACGATATCGCCTACCGCCATCTGGAGCTGAAGGGCATCCAGTTCCGGCCCAATACCACCATCGGCGGCTCCCTCACCATCGACGACCTGTTCCGGGACGGCTACCAGAGCGTGTTCGTGGGCGCGGGACTGTGGAAGCCCCGGTCCCTGCACATCAAGGGCGAGAGCCTGGGCCATGTGGCCTTTGCCATCAACTACCTGGCTTCTCCCGCCTCCTTCCGCCTGGGCGAGCGGGTCATCGTCATCGGCTCGGGCAACTCCGCCATGGACTGCGCCCGCACCGCCATCCGCCAGGGCGCCCGCTATGTCACGGTCTTCAACCGCCGGGACAAGGTCGCCGCCAGCCAGTATGAGGCCAGCTACGCCAAGCTGGAGGGCGTGAACTTCGAGATGATGAAGATGCCCCTGGAGATCCTGGAGGACGCCGTGGTCTTCGGCGACAGCGAGTTTGACGAGGACGGAAAACTCCGCATGATCCCGGGCAGCGAGAAGCGCTATCCCTGTACCGGCGTCATCGTGGCGGTGAGCCAGGAGCTGGGCAGCAGCATCGTCAGCAGCACCAAGGACATCGGCACCCAGAGCACGGGCCTCGTCATCGCGGACGAGGACGGCAGGACCTCCCGCCCCGGCGTCTTCGCCGCGGGAGACGCCGCCCACGGTGCCCGCACGGTGGTGGAGGCGGTGGCCAACGGCAAGCACGTGGCGGAGACCATGCACGCCTATATGCAAAGCCTCCCCCTGCCGGAGCCCTCGCCCTATGCCAAGGTCCCCCTGGTGGAGGACCTGAACGGCTCGGCACTCACGGAGCAGACCCTGGGCTGAGCCCGGAAAGGAAATCCCCATGCATTACGAAAATCAGCACGTAAGCGACCTGCAGATCGCCTATGTGGGCGGCGGTTCCCGGGCCTGGGCCTGGACCTTCATGACAGACCTGGCCATGGACGCCTCCCTCAGCGGCACCATCCGCCTCTATGACATCGACGAACGGGCGGCAGAGCGCAACGCCCTGGTGGGAAACCGTATGAGCGCCCGGGAGGACGTGCCCGGCAAGTGGGTCTACAAGACCTGCCCGACCCTGGAAGAGGCCCTGGACGGGGCGGACTTTGTGGTCATCTCCATCCTTCCCGGCACCTTTGACGAGATGGAGAGCGATGTGCACCTGCCCGAGCGGCTGGGGATCTACCAGTCCGTGGGCGACACCGCCGGCCCCGGCGGCATCCTCCGGGCCCTGCGCACCATCCCCATCTATGTGGACCTGGCCAAGGCCATTCAGCGCTATGCTCCGGAGGCCTGGGTCATCAACTACACCAACCCCATGGCCCTGTGCGTGCGCACCCTGTACGAGACCTTCCCCGGCATCAAGGCCTTCGGCTGCTGCCACGAGGTCTTCGGCACCCAGAAGGTGCTGAAGGAGATCCTGGAGCGCGTCAGCGGCGTCACGGGCCTGGAGCGGCGGGACATCGCCGTGAACGTGATGGGCCTGAACCACTTCACCTGGTTCGAAAGCGCCTCCTGCAAGGGCATCGACCTTTTCCCGGTGTACCGGGACTATGTCGAACAGCACTTTGAGGAGGGCTTCCATGAGCCGGGCCGATACTGGGAGGACAGTACCTTCAACTGCGCCCACCGGGTGAAATTCGACCTCTTCCGCCGTTACGGCCTCATCGCTGCGGCGGGGGACCGGCACCTGGCGGAGTTCATGCCCGGGGACAGCTATCTGAAGGACCCGGAGACCATCCGCGGCTGGAAATTCGCCCTGACGCCGGTGTCCTGGCGCAAGGCGGATCTGCGAAAGCGCCTGGAGCGCAGCGCAAGGCTTGTGAGCGGGGAGGAGGATCTGCCCCTCGTGCCCACCGGCGAAGAGGGCATCCTCCTGATCCGGGCCCTCTGCGGCCTGGATCGGCTGGTGAGCAACGTGAACATCCCGAACTTTGCCCTGCAGATCCCCAATCTGCCCGCCCATACCGTGGTGGAGACCAACGCCCTCTTCGAAAGGGACGCGGTGCGCCCGGTGTTTGCCGGCGCCATGCCGGAGCAGGTAAGAGCGCTGGTGCAGCCCCATGTGGAGAATCAAGACCGGACCCTGAAGGCCGCATTGACCTGCGACCGGGAGTTGGTATACGAGGCCTTCCTCAGCGATCCCCTGGTCAAGGGGAGAGCCAAGGAGGACGAGGTAAAACAACTGGTGGACGACATGATCGCCAACACCGCAAAGTACCTGCCGGAGGGCTGGAAATAAGAGAAAGAGCAAAACCCGGACGATTTGAAAATCGTCCGGGTTTTCCGTTTCACTGTAGGGGCTGCCGCCCTCGGCAGCCCGCCCCAAGCCTTCCCCCAGCGGGGGAAGGTGGCAGCCGCCAATCTCCCGCGAGGCGGCTGACGGATGAGGGAGAAGGAGAGACGATTGCCGACGGATGCTCCGTGCATTTTCTCCCTCACCTGTCGCAAGCGACATCCTCCCCCGCTGGGGGAAGAACAGCCTGGACGCTCCGACCCCGTTGCGGGGCCAGGACATGGGCTCTCGGGCCGCCTGATCGCGCCGCGCAGAGCGCGATGGAAACACCACCTCATCCGTCATTCGGCGGATCGTGACACGCCGAATGCCACCTTCTCCTCAAGGAGAAGGCTTAGGGCGGGCCGTCCGTGAACGGCCCCTGCGGCATAGACGCGGCGTTCCCCCGCACAACGCACCCGCCTCCGTTTCTCCGTAGGGGACGGCGTCCTCGACGTCCCGGCGGGATGAGGAAGGTAAAGAGAAACAGGAGGCGTATCCGCAGGATCCTCCCATCTGCACGCAAAAAAACAGCACCCCGGTCAGGGGTGCTGTTTCGCGTTTATGGTCCTGTCTCAGCCGGGGATCCACATGCGGATGTTCTGGAAGTCCGCGCTGGCGTTTTCGGCGAAAACGCCGATGTGGGCGCCCTGGGTGGAGTGGGCGATGCGGCAGCTGAGGGCCTTGACGCCGTCGATGTAAAACACTACGATCTCATTCTCGCAGACCAGCTTCAGGTGGTGGGTGTCGCTCTTCGTGAAGTTGAAGCGGGTGAAGGCGGTGGGGTCGTAGTTTTCCAGATCCAGGATCTCATAGCCCTCGTAGTGGATGTTGCCGCGGCTCATGTCCAGGCACAGGGCGGTCCAGGTCCTGTCCTTCTCGCTGCCGCCGAAGGCAAAGCCCACACGGCCGGTCTCGCTCAGGGTCACGTCGCATTCCAGGGTCATGGTGGCGGGGCGGGTGCCCATATCCGCCAGGGCGTAGTCGCCTTCCTCGGCGCTGAGGGAAATGTTGTTGTCCTTGATCTCCACATTGCCCTTGATGGGCGCGGCGGGGACGATCTTGTCCATGGTGAAGTATTCGTCAAAGGTCTCGGGAGCCTTCACGCCCAGAGTCCCGTCCTCCTGCTGGAGCAGCTCGTGGACCATGACGCTGCCGGCCCACTGATAGACGCCGGAGTCTCCGCTGAGGCCCGGACGGCCCAGCCAGCCGCAGAGGTAAACATGGCCGTTGAGCTCCGCGGTCTTGGCCGCGTAGAAGATGAAGCCGTTGCCGGACATGGTGCCCTTGCCGTCCAGGATATTGTCTCTCGGGGGAACAAAGGGACCGTCCATGGAATCACTCACCGCATAGTAGGTGACGCAGTCCCAGCTGTAGGTCAGATACCACTTGTCGCCGATCTGGAACAGGTCGGGGCACTCCAGCATGTACTGGGACATGGGGGCGAAGATGGGGCCGATGAACTCCCAGTTCTTCAGGTCGGTGGAGGTGTATTTCGCCACCACGCCGCCCAGGGTGTTCTCCCGGGCCGCGATCAGCAGCCAGTAGCACTGGTCCCGTTCCACCCAGAAGACCTCGGGATCCCGGAAGTCGTCCTTGGAATAGCCCTCCGGAGCGTAGAACACCACGTCTTCATCCTTGGTCCAGTTTTCCCGGTCGGTGCTGGTGGCGTGCATGACGCACTCCTTGCCCATGCCGCCGTTGCCGGTGTCGTTATGGCCGGTGTAGAACAGGTGGTAGAGCCCGTCGGCGTCCTGCATCACAGAGCCGGTGCCCAGGGCGGGGTCGGGATCGGACATCTGACCGTAGTTCAGTACCATGCCGTGGTCTTCCCAGCCCACCAGATCATCGGTGGAATACTTGTAGATGGGGTGGTAGCCCTGGCCGTTGTGGTCGGTATCGTAGAGGTAGTAGAGCTCCAGCTCGTTATCCTCGGTGACGAAGGGCATCACGTCGCCCACATAGCCGCCCTCGGGCGCGGGGTACAGGCTGTAGTCCACCGCCTCATAGGCCTCGTCGGGGAGGCCTTCGCCCAACTCTTCCGCGGCCTCTTCCGCAGGGGCTTCCGCCAGGTTCCCGTCGGTGCCGGGGGCTTCTTCCGCGGGGGCGGCGCCGCTGCCGCAGGCGGAGAGGAGCATGGACACCAGAAGCAGCACGGCAAGGATCGTTCTTGTTGCTCTCATGGACAAATCCTCCTTGCATTCGGATTCGTGTGCGTTTGCGAAAAGGCAGATTACAAAATGTAAACTTGCATACAAAATAAGTATACCGTGAAATGAACATTATGTCAATCTTTTTCCCCGGAACCCTTTGCATTTGCACGGTTTAACCGAAAAGTGAGCCGGTCGTTTGCACAGAATAGACAAGAACAGGCGAAGAAATTTTTACAAATTGTAAACCTTGCTTTTCCGCAGCCGCCATGCTATGATATACTATAGTAAAAGAAAGCCCGGGGAGGAGAGAAGATGGCACGCAAAAGGATCACCATGCAGGATATTGCCCAGGCCTGCGGCCTGTCCCGCAACACCGTTTCCAAGGTTTTCAACGACCGGGGCGCCGTCCCGGAGGAGACCAGAAGGCTGGTGCTGGACAAGGCCAGGCAGCTGGGCTACACCCAGCTGCCTGCGGAGTCGGGCCAGGGCAGGAGCATCGCCCTGCTGACCCAGCACAAGCTGCTGAGCCACAATTTCGGCGCTTTTTTCATCACCAGCTTTACCGACCAGATCTCCCGTGCGGGCTACACCCTGAAAATGTACGAGATTTCCCGGGCGGAGATCCGGGAAAAACGCCTGCCGCCCCACCTGGACCTGGAGGAGACGGCGGGAATCCTGGGCATTGAGCTGTTTGACCGGCCCTATCTGGAGAGCGTCTGCGCCCTGGGCAAGCCCACCGTCTTTGTGGACGGCTACCCTCACGCTGCCGAGAGCTCCATCAACTGCGACTTTGTGTCCATGGAAAATCTGGCCAGTGAAACGGCACTTGTGGGGCGAATGATCCGATCCGGCGCAAAGAAAATAGGATTTGTGGGGGACAGAAACCACTGCAACAGCTTTTATGAGCGCTGGGTGGGCTGCTGCAGCGCCCTGCGGGAGGCGGGGCTCCCCATCCGGGAGGACCTGAGCATCCTGGCGGAGGACGGGGAATACTACGGGGATCCCGCCTGGCTGCTGCGGCAGCTGGAGGCTCTGCCGGAGATCCCGGACGGCTTTGCCTGCGCCAACGACTATCTGGCCCTGCACCTGATGACGGCGCTGAAAAAGCTGGGCCTCTCGATCCCCGGGGATGTGATGGTGGCGGGCTTTGACGGGTCGATGGAGGCCTCGGTGGTGACGCCTGCCCTTGCCACCGCCCGCATCCCCAGCGCCGAGATCGGGAGACTTGCCGCCTCGGTCCTGGCCCAGCGGATCCGGCAGCCGGACTTCCCCTACCACTGGACCTATGTGAAGACCACCCCCATCTGGGGAGAGAGCATCGGAAGTGAAAAGTGAAGAGAGAAGAGTGAAGAGAGAAAAAGGAGAACGGGGGGAGGAAAACCGGAATGGCCGGTTGAAATCCCATTAACCCTGCGGTATAATAGGCTTATGAAACGAGGGGACAGGAGGAGCAGACCATGATGATCTCAACCAGGGGGCGTTACGCCCTGCGGATCCTGGTGGACCTGGCCGAGCGGCAGACGGAGGAGAAGGTGACCCTCCGGGAGCTGGCGGAGCGGCAGGGCATCAGCGAAAAATATCTGGAGAGCATCGTGAAGGAGCTGGTGAACGCCGGGATCCTGGAGGGCCTCCGGGGCAAGGGCGGCGGCTACCGCCTGGTGCCCGCGCCGGAGGAGATCCGCGTACTGGAGCTGCTGGAGCGTATGGAGGGGACCCTGGCTCCTGTGGCCTGCCTGGAGGCGGAGGCCAAGCCATGTGCCCGGGCGGAAAGCTGCAGGACCCTGCCCCTCTGGCAGGGCCTGGACGAGACGGTGCGGGCCTATCTGGGGCAGTTCACGCTCCGCAGTCTGATGCGGGAATAGGCGGACGTGCTGCTGGAAGACGGCCCCGATGTCCTGCGGGGCCGCTTCCTTTGCGGAATAAACCTATTAAAACAGCGGGAAAATATGATTATATAGCACAGGGAGGATGCATCATGACAGAGAAAACGGGAAAGATCCTGGCGGTCTGCGTCAGTGAAAAGAAGGGGCAGCAAAAGCACCCCGTGGAGGCGCTCCGTCTCTTGCCAGACTGGGGCATCCCGGGGGACGCCCACGCCGGGACCTGGCACCGGCAGCTGAGCCTGCTGGGCCGGGAGAGTGTAGCGCGCATGGAGGAGCGGATCGGCTTTGCGCTGAAACCCGGGGCTTTCGCGGAAAACGTCCTCTGCGAGGGGCTGGACCTGGTGCGGCTGCCCGTGGGGACCCGGCTTCGGGTGGGCACGGCCCTCTGTGAGGTCACCCAGATCGGCAAGGAGTGCCACGCGGACTGCGCCATCCGGCAGCAGGCGGGGGACTGCGTCATGCCCCGGGAGGGGATCTTCGCCCGGGTCCTGGAGGAGGGCGAGGCCCGCCCCGGCGACCAGATCCTGGTGCTGGAATAGGTGCAAAGGCAGCGCTGCGCCTTTGCCTTGTATGCACGCCCGCAGTATACTGGATACGATTTTCAAAAAAGATGAGATATGGCCCGTCAGATCCCTACTGTTAGGGTGAGGCGGAAAGGAAGTGACGCAGTTGGAGGATCGCGAAATCATCGCCCTGTTTCTGGAGCGCTCGGAACAGGCCATTGCGGAACTGGAAGGGAAATACGGCGCCGCCGTGCGGAAAACGGCGTCCCATATCCTCGGCAGCAGGCAGGACGTGGAAGAGTGCGCAAACGACACCTGGCTTGGGGTTTGGAACTCCATTCCGCCTCAGCATCCGGACTCCCTGGCCGCTTACGTTTGCAAAATCGCCCGCAACCTTGCTCTCGGGAGATTTCACAGCAACACGGCGCAAAAGAGAAACGGACAGTACGATCTTGTGCTGGACGAGCTGGAGGAGTGCATCCCCGCCTCCGTCAACGTGGAGGCGGACTACGAGGAAAAGGAGCTCTCCGCCGCCATCGTCCGCTTCCTGGATACCCTCGGCTATGAGGACCGCTTCTGCTTCGTGCGCCGCTGCTGGTATGGGGACGCGGTCTCCGAGATCGCCGCGAAGACCGGCTTCGGCAGCCATCGTATTTCCGTTCGTCTTTTCCGCACGCGTGAAAAACTGCGCCGATATTTGAAAAAGGAGGGCTTGCTCGCATGAGACGGGAACAGCTGTCGCGCGTGTTCGGCAACCTGGAGGATCGCCAGATCGCCGAGGCCTTTCAATTCGATCCCGCTCGTGGCGGGCGCTCCCCGGAAAGGATCGTACCCATGAAAAAACGGATCATAGCCTTAGCGATCGCAGCAACGCTCCTGCTGTCTCTGGGCATTGGGGCCTATGCGGCATACGACGTCGTATCCGGACCGAAGGCCGCGGAACGTGTAGCGCTGGAGCAGCTTGCGGTCTGGCAGGAGCTGGGGCTTCTGTCGAAGGATATCCACTTTGAGAGTCCTGCGACGTATATCAAGGAGCAGCAGGCCGAACAGGGCGGCGATTATTGGTATGGCAGGCTCTTTCCCCACTGTTTTGACGTCCGCTTCTCCAACGAAAAATATGTCTGCCAGCTGAAGGTCGACACGCTGAGCGGGAAGATCGTGCTCGCCAGGATCAGCGCCCACCCGGATGAAACCGACGAGCCGGTGGCCATCGATTCCCCCGGGGAAGAAGGGAGCACCTACGTCTATGACAACTTCGATGATATTTTCCCGGCCGATCTGACCGTAAACGACTTTTGCTCCCGCTTGGCGGAGTATTGGGGATTTTCCGGCTACCGGATCGGGGAAACCGTGGACAATTATTTCCCCGAATATGAAAAGCAGTGGCCGCCCATCGACGGCGGGATGCTTTTGAAGGATATGCCGAAGCTGAATCCGACACAGTATTATCTCACCGTCTTTTTTGAGGGAGACCAGGAGGGGGTGCCGATGTACATGGAACTGGGCAACTACCCGGGCTATGTTGACCTGACCATCGGGAACCACCATTCCATTGGCTGAGGCTTTGCAACGAAAGCTTCATAATGCAAGAGCCCGTCTCTCCTGCTTGGAAAGACGGGCTTTTCCTTGAAAGGTATCTCGCTGTGAGATACCTTTTTGTGGTATAGTGACCGCAATGTTATTCTGTTTTTTTCTTTTTCCTGTTAATGTTTTGGCCTTGTTTCCGTAGTACATAAGTGAAGGCTAAAAGAGGTGACAGCCTAATACTCAATGATCGGCAGTATTGACATATAGGTCTATAAATGATAGACTTTTTTCGAGGTCGACAAAAGATAGACCTCAAAAGGAGACGCTTGTATGAAAGATAAAAAACTCGGTGCGGTGGAAGCCCGCTTTGCCGATCTGATCTGGGACAACGCCCCGATTAATTCAACGGCGCTGGTGCGGCTGTGCGCGAAGGAGCTGGATTGGAAGAAATCCACAACCTATACAGTGCTGAAAAAGCTCTGCGAGCGTGGCATATTTCAGAACATAGACGGGACGGTGACCGCCCTCGTCACACGGGAGGAATTTGCCGCCGCACAGAGCGAGCGTTTTGTCGAAGAGACCTTCGCGGGTTCGCTCCCGGCTTTTCTGGCCGCTTTTGCTTCCCGCAAGCCTCTGTCTGAGGGCGAGATTGATGAGATTCAGAAAATGATTAACGCTTACCGGGAGGGAAAGTGAAATGAACGCACTGTTCTTGAAGCTGCTGAACATGAGCGCGGCGGGGAGTGTGCTGATCTTCGCCGTAATCGTGTTGCGTGCTCTGGTCAAGCGTGCGCCCCGATGGATTATCTGCGTTATGTGGGCAGTGGTCGCCGTCCGTCTTGTATGCCCGGTCATCATTGTGTCTCCGCTGTCTGTGTTCCAGGCAACGCCATCTATTGTAAGCGAAAGCGGCGAGGTCGAGGTGTTCCGTCCCGCCGGAGGCAGCGAAAAGCCTCTACTGGCGGTAGACACCGTACAGATCGAAAGGCCGCGGGCCAATGCTGAGACGATTACAGAGATCCCCGGTACCTCCCTTGCCGTTACCCAGCGTAGCCGTGATACTTACTTGCTGCCTCTTGTGCAGGGTTACCTGCTTGGTCTGGCAGTTATGCTCTTATATGCACAGATCAGCACCTTGTTGCTGCGGAAAAAGGTATCTGTCTCTCTGCGGCAGAGAGGAAATATCCGTGTGTGTGACGAGGTGGCAAGCCCCTTTATTCTCGGCATATTCCGGCCTGTGATTTATCTTCCTTCTTCTTTGAGCGAGGAGGAAAAGCACTTCGTTCTCGCCCACGAGCGCGCCCATATCCACAGGCTTGACCACATCTGGAAGCCGCTGGGCTTTCTGATCCTCTGCTTGCATTGGTTCAATCCCCTGTGCTGGCTTGCTTATGTCCTGCTGTGTCGGGATATTGAGCTCGCCTGCGATGAAAAGGTCATACACAAGCTGGGACACACCGAGCGCGCCGCCTATTCCCAGACGCTCCTGAATTGCAGCGCCCATCGCATCCTGGCTGCCTGCCCCGTGGCTTTTGGTGAAACCGACGTGAAAACCCGCGTCAAAGCGGTGCTGAACTATAAGAAGCCCGCGTTTTGGGTCATTCTTGCCGCTGTGCTGGCCTGTATCGTTCTGATCATATGTTTTGCGACGAATCCGATTCAGGAGCAGGATCTTTCCTTCCTCAACTATAAAAACGCGATCACACTGATCGGGCAGAACGACACCGCGCCCTACGCCAACCTGTACCCGGCGGATTCTGACGGGGTTCAGCCCGGCATTGTGGAAGCCAAAGCACTGGCACAGTTTTTGGGGAGCGCCGAATGGACAAAGCGGCGCGCGCCGTCGTCTTCTCCCGAGCCGCGCGGCTATCTTGAATTCGTGATCGAGGACGATTACCGGATCATTGTTTATCAGTCCGAGCGCCTCGCCGCCGTCCGCTTTGGCAACGATATACGATATTACCGCACCGGTGCCGGGGATTATGAGGCGGCGCTAACGACCTTCATCCCCGCGCCATCCACGGAGCCGGATCGCCCGCTGGAACAATCGGTACTTCCCACGCCGGAACCGCCGGAGGGACCGATCCTGCCCGAAAATGCTTCCGAGCTTATCCCCGCCGACCCTCTGGCCTTCCTTCTCGGCTTTGCCGACGGGGAGATCGTGTCGCTGTACGATGAAACGAGCCGCAGCTATGAGAACACAGGCAGGAGCTTTGCCGAGATCGTCTCTGCGGAGAGCTGGACGGCAGAGATCGTCCCGGGTTTCCCGGCGAGCATTGCGGAGCGTTTGATTATCATGACATCCGGCGATTGGAGACTTCGCATAGAAGACGATGGCGAAGATTGCCTGTATATGGCCTGCCCGAATAACACCGGCGCGAACGACCCGGTGATCTATCTGGACTGCGGCAAAAACCTGATGGATGAACTAATGGCCTGGGCGCAAGCAAGGCAGTCTCAACAGGGGGAGGGCGATGCGCAGACAAAGCAAGCGGAAGAGGTCAGACTCATGAGTCTTGATGGCACCGTAGAGTACTTTTTCCCCAGCAACAGCTCTTTTGTCGTGACCAATTTGCCTGCTGTGGAAGTCGCTCCCCATGAGATCACGGCGGAGGAAGCTGCGCGATTGGCAAACGCTCTTTTCCCCGGTGCGGCGTATTCCGGCTATGTTTTTGATGCGCCCCGTACAAAGGCAGACCTTCAGTCAAGCATGGAACGATGGAGAGGCTATGTGACCGACGGCACCCTCAGTGATCTGTTCTGCGGTGATGAAAACACTATGGCGGACATGGAGAAGGTCATCGGCCGCTGGGAGGAGGCTTTTGCGGAAAAGCTGGCCGCGGCGCCGGAAACAGAAACGCGGATACCGGCGCAATGGGTCTTTCGCCCGGACAGCGACGCATGGGCTGGAGGCAACCCAGGGACGGAATCGATCCGAGCCCTTGTGGACTGCGGCGGAGTGGAATACAGCTTTTGCGCGGCCAATAGGACGCAGGGCGATTATTCGTTGCATATGATATATGGCTCGCTCGAGAATAAAAGCAGCCCGAACAACATCGAGACGCTTCTGCAGCAATATGAATTATGTCGTTCTCCCCGCCCCACGGAAGCACAGCTAACGGTCATCTTGGAGAAGGCGCAAAGCGCTTTGACTGCATTGAATGTGGGGGAATGGGAAATTGATCTCTGCCTTGTTGAGAGACTTCCGCGGGGGCTGGAAGAAGCGTATATTGTCACCGTAAAGGCGGTTCCTGTGTTTCAGGGCAATGCGGCGGTACGGTTCGCGCAGCTTGAAAACATGAGAAGCACTACGGAAGGGGCGCAGCACTACTACTATTCCGACGCTTCCTTTTCCTTTGCTCCGGATGGGACTCTGCTTGACTTTTCCGTTTATTCGCTGGTAGATGTAGTCGATGTGAGAAGCAGCGGGGTAACCCTTGGCGGTGACGAGCTGTTGAAAGTGGCAAAGGATCGCCTTGCGGAACGCGGACTTGCGTTTTACAACAGCTATTATCCCACGGATTTTGCCATTTCCGCAAAAGTCTATATTGACCGGATGACCTATGGCCTTGTGCGGATCGAGATTGAAAAAGGGATCACCTACCGATATCTACCGGCGCTTTGCATTGACGGGCATGTTGAACTGTACGACGAGTATGGAAAGATATTTTATGAAAGCACAACAGACGGATTAACTCGTATGCTGGTGCTCAATGCAGCTGACGGAACCGACATTGTGTTTTCTTCGTATAACAGTTTTACGCACATACCGTAAGGGGTATTTGCGATGGCTTTTGGGAAGAACTCCCAGATGCCGAACCAGCCACAAGAACCATAGCCCGCCGCTCCTTTGTGGGCGGCGGGCTTTTCCTTGAAAGGCGTCTCACCGTGAGACACCTTTTTGTGGTATAGTGACCGCAATGTTATTCTGTTTTTTTCTTTTTCCTGTTAATGTTTTGGCCTTGTTTCCGTAGTACATAAGTGAAGGCGAAAAGAGGTGACAGCCTATGACAGACACGGAGATCATCAACCTGTTCTTTGAGCGCTCGGAACAGGCGATCGAAGAGCTTGCCAAAAAGCACGGCAGCGCCGTGGCAAGAGTGGTGCGGAATATCCTCGGAAACGCGCAGGATACCGAGGAGTGCGTGAACGATACATACCTCGGCACCTGGAACGCCATACCGCCACACAAGCCAAACCCGCTGCGGACTTTTGTCTGCAGGATCGCGCGCAATCTTGCGACAAAGAAGTATCATTCCAACACAGCGGATAAGCGAAACAGCCAGTACGACCTTGCGCTTGACGAACTGGAAGACTATCTCTGTGACAGCGACAGCGTGGAAAATGCGTATGAAGCGCAGGAACTCAAAGAAGCGATCAACGGCTTTTTGGCCACGCTGAGCTATTCTGACAGATTTCTCTTCATGCGGCGGTACTGGTATTCCGATCCGGTGCAGGACATTGCCAAAATGGCACATTCAACGAACAACAGTGTGACTGTCCGCCTCTTTCGTATCAGAGAAAAACTCAGACTCTATCTTGAGAAGGAGGGATTGCTTGTATGAAGCGGGAAACGATCACATGGATGCTGAACAGCGTGGAAGATGCGTATATCAGCGAAGCGGCGGTCTATTGCCCGGAGTCCATACAGGAAAGCCCGGAAAGGATCGTACCCATGAAAAAGAAAAAAATCGTTTCCTTTGTACTTGCGGCGGCGCTGATCCTGGCGCTGGGTGCAACAGCCTATGCCATTTTTGGTTTTCGCTCCGTCGGTACGCACGAAATGCCGGAAACCGGCGTGTATACCAGCCTGTCCGAATTGAAGCGAGTTGAGAAAACCGTCGGTTACGCTGTGACCGCACCGGAGAGCTTTTCCAACGGCTATTCCTTCTCTCTTCTCACAGTAAGGGGAGAGGCCGTCTATGACGAAAGCAGCGGGGTTGAAAAGGAATTCTATGGAGTGCATGTGGATTACACAAAGGATGGCTCGCCGAATCGGTATCTTGATCTCAGCCCCATTCCTGGTACTGACCAGCTTGAGCCTACTGAGCTGCGCGTAATCAACGGCGTATCTGTACGGCTCAACCTGGATCATTACAAGACCGTGCCGGAGGATTATCAAGAAACGGAAGAAGACCGCGCTCGAAAGGCCGGAGGCCACTATTATATATCCTATGGCTCCGAGACCATCATGGAATTCGACATGGCTTCTGCCAGCTTTGAGATTGACGGCGTGGAGTACATTCTGTCAGACATGGCGGCAACAGAGGGGGCGCTCAGTGAGCTTGCCCAAATGACCGCTGAACTGATCGCAGCGGCAAGATAGGACACAGAAAGAAGTCATCCGACAGAGCTTGCTTTCCTGGATGGGAAGGCGAGCTCTGTTTTTGCCCCCATGTGGTATAATTCTTTTGAAAAAAATGTAGAAATTCCCTCCGGATCCGTAGATTATAGGTGAGGCGGAAAGAGGTGACGGAACATGACAGACGCTCAGATCATCGACCTGTTCTTTGAACGTTCGGAGCAGGCCATCGAGGAGCTTGCCAAAAAACACGGCGGAGCAGTGAGCCGGATCGCATACAATATCCTGGGAAACAGGCAGGACGCGGAAGAGTGTGTCAACGACACCTGGCTGGGCACCTGGAATGCGATCCCGCCCGAGAGACCCGCGCCGCTGAGAAGCTTCGTCTGCAGGATCGCGCGCAATCTTGCAGCGAAACGCTACCATGCCAACACAGCGGAGAAACGCAACAGCCAGTACGATCTGGCCCTGGACGAGCTTGCCGAATGCATCCCCGACAGAGATAACGTGGAAGATACTTACGGGGCAAAAGAGCTGGCGGCGGCCATCAGCCGCTTCCTGGATACCCTGGAGTATTCAGACAAGTTTGTGTTCATGCGCCGCTATTGGTATGCCGATTCTCTGACGGACATCGCGGAGATGTCCGGGCTGCGCTATAAAACGGTGTCCGTCCGTCTTAGCCGCATCAAAGGAAGACTCAAACAATACTTGATGAAGGAGGGATTGCTTGTATGAAGCGGGAAACGATCTCCCAGGCGCTGAACCTGCTGGAGGAGCGGCACGTCAGCGACACGGCGTCCTTTGACCCCGGGGCCGTACAAGAACCCCCGGAAAGGATCATATCCATGAAAAAGAAACGGATCATCACCCTGGCCCTGGCGGCGGCGCTGCTCCTGACGCTGAGCGTGGCAGCCTACGCTGCCTGGAGTGTGCATGAGGCAAGGCAGCAGGAGCTGAAAGCGGATCTGAAAATCGAAGAAAACCAGGTGAGCAGTTATCACGAATATGACGTTCCGGACGAACAGGCAAGCGGACTTGTTCTGCTCTCCGCAGTGAACGACGGGCAGGAGCAGCGGGTCTATGTGAACATTTCCCCGGTATCGGAGGAGGATGCCGGCGCGTTTCCGAAAGAGACAAGCTTTTCCTGGAGCATCGACGGCACGGATATCGGCGGATTTGCCGGACCGGGGCTTCCCGCAGGCCTTTCCCTGAGCGGGGAGAAGGAGATTCGGGAAGCTGTCCTGCAGTACGCCTATGACAGGGAAACGCAGACCATGACGCTGGAGTGCTATATCGACCTGAGCTTCCTTGAGCGGGCAGAAAACGCGCTCGGCACCGGGAGTCTGCCGCTGCTGGTCCACATGCGCTCCGGGCAGGAAGAGCCTGTCAGCTTCGGGCCGGTGTTCTTCAGCCGGACAGAGAAACAGGTCCGGTATTTCGACTTCGGCCATGCCCTGTATCACGATGGGGAAACGGACCGGGAGATCGAGCTTGTTGGCCTGGAGCTCACGCCCTTCAGCGCCGTGTGGAAAGTGAGCTATGAAGGTGCAGAATCCTTCCACAGCCCGGAGGCGGATCAGGAGGCCTACGGACCCTGGAGCCTTCTGGAGGACAAGATCTGTGTGGAGGCAAGGCTGATCTTCTCCGACGGTTCGGAATTCTCCACCGGCGGGGCCCTGACCTGTCCCTATGAAAACGGCACGGTCAATCTCTTCTGTGGCTGGGGCAGCGCCATCGACATCGACGATGTGCAGCGCATCGTCCTGGGCGACCAGGTCCTCTGGGACGAGAACAGCTGATCGGGACAAAAAGGGCCGGGGGAGGATCCCCCGGCCCGTGCGAGCACGGGGCACTTTGGTTTTCAGAGGAGGAAGAGCGGGCGGCTCGCGTCCTGCGCGCAGGGGCGGCGGGATGAGGGCATCCCGCCCTACGCGGATGGGGTCCCGATCTGTCATCCTGAGCCTTGGCGAAGGATCTCGCCCCCGGCGCCGGGTCACGTTATCCGGGCACTGCGATAGATCCCGCCTGGCGCCGTCGGGATCCTTCGTCGGTTCCACCTCCTCAGGATGACAGCGAGAGGCGGGCGGAGCGATCAGGGGATCGCTCCCTACGCGGAGGCAGGGACCTCATCCGCCCCGTAGCGCCGAGCACTTTGCTCGGCGCTACGTTTTGGCAAAGGGGCTTTCGAGCGGCTGAAAGCCGCCGCTGCGGCAAGGGGACAACTCCTTCCGTGAGCCGTCTCGCGGGGGATCCGCTGCGCGGAGACCTCATCCGGCGCTTCGCGCCACCTGTCCGCTTTGCGATGCCCGAAAAATGCTGCGGGCTTACGCTTTCCCTTGCATTTTTCGACTGCTGCAGAAATTGCGGGATCCCTTCTTCCGCCCCGGCGGCGGGAACCCGCAATTCCCCCGTGCGCGGGGAAGGCTTTGGGCGGGCGGCCCTTGCGGCCGCCCGTTCTTTATCTCAAAACGCATTTCTCACTTCTCAGAACTCAAAACTGAAATCTCAAAACGCAAAACTAAACTCTCGCTTCTCAAAACACAAAACTGAAAACGCAAAACTTCAAATCCCCGGGCCCGATTTTTCGGGTCCGGGGATTTGGAAGAAGCTTACTTCGTGCGGTTCTTTTCGTAGAGAATCTGGAGGCCGGCGATGAGGATGTCCGGCTCCAGGTGGTAATGGCGCCTGCAGTAGGGCAGGATCAGGGGGCTGACGCCGCCGGTGATGACGGCGGTGACGGGCTTGCCCAGCTCCTCCTCCATCCGGTCGACGACCCCGTCCAGCATGGCGGCGCAGCCGATGAGGGCGCCGGAGCGCATGCAGTCCACGGTGTTGGTGCCGAGAAGCCTGGCGGGACCGGTCAGGTCGATATAGGGCAGCTGGGCTGCCTGGGCGGACAGGGCGTTCACCGAGACCCAGAGCCCCGGGATGATCATGCCGCCGATGTAGCTGCCGTTTTCCGCGACCACGGTGACGGTGGTGGCGGTGCCCATGTCGATGATGGCGATGGGGGCGGGATACTTGGCCCGGGCGGCCACCGCGGCCACGATCAGGTCGCTGCCCACGGTGCCGGGGTTATCCATGCGGATGTTGAGCCCGGTCTTGATGCCGGGACCCACCACCATCAGGTCGATGCCGGTGAGGGACTTCACCGCCTGAGGGATCACGGTCTGCAGATAGGGGACCACCGAGGAGAGGATGCCGCCCTCGATCTCCTCGGGGCGGATCTTCTGCATGGTCAGGATCCCCTGGATGTCCAGGGCGTACTGGTCGGCGGTCTTGTTCCGGTCGCTGGCGAGGCGGACGGAGAAGAGCTGCTTTCCGTCCTCGATGCCGCCGAGGACGATGTTGGTGTTGCCTACGTCGATGGCCAGGATCATAGGGACCCCTCCTTTATGAATCTTTCGGATATAGTCGACTGTGAAAGTCGCAAGAATACTCAGATTATTGCCCCGAAGGGAATCAGAATCCGTTTTTGAGGCAGCTTTGCCGCCTCAAAAACACCCTAAGCCGAGCTGTGCGAGGCCTCGCGCCGTCGTCAAACGAAACTCACTCCATTCCGCTTCCCCGGTTTCGAAGAGCCGGGAAAGCTCCATATCCGTTCCTTCCGTTTTCCTCTCAAAATCAAAGCGTCCGCTTTGATTTTGGAAGGAAGAAGGAGGGAAGATTCCCCCGGCGGGGGAAATGTCCGCGCAGCGGACAAAAGGGGGGAGGGGCAAAGCGCAGTTTTCGCCATGCTTGGCGGAAACGGAGCGGTGCGAGCTTCTTCTGACGCAAGCCGCTGCGATAAGCGCGAGTATGCAATTGCGAAACAAGTTTCGCAATTATTCAGTCCCGCTTCAGGGCGTGGGCCACGGCCTTGGTGACGCCGCCTGCCACGATGCAGCCGGAGATCCACTCCACCAGGCCCTGGACGCCAACCATCAGGATGATGAACATGAGCGGGTTCGCGGCGCCCTTTTCGACCACCTTTCCCTGGATATACTCCGTCTGGTAGAACACCAGCACGATATAGCCCATGAAGAGGATGGTGTTCAGCATGGGGGCGGCGAGTCCGCCGGCAAAATAACACCAGATCCGGTGGGGGTCCAGCTTCTTGAAGAGCTGAAAGAGCCAGCCGGTGGCGGCGCCCACGAAGCCGCGGATCACCACGCAGAGGATGATGGTGAGGATGGGGCTCAGCTGAAAGAAAACGCCAGTCATGAGAGACGCCCCTGTCATGGCGTCATACAGACTGGTGAAGCCGTAGACCGTTCCCAGAATGGCGCCGCCCAGAGGGCCAAGCAGCATGGCACCGATGGCGATGGGGATCATGGCCAGGGTCATCACCAGGGGCCCCACCGGAATGGAGGTCAGGTGGGTGATGCGCATCACCAGGATGATGGCGATGAAGATGGCGTACTGCGCGATGGTGCGTGCGTCAAAGATGGGAGCATAGGATCTTTTTACCATATAAAATTACCTCCTTGCTTGCGTTTCGGCCTTCCGAATACGCTGCTGCAGACTGCGGCGGCGGGGGGTAAGTCTGGGTGCCCTCCTGTCCGAAGCGGTACAGGGGGCGGGCCTCCCTCGCGGCCACGGCTCATTATATCCCAAAGAGACGGCGGATGCAACAGAAATTTGAACCGTTGCGCAGCGGGGCTTTTCCCTTGCAAATCCGCCCGATTGTGGTATAGTGAAGCCAAAGAACCTGACGAAACACAAGGGGGAAAGTTCCATGCTGAAAGGAAAAACCATCGTGCTGGGCGTCACCGGCGGCATTGCCTGCTTCAAGGCGGCGGCCCTGGCCTCCCTGCTGGTGAAGCAGCACGCCAATGTCCAGGTGATCATGACGGAAAACGCGACCAAATTCGTCACGCCCCTGACCTTTGAGCAGCTCACCGGGCAGAAGGCCCTGACGGATACCTTCGACCGGAACTTTCAGCACAGTGTGGAGCATATCGCCGTGGCGGACCGGGCGGACCTGGTGCTCATCGCCCCGGCCACGGCCAACGTCATCGCAAAGCTGGCCCATGGTCTCGCGGACGACATGCTGACCACCACGGTGCTGGCCTGCGACTGCCCCAAGGCCATCGCCCCGGCCATGAACACGAAGATGTACGAAAATCCCGTGACCCAGGATAATCTCTCTATCCTCCGGCGCTACGGCTGGGAGGTGGCGGAGCCTGCCAGCGGGCACCTGGCCTGCGGCGCCGAGGGCAAGGGGAGGCTGCCGGAACCCGAAGATCTGCTGGAGCTCTGCCTCCACGCCATCGCCCGGGAGAAGGATCTGAGCGGCAGGCGCGTCCTGGTCACCGCCGGTCCCACCCGGGAGGCTCTGGATCCGGTGCGCTATCTCACCAACCGCTCCTCCGGCCGCATGGGCTATGCCATTGCGAAAGCAGCAGCCAGAAGGGGAGCGGAGGTCACCCTGGTCTCCGGCCCCACCGCGCTCCCCAGGCCCGGATATATGGAGATCGTGGATGTGGAGTCCGCCCGGGAGATGTTTGAGGCCGTGACAAGCCGGGCTCCCGACATGGACATCATCATCAAGGCCGCCGCCGTGGCGGACTATCGCCCGGCAGACGTGGCAGAGGACAAGATCAAGAAGAAGGACGGAGACCTCTCCATCCCCCTGGAGCGGACCCTGGATATCCTGGCCGCCCTGGGCCAAAACAAGCGGGAGGGCCAGTTCCTCTGCGGCTTCTCCATGGAGACAAGGGACCTGATCGAAAACTCCCGGAAGAAGCTTACGAAAAAGAACCTGGATATGGTGGCGGCCAACAACGTGAAGGTGGAAGGCGCCGGCTTCGGCGTGGAGACCAATGTGCTCACCCTCATCACCGCCGAGGGGGAGAAGGAGCTGCCCCTCATGTCCAAGGACGCCGCGGCGGACGCCCTGCTGGACGCCATCCTGGAGCGGATGTGAAGCTTCCTTTCATAAAAAAAGACGCAGCATCAGCTGCGTCTTTTTTATGTTTGTTTGTTGATTCAGCGCTCTGCCGCGCGGCGGAGCTTGCGGCCGCTGAGGGCCACCGCGCCGAGACCCATGGCGGAGGCAAAGAGAAGCCCCGTCCAGAGCAGCGGCGTACCGGGATCGCCGGTATCGGGGGAATCCCCGCTGGCGCTGCCCCGCTTGCCGCCGCCTGCGCCTGCCTTTATGGTGAGACCGGTGGTGGCTTTGCCGTCGTCAAAGGTGATGGTGACGATGTGGCTGCCGGAGTTC
Organism: Oscillospiraceae bacterium; assembly: GCA_017447685.1. Classification (GTDB taxonomy): domain Bacteria; phylum Bacillota; class Clostridia; order Oscillospirales; family Oscillospiraceae; genus Limivicinus. The sequence continues at coordinate 51,156 of JAFSMZ010000039.1, forward strand.
AGGGTGCTGAGAAATTCGGGCTTCAGGGTGATGACCACACCGCCCGTGCTGCCTTCCTCCACGGTATAGTCCGTGCCCAGGGCCAGGGGCCCGTTGTCCACCCGCACACCGGTGAAGTGCAGGTAGCATTCCCCGTTCTTGGGGGTGCGCCTGACGTTGATCACCAGATCTTCGCCGCTGGCCTTGCCGTAGATGCTGCCGCCGCCGGAGACCACGGTGTATTTCACCACCTGGTCCCACTTGGCGTAGAGGACGGTGTCCCTGGTGATGGGTGTGGTGAAGGAGAAGGGCTGCGTCAGCTGCGGATCGGCGTACCAGCCCTCGAAGGAGCTGCCCGCCTTATAGGGATCGTCCGGCTCATAGGCGGTTTTGCCGTAGGCCACGCTCTGGGCGGGCACAACGGAGCCGCCGTCGGTCTCAAAGCTCACGGTGTAGTACTGCACCGACCAGAGAGCATAGATCGTCTCGTCCCCGCTGAAGGCGTAGGTCTCCACGTTCAAGGGCTTGCCGCCGGGGGTCAGGGACCAGCCGACCAGATCATAGCCCGCCCGGGTGAAGTTGATCTGCACAAGTTCCAGCTCTTCCGGATCCAGGTAGCCGTCCCCGTCGGTCTCCATGGTGAGAGAGGCGGGCTGGCCGCCGTTGCCGTCCAGGGTGATGGTATAGCCCTCTTCGTCCTTCATGAAGACGGCCACAAAGACCTTGGGCCCATCCGTCACGGAAAAGCTGAAGGAGGTCTCCTGATAGGGCAGCACCTTGCCGGTGCCGTCCTCCCAGTGGTCGAAGGTATAGCCCTCGTCCGCCTGGCAGCTGACCTGATAGGGGCCGCCGTCCCGCCAGACATTGGAGCTGAGGCTGGTGTCATAGCTGCCGCCTCCCAGGGAGACGGTGCCGCCCGTGCCGGCGCTTCCCTCGCTGTCCTTGACGCTGACCATTACCGTGGCCAGCCAGCGGGCCTTCAAAGTCAGGTCCGCGGTGACGGGGGTGGAGAAATCATAGGGCGCTTCGCTGCCGGAGGGATCCCGGTACCAGCCGTCAAACGTGAAGGGGGAGAAGCTGGGATCCGCGGGCCGGCGGGCGGGCTTGCCCTCCAGCACGCTCTGGTCGGCCACCTCAGGGCCGCCCAGGGTATCAAAGCGCACGGTAAAGCGCTTGGCGTCGGATTCGATGACGGCGTGTTTTACGATGCTGCTGCCGTCCGCTTCGGTGATGTGTTTGCCGTCATTGCCCACTTTGCCGTCAGCGGGCTCCTTCACGGCCACCTTGCTTCCCAGGCTGATGGAGGAGGCCAGGATGGCGCCGTCCGCTCCCTCGCCGTCGGCGGTGACGCGCTGGATACCGTCCTGGATCTCCAGGCTCCCCTCGCTGACCAGGATACCGTAATCCTTGCCCTCGGCAGTGACCACGCCGGCGATGATGCTGACGCCGGTGGCGCCGGCAAGGCCGCCGGTATAGCCCGTGGCGGTGAGATCGCCGCCGTTGATGATGACGGAATCGGCGGAAAGACCGTACTGGGTGAGCTCGCTGTCACAGTCCAGAGCGGTGGCGGTGGCCTTGACCACGGCTTCCTCTTCCATGGTGAAGCTGCCCTCACAGAGGATGCCGGCGCCCGGGCCGGTCAGGGTGAGCTGGCCCTTCTTCACGGTAATGTTGCCCTTCACCTTCATGCAGGGCGCGTCCTTCCCGCTGCTCTCGGCGGTGATCTGGCCGTCCTCCATGCTCAGGTCCTTGTCGGCAAACAGGGCGGCGCCATCGGTCTTGACGGTGAATTTGCCGTCCAGCTTCAGGGAGCCGTTGAGACTGTAGATGCCCAGGGCCGCGTCCTCCGCCTCCAGCGCGGCGCTGCCCTTCACGGTGAGCTCCAGATCCTTGGCCAGGATCACGGCGCCGGTTTCAGACTCGAAGGCGGAGAGCTTCGCGCCGTTCAGCGTCAGGGTGGCGGTGGAGGGCTCATAGCGGACCTTCCCGTCCCCCAGCACGTCGTTTTTGTTCTCTTCACTGACCCGGACGCCTGCCACCCAGACGGGGTAAAGCCCGTCCTCACCCTCCAGGGTGATATTCTCTGTGACCACGCGCAGAATATTTCCCTCCGGAACCGCGCTCTTCACAGTCGCGGAATCGATGCTCACCGTGCAGCCCTCGGCAAAGGCATAGCCCGCCGCCGGGGCCAGGAGGATCTCGGCGTAATACTGCTCCCCAGCCTCAAAGCGCGCGGGACTGCTGCCGGAAGCAGTGAACCAATAGGCGCTCTGCACCGCAAAGCCGCTGCCGGAAGCCGCGCTTGCCGACGCGGGAACAGGCTGACCCTCCCCAACGCCGGTGGGACCGGGCTGCGGCAGTGTCAGAGAAAGGGCTGCGGACGCGATCTCCTGCCCGGGCTCCTCCGCAAGAGCGGAGAGCGTGCCCGCGGGCAGCAGGCTGAAGAGCATCAGCAGCGCCAGCAGCAATCCTGCTCGTTTCAGGCTTTTGCGTTTCATGCGGTGTTCCTCCTGTGAAATAGGAAAGCGGCTATCATCAGCCGGGAGGACCGGAAAGAGATACTCCCAGCGATACTATTTCAATTATAGCTTTTAACAGTATACCAGAAGATGAGACGAAAAACAAGGGCAAATTCCCCTCTGGACCTCGTTGGGAAAAAATGGCGTTCCCTGTGAATCCTGACGGCAAAACAGGCGGAAAATCGGAAAAACAGAGGCAGTTTTATACGAAAGGACGAATTCTTGTTATTTTGTTGACAAAGCCGGACTTCGGTGCTATGATGAGGCGACGCTCGGGGGAAACCCTGCCCTGCGCGGGGATGAAAACCCGGGCGAAAAATGAAAAAATAGGAGAATGAAAATGAAAAAGATTCTTGCTATGCTTCTGGCACTGTGCATGATCTTCGCCCTGGCTGCCTGCGGCGAGACCGCCCCTGCCGAGACCAAGCCCGCCGAGGAGCCCGCTGCCGAAGCCCCCGCCGAGGAGCCCGCTGCCGAAGCTCCCGCCGAGGAAGCCCCCGCTGAGGAAGCTCCCGCTGAGGAAGCCCCCGCTGAGGAAGCTCCCGCTGAGGAGATCCCCGCCGAGGCCGCCTACAAGCTGGGCCTGGGCGTCAGCCTGAACATGGACAGCTCCAAGACCGGCAACGCTCAGGTGGACGCCACCACCGCTGCTGTCATCCTGGACGAACAGGGCAAGATCGTCGCTGTGAAGATCGACGTTGCCCAGAACAAGATGGACATCACCGACGGCGCTGTCGACACCGAGAAGGAATTCCTCACCAAGGCCGAGTTGGGCGACGACTACAACATGGTCAAGTTCTCTGACGCCACCCTGGAGTGGTACCAGCAGGCTGCCGCTTTCGAGCAGTTTGTCCTTGGCATGACCGGCGCTGAGGTCGAGGCCATGGAGACCGTCGTGAACGAAGAAGGCCACGAGGTCACCACCGACGAGACCCTGTACGCTTCCTGCTCCATCTCCATCGGCGACTTCAAGGAAGCCGTCGTGAAGGCCTGCAACGACGAGCAGGCTGCCACCTTTGCCGGCGCCGGCGGATTCAGCCTGGGCCTGGCCATCATCTCCAAGTCTGACGAGTCCACCGCTCCCACCGCCGAGGAAGACGGCGTTGTGAAGATGTACAGCGAGTACGCTGCCGTCGTGGTGGACGGAGACGGCGTCATCCTGGCCGCCGTTACCGACGCTACCCAGCCCCAGATCAAGATCAACGCCGCCGGCGAGATCGTGGAGACCACCTTCAAGGGCACCAAGCGTGAGCTGAAGGAAGACTACAACATGGTCAAGTTCTCCGACGCCACCCTGGAGTGGTACCAGCAGGCCAAGAACTTCACCGACTATGCCACCGGCAAGACCGCTGAAGATCTGCGCGCCACCGAGACCAAGACCAACGACGAAGGCCACAATGTCTTCGTGGACGAGACCCTGTACGCCAGCGTTTCCATCAGCATCGACGGCATGATCAACGTCATCGCCAAGGCTGCCGAGAACGCTCTCGCCTAATCCAAAACCGCAAGCTGACGGAGGGGCACTGCCCCTCCGTCAGACCACGAAAAAACCATAGGGGATGAATGCTTTGCGGCGATTCAGACAGCTTGTTGCCTTTCTGCTGCTGCTTGCTCTGTCCGTTCTCTGCGCCTGCGGTGCGGAGAGCGCGGAGACGGCTGCGGAGGAAACTGCCGCGCCGCAGCGCGTGGAACCGAAAGGGAAGGCCTATTACACCTACTTCGATACCGTCTCCTATGTATATGACTATGCAGGAGATTCGGCAGAACGGTTTGATGACCGCTCTGCCGAAGTTTCGCATATCCTGCTGGAATACCACCAGCTCTTTGACATCTACCACGAATACAGCGGCGTGACGAACCTCTGCACCCTGAACAAGGCGGCGGGGGGAGAGCCCCTTGCCGTGGACCGTCGCCTCGTGGACTTCCTGCTCTGCGCAAAGGAGATGTACACCCTTACCGACGGCGAAATGAACGTGATGTTGGGTTCGGTCCTGCAGCTTTGGCACGAATGCCGGGAGGCTGCGGCGGAGGATCCCATGCATGCCTCGATCCCGCCGGAGGAGGAGCTGCGCCGTGCCTGGGCGCACACCGACATCGACTCCCTGGAGATCGACGATGAGGCCTGCACCGTGCGCATCACGGACCCGGAGGCTTCCATCGACGTGGGGGCCCTGGGCAAGGGCTACGCCACCGAGCGGGCGGCGGAGTACCTGGAGCAGGAGGGCGCCGTGGGCTATGTGCTGAACATCGGCGGCAACATCCGCTGCATCGGCGATCGGCCCGACGGCAGCGGCTGGGTCACCGCCATCCGGGACCCGGACAAGTCCGCCCAGGATTTTGCCTGCCGCATCCGGATCCGGGACACGGCCTGCGTGACCTCCGGCGTCTATGAACGCTATTTCACGGTGGACGGCCAGCGCTACCACCACATCATCGACAAGGACATCCTGTACCCGGCGGCTTACTTCAGCTCGCTGACGGTCGTCACCCGGGACAGCGCCCTGGCCGACGCCCTTTCCACCGCGCTGTTCTGCATGCCAGCGGAGGAGGGCTTGAAACTTGCGGAAAACATCGGCGGCGTGGAGCTGCTCTGGATCTTCCCCGACGGGACGAGCCAAAGCACCCCGGGCTTTGCCGATTTGATCGAAGAACCAGAAGAATCCTGAGAGAAGGAGGCGGGAGATTTGAGCTTGAAAAAGAGTATCTCGAACCTGAAATTGCCCCATTATAAAAGCACGGCCGGCATGGCCGCCGTGCGGATGCCCATCCCGAAAGAAGTGCTGATCCCACTCTCCCCGATGAACGCCCACCACGCCACCATGTCCGAGCCCATCGTCCAGGTGGGGGACCATGTGACCGTGGGCCAGATGATCGCCCGGGAGAAGGACCGCGGCGCCTCCCACATCCATGCGTCCGTCTCCGGCACGGTGACCGGCATCGAGCCCTATACCATGGGCAGCGGCTCCGGCACGGCCATCCGCATCGAGAGCGACGGCAAGATGGAAAAGTGCCCCGACCTGAAGATCCCCCATCCCACCAATCTGGATGAGTTTCTCCAGTGCGTCCGCGACAGCGGCGTGGTGGGCCTGGGCGGCGCGGCCTACCCCGTGTGGTCCAAGCTCTCCGCGGCCCAGAAGAGCCACATCAGCACCGTTCTCGTAAACGGCGCCGAGTGCGAGCCCTTCATCACCGCGGACCACCGGGTCATGCTGGAGCAGGGCGACCTGATCCAGAAGGGCATCGAGCTGCTCAAGGAGTTTATGGGCAGCGAAGAGTTCATCATCGGCATCGAGGAGAATAAGCCCGACGCCATCCAGCAGCTGACCGAGCGCTTCAAGGACGACAAGGCCGTGAAGATCATGCCCCTCAGCAGTGTCTATCCCCAGGGCGCCAAGCAGGTGCTGCTCTACAACGCCACCGGCAAGGTGGTGGAGAAGGGCCAGCGGCTTGCCTCATTGGGCGTGATCATCATCAATGTCTCGTCCCTCGTGAAGATGGCGGAATACTTCGTCACCGGCATGCCCATGGTGGAGCGCATCATCACCGTGGACGGCTCCGCCGTGAAGGAGCCCAAGAACCTGATCGTTCCCATCGGCTGCTCCGTGCGGGACGTGGTGGAGGCCTGCGGCGGCCTGAAGGAAGAGCCGGGCAAGATCCTCTTCGGCGGCGCCATGATGGGCAAGACCCAGGAATCCATGGACGCCCGCATCATGAAGGCCACCAACGCCGTGGTCATCATGAACAAAAAGGACACCAAGAAGACCGCTCCCAGCCCCTGCATCCACTGCGGCCGCTGCGTGGCGGTGTGCCCCCTGGGCCTGAACCCCACCGCCTTTGCCCGGGCCATGGAGCTGGAGGATGACGCCGCCCGCGCCGCCCTCCTGCAGAAGGAGCAGGTAAAGGTCTGCATGCAGTGCGGCTGCTGCAGCTATGTGTGCCCGGCCCACCGCCCCCTGGCGGAGAACAACAACGCCGGCATCGGCTTCCTGCGCAAGTGGGAGAAGGAACACCCGGAAGGAGGGAAGAACTAAGCCATGGAACAGCTCGTCATGTCTTCCGGCCCCCATATCCACAGCGGCGCCAGCGACAGGCGGATCATGCTGGACGTGATCCTGGCCCTGCTTCCCGCCGCCGTGGCCGGCGTGATCCTCTTCGGGACCCCGGCCCTCTGGGTCATCCTCACCTGCGTTCTGAGCGCGGTGATCTCCGAGTTCCTCTTTAACCTCATCGCCCGCAAAAAGCAGAGCGTCGGCGATCTCAGCGCCGTGGTCACGGGTCTTCTCCTGGCCCTGAACCTGAGCGTGAACGTGCCCCTGTGGCAGGCTGCCCTGGGCACGGTCTTTGCCATCGTGCTGGTGAAGTGCGTCTTCGGCGGCATCGGCCGGAACTTTGCCAACCCCGCCATCACCGGCCGTGTGTTCCTGCTCATCGCCTTCCCCTCCACCGTGGCCGGCGGCGCCCTTCCCAAGGGCATCGACGCGGCCAGCTCCGCGACCCCCCTGGACCTCATCGGCGTGGAGGGAGCAGAGCTTCCCACTCTGCTGCAGATGTTCCTGGGTCAGCGGGGCGGCGCCATCGGCGAGACCTGCATCCTGGCCCTGCTCATCGGCTTTGCCTATCTGCTGCTGCGCAAGGTCATCCGCTGGGAGATCCCGGTGATCTTTGTGGGCACCGTGTTCCTCCTGAGCCTCATTTTCGGCGGCTTCAACATCGCCGTGTATGAGGTCCTGGCCGGCGGCCTGGTGCTGGGCGCCGTGTTCATGGCCACCGACTACACCACCACCCCCATCACCGCACGGGCCCGGATGCTCTTTGCCCTGGGCTGCGGTCTCATCACCTTCGCGATCCGCTGGTTCTGCGCACTGCCGGAGGGCGTTTCCTACTCCATCCTGTGCATGAACATCCTGGCCCCCTGGCTGGAAAAGTGGACCCGGAGAAAGCCTCTGGGAGGTGTCTGATATGAAGAAAGTACTGCTGAGCGTTCTGTGCCTGGCGCTGCTGCTGGCCGTGATGGCCGCGGGCGTCCTGGGCGTCAACGCCTATACCGCTCCCATCGTGGCGGAGAACGAGCGCCTGGCCGAGGAGGCCAGACTCGCCGCCGAGAAGGAAAAGCTGGGCGACTCCGTGCTGCTCTTCGACCGGGAAAAGCCCGAGGAATCCACCCTGGAGGTCACGGCGGAGACCGTGCAGAAGGTCTATGCCGACGAGAGCAAGCAGGTCTACACCCTGAGCCTTGCCACCTTCCAGGGCTACACCAAGGAACTGCCCATCGAGATGACCCTGATCGTGGACTATGAGGGACGCATCGTCTCCCTCGGCGTGGACAGCACCGGCGAGACCAAGGAACTGAGCGAGGACTTCCTGCCCAGCTTCGAGGGCCAGGATTCCACCCTGGCTGAGGTGCAGCTGGTGGCCGGCGTCACCTTCTCCTCCTCCGCCATCAAAAACGCCGTGAACGACGGCTTCAACACCCTGATCGACAACGGCCTCTTCGCCGCCGCCGAAAAGGGCGAGGACCAGCTGCTCAACGAGCTGCTGCCCCTGGTGTTCCCGGGCCTGGTGAACAAGGCCGGCGCCGTCCAGGGCGAGGAGCTTGCCGCTTCCGGCAGCGCCGCCGGCGGCTTCAAGGCCCTCAACGGCAGCGGCTGCGCCTGGTTCGTGGATAACGGACAGAAGCTCCTTGCCGTGTGCACGCCCCTCGGCGGGGTGAGCCTCTACGATCCCGCAGGCGAGAACGTCACCGCCAGCGCCGACGCCGCCCTCATCGAGGAGCTGCGGAGCCTGACGGCTGAGAACCTGGACGACAATTCCGCCGCCCAGCTCAAGGCCCTGGCCCGCGTTCTGCCCGAGGGTGCGGAGCCTGTGGCCGTGGAGATCCCCGGCCTTGCCAACTGCGTCACCGGCGCATGGACCGTGGAGACCGAGGAGGGCACCCTCTATGCCTTCGCCGCGAACCCCTACGGCTACGCCAACGAAGTGATGCAGGTCTACTACGTCCTGGACGAGACCGGCGCCATCAGCGCCTTCCGCGTGTCCGAGCTGATCCTCCACTCCGAGTACTTCAGCGGCTACACCCTGGACGAAGCGGCCTACAAAGAGAACTTTGTCGGCATGACGGCGGACAGCTTTACCGCCGAGGATACCCTCATCACCGGCGCCACCATGAGCTCCGACGCCATGGAGACCGCCACAAGAGACGTGTTCGAGGCCTTCGGGCTTTTGACGGGAAACAGGGGGTGAGCACATGAAAGAACGTAAACTGCTGTTTCGCAATCCCGTGATGCTGCTGTTTCTGGGCACCGCCCCGGCGCTGGCTGCCAGCACCGACGTGCGCGCCGCTCTCGGCATGAGCATCGCCGTGATGGGTGTGCTGCTGTGCTCGGCCCTGGTCCTGGGCCTGCTGTGCAAGCTCATCCCGACCGAGGCAAAACTGGCCGCGATCGCCCTGGTGGTGGCGGGCTTCGCCTCCATGGCGCAGCTGCTGCTCAAGGCGCTGCTGCCGAGCGTTTTTGAGATGCTGGGCTTCTATCTGGCCATCCTTGCGGTGGACCTGCTGCTCTTCGGCTCCGGCGAGGACGCCGCGGACTTCGGTCTGGGCAAGGGCCTGCTGAACGCCCTGGAAAACGGCTTCTGCTTTGCGGTGTTCGTGCTGCTGCTGGCCGGCATCCGGGAGCTCTTCGGCGCCGCCAGTCTTGCCGGCAGCCCCATCGAGGCGCTGAAGGACTATAAGATCCCCATGCTGCTGCAGGTTTCCGGCGGCCTTGTGGTGTACAGCATCCTGCTGGCCCTGTTCAACAGGCTCTTCCCGGGCAGGGAAGAGGCCGGCAAGAACACCTGCGCCGCCGTGGGCATCCCCTGTGAGGAGAAGGAGGCCGAAGCATGAAAGAGACGATCCTGCTGGTTCTGGGCTTTGTGCTTGTGAACAACTACGCCCTGAGCGCGGGCCTTGGCCTGACGCCGCTGCTGGGCTTTTCCAGGAAGGGCGAGAAGATCCTGACCCTGGGCCTTGCGGTCACGGTGGTCACGGTCCTCTCCTCCCTGATCCTCTGGCTCCTGCGGGAGACGATCCCCGGCTACTGGCTGATCCTGGCCGCCGTCACTGTGATCCTGGTGCTGGTGTATCTGCTGCAGCTCATCTGCGGCAAAAAGCTGGGCGTCTGGTTCCCGGTGATCGCCCTGAACAGCGCGGTGCTGGGCGCCGCCCTGAAGCTTCAGACGGCGGAGACCCTGGGCTCTGTGCTGCTCAGCTCCCTGGGCATCGGCCTGGGCTTCCTCTTCGGCCTGTTCCTCCTCACCGGGGTGCAGGAGAAGCTGGAGCATGACCAGGCGCCCAAGGCCTTCCGGGGCTTCCCCCTGCAGATCCTGGCCGCCGCCATCGTGGCCATGGCCCTCACCGCCTTCCAGTTCAAGTGAAAAGCAAAGGAAAGCTTCGCTGGGACCTGGTCCTCATCGCGGCATTGCTGCTGCTCTCCGGCATCCTGTACCTGGCGCTCAATCACGGGCGTCAGGAGGGGGGCCAGGTGGTGGTGCGCGTGGACGGCGTGGAGGTGGAGCGCCACTCTCTGGCCCTGAACGGCACCTTCCCTCTCAACGGCGGCAGCAACATCCTGGTCATCGAAAACGGGCAGGCCTGGCTCTCGGAGGCCAACTGCCCGGACCATATCTGCGTCAAGCAGGGCAAGATCCACTACACCGGCCAGGTCATCACCTGCCTGCCCAACCGCCTCACCGTGACGGTGGAGGGCGGAGAGAGTAACGGCATCGACCTGGTGGTGGGATAAGGAACCCAAAGCATGAAAACCAAAAAAATCACGGTCATGGCCATGTGCATCGCGCTGGCCATGATCCTCTCCTATGTGGAAAGCCAGATCCCCTCCCCGGGCATCCCGGGGGTGAAGCTGGGCCTGGCGAACCTGGCGGTGATCTTTGCCCTGTATCAGCTGGGCTGGAAGGAGGCTGCGGGCATCTCCCTGCTGCGGGTGCTGCTGGTTAGCCTGCTCTTCGGCCATGTGGCAAGCCTCCTGTACTCCGCCGCCGGCGCGGCGCTGAGTCTTCTGGGCATGATCCTGCTGCGGCGCCTCCCCCAGTTCAGCTGCGTCGCGGTGAGCGTCACCGGCGGCGTCCTCCACAACATCGGCCAGATCCTGATGGCCTGGGCCCTGATGGGCTCCAACGTCGTCTACTACCTGCCGGTGCTGCTCTTCAGCGGAACCGTTGCCGGCGTGGTCATCGGCGTCGTGGCGGCCCTGCTCATCAGGCGGATCAAGATCTGAGAGAATCAAAAAATGCCTCCGAAGCACAGCTTCGGGGGCATTTTTATCCTGTAGACGAAGCGGAAACAAAGAAAAAGCCTTGCAGAGTTTTTCGCGTCGCAACGCGAAAAACCAATTCAATCCGTTTTTTTCGGGGACATGCGCCTCGGAAAAAACACTTCTCAGCCTGCAAGTGTGCGAGCGTGCGTCCTTGCAAGCTTCATATCGTCTCACTTCCGCTTTTGGCGCGAAAGCTCGCTCACGCCGCTGCTCGTCCTTCCAAATTCAAAGCGGATGCTTTGAATTTGAGAGGAAAACGGAGGGAGCGGATATGGAGTTTTCGGCGGCACTTGTGCAACCGCCGGAAACGGAATGGAGCGAGCTTCGTTTGACGAAGTGCGCGCGGCAGGCTGCATCCCCCTTTCGGCTTTGTCGCAGCTTAAAACCCCCGAAGCACTGCTTCGGGGGGTTTGGGGAAAGTCAGGCCCGGGCGGTCAGCCGCCGCAGGAGGAAGAGGACACCCACAGTGAGCAGAAGGCCGGTGCCCAGGCAGAGCCAGACGTTCTGCACGAAGCCGGCGATCAGGTAATTCACAAAGCTGACCGCCGCCACGGTGAGCACATAGGGCAGCTGCGTGGAGATGTGATTGATGTGGTCGCACTGGGCCCCGGCGGAGGCCATGATGGAGGTGTCCGAGATGGGGGAGCAGTGGTCGCCCATTACCGCGCCGGCGAGACAGGCGGAGACGCCGATGATGAGCAGAGTGCTGTCCGCGGGGAAGACCTTGGTGACGATGGGCAGCAGGATGCCGAAGGTGCCCCAGGAGGTGCCGGTGGAGAAGGCCAGACCGCAGGCCACCAGAAAGATGATGGCGGGCAGCAGCTTGTAAAGTCCGGCGGAGGCCCGGTCCATGACGCCGTAGACATAGTCCGCCGCGCCCAGGATCCCGGTGATGTTCTTGAGGGTGACGGCGAAGGTCAGGATCAGCAGGGCGGGCACCATGGCGATGAAGCCCTTGGTGATGCAGCCCATGGCCTGCTTGAAGCCCAGCAGCCTCCTTGCGAAGAAGTAGAGGAAGGTGAAGAGCAGGGCGATCATGGAGCCCCAGGGCAGACCCACGGAGGCGTCGGTGGCGGCGAAGGCCTCGGCAAAGGGAACGCCGGAGAAGAAGCCGCCCACATAGAGCATGCCCGCCACGCAGCAGAGGATGAGCACCAGCACAGGCAGCAGCAGATCGATCACCCGGCTGCGGGGATGGGAGGCCACCTCCTCGGCGCTGCCGCCCGTTTCCCCGGAGGTGAAGAGGTCTCCGTTAAGCTGGGCGTTGCGCTCATGCAGCGCCATGGGGCCGTAGTCAAAGCGCAGCAGCGTGAGCCCCACCACGAACACCAGGGTGAGCAGGCTGTAGTAGTTCCAGGGGATGGCGCGGATAAAGAGCTCCGTGCCGCTCATCACGCTCTCGTCCACGATGCCGGATACCGCCGCGGCCCAGGAGGAGATGGGGGCGATCATGCAGATGGGGGCCGCGGTGGCGTCGATGATGTAGGCCAGCTTTGCCCGGGAGATCCGGTGGCCGTCGGTCACGGGGCGCATGACGCTGCCCACGGTGAGGCAGTTGAAATAGTCGTCCACGAAGATCAGCACGCCCAGCAGCAGGGTGGCCAGCATGGCGCCTACCCGGGTCTTCACATGGGTCTCGGCCCAGCGGCCGAAGGCGGCGGAGCCGCCGGCGCTGTTCATCAGTGCCACGATGATCCCCAGCAGGATCAGGAACAGGAAAATGCCCACGTTCCAGGCGTCGGCCACGCCGGAGATCAGACCGTCGTTGATGATGGTGTCCAGCGTGCCGATAGGGGAGAAGTTGGCCGCCAGCAGACCGCCGACGACAATGCCTAGGAAGAGGGAGGAGTAGACCTCCTTGGTGATCAGCGCCAGCACGATGGCGACAATGGGGGGCAGCAGGGCCCAGATGGTTCCGTACATGGGATAATCCTCCTTTTCCGAAAACCGAACAGAAACCAGATAATCTTTGCAGCCGGATTTGTGCCATGCTTCGTTGGGGGCCTTGACCATCTATTCCCATGATGCTCCGCGGCCGCCGCCTCGCCTGGCGCAAATCTGTCTTGCAAATTCTTGCCCTTTTTCTATTCGGTTTTCGTATAAAAAAATCATGAACAGAGCAGATACTGTTCATGACAGGGAGGCCCATCCGGGCATATGTCTGACAGCTCTCCGCCCGAAGGCGACAGTCCGCGGCATATTTTGTCGCGGCCCAGGCATATCCGTCCGGAAAAGCGGATACCCTTCGGCGAAAAAGCCTTTCGCACCGACGGTTTCCGCCGTCTGGAGCGGTGCTACCTCATCTTTTTCGCGCCTCTATCATACTTTGTTCAGTTGCCCTCATTATAGCCGCCTGATCTCCCATGTCAACAGCTTTCGGGAAGAAGAAAAAACTTTGGCACTTTTGTTCAGTACGGCACTGAAGAACGGGGAGCTTTTCGGCGGAATTGTTGAGGGAAATGGATCATATTGGCAATCGGAGCCGCCTCAAAACGCGTGAGTGTCAAAGCTGGCGCGTAGGGGACGCCGCCCTCGGCGTCCCGCGCCGAACAAAAGAACGGCAATGGAAAGCTCCGGCGAATTCGGGCAATTCCCGTTTTCGCCGGAGCTTTTCTGCTTGATCCGTTTTTCAGGTCAGGACGCCGTCTCCTGCACAATGCTTCAATCCTGCATTTCCGCCAGGATCTGCTCCACAGCCTTGTCTTTCTCGTCGCTGCAGATCCGCCCGTCGCAGAAGGAGGCGAGGGCGCGCTCCTTTTCCGCCTGCTCCAGGCGGACGGAGAGCTCAAAGCCGCTGCGGGCGATGGCCTCATAGCGGGCCTTCAGCACCGCCTCCGAGGGCTCCACATAGAGGCAGACGGCCTCGGGCATGTTCGCCTTCAGCTGTTTGGCCCGTTCCACCGGCAAGTTCAGCAGCACGTTGTGCCCCTGCTCCAGCGCCGCGTTCACCAGCCTCCGGGAGGTGCCGTAGTCGTTGCCGGCAAACTCCGTGGCCTCCAGCAGATCGCCGCTCTCCTTCAGGGCGTTCCAGCCCTCCAGATCATAGAAATAAAAGCCCACGCCGTCCACCTCGCCGGCTTTCATCTTCCGGGCGGTGATGGGGGTCACGGCGCAAAGGTCCTTCCGCCGGGCAAAAAGGGCGGTGACGATCTCTCCCAGGCCCGCGCCGGAGGGGCCGGATAACACATACAGCTTCGACATGGCAGGCATCTCCGTTTCTCAAAAGTTTTCTGCTTCCATTCTACAGGAAAACGAGCGGGATTTCAAGTCAGACGGAAGATGGCGGGCTTGCCGCTGGCAAACAGGACGCCCTTTTCCACCCGGACGCTCTCGCCTCCCAGCAGGTTTTCATAGCAGCCGTCGGGAAGCTCCAGCCGCTCCTCCAGGTTTACGGCGCCGGGCGCGGCGTCCAGGCAGAAAACGCCGGCGCAGCCGCCCCGCCGCAGCACGGCGATGCGCTTTTCGTCCTCCCCCTGGCCCCAGAAGCTGTCCGTTCCGGTAAAGCAGGCCTTGCGGATGGTGGCCAGCTTCGAGAGCAGGGGACTCAGGTCCTTCCCGGTGTGCCGGTCGATGGGCTCCCGCTCGAAGAGGCTGGGCTGATGGGGATCCTCAAACTCCTGCCCGGCGTAGAGCAGCACCGTGCCCTTGAGGAAATAGAGCAGGGCGGTGTAGTTGATGAGCTCCTCCTCGTCCCGGATCACCGAGGCGATGCGGGGCTGGTCATGGTTTTCCAGGCAGCGCATCTTGTTGTAGTTCGCGGGGTAGACCGCCTCCTGAAACTCCAGCAGGTCGATCCACTGGGAGAGGGGGGCCTGCCGCCGCAGGAGCTTGTCAAAGACCTCCCGGATGTCGTAGTCGTACTCCAGGTCGAAGGCCTCATAGGCCTCCGTGTCCCGGGCGGCGTGAAAGCCCCGGCGCCGCGCCAGGGCGCCAAAGCTCCGGTGCACGCTCTCCGCCAGCCAGATACGGTCCGGGTCCACTTCCTTCACCGCGGCCCGGGCCGCCCGCCAGAAGTCCAGGGGCACCAGGGAGGCCACGTCGCAGCGGAAGCCGTCCACGATCCCGGCCCAGAAGCGGAGGGATTCGATCTGATAGTCCCAGAGAGCTTTCACGCTGTAGTCCAGGTCGATCACGTCCGCCCAGTCCCCGAACTTGTTGCCGGTGCGGCCCTCAGCGTCCCGGTAGTAAAACTCCGGGTGGGTCTGGAACAAAACCGCATCCGGGGACGTGTGGTTGTACACCACATCGATCATCACCTTCATGCTCCGGGCGTGGATCTCGTCCACCAGGGCCCGGAAGTCCTCCATGGTCCCGTAGCAGGGGTTCACGCTGCGGTAGTCCCGGTTGGCGTAGGGACAGCCCAGACTGCCCTTCTTGCCCTCCACGCCGATGGGGTGGATGGGGAGAAACCAGATGATGTCCGTCCCCAGGGCCCGGATCCGGTCCAGGTCCGGGATCACCGAGCGGAAGGTCCCCTCCTCGGTGTGACTGCGGATATAGATCGAATAGATCACCTGCGTCTGCAGGCTCAGATCGGTATCTTTCGCCATGAGTTCACAGCCTCTCTTTCCGGTGCCTGGGTTCGGTCCTGTCCCGCCGCCGCTGCTTTTCCGCCTCTTCTCGCTCGTCCTCCCGGGCAATTGCGAGGATTGCAGGGATCCGCTTTCGCACGGCGCGCCTCCCACAACAGGCTTTTTTATATACTCATTATAAAACCTGGAGAAAGCTTGTCAAGCGCAAAGGAACGACAAAGCCTTCCCTGCTCCCTGGACTCTTCCCCATTCAAACGACCAAAAGGGGCCCGAAGGCCCCTTTTGGAATTCCCCGAAGTTTTCCGGGAAACGATAGTCGCTTCGCGTGAGAATACGGCGGTAACGACAGGCTCTGCAGCAGCGCTAAAGCGTAAGATGCCGCCTTGCGGTGCCCGGAAAACACTTCGGGCTTGCGCTTGCCCGCCTTGCCGCATTGCCATTCCCGGGCCTGCTCCGCGATGGCCCGCCAATGGCGCGGCTGCGGAAATTGCGGCCCGCCTGCATCTGCCACTGGCAGCGGGAGCACACTTTTCCCCCGCGCTGTCATCCTGAGGAGGCATCGCCGACGAAGGATCTCGGCGGCGCCGGTCGGGATGTATCGCAGCACGCGAAGATACAAACCCTGCGCCGGGGACGAGATCCTTCGCGCGGCTCAGGATGACACCTCATCCGACATCCGCCTCGCGGGGGATCGGCGGCTGCCACCTTCTCCTCGAGGAGAAGGCAAAGGCGGGCGACCAATGGTCAGCCCCACGGGGAAAGGCCCGGATCTTCCCTCCGCGTAGGGCGCGATCCCCTGATCGCGCCGTTCCGCCCCCGCCGTGCTTCCCACGCTGTCATCCTGAGGAGGCTTCGCCGACGAAGGATCTCGGCGGGCCCGTCTCTGCCGTAGGGGCCGGCGCCCTCTGTCAAGACCACATAGGTAACACTTTGTCCAAAGACAAGGGTAACACTTTAAGGAGCTCGAAGAGACAGCTCGGCGAAGCCGCCTTAATTACCCAATTGCATTTTCTGCGGTGTTTGTCAAGGGCGGCGAAGCC
>JAFSMZ010000040.1:0-19623 GCA_017447685.1 Oscillospiraceae bacterium
GTAGGGGCGGCTATCAGCCGCCCGCAGAGAAGGGAACGACGGGCGGCTGATAGCCGCCCCTACGATCATTCATTCCGACCAAAGGGAGTACCCCTTCAGTCTGGCCTGCGGCCAGCCAGCTCCCCCGGAGGGGGAGCCTATAAGGAAGGTTGATTGAAATGTCTTTTGTCCACCTCCATGTGCATACCGAGTTCTCCCTGCTGGACGGGGCCTGCCGCATCGACCGGATCGCGAAGAAGGCCAAGGAGTTGGGACAGACTGCCTTGGCTGTTACGGATCACGGGGTCATGTACGGCGCGGTGGCCTTTTACAAGGCCTGCCTCGCCGAGGGGATCCAGCCCATCATCGGCTGCGAGGTCTATGTGGCGCCCCGGAGCCGCTTCCAGAAGGAGCACGGCACGGACAACAACTATTCCCACCTGATCCTCCTGTGTCAGAACGAGCGGGGCTACCGGAATCTGTGCTACCTGGTGTCCTGCGGCTTTACCGAGGGCTTCTACATCAAGCCCCGCATCGACTGGGAGCTGCTGCACGAGCACGCCGAAGGCCTGATCTGTCTCTCCGGCTGCCTGGCCGGGGAGATCCCCCAGGCCCTCATCCACGGGGACTATGAGCGGGCAAAGAAAAAGGCCCTGGAGCTGCGGGAGCTCTTCGGACCGGAGAATTTCTATCTGGAGATCCAGGATCACGGTATCCCGGAGGAAAAGCAGGCTGCCAAAGAGCTGATCCGCCTTTCCGAGGAGACCCGGATCCCCCTGGCCCTCACCAACGACGCCCACTACATCGAGCAGGATGACGCCTATTATCAGGACGTGCTCATGTGCATCCAGACGGGCAAGACCGTGAACGAGGACAACCGCATGCGCTTCGAGAGCCGGGAGCTCTATCTCAAGAGCGAGGAGCAGATGCGCGCCCTCTTCCCGGAGCATCCCGAGGCGGCGGACAACACCGAGAAAATCGCCCGGCGCTGCCGCTTCGACTTTACCTTCGG
Source organism: Oscillospiraceae bacterium (assembly GCA_017447685.1). GTDB lineage: Bacteria > Bacillota > Clostridia > Oscillospirales > Oscillospiraceae > Limivicinus. The sequence goes on from JAFSMZ010000040.1 coordinate 992, forward strand.
CCACTATTACCTGCCCCGCTTCAAGCTGCCGGCAGGGGAGACGGACAGCGCCGCCTATCTCCGCAAGCTCTGCGAGCAGGGCTTTGCCGAGCGCTACCCGGACCGGCCACAGGTGCACAAGCAGCTGGACTACGAGCTCAGCATGATCGAAAAGATGGGCTTTGTGGACTACTTCCTCATCGTCTCGGACTTCATCGGCTATGCCAAGCGCAACGGCATCCCCGTGGGCCCCGGCCGCGGCAGCGCGGCGGGCAGCGTGGTGAGCTACTGCCTGCATATCACCGACGTGGACCCCATCAAGTACTCCCTGTTCTTCGAGCGCTTCCTGAACCCGGAGCGGGTGAGCATGCCGGATATCGACGTGGACTTCTGCGTGAACCGGCGGGGCGAGGTCATCGACTACGTCAACCGCCTTTACGGCCACGACCATGTGGCCCAGATCGTCACCTTCGGCACCATGGCCGCCCGGGGCGCCATCCGGGACGTGGGCCGTGCCCTGGGCGTGAGCTATGGGGAGACCGACGCCGTGGCCAAACAGGTACCCTCCGGCCCGGGGGCCCTGAACATCACCCTGGACGAGGCATTGCGCCTCTCCAAGCCCCTGAAGGAGATGTACGAGTCCGACGAGAAGCTCAAGCATCTCATCGACGTGGCCAAAGCCCTGGAGGGCATGCCCCGCCACGCCTCCACCCACGCCGCCGGCGTGGTCATCACCGAAAACCCGGTGTACACCTATGTGCCTCTCGCGAAAAACGACGAGAGCGTGGTGTGCCAGTACCCCATGACCACCCTGGAGGAGCTGGGTCTGCTCAAAATGGACTTCCTGGGCCTCAGGAACCTGACGGTGCTGGAGGACGCGGCCAAAATGGTGCGCAAACGGGTGCCGGATTTCCAGGTGAACCGCATCCCCGAGGACGATGAGGAGACCTTCCGCATGCTGGCCGAGGGCCACACCACCGGCGTCTTCCAGTTGGAGAGCACCGGAATGACCGGGGTCTGCACCCAGCTTCGCCCCAAGAGCATCGAAGATATCACCGCCGTCATCGCCCTCTACCGGCCGGGGCCCATGGATTCCATCCCCCGCTTCATCGAGTGGTCCCAGCACCCGGAGAAGGTGCGCTACAAGCACGAGCTGCTGCGCCCCATCCTGGAGGTCACCTACGGCTGCATCGTCTATCAGGAGCAGGTCATCCAGATCTTCCAGCAGCTGGCCGGCTTCTCCCTGGGCCAGGCGGACATGATCCGCCGGGCCATGTCCAAGAAAAAGCACGCCGTCATCGACGCCGAGCGCAAGGCCTTCGTCCACGGCGACCCCGAAAGGCAGATCGACGGGGCCGTTGCCCGGGGCGTGCCGGAGGACGTGGCCGACAGCATCTATGACGAGATCCTGGACTTTGCCAGCTACGCCTTCAACAAAGCCCACGCCGTCTGCTATGCCTTCGTGGCCAACTGGACGGCCTATATGAAGCGCCACTATCCCAGAGAGTACATGGCGGCCCTGCTCACCTCCGTGCTGGACAGCAGCACCAAGGTGGCGGAGTACATCGCCGAGTGCAAGGAGCTGGGCGTGGCCATCCTGCCCCCGGACGTGAACGAATCCGACGCCAACTTCACCGTGGCTGGGGAGCACATCCGCTTCGGCCTGGTGGCCATCAAGGGCATCGGCTGGAGCGCCATCGAGAGCCTGGTGGCGGACCGGGAGAAAAACGGCCCCTTCCGGGACTTTGAGGATTTCTGCAGCCGCATGGCCGGCGGCGAGCTCAACAAGCGGGCCGTGGAAAACCTCATCCGCGCCGGCGCCTTTGACAGCATGGGCTACAAGCGTCGGGCCCTGCTGCAGGTCTATGAGGGCGTGCTGGACGGGATCCAGCGGGCAAGGAGGGACAATATCTCCGGCCAGATGGACCTCTTCGGCGGCTTTGGCGAGGAAGAGACCGCGGCGCCCTCTTTCCGGGTGCCGGAGCTGGAGGAGTTCCCCAAGCGGGAGCTCATGGCCATGGAGAAAGAGGTCACCGGCCTCTATCTCAGCGGCCACCCCATGGACGAGTACCGGGAGAAGCTGCGCCGCCTGGGGGTCGCCCCCATCGGCGCGATCCTGGCGGATTTTGACAGCGACGACGGCCCCAGCCGTTATGCCGACGGGCAGCTCATCAGCATCGCCGGCGTGGTGCAGACCATCCGCACCCGCCCCACCAAAAACGGGGCGCTGATGAGCTATGTGATGCTGGAGGACGACAGCGGCAGCATGGAGCTCATCGCCTTCCAGCGGGCCCTGGACAGCGGCGGCTCCTATCTGAAGGAGAACGCAGCCCTCTTCATCCGCGGGCGGATCTCCGTGCGGGATGAGAAGGAACCCCAGCTGATGGTGGACAGCATCCGCCCCCTGGCGGAGGCCGAGGCCGCCGGACCCGCCCCGGAACCTGCCCGGGAGCGCCCGTCCCGCTATGAGCCCCAAGCCCGTCCTGAGCCTGCGCCTGCGGCGGAGCAGAAGCTCTATCTGCGCCTGAAAAGCCGGGAGGACCCGGTGCTGCGGCACATCGAGCTGCTGCTCACCATGTTCCCCGGAAATCAGCAGCTGGTCATCTGGTGCGAGAAGGAGAAAAAGCGCATCGGCGCCCGCTGCCTGATCCACGAGGGCCTGCTCCTGGAACTGCGGGAGCTGCTGGGCGAGGAGAATGTGGTGCTCAAGTAAAGATGCAGTCCCCAATGAGAATCGCCCTGGTCTGTTTGAACAGACCGGGGCGATTCAAGCTGTCGACAAAGTGTCGACAGCTTGAAAGCAAAAATGGGAACTTCCAAAAAAAGTTCCCATTTTTGCGTAGATTGGACGTGAAGGGGGGCATACCCTCCCCCCTTCACAATCCCCCCATGCGTGTCTATGCTATGCCGCATTGGTTTGTCTACAGTCTGAATCGCCCTGGTCTGTTTGAACAGACCGGGGCGATTCTATCTGTAACATGTTGTATCTGCTTGTTCAGCCGGTGACGGTGCCGGGCTGCACCACGTCGAGCTGGGCCTTCACGCCCTGCTGCAGGGTGCTCAGCAGCAGCTCCAGCTCCGCCCGGTGGGCTTCATAGAGCGCCTGGGGGCCGACAAACTGGATGGTGAAGGAATCGGGGGATTCGGGCAGGATCAGGATCCAGGTGAGATCTTTCCCGATCTGCTCCGTGGCCAGAGTGGCGGTTTTCCCGTCGGGCAGGGGATAGTCCGTGAAGCTCACGCCGGTGCCGCACATGGCGAAGCGATCGGGCCAGTAGTGCAGCTCCAGCTTGAAGGCGGGATCCTCTTCCGGCCAGAGGCCGTAGACGGTGCCGTCCACCGTTCCGGCGGCCTGCGCCCAGGTCCAGCCCTCCGGCAGGGTCAGGCGCAGATAGCTGGCTATGCCGTCCAGGGTCACGGTCTCCTCGCTGAGAGCGGGCAGTTCTCCGGCCGGGGTCAGGGGCTCGTCACCCATGATGGGCAGTTCAAACTCCTGGGACGGGGTCTCCTCCGCGGGCGAAGGGGAAGGGGACGCGGGGGCGCTTTCCGTTTTCGCGGGCTCAGGCTGGCTTGGGGCAGGCTGTGCCGCGCCGCCGCAGGCGGCCAGCAGCAGGGAAAGGATCAGCAAAAAGGGGATCAGCTTTTTCATGGGAAGCTCCTTTCATACGATTCCCTGATAGAAAGATGACTTGGCATTTCGAGCAGGAATTGCGCCAGACAAGGCGGCTTTCGCAGAGCATAATGGACATATATGGTCAAGAAAGCCAACGCAGGTTGGCACGATTCCTGCCGGAAGGACTGTCAGATTTCTGTTAGGGGATCGTATCACTCTTCTGCTCCTCCTTGGGAGCAGGGGCGGCAGCGGCTGCAGCCTTGCGGGCTTTGCGTCCCGCTTTCCGTTTTCTGACGACGACGATGACGACTGCGGCAATGGCGCCGAGCAGCAGCAGCGTGGGCAGGGCGCCGGCAAGCCAGATCAGCAGCTCCTTAAAGAAGTCGCCGAAGTCCCGCAGGCCGCTCTTCAGGGCGGTGGCAAGGCGCAGGCCGTAGCTGGGCTGAACCTGGGGCTCGGGGCTGTAGACCTGCACCTCGTTCAGATCCAGATACACGCTGCTGAAGCTTACCTGCCGGTCCCAGTTCAGCAGGCTGGTCTGCAGGCTCTCGATGCTGTAACGCACCTCGGTGAGCCGATCCTCCAGCAGGATGACGTCCTCCACGGTCTCGGCCAGCTCCATCATTTCCAGAAGGCGCTGCTCCTGGGTCTTGTAGGCGGTGAGCCGGGCCTGCACGTCATAGTACTGGGCGGTGACGTTCTCGGTGTAAATGTGGCTGTAGGGGATGTTGCCCAGGTCGGAAAGGCTGCTCATCAGCTCCTGAAAGCGGTCGCTGGGGATGCGCAGGGTGTAGCTGGCGCTGCGGCGGCTCACGGCGCCCCGGCTCTTGTCGGCGTAGTTGCTGCCGTTGAGGCTGCTGGACTCCACCCAGCCGCCGTATTCCTCCACCAGCGCGTCCAGCTTGGTAAGACTTTCCTCGAAGGCGGTGGTCTCCACCTGGACGTTGGCGGAATAGATGATCTTGTCCGGCTTCCGGGCGGCGGCACTTTCGGTATCCCCGGAGGCCTGGGGGGCCCCGGCGGGGGAGAGGCCGTTTACGCTGTCATAGGCCATGGAAGCCTCCGCCATGGGCTCTTCGGCGGGCCAGGCCGCCTCTTCAGCGACCATGTAGGAGCCCGCGGCGGCCTTGGCGTCGCTGCGGCCGGAGGCCTCGCCGCAGGCGCAGAGGGAGAGCAGCATCAGCAGGGCCAAAAGCAGAGAAATCGTCTTTTTCATGGGAGAAACCTCCTCTTTTTTGCAGTTCTTGCAGGATGATACTATTGAGACGCCGGAAAGCGGGAAAAGTTCCACACAAAATAAAAAAGAATATATTGGACGGGAAAAGGGAGCACATTATCTGGAAATCCCGCATATTTGCTGTCAAAACGTTCGAAAAAACGGGAAAACCAGAAAATGCCGCCTTTCCTTTCCCGAAGAGAAGGCGGCTGTTTGTTAGGGTTCGATGAGGGCCAGGGTCACATGCTGGCACAGCAGCAGCCCCGCCGTGGCCGGGACCCAGACCAGGGAGCCGGGCACGCTGCGCCGCCCGGGATCCGGGTTTTCCAGCTGCTCCGGCTTCATGGGCTCCTCCGGGGAGAAGACCACCGGGTGGTGCTCCACGCCCCGGGCGCGCAGCTCCCTGCGCATGACCCTTGCCAGGGCGCAGCCGTAGGTGTTCGCGATATCGTCCACGCGCAGCAGGGAGGCGTCCTTCTTGTTCCCGGTGCCCAGGGCGGACACGATGGGGATGCCCCGCTCCCTGCAGCTCAGGATCAGGTCCAGCTTGCAGCTCACCAGGTCGATGCAGTCCACCACATAGTCGTAATCGGCAAAAAAGCGTTCCCGATCCGCCGCCTCATAGTGGCCCAAAATGGGGTGGATGCGGCAATCGGGATTGATGTCCAGGAGCCGCGCGGCCATGACCTCCGCCTTGGGAAGTCCCACCGTGGAGCCCAGGGCGCAGAGCTGCCGGTTCCGGTTGGATTCGCTCACCCGGTCCCGGTCGATGAGGGTCAGCTCCCCGATCCCGGCGCGGCACAGCGCCTCGGCGCACCAGGAGCCCACGCCCCCCAAGCCGAACACCGCCACATGGCTCTGCCGCAGCTTTTCCATGGCGGCCTTGCCCAGCAGCATCCGGGCGCGCAGAAAACGTTCGTCCATTTGAAAACCCTCCGAAAAACGCCGGGGCAATGCCCCGGCGTTTTCAAATCTTTTTATCCCACAAACTTGTAGGCCCAGCGGGTGCTGCGCTCCATGCCTGCGGTGAGCTCGGTGAGCCAGTCGTTCATGGCGTCGCCGCGGAGATTGTCCAGGGCGTTGGCGTCCCGGGCGCTCATCCTGCCCACGTAGAACATGATGTGGTAGCCGGCATAGCCGCCGTTGTCGCCGTAGACAATGCCGGTGTCACCGTAGTTGTGATCGGCAAAGCAGAACTCGTCGAACTCCGGCACCATCTGACCCGGCTCGATACCGGTGTAGAGGCCGCCGGCGCCGCTGGAGCCGCTGTCCTCGGAGTAGAGGCTGGCCAGCACGGCAAACTCCGCCTCGCTCTGCTCCCCGGCCTGGAAGGCGGCCAGGATCTCCTCGGCCTTGGCCTTGGCGGCTGCCTTGGCCTCGTCGGTGTAGACGCCGTTCTCGTCAGCCTCGGCCATGATCAGGATGTGGCGGACGGACACGGTATCCTGGCTGTTGTCGCTGTGCTCCCGGAACAGGACCACAGTCCAGCCGTTCTCGGCCTCGACGGCGGTGACGTCGCCGGCCTGGCGCTCCTCAGCCACCAGCCAGTCGCGCAGATCGGCCTCCAGATCGGAGCCCAGGATGTTGGTGCGCTCGGTGGCGCTGGCTTCGGGGAAGTCCTCGGCCAGCAGGTCGTTGAAGGCGGTGATCAGATCGGCCTCGCCGTCATAGCCGTCCTGGAAGCCGGCGACCAGGGCCTCGGCCGCGGTCTTGGCCTCGGCGGGATCGGCGCCCTCCTCGGCAGTCACCAGATAGGTGGCATAGCTGAACAGATCGCCATCGACGGGATCTTCATAGAAGGCGGTCAGCTCCTCGGGGCTGTAGCTCATCTCCAGGAACTTGCTGAACATGGCCTTGCTGGTCAGGCTGTTCTCCTCCATGATGCCGCGGATCACGTTCTCGTTGACGCCGGCGCCGAAGATGTAGCTCATATAGGTGGAGAGGCTCACGCCGTTGGTCTTGGCGCCATCCCGCAGATACTGCATCTGGGTCTTGGTGGCCTCGGCAGCGGCCTTCTTCTCCGCCGCACTCAGGCTGATGCCCTGCTCCTTGGCGTAGTTCATGAGGGCGGTATTGCGGATCAGCTTGCTGTTCACGTCGTTCTCCAGCAGCTGGTCGGCGGTCTCCTGCCCGAAGTAGTTGGCCATGGTGTCATAGCCGTAGCCGCTCAGAGTGGACTTGGAGGTGGCGCGGAAGTAGTTGACCTCGGCGGGGGAGTAGTTCTGGCCGCCCACGGTCTCGGCGGTGGTGATGCGGTACATGATGGGGGAGCTGAGGAACAGCACCAGCGCGATGCAGAGGACCACGGCGATGGAGCCGATGATCCATTTCCGCTTGCTCTTGCGGGCCTTCTCCTCGGCCTCCTTCGCGGCCAGGGTCTTTTTGTCCGTGCCGGCGGCGATGGCCGCGGCCCGGTTCTTTCTTTCGGTAGAAGCACTCATAGTTGATCTCTTCCTTTTTGCTTAAAAATGAAATCCAGAGCATTATAACGCAAAGCGTTCCCCGTTTCAAGCCCCTGTATAAGGAAAAACCGGCATCAACTGCCGGCTTTTCACATAGAATGAAGGGTCATTCTGAAAACGGGGGAGGCGATTCGATGGAAACCGACCTTGACGACTGGATCTTCGGGGACGAAGACCCGGGACCCAGCGAACGGTGAGATTCAAGATTTTAGTTTTTAGAGTTTAGTTTCTAGGGGAGGAAGGACCAAACGCGCTGCATTTCGATCCTGTTCCCTAAAAACTAAAAACTAGAAACTAAAAACTCAGTTGGCGGCGCGCATGGAGAGATAGGCGTTGATGAAGCCGTCCAGGTCGCCGTCCATCACGTTCTGGATGTTGCCGGTCTCATACTCGGTGCGCAGATCCTTCACCAGTTGATAGGGCATGAATACGTAGGAGCGGATCTGGCTGCCCCACTCGATCTTCATCTGCACGCCCTTGATGTCGCTGATCTTTTCCAGGTGCTCCCGCTCCTTGATCTCGGCCAGGCGGGCCCGCAGCATATTTTTGCAGTTTTCCAGGTTCTGGAAGTGACTGCGCTCCACCTGGGAGGACACCACGATGCCCGTGGGCTTGTGAATGAGACGCACGGCGGAGGAGGTCTTGTTGACCTTCTGGCCGCCTGCGCCGGAGGAGCGGTAGACCTGCATTTCGATGTCCTCTTCCCGCAGCTCGATCTCGTTGTCGTCGGCGGCGATCTCGGGCATGACCTCCACCGCGGCAAAGGAGGTGTGCCGGCGGCCGGCGGCGTCAAAGGGGCTCACCCGCACCAGGCGGTGGACGCCGTGCTCGCTGCGCAGGAAGCCGTAGGCGTTCTCACCCTCGATCATGATGGTGGCGCTCTTGAGGCCGGCCTCGTCCCCGTCCAGATAGTCCATGACCTTCACCTTGTAGTCGTGGCGGTCGGCCCACATGTTGTACATGCGGTAGAGCATGGAGGCCCAGTCCTGGGCCTCGGTGCCGCCGGCGCCGGCGTGGAAGGTGAGGATGGCGTTGTTGGCGTCATACTCGCCGGTGAGCAGGGTGGAGAGGCGGGTGGATTCCACCTTCTCGGCAAAGCTCTCGTACTCCTGCTTCAGTTCCTCCAGCATGGAGTCGTCATTCTCCTCCAGAGCCATCTCGCAGAGGGTCATCATGTCGTCCCAGGCGGCGCAGAGCTTCTCGTAGTTTTCGCACTTGCTCTTCAGAGTCTTCAGGCGCTTTTGCACCTGCTGGGACTTCTGCACGTCGTTCCAGAAGCCGTCCCGCTCGCTGGCGGCCTCCAGCTCCTCGATCTCCTTGCGGGCGGCGTCCAGCTTCAGCGCGCTCTCCAGCAGCTCCAGAGAGGGCTTGGCCGCGTTGAGCTTGCCCTTGTATTCTTCAAATTCCAGCATATTAAAATCTCCTTCCTTGTTGGCTTCCCCCTCGGGGGAAGCTGTCGCCGCAGGCGACTGATGAGGGGCGTTGCCCATTCCTGTATCTTTTATGAGGGCATCTGTCCGCGCAGCGGACTGATGAGGTCCCCGCGTGCAGCGAGTTCAGTCCCTCGGTCATTTGGATCCCGTTTGAGACCTCATCCGTCATCCGCCTTGCGGGAGACGGCGGATGCCACCTTCCCCGTGCGCGGGGAAGGCTCTGGAGCGCGGCCTTTGCGCCATCCATCCCAAATCGCTCCGCGATCCGGCGGCCAGGAGCAAAGTCCGTTAAAATCGTGTATGGTATTATATACAAAAAAACTGCGCTTGTAAATTGATTTTTTCTTTGCTTTTCTTTATCGGGAAAATCACGCTTCCTCTTCCCATTTGTGTCGCTTTGTGGTAGAATGTTGAATGCATAATAGGGTTAGTCCGTGAAGCGACGGCCGGGAAGGACCGACAGACGGGCACCTAAGTATTTGGAGGATAAGAGAGAATGATTGCACACGGAAAAGAGATCAAGGTTTTCGCCGGAAACTCCAACCCCGAACTGGCGAAGGCCATCTGTTCCGAGCTTTTCATGGGCCTGGGCAACGCCGCCGTTTCCCAGTTCGCCGACGGCGAATGCTCCATTTCTGTCTATGAACCCGTCCGCGGCAAGGACGTTTTTATCGTGCAGTCCACCTGCAACCATGTCAATGACAACCTGATGGAACTGCTCATCATGATCGACGCCATGCGCCGCGCCTCCGCCGGCCGCATCACCGCCGTGATCCCCTACTTCGGCTATGCCCGGCAGGACCGCAAGGCCAAGAGCCGCGATCCCATCTCGGCAAAGCTGGTGGCAAACCTCATTACCGCCGCCGGTGCCGACCGGGTGTTGACCATGGACCTGCACGCCGCCCAGATCCAGGGCTTTTTCGACATCCCTGTGGATAACCTCATGGGCGCCAATCTCTTCATCAAGCACTTCACCCACCTTTTCGGCAAGGGCAATGAGGACGTGATGGTGGTCTCCCCCGATGTGGGCAGCACCGCCCGGGCCCGGAACTTCTCCATGAAGCTGGGCTGCAACATGGCCATCGTGGACAAGCGCCGGGAGAAGGCCAACCAGAGCGAGGTCATGAATATCATCGGCAACGTGGAAGGCAAGACCTGCATCCTGCTGGACGACATCGTGGACACCGCCGGTTCTCTCTGCGGAGCTGCCAAGGCCATCAAGGAGCTGGGCGGCGCCAGGGAGGTCTATGCCTGCGCCACCCACGGCGTGCTCTCCGGCCCCGCGCTGGACCGCATCGAGCAGAGCTGCATCAAGGAGCTGCTGTTCCTGGACACCATCCCCTATCCCAAGGACAAGCCCATGTGCGACAAGATCCACTATCTCAGCACCGCCCCCGTCTTCGCCGAGGCCATCCGCCGTATTTACGAGGAGGTCTCCATCTCCAGCATCTTCGACAACGTCAACAATTAAAGTGAAAAGAGAAAAGTGAAAAGATAAGGTCTCCGCTGCGCGGACGGATCGATATCCATCACCGAAGGAGATACCATAACGCTTCACGCTTCACTTCCGAAGGATCATCTATGTTGTTTTCATCCAGGGGCGGTCCCGAATGGCTTGTGGTGTTCCTGGGCAATCCCGGCCTCAAGTATGAGGGGACCCGCCACAACGCCGGCTTCATGACCGCCGACGCCCTCAGCAAAAAGAAGAACATCGCCATCAACAAGGCCCGCTTCCAGGCCCTGACCGCCCAGGCGGATCTGGGCGGAGCCAGGGTGCTGCTGATGAAGCCCCAGACCTACATGAATCTCTCCGGCCAGGCGGTGAGCCAGGCGGCCCGCTTTTACAAGATCCCGCCGGAGCGGGTGCTGGTGGTGTCGGACGATGTAAGTCTCCCCGTGGGGAAGCTGCGCATCCGCACCAAGGGCTCCGCCGGCGGCCACAACGGGCTCAAAAACATCATCGCCCTGCTGGGAACGGAGGATTTTCCCCGGATCCGCCTGGGCGTGGGCGCTCCGCCCCACCCGGAGTATGAGATGATGGACTGGGTCCTCTCCGCCTTTCACGGCCAGGACGCCGAGGATATGGCGAAGGCCGCCCAGCGGGCGGCCGAGGCTGTGGAGTGCTACATCGAAAAGGGCCCGGACAAGGCCATGAACCTCTATAATACTAAGTGAAAAGAGAAGAGAGAAAAGTGAAGAGATAAGGTGTCCGCTTCGCGGACGGATCAAATCATCGCCGAAAGCGATACCACAGCTTTTCACTCTTCACTCTTCACTTTTCATCCTTCGCTTCCCCCACCTTTGTACTTTTTTCGCGAGAACAAATTATATAAGGAGGCTGTTTCATGAAGAAAAGCTGCATCGCCATGCTTCTGGCCGGTGGGCAGGGTTCCCGTCTCTATGCCCTCACCCAGAACGTGGCAAAACCCAGCGTCCCCTTCGGCGGGAAATACCGCATCATCGACTTCCCCCTGTCCAACTGCGCAAACTCCGGCATCGACACCGTGGGTGTGCTGACCCAGTACAAGCCCCTTCAGCTCAACTCCTACATCGGCACCGGCCAACCCTGGGACCTGGACGTGTCCGACGGCGGCGTGTACATTCTGCCCCCTTACCTGGGCGCCCACGAGCAGGGCTCCTGGTTCACCGGTACGGCCAACGCCATCTTCCAGAACCTGGCCTTCATCGAGAACTACGATCCCGATAATGTGCTGATCCTCTCCGGCGACCATATTTATAAGATGGACTATGCCGACATGCTGCGGGAGCACCTGGAGCATGACGCCGCCCTCACCATCGCCGTGCAGCAGGTCTCCCTGGAGGAGGCCACCCGCATGGGCATCATGAACGTGGGCGGCAACGGCTATGTCTGCGAGTTTGAGGAGAAGCCCAAGCATCCCAAGAGCGATCTGGCCTCCATGGGCATCTACATCTTCAACTGGCAGAAGCTGCGCAAGTACCTGATCGAGGATGACGCCGACCCCAACTCCAGCAAGGACTTCGGCAAGAACATCATCCCCAACATGCTCAACAACGGCGAGAAGCTCTGGCCCTACCGCTTCAAGGGCTACTGGCGCGACGTGGGCACCATCACCAGCCTCTGGGACGCCAACATGGACATGCTCTCCACCACCCTTATCAACCTCTACGATCCGGATTGGCCCATTTCCTCCCGCAGCCCCGTCTGCCCGCCGCACTACACCGGCAAGGACGCCGAGATCATCCACTCCATCGTCACCGAAGGCTGTGAGATCGAAGGCCATGTGGAAAACTCCGTGCTCTCTCCCTCCGTCCGCGTGGGCAAGGGCGCAAAGGTGCTCTACAGCGTGCTGATGCCCGGCGCCACGGTGGAGCCCGGCGCCGTGGTGGAATATGCCATCGTGGGTGAGAACAGCACCATCAAGGCCGGCGCCCATGTGGGCACCGAGCCCGACGGATCCGAGGGCTGGGGCGTTGCTACCTGCGGCCCGGACGTCACCATTCCCGCCGGAGCGGTGGTCCCCGCTGCGGCCATGATCTATTCCGGAGAGGAGGTCTGAACCATGAGAGATTATCACGGCATTATTTTCGCCTATCATGATGAACCCGCCCTGCGGGATCTGACCGCCAACCGCACCGCCGCCTCCCTGCCCTTCTGCAGCCGCTACCGCCTCATCGACTTCGCCCTTTCCTCCCTGCGCAACGCCGGGATCCTGGACGTGGGCGTCATCATGCAGCGGGACTATCAGTCCCTGCTTGACCACATCGGCAGCAGCAAGGCCTGGGATATGAGCCGCAAGCACGGCGGACTGCGCATGCTGCCGCCCTTCGGCCTGCCCCAGTACCACACCGGCAACTACAACGGCACCATCGAAGCCCTGAACGCCGTTGCCACCTACATCCGCCGCATCCCCCAGAAGCACGTGGTGCTGCTGCTGGGCAACATGGCCGCCAACATCGACCTGGACGCCGTCATCCGCCAGCATGAAAAGGCCGGCACCGACGCCACCGCCATCTGCGCGGGCCAGGGTCTGGAGAGCAGACACAGCAACTACCTGCCCGGCGAGGACGGTCTGGTTCAGTACATCGACCTGTTCCGCACCGGCGAGGCCAAGGGCATCCCCTCCCTGGAGGGCTATGTATTCAACAAGGACAAGCTCCTGGAGATGATGGACGTCTGCCAGACCCGCAACCTCTTCCGCTTCCACCAGGACGCCATGACCTACTTCCTCTACGAGGCCCACGGCAAGATGGACATCTATGTCCACCCCGGCTACGCCCGCATCATCCGCACTGTGGACGAGTACTACGCCGCCAGCAAGGACGTGCTGCGTCCCGAAGTGCGCCGCGAGCTCTTCCCGGCGGACCGGCCCGTGCGCACCAAGATCCACGAGGATGTGAGCACCTACTACGGCGAGCAGGCCAAGTCCCGCAACAGCCTGGTGGGCGACAACTGCATCATCGAGGGCGAGATCGAGGACTGCATCATCTTCTCCGGCTGCCACATCGGCGCCGGGGCCAAGCTCAAGGGCTGCATCCTCATGCGCGACTGCGTGGTGGGCGAGAACGCCAGGCTCGACTACATCATCTCCGATAAGCAGGCCGTGTTCTCTCCCGGCAGCGTCCTCATCGGCAGCCCCAATCTGCCCACCGTCGTCCCCAAGGACGGCCGCATTTAAAGTGAAAAGATAAAAGTGAAAAGTGAAAAGAGAAAGTACCTTTAGTCGCTTCGCTCGTTCGCTTTTCACTCTTCACTCTTCACTGTTCACTTTTCTCTTTTTTGGAGGTATTTTCCCGAATGATTGCACAAATTTCCCGCGACGAAGTGCGCAGCGCCATCGAAGACAAGCTCTGTGCCTACTTTGCCACCACTTCCGCCGCCGCCACCGACGAGCAGGTCTTCCGGGCCACCGCCATGGTCATCCGCGAGATCATGAGCCGCTTCCTGGCCGCGGAGGATCCCCGCCACGCCGAAAAGGAAGTCCACTATATGTCCATGGAGTTCCTGATGGGCCGCAGCCTGATGAAGAACGCCTTCAACCTGGGCATTTCCGAGGCGGTCACCGGCGCGCTGGAGGATCTGGGCCGCAGCGCCACCGATATTTTTGAAGAAGAGCCCGACGCAGGCCTGGGCAACGGCGGTCTCGGCCGTCTCGCCGCCTGCTACATGGACAGCATGGCTACCCTGGGCCTGGAGGCCACGGGCTATTCCATCTGCTACGAACTGGGCATTTTCCGCCAGCGCTTCCAGGATGGCAAGCAGACCGAGGTTGCCGACAACTGGAAGATCGCCGCGGACAGCTGGCTGATCCCCCGCTATGAGGACGCGGTGGAAGTCCGCTTCGGCGGTCAGATCTCCCCCCGCTGGGACAGCTTCGGCCACTATCACGCCGAGCACACCGGCTATGACGCGGTCATCGCCATTCCCCGGGATATGCTCATCGCCGGCTACGGCGGCAAGGAGATCAACACCCTCCGCCTCTGGGACGCCAAGAGCCCCAACTCCCTGGACATGTACCTCTTCTCCGAGGGCGACTATGTGAAGAGCATGGAGCAGCGCACCATGGCCGAGGTCATCACCAAGGTGCTCTACCCGGCGGACGATCACATCGAAGGCAAGACCCTGCGCCTCAAGCAGCAGTACTTCTTCGTCTCCGCCACCGCCCAGGACGTGGTGCGCAAGCACATCCGGAAGTGGGGCGATATCCGCAGCTTCCACAAGCACCACACCATCCAGATCAACGACACCCACCCCACCCTGATCATCCCCGAGCTGATGCGGCTCTTTATGGATGAGTGCGGTCTGGGCTGGGACGAGGCCTGGGAGATCGTGCGCCAGAGCGTGGCCTACACCAACCACACCGTTATGAGCGAGGCGCTGGAGAAATGGCCCCAGGAGCTGGTGCAGAAGCTGCTGCCCCGTCTGTGGGAGATCATGTGTGAGATCAACCGCCGCTGGTGCGATTACCTGGTCTACAACTTCAACTGGGACGAGCGGGTCGGCCGCAACCTGATCATCCGGGACGGACAGGTCCACATGGCCAACATGTGCCTGGCCGCCTGCTACAAGGTCAACGGCGTCTCCCGTCTCCACGGCCAGATCCTGAAGGACGACCTGTTCCATGATATCTACACCCTGCGGCCCGAGCGCTTCACCCATGTCACCAACGGCATCGACCATCGCCGCTGGCTGGCCCAGATCAACCCCGGCCTCCATGGGCTCATCACCGAGCTCATCGGCGACGAGTATCTGACGAAGCCCGAGGAGCTCATCAAGCTGGCAGACTATGCCGACGACAGCGAGGTCCGCGCCCGCTACAACGCCATCAAGCACCGCAACAAGGAGCGCTTCGCCGCGTTCCTGAAGCGCAACCAGAACCTCGCCTTCAATACCGAGGCCGTCATGGACGTGCAGGTCAAGCGTCTGCATGAGTACAAGCGCCAGCTGCTCTGCGCCATGAGCATCGCCAGTCTCCAGATGCAGCTGCACGACAATCCCAACATGGATTTCGTGCCCCGCACCTTCGTCTTCGGCGCCAAGGCAGCCGCGGGCTACAAGACCGCCAAGCGCATCATCGAGCTGCTGCTCTCCATGGCGGACGACGTGAACAACGATCCCGTCTGCAAGGGCAAGCTCCAGGTGATCTTTGTGGAGAACTACCGGGTCTCCGCGGCCGAGGCCATCGTGCCCGCCGCCAACGTCTCCGAGCAGATCTCCACCGCCGGCAAGGAGGCCTCCGGCACCGGCTGCATGAAGCTCATGATGAACGGCGCGGTGACCATCGGCACCCTGGACGGCGCCAATGTGGAGATGTACGAACGGCTGGGGGACGAGAACATGTTCCTCTTCGGCCTGCACACCGAAGACATCGCCCGCATCCGCCGGCAGGGCTACGATCCCAATGCCGCGGCCAACGCCGACTGGGAGATCATGCGGGTGCTCAACCGCTTCCGGGAAGGCTTCCGGGACGGCAAGAGCTACTCCGACCTGGTGTCCGGCCTGCTCTACGGCGGCGACCCCTACATGCTCATCGCCGACTACCGGCCCTATGTGGACTGCCAGCGCAGACTCTACGACCGGATCCGCGACGCCGACGAGATGGCGCGCCTGGGCATCATGAACACCGCCCAGAGCGGCTTCTTCGCTGCCGACCGGGCCATCGAGGAATACGCCAGGGACATCTGGAACGTCAAGTGAGTTTTCCGTTTTGAGATTTATGTTTTGAGAAGGGGCGGCTTGCGGGCCGCCCCTTGCCTCCCCCTTTGGGGGAGGTGGCCGAGCCGCTTGCGGTGAGGCCGAAAGGGGATCAAAGCGTCATTTCTTCTCGGAGGCGCCTTATGGACTGCAACAGAACAAAACGCATCGCCGTCATCGGCGGGATGAATATGGATATCGGCGGCAGGGCCTCCGGCACGCTGCAGATGCGGGACTCCAACCCCGGCGTGGTGAGCCTGCGGCCCGGCGGCGTGGGGCGCAACATCGCCCAGAACCTGCGCCTGCTGGGAGCGGAGGTGAGCCTGGTCTCCGCCGTGGGGGACGACGCCTTCGGACGGGAGCTGCAGGCAAGCTGCGAGGCGCTGGGACTGGATCTCTCCATGACCCTCCGCCGTCCCCGAGAGCGGAGCTCTACCTATTTATATGTGACGGACGACGGCGGGGACATGCTGCTGGCCGTGTCCGACATGGACATCGTGGATCGCATCACGCCGGAGGCCCTGGCCCCGCTTCTGGAGCGGCTCAACGGCTTCGACGCCGTGGTCCTGGACGCGAACCTGAGCCAGGCCGCCCTGAGCTTCCTCTCGGATAGTCTCACCGTGCCCCTTTACGCCGACCCCGTGTCCACCGCCAAGGCGGAAAAGCTGCTGCCCATCCTGCCCCGGCTCCGGGCCCTGAAGCCCAATGCCCTGGAAGCCAGACACCTCACCGGGGAGAAGGAGGCGCTGCGCTGCGCCCACGCTCTGCTGAACCGGGGGGTAAAGCGCGTCCTGCTGAGCCTTGGCGCGGAGGGCATGCTGGCAGCGGAAGGGGAGCGGGTCCTGCGTCTTCCGCGGCAGAAGATCACGGTGGTGAATACCACCGGCGCCGGGGACGCCGCCACCGCGGCTATGGTCTGGGCGGACCTGCAGGGTCTGGACCTGGAAACCACGGCCCGCTTTTCCCAGACGGCCGGCGCCCTCACCTGCCAGTGCCTGGAGGCGAACAGCTCCGAGCTCGCAAAGCTGCCGGAGAAATTCGGAATTGTGTGAGAATTCAGAAAGCCGCCCGGCTCGCCACGCGCGACAGCGCCTGATAGGGGAGTGTGAAAGCTCCTGGCAGCGGCCCCTCTCAGTCACTCCGTGACAGCTCTCCCCGATGCGGGGAGAGCCAGGATAGGAATGCAGATCGTGTCCATACGCTTCAAGCCCGGCAAATTGCAAGAAAACCTTGCAATTTGCCGGGCTTGGTGCTAAAATTACCGTTCGTGTTGAAATCTATATGGGAGCATAAAATCTATGGATAAACTGAGAAATATTGCCATCATCGCCCACGTTGACCACGGCAAGACCACCCTGGTGGACGAGATGCTGAAGCAGTCCGGCGTATACCGGGAAAACCAGGAGGTCGTGGACCGGGTCATGGACTCCAATGACCTGGAGCGGGAGCGCGGCATCACCATCATGGCCAAGAACACCGCCGTCTGGTACGGGGACACCAAGATCAACATCGTGGACACCCCGGGCCACGCCGACTTCGGCGGCGAGGTGGAGCGCATCCTGAAGATGGTCAACGGCGTCATCCTGCTGGTGGACGCGGCGGAGGGCCCCATGCCCCAGACCCGCTTCGTGCTGAGCCGTGCCCTGGAGCTGGGCCACCGGGTCATCGTGGTGGTCAACAAGATCGACCGGCCCGACCAGCGCATCCACGAGGTGGTGGACGAGGTGCTGGAACTGTTGATGGACCTGGACGCCACCGATGAGCAGCTGGATTCCCCCATGCTCTTCTGCTCCGGCCGCAACGGCACCGCCAGCTATTCCCCCGACGTGATCGGCACCGATCTCAAGCCTCTGTTTGAGACCATTCTGGAGTACATCCCCGCCCCGGAGATGGACGAGGAGGCACCCTTCCAGATGCTGGTCAGCAGCCTGGACTACAACGAATATGTGGGCCGCATCGCCATCGGCCGCATCGAGCGGGGCGTCATCAAGCAGAACCAGGAGATCGAGGTCTGCAACTACCACAATCCCGACGCGCCCACCCTCAAGGCCAAGGCCGTGAGCCTCTACCAGTTTGACGGCCTCAACCGGGTGCCCGTCACCGAGGCCGGCGCCGGCAACATCATCGCCATGAGCGGCATCGGCGACATCACCATCGGCGACACCGTCTGCGCCCGGGGCTTTGCCGAGGCCCTGCCCTTCGTGAAGATCTCCGCCCCCACCATGGAGATGACCTTCTCCGTCAACGACAGCCCCTTCGCCGGGCGCGAGGGCAAGTTCGTCACCTCCCGCCAGATCCGGGAGCGCCTCATGCGGGAAACCCTGAAGGACGTGTCCCTGCGGGTCACCGACGTGGAAAACAGCACCGACAGCTTCAATGTGGCTGGCCGCGGCGAAATGAGCCTCTCCATCCTCATCGAGACCATGCGCCGGGAGGGCTATGAGTTCCAGGTGTCTCCTCCCCGTGTGCTCTATCAGGAGATCGACGGGAAGAAGTGCGAGCCGGTGGAGCGGGTCGTGGTGGACGTGCCCCAGGATTCCATGGGCTCCGTCATGGAGAAGCTGGGCGCCCGCAAGGGAGAATTCCTGGAGATGACCCCCGTGGGCAGCCGCATGAAGCTGGAATTCCTGGTCCCCTCCCGGGGCCTCTTCGGCTACCGCAACGAGTTTTTGACCGACACCAAGGGCGAGGGCATCCTTGCCAGCGTCTTTGAGCGCTACGAGCCCTACAAGGGCGACATCGCGCGCAGGAGCAC
>JAFSMZ010000055.1:0-17159 GCA_017447685.1 Oscillospiraceae bacterium
TCCTGATAATTCAGGTCGTCCACGTCGGAAATCAGCCAGCCGTCGGCGATATCGCCCTCCCCGATCTTATAGGTGTAGTGCATGTACGGCTGCAGATACTTAGTCTCGGGAACCTCTTTCAGGTAATAGACCGTATTGCTCACCGGGATCATCGTCAGGCCGCTGTCGGTGTAAGCCAGATCCAAGGTCCAGGTGCCGACTGCCCCTGCATAGGGAGTACCGGTTTCATCTTCATAGGGGAAACTCGTGATCTCAGCGATCACGAAGCTGCCCTTCTGGCCGTAATCCTGGTAGTAACCGCCGTAGAGGCTGCCTGCCTTGGTCTTGGCCGTGATATCGAAGGTCTTGTCCGCGCTATAAGGAACACCGTTCACCGCCATGGGGTAGCGCTCGATGGTGTTGTCACTGGAGTGATACACGTAGAACACACCGAGATAGCTGTTGGTGTAGGTCACGATGTAGTCGGAGTTGGATTCGTCGATGGTACCGACGACCTTCATCTCGTTCTCCTCGTCCACCTCGCCCGCAGTCGGGTTATAGGTCACGCCTTCCACCTTGTTTTCTTTGGCGTCGGGCACCGCCTCAACGAAGACGAATCCGTCCGGCATCTTTTCGCCGCCGAGCTCTTCAACGGTGTACACGGTATCGATGGGCATGTTGGAGAAGACGATGTACTGGCCGGCCTGGATCTTAACCGTAACCGTTTCGCCGTTGTTGAACCAATAGAAGCCGGTGTCGCCAACCTCGGGCGTAGCATCTTCCACCTCGAAGCCTTCCTTCAGAATGGTATTGCGGTCCTTGGGATTGGTCTGCACCGAGAACCAGAAAGTGTCAAAGTCTTTATCATAGCCTTGCTGGCCGAAGTAGTGCAGATTCTCATTCTCAAGCGTGATTTCATAGGTGAAGAGCGTACCCTCGGGGGCGTCGGTCTCTTCGACTTCCTTCGTGACATAGAGGATACTACGACGGTCGTTTACGGCGGTGATCAGAGCGCTGTCGGCGGTACCGAGCTTCTTGTATACCTTGCCGTCGATGTTGTAGTAATCGCCATCAAAGGTGTTGTTGTCCATCTCGGGCGGGTTGTCTTTCACCAGCTGCAGCACATACGCGGTGCCGTTGATGACCATCGGGTGATAGATCTCGGCGCTCAGGTTCCAGTAATAGGACTCGCCGGGCTGTTCTTTCACAGAATAATCTCTGCCGGCCTCCAGGATCGTAAGGGCACCGGAATCACCGTCACCGTGCGTCAAAACGCCGGGGGCGATGTACATCTTATTCCAGGACCACTCGCTGTTGCCGTTATGCTCTTTGCTGTAGAGCGTGATCTCTGTGTACTTCTCGCCGTCCTCCGTAATGATCAGATCGATTTTGAACCAGGTCCTCGAATCCGGATTGCTGCTGTTGTATTCGATCCTGTTGCCGCCGTCGTCGAGGATAAAGTTGTCATCCGGATCGACGATATATCTCTTCTCGTCTACTTCTTTGGTGAGAGCATTGGCAGTGCGGAAGTCCATGCCGTTGTTCCAAATCTTATGCACGCCGAAGTAGGTGGTGTCCAGGATCATAGCGCCGCTCGTAACGCCGCTCTTCGGAGGATCGGTGAAAGTACTGTCGCCGTACTTGTAGGTGGTGGTCAGGTGGGTGTTGGTCAGAACGTTGTAATCGACAACGCTTGCATCATCAATGAGCGCAAGGAGTGCTGCGGTCGAAATGCCGTCTCCGGTAGAACCGGGGACCTTCCAGGTGCCGGTGCCTGCAGTCTCGCCCGACTCGTACTCATAATCATCGCCGTCCACGGTGACGACCAACTGCTCCAGCGTGTCGTCATCCAATTCATTCAGCTTCCACCCGGGCAAACCGTTGCTCAGGTTGGCCAGCAAATCGTAGGCAGCCTGAGAAGGCCAGACCGTGAACTCCAGAGAATAGACGGTGCCGTCCGCCAGAACGCCGGATTTGGAAAGATCCCAGGTCACGCCGTTGCTGCTGGAATAGGCCGCGCTGGGAGCGTCCGTCCAAACGGTTTCCGTGCCGCCCTTGGGGGTAATGTAATACTTGAAGCCGCCGGCGGAGCCGCTGACCGCCGCGCTGACGTTGGTCAGGGCGGGAACGCTGTCGTCTACCACGACCTCGCTTGCGCCGAGATCTTTAACGATGGTCTGGGCGATGCCCTTGAACGCATTATTGATCGCATCAGCGCTGGTGCCGTCAATGAAGGTACCGCTGACGGAGCCGCTCGCGTTGCTCTCGCTCATCAGATCCTGCAGATGGCCCTTGCCGCTGTCATCTGCACCACCGCAATAGACGCCGTAGAAGCGATGCTCGACCTTCGTCGAGAGGTTCACCGCGTTGGGAATGGCTGCGTTATAGGCAGCCTGACGGAAATCCGGAGTTCGAGGAGTTTGATAGCCAGGATTAGTCGCCGGACCGCCGTCAGCATTTGCATTGGTATAATATCCGTTCGGGTCGCCGTCTGTCACGAAAATGACATAGGTCTTGTTTTTCTTGAGATCGTCATTCGTAGTCGCATCATTTGCACGAACAATGCCGCCGTAAAGGCCGCTCTGCCACGGAGTACCGTTGCCTGCGGTACCGGTGACATAACTGACATTGGTCGCGTAGTTCAACATCGTTGTCTTGTTCTGCGTCCAGGCAAGCTCATCATAGTATTGAGCGCGATTGGCAAAACCGACAACAGTGAAATTGATCAGATTCTGATCTTCCCCGGTACCGGGATTCAGAGTGTTGATCAGCGTCTGCAGAGCCGTTCTGGCAGCTGCCATACGCGTCTGGCCGTTGCTCATCGTGTTGCTCATACTCTGCGTGAGATCCATCACGACGATGACGTTCGCACCGATCCTGTTCACGGTATGATCCTGCTGACCGGTGATGTCCAGGCGGATGGTGTAAGTACCGTCACCGTTAGGAGTAACGTTTTTCTCCGTAATGGGGCCTTTCACATCGGCAGGCGCGGGAGACGGCGGAGTATAGCCTTCTGCTTTCTCGACATAATAGACATAGATGTCGGCGCCGTTCTCGATTGCAACCGTCTGAAGCTCGGTCTCTTCACCCTCTCCGACAGGAACATAGGCTTGCATGGTCCAGCTGGTCTCGCCTTCAGTAGTTACCTTGGTAAGGATCTTGGAATCCAGCCCATACTCGACCCCGTCCTTCACATAGACCGCGCTGCTGTACATGTATCCGTCAAAGATAACATCCAAACTCATGGAGCCGGCGTTGGAGTCCAGAGAGGCAACGTCATCGAACTCAACGAAGCTACCTTCGTTCATGTAGCCCCAGTGGATCGTAGCAGACTCCGCGGTCTCCTCGCCGTCCCAAGTGACGACATAGGTGGAGAAGCTGTCTGCCTCAAAAGCGATCTCGTTGGTGCCCAAAGCAAAACTCAGGTTCTCTTCATCGATCAGATCCACCGTCTCTGGCTCGGCCGCGTCGGGAATATGAACCAGGGTAAGATTGCTCTTGCCCTCCAGCTCAGGGGCGCTGATCTTCACGCGAACGGGCTCTTCGGGCTCGATCTCGATGCCGTTCAGCCAGAAAGAGATATCCATCGCCAGAAGGATGTTGGCTTCACCTTCCAGAACAGACTCTACGGCAGCACGGACGTCTTCGATCTCCACAGGCTCGGCCCGCAGCTCAGCCAGCGTGGGCAGAGCACCCATGGGGGCCTCCACCGTTACCTGGGAGCCATTGGCTTCCACCGTGGTCTGGAAATAGTCCAGCTCTTCTTCCTCCGCGATCTCCCCTGCGGGCTCAAAATCGCGGATCTCGTTCTCTCCGATGTCACGGCCAAAGCCTCTGCCCATGTCGCCGCCGCCGATTGCAAAGGCCGGGGTGGAAACAGACAGAAACATGACCAGGGTCAGGACCAGGGAGAGGACTTTCGTCAATCTCTTGCTCATGCACATGACCTCCTTAAAGGACGCTCTCTTTACGCCCATTGTTTACATAATTCCACAACATCTTGTGGGCTGAAAGAAGGAAAAACATAGGGGCATAGTGCACCCATAGCAGATCCATTCTTGCCTGTATTATAATTTCTCACCCCAGTCGTTTCTACGGCCGAAATGCGGCAAATTTGCGGCTGCTATTGCATTTTATCCGAAACCGCCGTAGAATGACCCAAAACCAGAGTTTTGCCTGATATTCGTGCTTTTCTCCGCCAAATAGTTTCTATAGAATTTGGTAGTTCCATCCTGTATGCGGAACTATGCAAGCTTTCGATCAGGCTTTCGATTTGAGGTGTTTGCTATGGCGCAGCGTATTGATCTTGCCGATGATGAAGCGGAGATCCGTTCTCTTATGACGGAGTTTCTGACCCAGGAGGGTTTTCTGGTCTCCGCCTTCCCTGATGGGGACCAGCTCCTGTCCGCTGTCCTGGAAAGTCCTCCGGATCTGGTGATCCTGGACATCCTCATGCCCGGAACGGATGGGATGAGCGTCTGCTCCCTCCTGCGCAAAAAGCTGCCGCAGCTTCCCATCATCCTCATTTCCGTGAAGGACAGCCCCCTGGACCGGGTCGCGGGGCTCACCCTGGGCAGCGACGATTATTTGAGCAAGCCTTTTCTTCCTCTTGAGCTGGTCGCCCGGGTCCGGGCACTCCTGCGCCGCACCGCGGCTCCCGCGCCGGCTCAGATCGATGCGGATACGGTCCGTTACGGACCTCTCACCCTCTATCCGGAGCGCCGCGAGGCCCTTCTGAAGGGAGAGCCCTTTCAGCTCACCCCCTCGGAATACGACTTTCTGCTCTATCTCATGCAGCACAGCAGCAGCGCCGTCAGCCGGGAGGAGCTGCTCAAAACCATCTGGAACATGAACTGGAGCACCGACACGCGCGCAACCGACGATCTGGTCAAGCGCCTGCGCCGGAAGCTCCGGGAGCGCCGGAGCAGCGTCCGGATCGAGACCGTCTGGGGTTACGGCTTCCGGATTTCGCTGGAAGAGCCGAGCGCAGAGGAATGACGCCATGACGAACAGCAACGCATTGGAAACCCGGCAGCAGCGCTTTCTTCGCTATTCCTCCCACATGCTGCTCACTCCCATCATGATCATTGCCGGCTACGCCCAGGGCATAGAAAAAGGGGTCGTCGTACTGAAAGACGGAGTTGACGTCATTCTGGATCAGTGCCGCAGGATCGCGGCCTTGACAGACAAAATGCTCGAATTCAGCGAGATCATGGAGGCGGTCTCCTCGATTCAACTCGCGGAGATCTCTCTCGGCAAACACGTATCCTCCTATCTGGAGCGCTATATCTTCGCCAGCGGAGAAAAACGCATCTCATTCAGCCCGGATCAGGTTGAAGACGACCTTGTACTGGCTTCCGGGGATCTGCTGGATCTCATTTTGGATAATCTGATCCCAATGCGGTGCGCTATGCCCGCAGCAGGATCCTCGTTTCCATCTGTCGCTCTCCACGATGGATCACTCTTTCCGTGGCCGATGACGGGGACGGACTGTCTGACCAGGATTTTTCGCAGCTCTTTGATCTATTTTATAAAGGTAAGGACGGCCTGCACGGCATTGGACTTGCCATCGCCAAACAGGCCGCCGAAGCGATGGGCGCAGAGATCGAAGCCGCGAACCGCCCGGAAGGCGGCGCCGTCTTCACCCTCCGCTTGCAGCGCCCCGACCCCACAAACCCGTAGGGACGACCATTGGTCGTCCGCCAAAAGCCTTCCCCGCCCCTTCGCCTTCTCCGCCCCTTCGCCTTCTCCTTGAGGAGAAGGTGGCATCCGCCGATCCCCCGCGAGGCGGATGACGGATGAGGTGTCGTCTCAATTACGTCTCATTCGTAGACGCGATTCAAGAATCGCCCGCCCCTTCGCCTTCTCCTTGAGGAGAAGGTGCCCTGTAGCGCCGAGCATTGCTCGGCGGCACACCGGGGCGGATGAGGTGTCATCCTGAGCGAGCGAAGCGAGTCGAAGGATCTCACCCACGGCCGCAATCTTCGTTTTCCGTGTGCACTGTGATTTATCCTGCCTGGCGCCGTCGGGATCTTTCGTCGGTTTCACCTCCTCAGGATGACAGCGCGGGAGGCGCGGCACGATGCTCGTCTCTGTCGTATTGGCGGCTGTCAGCCGCCCGCATTCTCCCATCCCGCGTAGACGCGATTCAAGAATCGCCCGCCCCTTCGCCTTCTCCTTGAGGAGAAGGTGCCCCAGTGCGCACACTGGGGCGGATGAGGTGTCGTCTATTTGAGAGCATCTGCAGGGGCCGACGCCCTCGGCGGCCCGCAGTTGGACTCCGTCCGTTCCGTATTGGCGGCTGTCAGCCGCCCGCTTCGTAATGGCCCCCTTGCCTAAAGGGAGCTGTCAGCCGAAAGGCTGACTGGGGGATACGTCTTCCCCGTCAATTCCGAACTCAGAACTCCGAATTGATAGCAGAAAAAAAGCCGTGAGGCGAATTCGTACCTTGATACGGATCCGCCTCACGGCTTTGTTATCGATTATTTCGTTGTCCTCGCTCAAACCTGCTGCCTGGCTCTCTCCTTTTCCCGCTTTTTCAGCAGCAGCACCGGGATCGCCGTCATCAGCAGCACCGCCGCTGCGGCCAGATAGATCCCCGGCGTAGGTACCGTCTTCACCTGGCCCAGCTCTTCATAGGTCTGCGCGTTGGAGCGGATCACCGCCGCTCCGATCCCGGGGCCGATGATCATGGGCAGCAGCACCTGGAAGATCATCCGGATCCCCTGGAAATGCCCCACCTTGCCTTCCGGAGTCCAGTCCCGGATATTGGCGGAGAGGGCCGCCGTCAGCATCATGTACCCGCTCATCATCACCGTCCCTGCGGTCATCACCCCAGCCTGGCTGCGGACGAAGAACATCCCTACCAGACCCAGCAGCATCACTGCCGCCGCGGGCAGGGCAAAGCGCAGCTTGCCTACCCTGTCGATCCATCGTCCGGAGACTACGCTCACCAAGCATGCCAGGATCAGCACCACGCCCAGGACGATGGCATAGTCCCGGATGCCGAGAAAGTACTGGATATAGATGATCAGGAAGGGAAAGAACACCTGCACCGCCACGGAAAACAGGCAGAAAGCACACAGGGAGAGATACAGGTCCTGATTCTCCCGGATCACAGCGGGGCGCAGCCCGTAGAGCAGATTCCGGAAATTGCTGTCCTTCCTGGGCCGCAGCCCCGGCTCATCCTTCACCAGGAACAGGGCGAGCACCCCCACCCCGCTCACCGCCAGGCCGAAGATGTTGAAAAACTCCCGCCATCTCCCCTGTTGGGTCAGCCCGTCGAAGGCGCCGAAGATGATGAGCATGGAGATCAGCGGCAGGATCGCCAGCACGCTCTCCGCTCTGCCCCGGTTCTCCGCGGTGGTCCCGTCAGTGACCCAGGCGTTGAAGGCGGCGTCATTGGCCGTGGAGCCGAAAAAGGTCATCACACAGTCCAGCACCACCACCATCGTGGCCGCGGCCGCCGCGGCGGATGCGCCCGGAAACAGTCTGCCCGCGTTCTCCGGCGTGATGTAGCCGAAGGCTGCCGTGGAAAGGCCCCACAGGACATAGCCCACCGCGATAAAGACCTTCCGCTTCCCCACCCGGTCCGAAACCGCGCCCATCACCAGCGTGGTCACCGTAGCCGCCGCTGCGGACCAGCCCACCATGGCGGCGATATAACCCGGGTCGCTGCTGATGGTCTTATAGAGGAAGACATTGAAATACATATTTTCAATGGTCCAGGCAAACTGACCGAACAGTCCGATCAGCAGCAGACTGAGCCATTTTCTCGCTCCAAGCCCGTTTTTCATGACTTACTCCACATTCAGCCGCAGGATGCCCAACAGCACATTGGTCACCCGGTCCATTTCCTGGGCGCTGGCGTGCTCATGGGGCCCGTGGCAGCAGTAACCGCCGGTGCCCAGATTCGGGCACAGCAACCCACGGAAGGAGAGCTGCGCCCCGTCGGTGCCGCCGCGGACGGGCACCCGCACAGGCTCCATGCCCTCGGCCCGGATGGCATTCTCCGCGAGCTCCACCACCTGCATGTTCTCCCGCAGCTTCTCGATCATGTTGCGGTACTGCTCCCGGATCGTGAGCTTCACGGTCCCATTGCCGTACTTCTCATTGATGAACTTCTCGATCTGACGCAGGGTCTTTTCCCGCGCGGCAAAGCTGGCAGCGTCGTGGTCACGGATGATGTAATGCAGCTCCGCCTTCTCCACCGTGCCGCTCATCTCCGTCAGGTGGAAGAAGCCCTCGTGGCCTTCGGTGTACTCCGGCCGCTCGGCGCCAGGCAAAAGAGCGTTGCACTCCATGGCCACCAGCGCCGCATTGATCATCTGCTCCTTGGCGGAGCCCGGATGAATGTTGAAGCCCTTCACCTCAAGCACGGCGCCCGCCGCGTTGAAGGTCTCGCAGTTGACCTCGTTGGCCTCTCCCCCGTCCACGGTGTAGGCAAAGTCCGCCCCGAAGCGCTCCAGATCCAGCAGCGCCGCGCCGTGGCCCACCTCCTCGTCCGGGGTAAAGCACACCGCGATCCGCCCGTGGGGGATCCGCTCGGCGATCACCCGCTCGCAGGCGGTCATGATCTCCGCGATTCCGGCCTTGTCGTCCGCTCCCAGCACGGTGGTGCCGTCGGTGATGATGATGGTGTGGCCGATCAGCTTTTTCAAATGAGGGAACTGCTCCGGGTCAAGCACTCTCCCGCTCTCGCCCAATGGGATGATCCCGCCGTCGTAGTTTTCCACCAGCGCGGGCTTCACGTTCTCTCCGGAAAAGTCCGGGATCGTGTCCAAATGGGCGATCAGACCGATGCAGGGCTTGTCCTCCATCCCGGGCGTCGCCGGCAGAAAGCCGTAGGTATAGGCGTGCTCGTCCACAAACACGCCCTCCATCCCCAGCTCCTCCATCTCCTTGGCAAGCAGCCTGCTCAGATCGAATTGCCGCTGCGTGGTCGGTGTCACGCTGGTATCCTCGGCACTTGCCGTGTGCACCTGCACATACCGGACCAGTCTCTCATAGGCTCTCATGTTGCAAATCCTCCATATATAATAATGATAAGATGCTCTGTTTTGATCGCTCTCCGTAAAGAATGGGCCGTCGCTCTCGGCCCGTAATGTCTCCCTTAAAAAGGGAACAATATCGGCGGCTTGTCGCCGAGCCTGAGGGTCTTTCCGCCGCAGGGACAACCCTTCCGGTCGTCCGTTCTTGCTTCCCCCTCTGGGGGAAGTCCCCAGTGCGCACACTGGGGAATAGGGGTCCGATTCTCCTGATACGCCCGCAGGGACGACCATTGGTCGTCCGCTTTCTCGCCTTCTCCTTGAGGAGAAGGTGGCATCCGCCGTCTCACGCAAGGCGGATGACGGATGAGGTGTCCTCATTCCCGCGCTCCCCTATTGATACACTTCCGCGTATACAAAGAGCCGTCCCTTCCGACTGGTGCCGCCGGTGCCCAGGATCTTGCCCTTTCCCACGCCCCGCAGGGAGAGGATGTCCCCCTCCTGCACGCTCTTGTCGATCTTCAGGCACTCCTCGTAATTCAGGCTCAGGGCCCCGGCCTCGATCTGCCGGGCCGCCTCCGTTCTTGACAGGTGGAACATCCCAGCCGCAACGGCGTCCAGCCGCATGCTCATCACCGAAAAGCTCAGTTCCTTCACCTGCCGCTTGGGGGCCGGGATGGCGCTGAGGGGCACTTCCTCCGCCTTCACGCTGACCCGTCCCACCTTCTCGATGCCCAGCAGATGCCGCAGCACGCTCGGCATGCAGAACACATAGGCCTTGCTTCCTTCCACCCGGATATCGCCCAGCCATTCCCGGCCGATGCCCATACCCAGGATCGCGCCCATATAGTCCCGGTGTCCCGGCTCCCCGAAATAGGCGGTAAGAATCATGGCCTTCAGGTATTCCTCCGGCTGGAAGTAGTCCTCCTCCAACCAGTCCGGCAGGAAGAAAGCAGCCGTCCGCTCGCAGTCGACGCCGCCGCCGTGAAACACGATACGGCAGTCCGCCCGGTGTTTTGCCCAGTTCTCCAGCTTGTAACGCTCTGCCGGGGTCAGAAAGCTCGTGTGGGTCACGCTGCCGCTTTTGCCGCAGCGTTCCAGCAGGTCCTCCGCCCGGCGGAATAATTCATTGTTTTCCATCTTTCAGCTTCGTCTTGTGCGCGCCAAGATTGCTCCTGTTCGCAAGCTCCCGGATCTGCTCCAGCACCCACTCCGCCTCCAGGGAAAACTCCTTGGAGGAAGTCCGCAGCACCCCGGAGCGCAGGGCCGACAGGCGGATCAGGTTGTCGCTTGTCACCACACGCACATCATAGTTTCTTCCGATCTCGTCCACCAGCCGTTCGATATAAGCGTCCGCCGTCTCTCCGTCCTTGGTATAGGCCACGTGGATGTTATGATATGCCGTCCTGGACCCGGGATTGCCCGGCGTCCGGAAGCCGTCGAACACCAGCACCAGTTCGCTTTTGGTAAACCCGGCGTAGTTGGACAGAATGTCCATCAGCCGTCCTCTTGCCAGATCCAGCTGCTTCTCTGCCAGCTTTTTCAGTTCCTCCCAGGCGAAGATCAGATTATAACCGTCCACGATCAGGTATTCCCGCTTTCTGGGGGCCGCTCGCTGCACCGGTGCCTCGTTCCGAATCCCCTGGCTGTACTGGGGCCTCCGGATCGGGCCGAACTCCCGCTCCATGATGGCCTCCAGCTCCCGCTCGTCAATGGTAATATTTGGTAGTCTTCTGCTCTCTGCCGGATCGGAACCGCTTTTCAGGACGCTCTCCAAGTGCATATTTGGTTCCACTTGGTTCCATTTTACCGTAAACCCGCCCCCGTGGGCGCAGAAGACCGAGTCCGGCGTGTTCTCCAGATCCGCCTCCGGGTCGTATCCCAGTTCCCGCACGATCTTCTCCTGCTCCCTGCAGGGCTGATATCCCGCCGGCCGCAGAAACAGTCTTCCCCGTCCCCGGGTATAGCTCATCAGCTCCTCCTGATAGCCATTCATGGCCGCAACCGGCGCCTCTCCCCGCAGGATCTGCATCTCTCCCTCATTTTCCGGCGATTCAAAGCTCCCGTTCATGGCCCGGATATCACTGATGGCTCTTCCGATCTGCTCACTCGGCACCTCCAGGCTGTAGGCATATACCGGCTCCAGCAGCACACTTATGGCCTTCATCAGTCCCTGCCGAACCGCCCGGTAGGTCGCCTGCCGGAAGTCTCCTCCCTCCGTGTGTTTGAGATGGGCCCTCCCGGCCGCCAGCGTGATCTTCACATCCGTGATAGGCGATCCCGTCAACACGCCAAGATGCTGTTTTTCCATCAGATGCGTCAGGATCAGCCTTTGCCAGTTCCGATCCAGCACGTCCTCGGAGACGATGCTTTCCAGCTCGATCCCGCTCCCACGCGGCAGCGGCTCCAGGAGCAGATGCACCTCCGCATAATGGCGCAGCGGCTCAAAGTGTCCCACGCCCTCCACGCTATCCGCGATGGTCTCCCGATAAAGGATCCTTCCTTTATCCAGTTCCAGATCCACATCGAAGCGTTCCTTCACCAGGCTTTTGAAGACCTCCGCCTGGATCTTGCCCATGAGCTGCAGCTCGATGCTTCTGTCCCGTTCATTCCAGCCCAGATGCAGCTGGGGATCTTCTTCTCCCAAAAGCTGCAGCTTCGGCAGTAAAACCATGGGATCCATCCTGTCCTGCAGCAGAAGCCTGTAGCTCATCACCGGCTCCAAAATCGGTTCAGGTCCGGCAGGTTCCGCGCCCAGACATTGCCCGGGCCAGCTGTGCTCCAGGCCCAAAACCGCACAGACATCTCCCGCTTCGGCCTGCTCGAGCGATTCATATTTAAGCCCAGAGTAGCGCCGTATCTGGGTGACTTTTTCTTCGCAGAGCGTGTCTGTCCTGTCCGTGTAAGAAACAAGACCACGTACTTTAAGCTGCCCGCCCGTTACCTTCATCAGAGTCATCCGGTTTCCCTGGGCGTCATGCTCAATCTTATAGACCCGCGCGGCGAAAGCCCCACGGTCTTCAGTTGCGGGGGCATAACGATCCATGGCGTCCAGCAGCAGCTCCACGCCCTCCAGCTTCAGGCCTGATCCGAAAAAGCAGGGAAAGAACTCGCGCCCGGCGATCATATCCGCAAGCAATTCATCCGGGAGCGGCTCTCCCGACAGAACGCAGTTCATGGCGGCTTCGCTGCAAAGAGCCATGCGCTCTTCCCATTCCGCATCGCGAGCACTGAAGTCCACACAGTTATCGTCCAGACGATGGCGCAGTTCGTCCAGGATCTCATCCTTGGATTTCCCAGGCAGATCCCGCTTGGTGACGAAGATAAAGACGGGAACCTTGTATTCGCGCAGAAGCCTCCATAAGGTCTCCGTATGCGCCTGGATCCCATCCGTGCCGCTGATCACAAGCACGGCACAGTCCACCACCTGGAGACAGCGCTCCGTCTCCGCGGAGAAATCCGCATGACCGGGCGTGTCAAGCAGTGTCACGGACAAATCCGGCAGTTCGAAGACCGCCTGTTTGGAGAAGATCGTTATGCCTCGCTGGCGCTCCAGACTGTGGGTGTCCAGGAAGCTGTCCCGGTGATCCACACGTCCAAGTTTCTTCAATTTTCCGGCATGATAGAGCATGGCCTCGGCAAGGGTCGTTTTCCCCGCGTCAACATGGGCCAATATGCCGATCACAGTTTTTTTCTCCGTATTCATGCTGTAGATTTTATCAGGTGGCGGATGATTTCGCAACACAATTCGATATTTATGGGCAATTCCCGTTGTGATTGTCATTACTATGCAAAATCTTGTGGAGATTTTTAAAACTTTGGCTACCATTTTTGTAAGATGTATGCTACAATAAGGTGTCTGAATGTGCCTTAACGAGGAGGAGATCCTATGAAAAAAATACTTGTTCTGGAAGACGAAGCCAATATCCGCAGCTTTGTGGTGATCAACCTGCGGCGCAGCGGCTATGAACCCATTGAGGCTGAGACAGGCGCCGAGGCTCTGGAAAAGTGGCGTGTGAACCCTGATATCTGCCTGGCGCTGCTGGACGTTATGCTCCCTGATATCGACGGATTTGAGGTTTGCCGTCGCATTCGCGCGTCCGGCTCCAAGATCGGCATCATCATGCTGACTGCCAAGAGTCAGGAGATCGACAAGGTCACCGGCCTGATGACCGGCGCGGACGACTATGTCACCAAGCCCTTCTCCCCCGCCGAGTTGACTGCGCGTGTTGACGCGCTGATCCGCCGCCTTGGTGCAGGCGAAGACGAAAAGGCCAGTGTTGAGATTTCCAGTGGGCCCTTCCTTCTGAATACCCGCAACCGCACTTTGGAGAAAAACGGCCAGCGACTGAAACTGACGCAGATCGAATATCTGCTGATGAAACTCTTCATGGAAAACCCCGGCAAGGCCATGAGCCGTGAGGATATCCTTTCCACGGTTTGGGGCAGTGATTTTTCCGGCGAGCTGAAGACTGTTGATGTCAACATCCGCCGTCTTCGCATCAAGATCGAGTCGGATCCCACGGAGCCGGAGTTTTTGACCACAGTTTGGGGCTACGGATATAAGTGGGGCTATTGAGCTGAAAATGCTGAAAAGTTTACGGATCAAGCTGATGCTGGCCGGCATCGCGACACTGATTCTCCTGCTTATCGGCGTATGGGGGATCGCATGGCGGCGCTATGTCGTGGCCGGCGGAATGATCGTACTCACCTCCTTTGCCGTGATCGCGCTGCTGCTTTGGTTCTGGCGTCATGTCACCGATCCCATCGAAAGACTCACAGATTTTGCGGACACCATTGCGTCCGGCAGCTATGGCAGACAAATGGAAGTGAGCTCTGACGATGAGATCGGCAGACTCACCCAGGCTATCAATCACATTTCCGAGCAGACTGCTATGGCAGAGAAGACCAGGACGGAGTTCATCTCCCAAGTCTCCCACGAGCTGCGTACGCCTTTGACAGCTATTACCGGTTGGGCGGAGACCATCGCTTATGACGAGGCCGTACAGGGAGACAGCCTGCGCGGCATCCAGATCATTTCCCGGGAAGCCGAACGCCTCACCGGTATGGTAATGGAGCTGCTGGAGTTCACCAGGATCCAGGACGGGCGCTTCAACCTGCGCATCGAGCTGCTCGACATTTCCTCCGAGCTGGAAGACGCGCTCTTTACTTACGGGGAGCTGATGCGGCAGGCTGGCGTCGAGCTCAATTACAACCCCGCTCCCGCGGAGATCCCGCTGATCCCCGGTGATCCGGAGCGTCTGAAGCAGGTGTTTTTGAATCTGCTGGATAACGCATCCAAGCACGGAGGAGAAGGAAAAAAGGTCGACGTAGCCATCTTTGAAAAGGATGGCAGCGTGTGGATCACAGTGCGGGACCACGGACGAGGGATCCCGGAGGCAGAGCTGCCCCACGTGAAGGAGAAGTTTTACAAGGGAAGCTCCAAGAATCGCGGCACCGGGATCGGGCTTGCCGTTTGCGACGAGATCGTGACACGGCACGGTGGCGAGCTGCGGGTAGAAAACGCCGAGGGCGGCGGATGCCGGGTCACGGTGATCCTGCCCATGGAAAGCAAGCAGTCCCAGCGGTTTTGACCCGGCAAATCCAATTCATTAGCAAGTTCAGGAGTATCATATGGCAAAGCATTTCAAAGAATCCTGCGCGTTTCGAACCTCAATCGGCGGTCAGGCCCTGATGGAGGGGATCCTCATGCGGGGGCCGAAAAAGCAGGCGATCGTGTGTCGGACCAAGGACGGTCTGGTGGAAAAAACGGAAATTCTGGAACCGTGGAGGAACTTATATCCGGTACTTGCGGTTCCTTTTATCCGGGGGATCCCGGTGTTTTTGGAGTCCCTGGTGAAGGGCATGAAAGCGCTTACATATTCTGCCAGTTTGCTGCCGGAGGAAGAACAGGGTGAGCCGGACAAGCTGGACCAGTGGATCGAAGCGCACTTCAGTGAAGAGAAGGCCCAGAAGCTGATCATCGGCGTGGCCGTGGTGCTGGGTCTGGCCCTTTCCATCGGGCTCTTTGTGTTTCTGCCGGCGCTGATCGTGCGGCTGATCAATTTCCACAAGAGTTTTTCCATGCCTCTGGTGAATCTGCTGGAGGGCATTTTCCGTGTTGGGATCCTGCTTGTTTACATGGCGCTGGTGAGCAGGGTAAAGGACATCAAGCGGGTCTTCTCCTATCACGGAGCGGAGCACAAGAGCATCTTCTGCTATGAGCACGGGCTGCCGCTGACGGTGGAGAACGTGCGAAAGGAGAGCCGCTTCCACCCCCGCTGCGGCACCAGCTTCCTGCTGGTGGTGGTGCTGGTGAGCATTCTGGTGAATCTGCTCTTTAACTTTATCTTCCCCATGAGCAACGTGTTTGCCCGTATCGGCTGCCACATTCTGCTGATCCCCCTGGTAGTGGGCATCAGCTATGAGATCAACCGCTGGTGCGGCGGACATGACAACTGGCTTTCCGCGGTGCTCTCCGCGCCGGGAAAATGGCTGCAGCACATCACCACCAACGAGCCGGATGACGGCATGATCGAATGCGCCATCCGGGCCCTGGAGCTGGTGATCCCCGAGGAAAAGGGCTCCGACATCTGGGGAAGCTGAGGATTTGAGGTGAACGGGATTTGAAAACCTATAACGAACTGTATCTGTCCGCAAGGAACGTGCTGCGTCAGTACGGCGTGGAGGGCTGCAACCTGGAGGCAAGGCTTCTGGTGGCCCAGGCCGCCGGCAAGAGCACGGCGGATCTGCTGCGGGACATGAACCTTTACACCACGCCCGGCATCGAGGCCAAGGTAACGGATTATCTGGCCCGAAGGCTGCGGGGTGAGCCCGTTGCCTACATCACCGGGGCCTGGGAGTTTTACGGGCTGCCCATGACGGTGACGCCGGACGTGCTGATCCCCCGGATGGACACGGAGGTCCTGGTAGACGCGGCGAAGGAGATCCTGGTGGGACGGAAGATGGACGCAAGGATCCTGGACCTCTGCTGCGGCAGCGGCTGCATCGCCTGCGCTCTGGGACACGAGCTGCCCGCCAGCAAGCTGGTGGCCGTGGACATCAGCGCAAGCGCCCTGGAGATTTGCCGGAAGAACCTGGCAGCAAACCGGCTTTCCTCCCGCTGCATCACCCTGCAGGCGGACGCTACCGCCGCTCCCCCGCTGAGCATCGGTACCTTTGATCTGATCGTTTCCAATCCCCCGTACATCGCCAGCGACGAGATCATCGAGCTGGACAGCTCTGTGCGGGACTATGAGCCCATCTGGGCGCTGGACGGCGGCAAGGACGGACTGCGCTTCTACAAGGGCATCCTGAAATACTGGAAGAGCCTGCTGCGTCCGGGCGGATTCATCCTCTTCGAGGTGGGCGAGGACCAGGCGCAGACCGTGAAGGACATGGTTCTGGCCGCGGGCTTTGCCGCCGCCGACACCCGGAAGGACAGCCAGGGGACCGAGCGGGTCGTGATCGGCCGGATGTACGATTTGGATAACAAGTTTTGAAAGTCCTGTTTATGGGACAGCAAAGGCGATAGGATAGGCACGTAAGCAGGAGAGCGATTCTCTTGTCAAGCGGCCCCTCAGACTGCCGCATTGCAGGGGGAGGCAATAGAGTAAACGTATCCCCCACCCGCTTCGCGGGAGCCCCCTTTTGGCAAGCGGGCCAAAGATGAAAGATGGAAGACCCTTCCGTCATCCGCCTCGCGTGGGATCGGCGGATGCCACCTCCCCTTTCAGGGGAGGCAATGATGAACGGTAAACCCCTCAGTCTGCCGCCTCGCGTGGGATCGGCGGATGCCACCTCCCCTTTCAGGGGAGGCAATGATGAACGGTAGCCCCCTCAGACTGCCGCATTGCAGGGGGAGGCAATAGAGTAAGCGTATCCCCCATCCGCTTCGCGGGAGCTCCCTTTAGGCAAGAGGGCCAAAGATGAAAGATGGAAGACCCTTCCGTCATCCGCCTCGCGGGGGATCGGCGGATGACACCTCCCCTTTCAGGGGAGGCAATGATGAACGGCAGGCCCCTCTGACTGCCGCATTGCAGGGGGAGGCAATAGAGTAAGCGTATCCCCCATCCGCTTCGCGGGAGCTCTCTTTAGGCAAGGGGGCCAAAGATGAAAGATGGACCCCTCCGTCATCCGCCTCGCGTGGGATCGGCGGATGCCACCTCCCCTTTCAGGGGAGGCAATGATGAA
>JAFSMZ010000056.1:0-13963 GCA_017447685.1 Oscillospiraceae bacterium
AATGAACGGCTTCGCCGCCCTTGACAAACACCGCAGAAAATGCAATTGGGTAATTAAGGCGGCTTCGCCGAGCTGTCTCTTCGAGCTCCTTAAAGTGTTACCCTTGTCTTTGGACAAAGTGTTACCTATGTGGTCTTGACACTGGGGATCGCTCCCTACGCGAAGCCACGCCCTCCGTCATGGGCGGGACGTCGAGGGCGCCATTCCCTACGAAGGATGTGGACATTGACCTACATTCACTTTTCGTCGGGCGCTTTCCCTTGACTTTGCAGAAGCCCGGTGTTATACTCAATTTGTACGAAAACCGAAGAAAACAGTCCTGTATTTTTGGGCCGGATGTATAATTTGCCGGCGATTACTGTCAATACTGGTCGGATGAAGGATTCCGAGAGAGACCGCGGGGACCGCGGCGCCGAAGGGGAACGCAAAAACTCTCAGGCAAAAGGATCGGATCACGACGACACTTCGGAAAGTGCGGGCTCTCCCGCACACCAAAGGGGCAACCGTGCGCCGGATGGCCGCGGGAATCTCTCAGGTGAGGACGGAGGCAGAATGACCGAAGGGGTCCTTCTGTCTCTTTTTGTTTTGCGAAGGGAAAGCCTTCCCCTTCGAGGGGAAGGTGCTCCAGTGCGCACACCTGGGGCGGATGAGGTGGAATATGAATACCACGGCAAATTCCAAGCTGCGTCCTTATGCCCAAAAGCTGCGCCGGGAAATGACAAAGGAAGAACGACACCTCTGGTACGATTTCCTGCGTTCCCTGCCGGTGACCTTCCATCGGCAAAAAGTCATGGGAAGCTATATCGTTGATTTTTACTGCGCAGACGCCAAACTGGTGATCGAACTGGACGGATCCCAGCATTATGAAAGTGCAGGGCTCGAAGATGACCGCCGGCGCGACCGCTATCTTGCAGGCATCGGTCTGCGAGTCCTGCGGTACTCGAACGCGGACGTGAATTTGCGTTTTGAGCAGGTTTGCGAAGATATCCTCAATCATCTGAAGTCGGGGTGTGATTGATGCTTTATCTTTCCTGCGGGGGGAAGGCGATGACACCTCATCAGTCACCCGCCTCGCGGGAGATCGGCGGCTGACAGCTTCTCCTCAAGGAGAAGCCGATTGCAGCACACCCGGCTGCTGCGCGGCCACCTTTCCCTGCGGGGGGAAGACTGTAACACCTCATCAGTCACCCGCCTTGCGGGAGATCGGCGGCTGACAGCTTCTCCTCAAGGAGAAGCCGAAGGCAGCTCATCCGGCCGCTGCACGGCCACCTTCCCCCTGCGGGGGAGAAAGTGACACCTCATCAGTCATCCGCCTCGCGGGAGATCGGCGGCTGACAGCTTCTCCTCAAGGAGAAGCCGAAGGCAGCTCATCCGGCCGCTGCGCGGCCACCTTCCCCCTGCGGGAGGAGGCATTTACATAGTCCGAAATACAATAATATAATAGGAGGAATCAGCATGAATTACGGCAGAACCTATAACTTCTCCGCCGGGCCCGCCATGATGCCCGAACCCGTTCTGGAGGAGATCCGGGACGAGATGATGAACTACCGCGGCAGCGGCATGTGCGTCATGGAAATGTCCCACCGCTCCAAGGTCTTCCAGCAGATCGTGGACGAGGCCGAGCAGGATCTGAGGGATCTGATGCACATCCCCGACAATTACAAGGTCCTGTTCCTGCAGGGCGGCGCCACGCTGCAGTTTGCCGCCATCCCCTGGAACCTGATGAAGAACGGCAAAGCCGTGTATATCGAGACCGGCGCCTGGTCCAAGAAGGCCATCGCCGAGGCCAAGAAGTACGGGGAGGTCATCGTCGCCGCCAGCTCCAAGGACCGCAACTTCAGCTACATCCCCGACTGCTCCGACCTGGACATCCCCGAGGATGCGGACTACGTCTACATCTGCGAAAACGAGACCATCCACGGCCTGACCTATCAGACCCTCCCCAACACCAAGGGCCACATCCTGGTCTCCGACCAGAGCTCCATGTTCCTGTCCAAGCCCTGCAACGTGGAAGACTACGGCCTCATTTACGCGGGCGTCCAGAAGAACGTTGGCCCCGCCGGCATGAGCGTGGTCATCATCCGGGAAGACCTGATCCGGGAGGATCTGGACGAGAAGATGCCCATCTACATGCGCTACGACATCCAGGCCAAGAACGGCTCCATGTACAACACCCCCAACTGCTGGGCGATCTACTGCTGCGGCAAGGTATTCAAGTACCTGAAGAGTATCGGCGGTCTGGAGGAAATGGCCCGCCGCAACGAGGACAAGGCCAAGGTGCTCTATGACTTCCTGGATTCCTCCAAGATGTTCCGCGGCACCGTGGACAAGGAGTTCCGGAGCCTCATGAACGTACCCTTCGTCACCGAGAGCGCCGAGCTGGACGCCGAGGTGGTCAAGGCCACCAAGGCCGCCGGCTATGACAACCTGAAGGGCCACAAGAGCGTGGGCGGCCTGAGGGCCAGCATCTACAACGCCATGCCCAAGGAGGGCGTCGTGGCGCTGGTGGAATTCCTGAAGAAGTTCGAGGCCGAGAGAGCGTAAGCGCTCCATCGCTTTTGCCGCGTTTTCGCCATAGTTTTGCCGCATTTACAATTGCGGCAAAACTATGGCGGCCATAAGGCAACACCAAAGAAGTATCTACATTATTATATAATGCCGTGTACAGCGCGGCACGCATACCAAACAGATAACAGGAGGATGAACCTATGCGTATTCTGGTAACAGACGGAATGGATAAAAAGGCCCTGGCTACCCTGCGGGAGCTGGGCAATGAGGTCGTGGAGCAGTTCTATGAGCCCGAGGAGCTGGGCGCCGCGCTGAAGGATTTTGACGCGGTGGTGGTCCGCTCCAAGACTAAGGTCCGCGCCAAGCAAATCGACGAGGCCGCCGAGGGTAGGCTGAAGCTCATCATCCGCGGCGGCGTGGGTGTGGACAACATCGACGTGGCCTATGCCGAGAGCAAGGGCATAACCGTGCGCAACACCCCCCGCGCCTCCTCCCAGTCCGTGGCGGAGCTGGCCCTGGCCCATATGCTCTCCTGCGCCCGCTTCGTATCCCACGCGGGCTACACCATGCGCAACGGCGCCTGGGAGAAGAAGGCCTACGGCAAAGGCATCGAGATCGGCGGCAAGACCCTGGGCATCATCGGCTACGGCCGCATCGGCTCGTGCCTCGGAAAGATGGCCCAGGCCCTGGGCATGACCGTGATCGCCTACGGCGCCCACCACGAACCGGGCACCACCGCCCGGGACGGCGTCCCCTATGTGAGCCTGGACGAGCTTCTGCAGCGCTCCGACTTCATCTCCGTCCACGCCCCCGCAGCCGAGGGTCCCATCATCAACGCGGAGACCATCGCCAAGATGAAGGACGGTGTCATCATTATCAACACCTCCCGCGGCGCCAACCTGGACGAGACCGCCCTGCTGGAGGCCCTGGATTCCGGCAAGGTCCGCGCCGCCGGTCTGGACGTGTGGGCCACCGAGCCCTCCGCCAACGCCGCCCTCTACGGCCACCCCCACGTCTCCTGCACGCCGCACATCGGCGCCGCTACCGGCGAGGCCCAGGCCCGCATCGGCCAGGAGATCGTGGAGATCATCAAGGACTTCACCAAGTAAACCTTCTTCAGGAGTAAAAGCATGAACAAGAACATCTTTCAGGCCGCCGATATCCTCCTGCCTAAGGACGCGGATATGGAGAAGTGGGCCGTCATCGCCTGCGACCAGTTCACCTCCGATCAGGCCTACTGGGATCGGGTCCGTGCCAAGGCCGGGGACTCCCCTTCCACCATCCGGCTGATCCTGCCTGAAGCGGAGCTGGGCTCCGCGGGCGAGGCCGAGCAGATCACGAAAATCAACCGGACCATGCGGGACTATCTGGAGCAGGGCGTCTTTGCCCTGTACCCGAACAGCTACGTCTATGTGGAGCGGACCCTGGAAAACGGCAGCATCCGCCAGGGCCTCATCGGCAAGATCGACCTGGAGGCCTATGACTACAATCCGGGCTCCGTGTCCGGCATCCGGGCCACAGAGAAGACCGTGCCCGAGCGCATCCCGCCCCGCCAGCGGGTCCGGCGGGACGCGCCCATCGAGCTGCCCCATGTGCTGCTGCTCTGCGACGACCATGAAAAGAAGCTGATCGAGCCGGTGGCCGCCAAAAAGGACGGCATGCGCAAGCTCTACGACTTCGATTTGATGGAAGACGGCGGGCACATCCGGGGTTGGCTGGTAGCCGACGAGGACGCCGCCGCCTTCGACGCGGCCCTGACCGAATACTGCGCCCATGTGGGCGAGAAGTACGAGGGGCTGCCCGGCGTGCCCATGGTGTTTGCCGTGGGCGACGGGAACCACTCCCTTGCCACGGCAAAGAGCTGCTGGGAGGAGATCAAGGCCGGTCACCCCGGCGTGGATGTGAGCGAGCTTCCCGCCCGCTATGCCCTGGTGGAGCTGGAGAATATCCACAGCGAGGCCCAGGTCTTTGAGCCCATCCACCGGGTCATCGTGAACACCGAGCCCGAAAAGCTGCTGGAGGCGCTGCAGGATTTCTGCGCGCCCGAAGGCTACGAGGTCAAGTGGTTCAGCGGAGACAAGTGCGGCAGCGTCACGCTGGATCCCGCCAGGAGCGAGCTGGCCGTGGGCGTGCTGCAGGGCTTCCTGGACAAGTACCTGAAGGAAAACCCGGGCGAGATCGACTATATCCACGACGACGACGCCCTCATCGCCCTGGCTAAGCAGGACAAGGCCATCGGCTTCCTGCTGCCCGCCATGGAAAAGAGCTCCCTCTTCCGCGGCGTGATCCGGGACGGCGCGCTGCCCAGAAAGACCTTCTCCATGGGCCACAGCCGGGAGAAGCGCTATTATCTGGAGGGCCGCAAGATCCGGTAAACACACTCCAAACACAAAAAACTCCTGCACCGAAGGGTGCAGGAGTTTACCTGTGAAAAATCCGCTTTTCACAGGTAAACATTTGATTTAAGCGCCTGTTTCTCGCCCCTGCGGGGCAACCGAAACAGATGCGCAAAAAAATCCTGCACCGAAGGGTGCAGGATTTTACCTGTGAATAATCCGCTTTTCACAGGTAAACATTTGATTTAAGCGCTTGTTTCTCGCCCCTGCGGGGCAACCGAAACAGATGCGCAAAAAAATCCTGCACTGAAGGGTGCAGGATTTTTTTGAGATTCTTCGCTTCGCTCAGAATGACAGCGTGATCAAGAATCGTACAGCAGAACGATCAGCCCACACCGCCGAAGACGGAGAGCAGGAAGCCCGCCGCGATGGCAGAGCCGATGACGCCGGCCACGTTGGGACCCATGGCGTGCATGAGCAGGTAGTTGTTCTTGTTGTACTTCCGTCCCACGTCCTGAGACACGCGGGCCGCCATAGGTACCGCGGAGACGCCGGCAGAACCGATCAGGGGGTTGATCTTGCCGCCGGAGGTCTTGTACATCACAAGGCCGCCAGCAAGGCCGCCTGCGGTGGAGATGGAGAAGGCGATCAGGCCCAGGATAACGATCTTGATGGTATCCAGGTTCAGGAAGCTGTCCGCGATCATGGTGGCGCCGACAGAGGTGGCCAGGAAGATGGTGACGATGTTCATCAGCGCGTTCTGGGCCGTGTCGGACAGACGGTCGGTCACACCGGATTCCTTGAAGAGGTTGCCCAGCATCAGGCAGCCGATCAGCGGAGCGGTAGAGGGCAGGAGCAGGATGACGAAGGTGGCGACCACGATGGGGAAGATGATCTTCTCGGTCTTGGTGACCTCGCGGCTCTGCACCATCTTCACGGTGCGCATCTTCTCGGTGGTCATGAGCTTCATGATGGGCGGCTGGATCATCGGGATCAGGGCCATGTAGGAGTAGGCCGCGATGGCGATGGGTCCCAGCAGCTCAGGGGCAAGCTTGGTGGTGAGGAAGATGGCCGTGGGGCCGTCCGCACCGCCGATGATGCCGATGGAAGCCGCCTGGGGGCCGGTGAAGCCCAACAGCACCGCGCCGAAGAAGGCCACGAACACGCCCAGCTGAGCGGCAGCGCCCAGCAGCAGGCTCTTGGGGTTGGAGAGCAGCGGACCGAAGTCCGTCATGGCGCCCACGCCCATGAAGATCAGGGACGGGTAGATGCCGGCCTTCACGCCGATGTAGAAGAAGTCCAGCAGGCCCGCGTGGGACATGATGTGACCGTAGCTGTGATAATAGGGGCTGGTGCTGTCCAGGAACTGACTCCACAGCTCCGGATGGTAGAGCGCGTTATCGCCCATGCCGATGAAGTAGCTCAGGTTGGAGAGCAGGCAGCCGAAGGCGATGCCGCAGAGCAGCAGGGGCTCGAATTTCTTCACGATGCCCAGGTACAGCAGTACGAAGGCGATCAGGATCATGACGAGGTTTTTCCAACCGCCTTCGGTCAATACGAAGGCGGCAAAGCCGGACTCGCTTGCCAGCTTTTGCAGGACACCCATTATATCCATAGGGCCCTCCTTATGCGATCACGACCAGAGGAGATCCCGTCTCCACGACGGCGCCCTTGCTCGTCACGATCTGGGCCACGGTGCCGGCCTTGGTGGAGACCACTTCGTTCTCCATCTTCATAGCTTCGAGGATCAGCAGCACGTCGCCCTCTTTGACGGCCTGGCCCTGGGTGACGTTGATCTTCAGGACGTTGCCGGGCATGGGGCTCTTGATCACTTCGCCGGCGGCAAGACCCGCGGCGGGCGCGGCGGCAGGAGCGGCAGCCGGAGCGGCGGCCACAGGCGCGGCGGCAGGAGCGGCGGGAGCGGCCACAGCGGGAGCTGCCAGCTCGTACTCATCCACCAGCATGGCCTCGCCCTGCTCGACCTCGACCTCGTAAACGCGGTTGTTCAGCGTGACTTTATACTTCATCGTCAGTTACCTCCCTGATGGAAAT
This sequence comes from Oscillospiraceae bacterium, assembly GCA_017447685.1. GTDB lineage: Bacteria > Bacillota > Clostridia > Oscillospirales > Oscillospiraceae > Limivicinus. The sequence goes on from JAFSMZ010000056.1 coordinate 6,897, forward strand.
AAAGCGCAGTTCATTAAGGGGCTTGCCAAGGGAATCGGCCACGATGGCCATGATCATGGCGGCGTCCTTGGGCTCGGTGTTGTAGAGCTTCAGCTCGCCGGCAGTGCCCTTCGCCTTGGGAAGGGTGTTCTCCATGGTCAGCACAGGGGCTTCTCTGGTGGGAGCGGGGATGGCCGCGGCCTTCTCAGCCTTGACGCGTTTCTTCTCGAAGACAGAGCCCATGATGAGCAGCACGATCATCAGAAGAACCAGACCGAAGAACACCACCAGGTAGCCCAGCAGAGCCGTTCCGCCTGCGGTGGGAATGGAAATGTTCACCAAATCAGCCATGGCTTAGCCCTCCTCGACCGGAGCGATGGAGTAGCGCACCTTCTTCTCCTCCCGGGCCTTACGCTCGGCAAAGAACTTCTCGGCAACAGGCGGGAAGGCGATGTAGCTGAGCACGTCCTCCTCGCAGCGGGCGGTGTCGCCCAGCTTCTCGGCGGTCTTCTCATAGATGTCGGCGGGCAGGGTGTCGGCATAGCGGCCCTCGATGGGCTTCTCGCCGGCCAGGATCTTGGCGCGGACCTCCGGATCGATGGGGGCCGGGGTACGGCCGTATTCGCCGCGGCAGTAGGCCTTCAGCTCGGCGCCCACGTTCTTGTAGCGCTCGCCGGCCAGCACGTTCTGCACCGCCTGGGTGCCGATCAGCTGACTGGTGGGGGTCACCAGAGGAGGATAGCCCATGTCCTTGCGGACCCGCGGAGTCTCCAGCAGGGCCTCGTCGAAGCGGTCCAGGGCGTTCAGGCTCTTCAGCTGGCTCAGCAGGTTGGAGAGCATGCCGCCGGGGATCTGATAGGTCAGGCACTGGGTGTCGGTGGTCAGGGAGATGGGATTCAGGGTCCCCTTCTCCAGGAACTCGGCGCGGACGGGCTTGAAGTAGTTGGCGATCTTGAAGAGCTTGTCCTCGTCCAGATCCACCTGGTAGCCCATTTCCTTCAGGGCGAAGGCCAGGGTCTCGGTGGCGGGCTGGGAGGTACCGCCGGAGAAAGGAGAAATGGCGGTGTCGATCACGTCGGCGCCGGCTTCCACAGCCTTCAGATAGGTCATGAAAGCAAGGCCGGTGGTGCAGTGGGTGTGCATCACGATGGGCAGGTCCACCGCGTCCTTCAGGGCGGAAACCAGGTCATAGGCGTTCTGCGGAGAGAGGATGCCGGCCATGTCCTTGATGCAGACAGAGCTGACGCCCATTTCCTTCAGTTCCTTGACCATCTGCACATACTTGTCCAGGGTGTGCACAGGGCTCGTGGTATAGGAGATCGCGCCGGAGGCCATGGCACCGCTGTTCACGGCTTCCTCAATGGCCACCTTCAGGTTGTTGACGTCGTTCAACGCGTCAAAAATGCGGATGATGTCAATGCCGTTGCGGACAGAGGCGCGCACAAAGCGACGAACGATGTCGTCACTGTAGTGCTTGTAGCCCAGGATGTTCTGGCCGCGCAGCAGCATCTGCAGCTTGGTGTTGGGCATCTTGGCGCGGATCTTTCTGAGCCGCTCCCAGGGGTCTTCATTCAGGAAACGCAGGCAGACGTCAAAGGTAGCGCCGCCCCACACCTCGGCAGAATAGTAGCCGGCCTGGTCGATGGTCTCCAGGATGGGCTCAAACTTATCGTAGGGCAGGCGGGTTGCAATGAGCGACTGGTTCGCGTCACGCAGAACGGTTTCGGTAAACTGTACTTTTTTCATGCTTGCCTCCTCAGATTCCTTCTCGGATTTCAAGGTATTGCCATTTTAACATGAATCTGTCCATGCTTCAACAAAAATCTTCACCAAAAAGGCGGCTTTTTCGGCCCGTTTTCAGGTCCTTTTTCGGCGCTTTCACTTGCCGTCGGGGAAACTGGTGAAGAAATCCCGCTCGACACGGGGCAGACCGTTCTTCTCCTTCTCCGCGCCGATGGCCTTGATGAGGAAGGCCATGTTGCGGCCAAGGTTGCGCATGGTCTGCAGGCCCTCCAGGTCCTTCTCCACGTCCGCGGCGGAGAAGCCGTGGACCTGGTTCCAGTAGGTGCTGGAGGCCACCGGCATGCCGGAGATGGTGAAGTACTTGTTCAGCACGTCGAAGGAGGCGGTGTTGCCGCCCCGGCGGCAGGAGACCACCGCGGCGCCCACCTTCATGTGCATGGAGTAGTCCGCGCTGTAAAACAGCCGGTCCAGAAAGCCCAGCAGCGCTCCGCCGGGGGAGCCGTAGTGGACAGGGCTGCCGATGAGCAGGCCGTCCGCCTCCCGCAAGAGCTTTGCGGCCTCATTCACCCCGTCGTCAAAGACGCAGCGGTCGTTTTTGCCGCAGAAGCCGCAGCCCAGGCAGCCGTGGGCATCATCCTTGCCCACGCGGACCCACTGAGTCTCGATCCCCTCTTCGTTCAGGGTCTTGCATACCTCCTCCAGGGCGCGGTTGGTGCAGCCCTTGGGATGAGGGCTGCCGCAGATCACCAGAACTTTGTAAGCCATAGCGATTTCCTTCCTCTATTCTTATTTTGCCTTTACTTTTCTGCCGGAGCCCAGCTCGAAGTGCAGCGCGGCGATGCCCAGGTCCACCCGGGTGCAGGTGCCCAGGCCCTTTACGCGGACCGTGGGCTCCTCCCCTTCCAGAGAGAAGCAGAACTTCTGCTGGTTCACCGCCGTGGGGGCAAGCAGCGCCGCCTCCACGCCGGAACGGAACCAATCCGGCGCGGGACGAGACAGCTCCGTGACCTTGTCCGCGTCTTTGCCCCGGTGGGGAGTCCCCTGACCGGCCCCGAAGCCCAGGGCGATGACCATGCAGAGGCTCTCCCCTTCCGGCACCAGCTCCCGCACCCGCTTCTTATTGAAGGTCAGGGCTGCCCAGCAGGTGTTGAGCCCCAGCTTCTGGGCAAAGAGCACCAGCTTCTCTCCATAATAGCCGCAGCGGAAGTCGAAGTCGCCCTCCTTCTTCCCCGCCAGCATGATGTAGTTTGCCACATTGCGAAAACTGCCGTAGTGAGCCAGGCGGGAGTCGAAGCCCGCAGGATCGTCATAGACGATGCGGATGTGCAGGGCGCTCTCCGCGTTCAGCGAGGCGACATAGCCGTCCAGCTCCGCGCGAAGCTCCGCCGGGATGGGCTTGTCCAAATAGTTCCGGACGGAATGGCGCGCCCGGATGGCTTCCAGATCGGTCATGCTTTGCTCCTTTCTCCGCCCAGGGCCTCCAAAACAGCGGCGGCGCTGGCGGGCTTCTCCAGATTCAGGGTAAAGATTCCCTGCTCCGTCTCCAGATCCACGGCGGGCTTTTCCTCCCGCACGGTGACGCAGTGGCCGGCGCTGATCACCCGGCGGCTGCGCTCCGCCCTGCGGATCTCGCTCACCGGGATGTACTCCCAGGAAAGGCCCCGGGGCAGATAGACCGCCTTTTCGCCAAGACGGTACTGCTCCAGTTTTTTGGCGGCGCGAAAGTCCTCCTTCAGATCGGACAGCTCCCTTCCGGGGAGCAGAGAGATGAATTTCATGGTACGATTCCTCCCGGATCAAAGATACAGCAGAGAATAGGCGATCAAAAACTGGGCCGGATAATAGCTCAGATAGTTCAGCAGCAGGTCCACCGGCCGCTCCCGCCCCTCGCCGAAATAGGTGCCGCTGAGGATCAGGTCCGACACGGCAAAGAGGACGGCCCCGGCGAAAAACAGGTTCAAACTGACGCAGCGAAAGCCCTCGTTCACAGCCAGCGCGCCGGAGAGCAGCACCGTGGAAAAGAGCAGGAAGCCGTAGCCCGCCACCACGGGCTTGAATTTGCCGTAACGGAGCTTCATGGGCTTTTCCATCGCGGCGATGACCACGCCCGTGAGCAGGGCCAGCAGCAGCGGCAGCCAGAAGATCGCCCCCATGCCGGCGTGGGCATACTGGCGGGCAAGGCCCAGGCAGAACAGAACGTGCCCAATGCCGAACGAGGCGAAGCCCGCAAAGGTGAAGGGCTCGTCCTCCTCCGGGAAGACGTATTTCAGATCCAGCCACACATCCCCCAGCAGGCCGAAGACCAGCCCCAGGCACACAAAGCCGCCCAGGGGCTGCAGTCCCCACTCTCCGGCGGAGGCGCTCCAGGAGCAGATGGCGAGAGCCACAAAGAGTGCGGAGCACAGTCCCTTCCGCAAAACGCCCCGGACCGAATAGCACCGCAGCTTTTCTGCCAGATACCAGGCAAGGCTCAGCGCACCGCAGACCAACAGCAGATGACAGAGCAGCATGGTGATTTCCTCCTCTCTTCCGAAAAACGACAGCCCCTTACTTTTCTTCGCTATCATTTTAAACGATACGCGCGGGAATTGCAATTTGAAATGCGGCTCCCGCGCGCTTTTTTCTGTGGCCTCAGCGCCTCAGCTCCAGGGACTTCGTGGCCACCTTCTCGCAGAAGGCCCGGTCGTGCTCCACAAAGATCAGCGTGGGCCGGTGCTCCAGGATCAGCTCCTCGATCTGCATGCGGGAGATGACGTCGATGTAGTTCATGGGCTCGTCCCAGATGTGCAGGTGGCTCTTTTCACAGAGGGAGCGGGCGATGAGCACCTTTTTCTTCTGCCCTGCCGAGAAGTCCGCCATGTCCTTTTCAAACTGCTTTCTGGCGAAATCCAGCTTGATCAGGATCGCCTTGAAAAGGCTCTCGTCGATGGCATAGCGCCGGGCGTAGTCCGCAAGGTCGCCGCAAAGATCCCCCGGGTCCTGAGGCACATAGGAGATGGTCAGTCCGCTCCCCTTTTCCAGGCTGCCGCTGTAAGGGATCTCCTCCCCGCAGAGGAGCTTCAGGACGCTGCTCTTGCCGCTGCCGTTTCTTCCCAGCAGGGCCAGTCTGTCCCCCCGCAGAAGCTCAAAGCTCAGCGGCGTGAAGAGCTCTCCGTTCCCGTAGTTCACGGTCAGATCCCGGACCTCCAGCAGCCGCTCCTTGTGATAGGCCGTCTGGCTCAGCTTCAAGGCAGCCTGGTGCTCGATATTCTTCAGCAGCTTCTCCTTTTCCTCGATGGCGGCCTCCCGCCGGGTCTCGATGGCCTTGGCGCGGGCCATCTGCTTCTTGGACTTGGCCCCCTGGAGGGGACGCCAGCCCTTGACGTTATCCACCTGCAGACTGCTGATGCCGGTCTTGCGGCTCTCCGCCGTGTCCGACCACTGGGCCTTTTCCCGGGCGGTCTCCCGCAGGCGTCCGATCTCCTTTTTGAGCTTGTCATTTTCCGCAAGCTCGAAGGCGTCCTGCCGGCGTTTGTTCTCCCACCAGGAGGAGAAGCTGCCCTTCTGGATATCGATGGACGCCTTATTGATGGAAAGGATGTGGTCCACGCAGCCGTCCAGAAAGGCCCGGTCGTGGGACACCAGCAGGAAGCCCTTCTTGCCGTTCAGGTAGCGGCTCACCACTTCCCGGCCGTGAATGTCCAGGTGGTTGGTGGGCTCGTCGATGAGGGGGAAGCCGTTCTCCTGCAGAAACTGCAGAGCCAGCAGGAGCTTGGTACGCTCCCCGTGGGAGAGGCTGTCGAAGGGGCGGTAGAGCACGTCCTCCTCCAGCTCCAGCCGCGCCATCTCCCGCAGGAGCCGCCAGCGCTCCAGTCCCGGCTCCAGCTCCTCCAGCGCCTCCCAGGCGAGCCAGTCCGGGTGCCTGGGCTCCCGGGGAAAATAGCTGAAGCGCACGGAAGACGCGATCTGACCGCGATATTCATAGTCCCCCATCAGAAGGCGGAGGAAGGTGGTCTTTCCCCGGCCGTTGCGCCCGGTGAAGCCCAGCTTCCAATCGGTGTCGATCTGAAAGCTCAGGTCCTCAAATACATTGTCATAACTGCCGTCATAGGCAAAGGTAAGATGTGAAACTTGGATCAAAGACATGCGATGCCCTCCCTGAAAATGAAATAAGGCTGCGGGAAAAACGATCCCACAGCCAACAAAGAGGTGCAGTTATGCCTCTGGCAGATGAAGGACCCGAACTTCCCACGTCAAGACATAACAATACAGACGGTCACGCCGCCGCCCAAGCCCTATGGCTTCGTTATGTCCCATCAGCAGGAAAACAGGTGCATCCTTCCATCTCCCATCTTATTTGTTGGAAACAGTGTACCATGCATGCAGGAAAAACGCAAGCAAAACCCGGGCGGCAAAAGCCGCCCGGGTTCAAGTTGAAGGCTAATTCTCGCTGTCATTCTGAGGAACGAAGTGACGAAGAATCTCGGAATCCGCAGAACGGCGTTCCTCTTTAGATCCTTCGGCTTCGCTTCGCTCCGCTCAGGATGACGCGAACAGCGTGCATTGTTGATGACAGGAACCCGGGCGGCACAAGGCCGCCCGGGTCAGACTGTCGACAAAGCCTAAGGGCTTTGCCGACAGGAGGGGCTTCAGCCTGCTGCGCGCACTCGCTTGCGGGGGATGCTCGCACACTTGCAGGCTGCAAAGTGTGTTTTCCGAGGTACACGCCCCCGGAAAACACGGATTGAACTTTCTTTTTCGCCTTCCGAGGCGAAAAACTCGGTGAGACCTTTTCTTGACTTTGTCTACACCTTGAATCGGGCGGCGCGAAGCCGCCCGATTGGGAAATGCTTGCGATTTACTTGTCCTTGGCTGCCTCGATGACGCCGGTGGCAAGACCGGCAAGGCCCTGGATCTCGCTGGGGATGATGATCTTGGTGGCCTGGCCCTGGGAGGCGGTGGTGAAGGCCTCCAGTGCCTTGATGCGCAGGACAGCTTCGCTGGGCGCGGCCTCGTTGATGAGGCGGATGCCTTCGGCGGTGGCCTGCTGCACCTTCAGGATGGCCGCGGCCTCGCCTTCGGCCTCCAGGATCTGCTGCTGCTTCTTGGCGTCGGCCCGCAGGATGGCGGATTCCTTCTCGCCTTCGGCCTCCAGGATGGCGGCCCGCTTCTCGCCTTCGGCGCGGAGGATGGCTTCGCGGCGTTCGCGCTCGGCCTTCATCTGCTTCTCCATGGCGTTCTGGATCTCCTTGGGAGGCAGAATGTTCTTCAGCTCCACGCGATTGACCTTGATGCCCCAGGGGTCGGTAGCCTCGTCCAGGATGGCGCGCATCTTGGTGTTGATGATGTCACGGCTGGTCAGGCAC
>JAFSMZ010000007.1:0-60989 GCA_017447685.1 Oscillospiraceae bacterium
GGAGCATGAATTCAAGAAAATGTTCGGCGAATTCGCAGATTGTACGAATTCGCCGAACTTTTTATCACAATACAGCCAGGTTCCGCCGGGAGGGCACAAGGCCCTCCCCTACGTTATGATCAGAGGTTTGCGCTCTTCTTCATGTTTTGCAACAGCCCCTTTTGGGAGTCGGCTTTAGCGGTCCTGGGGCCAGGAGCTGGAGGGCCAGGGCTCTCCGCCGGAGAGCTTGTCGTAGGTATCGACGACGATCTTTGTCTGCTCGTTCACCTGCTGCATCACATAGCGCATCTGGGCCTCCTGGATGGCCACGCAGCCGCCGGTGAAGGGCCGGGCCGCGCCCATGCAGTGCAGGAAGATGGCGGAGCCCAGACCCGGGGTGCCCTCCTCGTTGTAGCTGATGTTCAGGCAGTACGCATAGTTGTAGGGGTAATCGATGATGTGCTCGGAATCGCCGCTCTCCAGGTCCAGATCCGGCAGCTCCTGCAGGCTCACCAGCTCGTTATAGCGGAAGCCCTCCCGGGGATCACCGGACCAGTACGTATCCTCGTCCACCTGGACATAGGGTATGGCGCAGCCGGGATCCTCGGCGATGCCGAAGGCGCGGTTGAAGCGGAAGACACCGACGGGGGTCATGCCGTCGCCCTCTTTGGTCTTGCCAAGACCGTTTTTGCCGATGAAGCCGGGGGAGGTCATGGTCATATGCCAGCTTCCGTCAGGCTGCTTTTCGTGAAGAGAGACCCAGGCACCGGTAGCACCTTCTTCGAAGGCGGCCACCACCAGCAGCTGATCGGCGTCCTTGGCAGCCTCCAGCTTTCCCACCCATTCGGGGGAGGCGACGTCCAGCCCTGCGTAAGCGCCGGGTTCAAAGGGGGCGGCCGTTTCAACCGGCGCGGCCTCCGCCGCGGCACAGCCGGTCAGCACCAGCATCAGGATCAGAAGCGCTGCGATCATGCCGGAATGTTTCATATGGGAAAACCTCACTTTCCGTCCGCGCACGGGCGCGGCACGTTCTTTGAAACCAGTATAGTCGGAATGACGGGTAAATTCAACCTTGAGATTGGAAAAGGGTTTCACCAGTGTTTCTGAACTCGCGGCCTCATCGCCTCGCGCCGGCTTGCGGGGAGGCGAAAAACACTTCGGGTGCAGTGATCTTTCGGCAACGGTCGGAGTGGCAAGACTTGCTTGCATTTGGTTTTCCCTTGCGGGGGACGAGAAAACCAAATAAAGGGATTCACCAGTGTTTGCACTGGTTCATGCAAGCCACATAGGTGGCTTGCGGACATGATTCAAGTCTCGCCGCTCCTGCAAAAAGAAACAGCCACCAAATGGTGGCTGTTTCTTTTTGGTCGGAGTGGCGAGACTTGAACTCGCGGCCTCATGGTCCCGAACTAAGAACTGCACTTGTTATGGCCTGCTACAAACTCCAATAACTATTGATTTTTCAAGGCTTTTATGATACTATCTTGTTGTAACTTCTTGCAACTGTCAACAACTTTGTTGACTGAATTGTTGACACTTTTGGAGGAACTAACATGGCGACGATTGACACCAGGAAGAGCAAGGACGGAGAAATCATTGGATATAGATTCCGGGCATGCGTCGGAAGGGATGAGCATTATAAGCAAGTTTGGAGAACATGCACCGTCAAACGCCCTGAGGGACTTACCCCTGCGCGTGAACGCAAAGAGATAGAAAGGCAGGCTGACGCATGGGAGACCGCCCAGAAAGAAGAATATAGCCGTACCCACGTAAAGACGGACAAAGAGAAGATCACCTTTGCTGAATTCGTCAATGAGCATTGGTGGCCCGATCATGTCATGGATGGGACGCACACGCCCAGCACAATTTCCTTCTTCCGGTATATGTCCGAGGATTTGGTTGCATATTTCGGGAAAAAGAAGCTTCGACAGATTGACGCCGAGGCCGTGAAAAGATACATCAAGTACATAAACAGCGAAGCCGTTACCAGGAGCGGGGATCCTTATGGAGCTACCACAAAGCAGCACCACTTTGCCACGCTGAGAAACATTCTGGAGTATGCACGACGCTTTCATTACATTGACGATTATCCATGCCGGGAGTTGGCCCAGAAGGAAAAACCGCACAGAGAAAAAAAGAAGGTGGACTTTTTGGAGCCGGAACAGGCAATGCGCTTTTTAGCTTGCTTGGATAACGAATCCCTGTATTGGCGATGTCTTATGAATTTGCTGATTACGACTGGCCTCAGACGCGGCGAAGCTGCAGCCCTTCAATGGGGCGATATAAACCAAAAGAAACTTGAACTCTCCGTTGCGAGAAATGTGACATTAGACAAAGCTAAACTGTATGTAGGTAAAACCAAAACCGGAGAGGAAAGAACGGTTGCCTTGTCCTTTCGCGTTTGCTCCATGTTAGGTGAACTGAAACGGGAGCAGGAGGCAAAATACAACGCGGTTCTCCCTCCGCACACATTCATTTTCTGCAATGATGCTGACCCGTATAAGCCAATCAGGCCAGACAGTATAACAAAGCATGTAAAGGTCTTTGTGAAACGCAACGGGCTTCCAGATGTATCTCCGCACGATCTGAGACACAGCGCGGCAACGCTGGCCTTGGAAAGTGGTGCTGACTTGAAACAGGTGCAGGAGCTACTTGGACACAAGGACGCGAGCACAACGATGCAGTTTTATGCAGGAGTAACAGAGGCAGCAAAGCGGCGAACAGTAGAAGGAATAGAAAGCTTGATTATAGAAAACTAAACTAATAGCGTCGGGTACTATCCCGGCGCTTTTTTTCAAAAAGTGCGTTACTTTTTACGGGAAAGTGCGTTACGCGCCTTGAAAGTATTTCAGATTCTGGTAGTCTGCGCTCAGACGAAGCAGGGCAAGACCCTGTAAAACAAGGAGGAACAACATGGAGAGGTTTTTGTCAATCAGAGCAGCGCAGGCAACGGGGCTTTCGCAGATTTTCCTACGGGCTGGATGCCGGGAGGGGAGCATCCCACACATTCGGGCTGGCGTCAAGTATCTGGTCAATATGCCGTTGCTTTTGGCGCAGCTTGATGCGGCTTCCGCGAATCAGAAGGAGGGGCAGGCATGATGACGCCGATGAAAGCCATTCGGGCAAATTGCCTGGACTGCTGCGGCGGCTCGCCGAAAGAAGTGCGGCTCTGCCCTTCGGAGAAATGCCCGCTCTTCCCCTATCGGTTTGGACACAGACCCGCGCCCCCTGTCTTTGGGCAGGCTGAACAGGAGGCGGAGAAAACCGGGGGGCTTTGTGGCTCTTTTTCCGCTCAGAATGAAAAAGAAGAGGAGGTAGTATCGTGAATCTACAGAAAACGGCGTTGAAAATCCGTCCGCTGTTCTGTGATTTGTCTGTGGAACAGACGGGACGGATAGCTCTTGCGGCAATAGAATTTGCGGCTTTTGGCGCACAGGCGTCTTTCGATGATGAGGCCGAAAATACGGCCTGGAAAGAAATTCATTCTCTCCTGGAGGCCAAATTGGAGCGGGATAGACGGACTTCACTTAACCGGTCTTATGCTCGGCGCCGCCCGGATTTCGCGTCAGGACTTATGAGGCCCGTCAAAAGGGACGAGTACGATCCAGAAGCATACCGAAAGCAGCGGCGCTTTGTGGTAGAGGGCATCCGGGCGCTTGAAAAGAAGCGCGAGGAAGAGCGGGCGGATTCAGTTTTCCGGGCGGCCATCTCTGGCGACAGAGAATGATTATACCGGGAGTGACAAAAAGCTCCCGGATTCTTCTTTGATGCGCGTCATTTGTCCCCCCTTATACCCCCCTCTTATCAAGTGTAGAAAGAGAGAATATGTTGGTGTAAGTATTGGTCTGGTATAGGTCAATCCATTGATATAGTGTAATCTAAAAGCCTTTATATAATATATATATTAAATATATAAACTATAGCTTCAATCAAGGTGACAAGCTTAGTAACGCAGCATAAAATAAGGCAACACTTTATTTGGCTAAATCATATATCCTCCACATCCGAATATCAGACGGAACTATATAGCTTTTATATAGGATATTAGACTCAGAGAAAAGAAAGAAAATACCAAAGAAAGAAAAGCACATGTATTATTTGCCAGAAAAATGCAGAAAGCGCCTGCCGGTGATTCCTATCCCGGCAGACGCTCCCCTGCGCTGATACATGCGGCCAGCAGCTCAACGCAACGCTACGAAAGGCAAACCATGATCCGCTACTCGCTATAACTATTGTACACCGGGCAAAGCGCGCTGTCAAGCATTTCACCTTGACGGTGAGACCCGGAATGTTTCAGGAGGATCCAAAAATGAAACTTGCAATTGAACTGATGAAAGACGCTTGTACGGTGTCCACAAAGCTCGCAATGGAAGAGGCCGAGCGGGCGTTGGGGTGCCTCTATCTGGAAGAAGGAGAAGAGGCTGCACTGTCTGGCATGGTTAACGGCCTGGCAAAGGAGGCATACACAGACGCGAAGAAATGGGGCTTTGCAGATCGCAGTAAGGGAAGATTGCGCAGGCCCTCAGAGGAATTTGGAGAAGATTCATACCTTAATTGGGGGATCAACGTGAAAGGGCTCAAACGGAGTGAGGAGTTTACCGAGCTGAAAAGCAAGTTCCTCTCTTTCATCAAGGAGCGCGCGCCACAGTACCCGGCTGGACGGCGTGAGCAAGTTCTGTATGAAGTCCAGGCGTGCGTGCTTCGCCTCATTCGTATTGCCGAGTTGCAAGGCTATGAAGACGGTTATTCCTTGGCAGTAAAAGCAGTATGAACATATAGCAGAGCGGCCCTGTGGCCGCTCTGCTTTGCTTTATACTCAAGGGGTAAACGTACCAGAAATAAGGGAAAGTGCGCTGTACGGCTTCCTCGCGGCTCTGACGGGTAACAGGCGAGCTTTGCGGGGTGCTGGCGGGTGTTTTCGCTCCGGCACGGCCTCTTGAATTCCGAATGTACCCCCCTCCAGACAATAAAACAGGCGACTGCCTGAGCAAGTCAGACAGCCGCCTTAATGCCGGGTGTAATCCCAACAAAGCACAGCATAGCGCGATTACATCGGACGGTTACGGATTGGTTATGCCTTTGCTGCTTTGTCGATCAGCGTCTCCGCCCGCCCGACAAAGTCAAGCGCCACTTGCGCGAGCGTTGCCGCGCTGCTGGTGTTCGGATCATCCTTGACCAGCAAATCGTAGATTGCTCGCAGCACGTCCTCTGCATAAGCGAGATAATCATGCGCGTCAAACTCTTTATTCCCTTTCGTGTTCTCCATTGTGTTGTCCTCCTTGTTCTTCTTGTTGTATTGTTGGGGGCCGGTTGCCCGGCCCCTTGCTTGTCCTCTTGCCGTCAGGCGCTCGCTGCTATGGCCTGTACTTGACTCTGACCAAAGAAGCGAGCGCGGTAAATAGCACCGTCGCCCTTGCTGCCGTGAATCAGGTCACAGCCGAACAGCGCCTTGCTGCCGTGAACGACTTCAAACCCGGCTTCCCTCCAGCCGCTCCAGGTCATGCACTCTTCGGTAATCCCGGCCAGCTCCTTCGCGGCCTGTACCCGATCAGCGTTGACCGGCTCCGCCTTGGCAGACAGCCAGGAACGGTGCAGCGCTTCCCCGAAGGACAAGCCCTTTTCCTTGCGGTAAAGCCTCCAGGCCCGCGTCATGATGTGGCTCAGATTGTATTTCATCGTCTTGCCCTCCTTGTTTTGAGTCAGGGCTTCTTGGAGCTCCGGCAGTTAGCAAGCGTCTTACCTCTTTGCACTTCCCTCAGACGCCGGACACGCCTACCTTACTTTTTATCGCTTTGGGCTGCTCCTTTGTTCCCTGTGACTGTATTGTACTATATGTGTACGCATATTTCAATTGTGAGTAATGACAAATGTGTACACATATCTTTGTGCAGTATGCTATGTGTACACATAACTCGATCTGTGGTATAATCATGAGGAGGTGATTATATGGCTTATACAGAACAGGGTTACCAGGCATCAAAAAAATACAAGGCCGGGAAAATAAAGCGCGTCCCGCTTGATATGCAGATTGCGGACTATGAGCGTGTGAAAGCGGCGGCGGACGCTGCCGGGCAAGCTGTAAACCGCTATATTAAGCAGGCGATTATTGAGCGTCTGGAGAGGGAAAAAGAATAGCTCTGGCATTGACAAGACAAGCAAGAGTGTGTAATCTATGCGAGGATCAAGGCGATCCCGCTCGCCTTGGGCCTCTTGGTCAATGGGCCGTTACCTTCATGGTAGCGGCCTTTTGCTATTCCATCCACTCCGTGCAAGGGCGAAAAACGCCCTTGAAAACCGAAAAAGTTGACACTTTTTGTTGACACCTCGACCTTTTTGAAAAATGAATATTTTGAAAAAGTTCACGAAAAATAAAAAAGAAGCCCCAATCAAAAAGATTAGAGCTTCAAAAGTTGGTCGGAGTGGCGAGACTTGAACTCGCGGCCTCATGGTCCCGAACCATGCGCGCTACCAGCTGCGCTACACCCCGTAAAGCCTGCTTATTATAATGACTGTTCCGGCAAATGTCAAGAGAAAAATCCCGGATGGGCACGGCGCGCACCCGCCGAAAGCGAGGGGGCTTGGGCCTCGCACGAAAGCGCCTGATATGGCAAGGCACTGCGGACCGGGCGACAACCCCTCCGTCACGGCGCTCGCGTGGGATCGCGCCGCGACACCTCCCCTTACACAGGGGAGGCAAGTGTGTGCATCTTTCCTCAACCGGGGGCATAGACTGACCATCCGGGGAGGGATGTCTGTGAAAAAGCAAAGACTGTTGGCCTGGGCAGCGCTGCTGGTGCTGCTGGGCCTTCTGAAGCTGCTGTTTCCGGGAAGGACGGAGGCCCTGCGATGCCGTGCGGAGGAGATCTTCTGCCCGGGCAGCGTGGAGGCGGTGGAGGCCTGGGGCAGGGCCTTTTCCGGGGAAGAGGAGCGCATCGCCGTGCTGGCGCCGGGGGAGCGACCATGAGGAAGCTGCGCCTGGAGGCAAGTCCCGGAGCGGCCTTTCTCGCGGCGGCGCTGTTCTTCTTCCTGCGGGGCCGGGAGCTGCTGGCCCTGCTGCCTGCCATTCTGGTCCACGAGCTGGGGCATGTTGCGGCGATCCTGGCCCTGGGCCTCCGCCTCCGCGGCTTCTGTGCGGAGGCGGGAGGCTTTCGCCTGGACTACGCCGGGGAGACTTCGCCTCTTGGCCATGCGCTCATTGCCGCGGCGGGACCGGCGGCGGGCCTTCTCTACGCCTTCCTTGTCTCCTTCCTCTGGAGGAAGACGGGGCAGGACTGGCTCTGCCTCTCCGCGGGGGTGAGCCTGCTGCTGAGCTTCTTCAATCTGCTCCCAGCGCCGCCTCTGGACGGGGGCCGGGTCCTTTCGTCCCTGCTCTGCGCCGCGCTGGGCAGCCGCCGGGGCGAGCGGCTCTGCCGGATCCTGGGCTATGGTGTGGGCTGCGGGCTCTGCGCCTGCGGCGTGGCCTTTGCCCTGCAGGGGAAGGGGGCGGCGCCGCTGCTGCCGGGACTCTGGCTTCTTCTGCGGGAGGACTTGTAAAAAGAGGAAAAATACGTTAAACTATACAAGATAAGAACCGAAAGAAAACTGCCAGGAGAGTGCCATGGATAAAGCGCTGGAACGCATCCTTCCCCGGGTGCAAAAGCCCGCCCGCTATACCGGCGGGGAATACAATCAGATCCTCAAGGACAAGAGCCAGGTGGACCTGCGTCTGGCCTTCTGCTTTCCCGATACCTATGAGATCGGCATGTCGAACCTGGGCATGAGCATCCTCTACGACACCATGAACAGCCTGCCCTTTGTCTGGTGCGAGCGGGTCTTTGCCCCCTGGGGGGACATGTATGCGGAGATGAAGAAGGCGGGCATCCCTCTGTACGCCCTGGAAAGCGGCGACCCGGTGGGGGACTTTGACTCCCTGGCCTTTTCCATCGGCTATGAGATGGCCTATACCACTGTGCTGGACATGCTGGACATGGCGGGGATCCCCCTGCGCACGGCGGATCGGCCAAACCTGCTGCCCCTCATCTGGGCCGGCGGCACCGCCGCGGTGAACGCCGAGCCCATGGCCCCCTTCCTGGACCTCTTCGTGGTGGGCGAGGGGGAAGAGGTGGACAACGAGCTGCTGACCCTGCTGCGGGGGGCCAAGCTCTCTGGCTGGTCCAAGCACGAATTTCTGGTGAAGGCCGCCCAGATCCAGGGCGTGTACGTGCCCTCCCTCTACGAGGTGCGCTACAACGACGACGGCACCGTGGCTTCCGTGACCCCGCAGGACGGCTCCCCCGCCCGGGTCACGAAGCGCATCATCTCGGATCTGGACAAGGTGCCCTTCCCCACAAAGCCCATCGTGCCCAGCACCGAGGTGGTCCACGACCGGGTGAGCCTGGAGCTCTTCCGCGGCTGCCCCCGGGGCTGCCGCTTCTGCCAGGCGGGGCATGTATACCGACCCCTCCGGGCCAAGAAGCCGGAGACCCTGATCCGCCAGGGCATCGAATCCCTGGAGAACACCGGCCACGAGGACGTGACCCTGCTCTCCCTCTCCACCAGCGACTACCGCCAGCTTCCCGCTCTCTGCGACGGGCTATTGGCATACTGCGAGCCTCGCAGCATCGGCCTGTCCCTGCCCTCCCTCCGGGCGGACAACTTTTCCATGGAGATCATGGAGCGGCTGCAGAAGGTGCGCAAGAGCGGCCTGACCTTCGCCGTGGAGGGCGGCAGCCAGCGCCTGCGGGACGCGGTGAACAAAAACGTCACCGACGAGGACGTGCTGCACACCTGCTCCATCGCCTTTGCCGGCGGCTGGAACACGGTGAAGCTCTATTACATGCTGGGCCTGCCCACCGAGACGGACGAGGACATCCTGGGCATCGCCGAGATGGCCAACCAGATCCTCCACTGCTGGCGGGTGAACGCCAAGAACAAAAACCGGGGCGTGAAGATCACCATCTCCACCTCCTGCTTCATCCCCAAGCCCCAGAGCCCCTTCCAGTGGGAGGCCCAGATCCCCCTGGAGGAGTACCTGCGCCGGGTGAACCTGCTGCGCTCCGCCATCACCGCCCGGAACGTGACCTACAACTGGCACGACGCGGAGACCAGCCTCATCGAGGCGGTGCTCTCCAAGGGCGACCGCCGGGTGGCCGACGCCATCGAGGAAGTCTGGCGGCAGGGCGGCCGGCTGGACGCCTGGACGGACTACTTCTCCTTCCGGCGCTGGATGGACGCCTTTCAGACCTGCGGTGTGGACGTGGATTTCTACGCCCACCGGGAAGCGGGGAAGGACGAGATCCTGCCCTGGGATCACATCGACGTGGGCGTGCGCAAGGCCCACCTCTGGCACGAGCGGGAGATGTGCTACGAGTCCCGGCTCTCGCCGGACTGCCGGCACCAGTGCGCCGCATGCGGCGCCGCCAAACTCCTGACAGGAGGGATCAAGTGCGATGAGCGATAAGCTGAGACTGCGTTTTGAAAAGACGGGCCGCGCCGTCTACATCTCCCACCTGGACCTGATGCACACCATGCAGCGGGCCTTCAACCGGGCGGGCCTGCCCCTCAAATACTCCGAGGGCTTCAACCCCCATCCCCAGATCGCCATTGCCCTGCCCCTCTCCGTGGGCACCGGGAGCCTCTGCGAGATCATGGACTTCAAGCTGAAGGGGGAAGCGGATCTGCAGGAGCTGCCCGAACGGCTCACCGCTGTGATGCCCGAGGGCATCCGGGTGCTGGAGGCCTATGAGCCGCAGCGCAAGGTGGCCGAGCTCAAGTGGCTGCAGGTGGAGGGGCGCTTTGACTATGATGAGCGGGACCCCGCTGAGATGGCAGCCGCCCTGCAGAAATTCTACCGGCAGGAGACCATTGTCATCACCAAGAAGACCAAGCGCGGCATGGGAGAGACGGACATCCGTCCCGGCATTCGGGAGATCCGCTTCACACCGGGAGAGAAAAAGGTTGACATAACTGCCGCTCTCTCCGCCCAGGAGCCCACCATCAACCCGGAACTGCTGGCGGAGGCCCTGCGGCAGCTCTCTCCGGTGCTGACGCCGGACTTTGCCAAATTCACCCGCATCGAGACCTTCGACGTCGGGATGCAGGTGTATCGCTGAGGTGCCGCCATGAAAACGATACGGATTCTTGCCCTGCACCTGGCCTACGGCGGGGTGGAAAAGGCCATCTGCAGCATGGCGAACCTCTTTGTGCAGCGCTACCCGGTAGAGATCATCAGCGTCTATGATATGCCGAATGCCCCGGCCTACCCGCTGGATGAGCGGGTCAAGGTGCGCTATCTGCTGAAGGATCGACCCAACCAGAAGGAGTGGCATGCCGCCCTCCGCGCCAGGAAGCCGGTCGCCTTCCTGCGGGAGAGCGTCCATGCGGTAAAGGTCCTGGCAGAGAAGAAGATGGCGATCCAAAGGACTATCCGCTCCATCCACGACGGGATCCTGATCACCACCCGGCACGCGGACAATCTGGTCCTCTCCCTGCTGGGGGACCCCAAGGTCTGGAAGATTGCCCAGGTCCATGAGGATCACTGCTTCGATATGCGCTACCTGGACGGCTTCCGCCACGGCTACAGCGGCCTGGACGTGGTGGTGATGCTGACCCCCGGGCTTGCGGAAGAGGTTCGGCAGTGGATCCCCGCCAAGGCAAAGACCCGGGTGGTCTCGGTCCCCAATTTTCTGGAGCATTTCCCGGAACCCTTCCCCCTGGAGGAGAAGGAAAAGCGGATCGTGGCCGTGGGCCGCATGTCCTGGGAAAAGGGCTTTGACCGGCTGATCGACTGCTTTGCCATGACCCGGGAAAAACATCCGGACTGGAGCCTGCGCATCGTGGGGGACGGCCCGGAGCTGGAGAAGTTAGAGCAAAAAACCGCGGATTTGGGCCTGGAGGACGCTGTGGTGTTCACCGGAAGGCTGTCCCCCGCCGGCGTGGAGGAGGAGATGAAGCGTGCCTCCCTCTACGCCATGACCTCCGTCAGCGAGGGCTTCCCCTTTGTGCTGCTGGAGGCGCTCAGCTGCGGCCTGCCCTGCGTGGCCTTTGATGTGCGGGTGGGTCCCGCGGCGGTGATCCGCCCCGGCGTCGACGGGATCCTGGTCCCGGACGGGGACCTGAAGGCCTATGCCGCGAGGCTGACGGAGCTGATGGAGGATGAGCCCCGCCGCCTGGAAATGGCCCGGGAGGCCATGCTCCACGCCCGGGATTACTCCCGGGAAAAGATTGCCGGGATCTGGGACACGGTGCTGGAGCCCTGAGAGCGGCTCTCCCTGCCTCGGACGCGAAAAAACCGCTGTTTCCCGGGAAAAAAGCTCTTGCAATACCGGGAAAACTGTGCTACAATACTACAGCTTGCGCGGGAGTTCCCGCCGGCATAGAAAGGCGGTCCGCTGCCGCGCCTGGGTTGAGAGCCAGAGCCTCCGGTATTGAACGTCTATAGGAAAGAGGATCAAGTTATGGATCTGGTTACAATTCTCAGTGAGCGCTACATGAAGCCCGAGCTGCCTGAGATGAACGTGGGCGACACCGTGCGTGTCCTCGTCCGCGTCAAGGAAGGCAACCGCGAGCGTACCCAGGCTTTCGAAGGCACCATCATTGCCAAGAAGCATGGCGGCATCAACGAGACCATCACCGTCCGCCGCATCTCCTACGGCGTCGGCTGCGAGAAGGTCTTCCCGGTGCACTCTCCCTCCATCGTCTCTGTCACCACCGTCCGCAAGGGCAAGGTCCGCAGAGCCAAGCTCTACTACCTGCGTGACCGCGTGGGCAAGAAGGCCAAGGTCAAGGAGAGACTGTAAGCAATCTCACATGTTTTATGGCGTCTTCCGTCGGGAGACGCCATAAAACTTATGGGGGGTCATTCTATGGAACAAACGAAACAATCCTGGCTATCCGATCACTGGCTTGTGCTGCTGATCGCGGCCCAGCCGCTGCTGGATACCGTGGCCTATTTTACCCGGAACCAGAACGGCACGGTCTCGGGCTACGTCCGGCTGGCCCTGCTGCTGATCCTGCCGCTGGTGGCCCTGCTGAAGGCGGAGCGGAAAAAGCCCCTGCTGCTGGGCTTTGCGGTGATCGGCGTCTTCTGCCTGCTGCGCCTGCTCAACTGCTACCGGGTGGGCATCGTGGATCTGCGCTATGATCTGGCTTATCTGGTCCGCCTGCTCCAGGCTCCGGTGCTGGCGCTGAGCTTTCTCTGGTATCTTCGCCGGCCCCAGACCCGGGAGCAGGCGCTCCGCGGTATTCTCATCGCGGCCCTGATCATGGCGGCCTCTGTGCCGATCGCCCGGCTCACCGGCACCGGCAACGTGACCTACGGCGTGGGCCTGGGCTACAGCGGCTGGGTCATCGACGACAACCGCTGCGCCAACAGCATCCTGCTGGTGACCCTGTCCTCCTTTGCCGTGGGCTATGCCCTCAAAACCAGGCAGCGCTGGCTCTCGGTGCTGATCCCGCTGGCGGCGGTGACACTCTTTCTCACAAACGGCACCAAGGCCTGCTATTACGGCATCTTCGGCATCTTCGGCGGCTATGCCGCTTTCCTGCTGGGAGAGAAGCTGCTGCTGAAACGGCCGCTGAAGCGCGGCATGCTGATCCTGCTGGTGCTGCTGATGGTCTTCTCCGTGGTCATCTATCCCTGGACGCCCCGCTATCGGGTGGACCAGCACCTGGCCAAGACCCATACCTCCGGCGAAATCGAGGCGACCCTGCTGGAAAAGGGCATCGACGTGACCAAACTGAGCTTTGAGGAGCGCTTTGCCGACCCTGTGGTCAAGGAGGTCTTTGCGTACTACTACTGGCAGTATCTGGGTGTCCTGCCGGACCTGATCGACCGCTTTGGCATGGACAAGGTGCTGATCCAGTATCGCATGACCACGAACACAGGCCGCCTGACGGATACCCGGGTGATGGAGCGCAGCTACGCCGCCCTGATCTGGAAGGAAGAGACCGATACCCTGACCAAGCTGGTGGGCTATGAGACTTCCCGTCAGGACACCGATGGCGATTACGACATGGAAAACGACTGGCCCGCCGTGTTCTATTACTACGGCTATCTGGGCTTTGCCCTGTACGTGGGCTTCATCCTGTACTTTGTTTTGCAGATCCTGCGTACCCTGCGCCGGGATTTCTCCGGCAGCTTCACGGTGCTGAATTTCACCCTGGCTCTGACCCTGGGCCTGCAGCTGGGCCTGGCCCAGTTTTCCGGCGCCCTGGTCCGGCGTCCCAATGTGTCCATCTACCTGGCGCTGATCCTGGCACTGATCTGGTATCAAACCCGGGGAAAGGAGGCGGAGGCATGAAGCTCAGCATAATCGTCCCGGTGTACAACGCGGAAAAGTTCCTGCGCCCCTGCCTGGACTCTCTTCTGGCCCAGAACGTGAAGGACAGCGAGCTCATCCTGGTGGATGACGGCTCCCGGGACGGCTCCGCCGGGATCCTGGAGGAATACCGGGCCCGGGAACCAGAGCGGATCCGGGTGATCACGGTGGAAAACGGCGGCCAGGGCCGGGCCAGGAATCTGGCGCTGGACCTGGCAAAAGGGGAGTTCCTGGGCTTTGCCGACAGTGACGACTGGGTAAAGCCGGATATGTATGAGAAGATGATTGCCAAGGCCGAGGAGACCGGCGCCGACATGGTGGTCTGCGACGCGGAGGAGTGCTGGCCGGACGGACGGCGGGACTATATCGCCCTTTCCCGATACGAGCGGCCCATCAAAATATCCACCGAGGTGTGGAGCAAGCTGGTGCGGCGCAGCAGCCTGGGAGACCTGCGCTTTGCGGAAGGCCTCTGGTATGAGGATCTGGCCTATGTGGCCCTGCTCCTGCTGCGTACCGACAAGCTCGCCGCCGTGCCGGAGCCTCTCTACTGCTACCGCTGCGGCCATACCTCCACCATGAACAACAACAATTCCCGCAAGAACCGGGATCTGCTTGCCATCCTGGATCTGCTGAAGGCCCCCATGCGGGAGGCCGGCAGACAGGAGGACTATGAAGCGCTGGTGCTGAACCACGCGCTGCTGGACGGCATCAACCGCCTCGGGCGTCACGATACGGCGGATAAAGACGCCATCATCCGGGAAATCAGAGATTATGTAAACCAAGAGATCCCGGAACTCCGGTCCTCTCCGGCCTTTCGTCAGGAGAGTTTTCCCCGCCGCCTGGTCATGTGGATGAACTATCATGGCCTGGACAAGCTTTCCGCCGCTCTGCTGAAGCTGAAAAACGGCTGAGCTGAGCCCAGACCTCTCTTTTACAGAAATCCCCAAAAAGGGCGCGCTGCAAAATGCATTTTGCAGCGCGCCCTTTTTGCGTCCATGCACCGGCGCAAATCGCCCGCGCCCGCACAGGTCGCGCGTCCGTATCTGCGCAGGGCGGGATGGCCCGGGCGACCCTCTCTTGTCCTTCAGGCAATTCAGCCAGTGCCCACATCCCGCCTTTCTGGTCCCAATATATAGACATAACAACAAAAACCCAACCTTATGTAAACCAATTGCACAAAGTGTGTGGGCCTTTTGTAAGATCTCGATCCCGTTTTCGAGAAAAGAGATAGAGCCCCAGGCTTTCCTTCCAGGGAAAGACTTTCGGTTTAAGAAAGCTTAAGACACAGAGCTCCCAGTTTTTGCTATATTTGTGGAAGAAAACTAGAATAACCGTTTTGATGAAACCATCCCGTCAAAATGCGGTTTATAAGAGTAGAAGGGAGGTGCTGCCCATGACGGACAGCGAGATCGTGGATCTCTATTGGCAGCGCTCGGAGCGGGCCATCGCAGAAACCGACAATAAGTATGGCCGCTACTGCCATCATATCGCCTATGCGGTCTGCAGCGACCGGCAGGACGCGGAGGAATGTGTCAACGACACCTGGCTGCGGGCCTGGAACGCCATGCCGGACAAGCGCCCCTCGCTGCTTTCCACTTTTCTGGGGCGGATCACCAGGAACCTGGCCATCAATCGCCTGGAAAAGCGGACCCGGCAGAAGCGGGGCGGTGGGGAAACACCCCTTGCCCTGGAGGAGCTGGCGGACTGTCTTCCCTCGGAGGCGGACCCCGCCCGGGACATCGAACTGCAGGAACTTCGTGAGGCCGTCCACCGCTTCGTGGAGGGACTTGGCGACACGGAGCAGAAAGTCTTTGTGGCCCGCTACTGGTATCTGGCACCGGTGGAGGAGATCTCCCGCCGCCTGGGCTGGACCCAGAGCCGGACCAAGACCCTGCTCTTTCGCCTGCGCAAGCGGCTGCGGGCCTTTTTGGAGGAGGAAGCGCTATGCTGAACGCCATGCTTTTGCTGCGCGCCATGGACGGCATTGAGGAGGAAGCCCTGCTGCGTGCCGGGGACTTCCTGGGCTGGGAACGGGAGAAACGCTATGCTCCCAATAGACGCAGGCTCTGGCGCACGGTGCTGGCGGCGGCGCTGCTGGCCCTGCTGCTGGCGGCCTGCGGCTACGCGGTGTACCGGGCGGCCATGAGCCACCGGGATCTGGATCCCGGGGATGATAAGGAATACTTCTTCAACGGTCTGGACGGGTCTCCCAACGAGGGACTCCACATGGAGCTGAACTTTGGAGAATGCGCCATGGCCCTGCATTTTGACACGGAGGAGACGGGCTGCGCCCATGCCTTCCGGCTGAAGGAGGGAGCGCCCATCCCGGAGGAGTGGATCGGCGGCGGCAGCAGCATGCTGCGCTTTTTCGAATCCTACCGGCCCGGCGGCTTCAAGGAGCCGGAGCAGCAGCGGCCCCTGGATCAGTGCCTGCGGGAGGCGGGAATGACGGCGGAAGAGGCGGAGCAATGGGAGCATTCCCGCACCTACTCCCCGGGGACCACGGCGCAGCGGCCCGCTCTGCGCATCGAGGTGCTGGACGGAGCCTATCTCCACGGGGTGGACCTGATCCTGGGCTGGCCCAAGGGAGAGGCCACGGTTGTGAAGGAGGAGACCCGGGGTGACATCCAGCTCCTGGAGGCCCTGATCACCGTTCAGATCCGGGACGGCGAATGGGACCGGCAGAACTATCTTCTCCGCTTCGACACCCGGCAGCAGGTGCTGCTGGTGCTGGCGGCGGGGGAGGAGAGCATGAGCTTTGCCCAGCTGGAGGAGCTGCTGGACTACGTTGAGCTGCGGGAGACGGGCTTCCGCTACGCCTATGACCACAGCGGCCAGAACTTTTCGGTTCTTTCCCTTGCATATGGATGAACGACAGAAGGAGGAAACACATGAAAAAAGCGATCGGCATTTTGTTGCTGCTGGCGCTGTGCCTGAGTCTCTGCGCCTGTGGGGAAAAGAAGGAAAAAACGGAGCCGCCCCAGGCGGTGGGCGGGGTGGACCCCGTCACCGGCGCCTGGCAGGGCCAGGGCGGCTGTTACCGCACGGAGCCCCTGGAGCTTCCCAAGGGGGCGGGCGTCCGCTTCTGTCATGAGGGACAGATCTACGCCATGGGCAATCCTTCTATGGGGGAGACCGTCGTCTACCGGGACGGGGAGGAACTGTTCCGCTACGCGGGCATGGCCTTTACTGTGAGCAGGGGTGAAGATGGGATCTGGGTCCAGGACGAGGAGCGCTCCGAAAATGGAGACACCCTGGTGCTGAGCCTCTATTCCTTTGAGGGCGCGTATCAGAAAACGCTGCGCTTGGAGCTGCCCGCGGGCTGTTTCTCTCTGGGCATGGCGGCGGCTGGGGACAAGCTGTACCTCAAATGCAGCGACACCCTGCGCGTCTATGACAGGGAAGGCAATCTCCTCTGCGTCATCCCCCATGAGGAATTTCAGGGAGATCTTTTGCGGGGCGGCGACGGGGAACTCTATTTCCTGGAGGAACGCCAGAGCGGCAGCGGAGGCGTCCTCAGCACCATCGACGTGGAAAATGCCTGCTTTACTGAACTCTTTACCTGGGACAGGGGCTTTGTCAGCTCCGGCGATGGGGAAAGCCCCTTCCTCCAGATCCTGCCGGAGGGGATCTTCCGTATGGACAGAGAGGGCCAGACCCGGCCCCTGGTGCTCTGGGACGAGTGCCTGCTCAGCGTCAGCGGCGTCACGGAGACCAGGTCCCTGGGGGACGGCCGCTTCCTGCTGGGGGGCCTCTTTGCGGAGCCCGTGCTCCTGCTCCCGGCCCAGCCCGAGGACATCAAGCCCCGGACCATGCTGACCCTGGCGGTGCTGCCCACCCAGGATGCCCTGGACACTGAGCCGGACCCTACCACCTATTATGCCAACGTGGTCCACAGCATCAGCGCCTTCAACGCCCAAAGCGCGGACTGCTATGTGAAGCTTCTGGACCTCTCCGAGGGCGGCAGTCTCAGCGCCGAGCAGGCCTTGATGAAGCTGAATACCCAGATCCTCAGCGGCCAGGGGCCGGACATGCTGGTGCTGAACGGCTCCCTCTCGCCCTTTGCCTTTCTCCGCCAGGGCCTGCTGCGGGATCTGAAACAGGATCTGGAGGCCGATCCGGCGCTTTCACCGGAGGACCTGGTGCTGGCCCGGGCCATCGAGAACGACTGCGGCGGGCTTTACCTGATGGCGGACTGCTTCTCCATCGAGACGCGTCTGGGCCTGTGGGACCGTTTTGGGGATGCCTGGGGCTGGAGCTTTGACGACTATTTTCGCATCGACGCCGAGATGAGCGACGGGAAAATGACGATCTATAACCTGACCCGGGACTATTTCCTGGAAAGCAGCGTCAGCCGCTATCTGCGCCAGGCTATCCACTGGAAGGACGGGACCTGCGACTTCGAGAACCCGGACTTTGTGCGTCTGCTGGAGGCCTGCCGGGATCTGCGGGAGACCCCCGAGGATCCGGAGAACATGATCTTCGGCTGGAACCTGATGGGGGAGGGGCAGATCGCGACAGATCTGGTGATGCTCAACGAGGCCACCGACCTTGCCAAGGAGTGCCGGCGGGTGGGCCGGAGCGTCAGCGTCATCGGATGGCCTACCCCGGACGGCAGCTGCGGCACGGATTTTACCCTGTCCTATCCCATCGGTGTCATGAAGAACGGAGAGCATCCGGAGCTCTGCTGGCAGTTTTTGAAGTACTGCCTGCTCCACGCGGAGCGGGCCATCCCCAACTACCGCCCCCTTCTGGAGCAGCAGCTGGAGGAGGCACGGCACATCGACCCGAATGAAGAGCGGGATCTGTGGTACGATGGCCTCACCAGCCCCATCACCGAAGCGGAGATCACCCAATTTGATACGCTTCTGAGCAAGGTAGAGCACACGACTCTCAAGGACGAGACCGCCATGGCCATCATCCGGGAGGAGGTCACGCCCTTCCTGGCAGGGGAGCGGAGCGCGGAAGACACCGCCCGCCTGATCCAGAACCGCATCAGCATCTACGTGGCGGAACAGGGAGGAAAGTGAAGAGTGAAAAGGGGGGAGAATCGATGGAGAACCCCTCCGTCACCGTCGCAGGTTCCGGCGACACCTCCCCTTTCAGGGGAGACCAGAGCATCCCGCGATCCCCCTGATAGCGCCGCTTCCAGACCCGTCGCAGGGGCGCCCTTCGCTCCGCTTCGCCCTTTGTGGTCGCCAACGATCCGTCAAAGCCTTCTCCTTGAGGAGAAGGTGGCATGCGGCGTGTCACGGTCCGCCGCATGACGGATGAGGTGTCGCAGTCTGCGGGAAAAGTAGGATACTTATGTAAACAAAATTATGTTAAATCAATTATGCAAACCAAATTATGGTAACCTTTTGCAACTTGCTTTTTTCTGATACAACTGTAAGATTCCGCTCTCTTTTGCGAGAGTATAGGTGAGGCGGAAAGGAAGTGACGCATATGGAGGACAGCAAGATCCTGGACCTGTTTTTTGAGCGCTCGGAGCAGGCCATCCGGGAGCTGGATCATACCTATGGAGCGGCTGTGAAGAGGACGGCGGGGAACCTGCTGCGCGATCCCCAGGATGTGGAGGAATGTGTGAACGACGCGTATCTGGGGGTTTGGAACAGCATTCCGCCTCAGCGTCCCGATCCTCTGGTGAGCTATGTTTGCCGGATCGCCCGCAACCTTGCGGTGTCGCGCCTGCGCAGCGAAACCGCCGCCAAACGCAACAGCAGCCTGGACCTGGTGCTCGAGGAGCTGGAGGACTGTATCCCGGCCGGGACCGACGTGGAAGGGGAGCTGGAGGCCAGAGAGTTGACCCGGGCCATTGACCGCTTCCTCGCCGAGCTCAGCTATCCGGACCGCTATCTCTTCGTCCGCCGGTACTGGTTCGCCGATCCCGTGAAGGAGATCGCCTCCCATACCGGCCTTCGGGAAAACCGGGTCTCGGTGCGTCTTTTCCGTCTCCGAGAAAAACTGCGGAAAAACTTGCAAAAGGAGGGCTTGCTGGCATGAATCGGGATAAGCTGTTTACGTCCATGGGCGACATCGACCCCCGCTATGTGGCGGAGGCGGTCCGCTATGCTCCCGAGGAGGCCCTGCCCCCGGAAAGGAGCAAACACATGAGATCCAAACGCATTCTCTCCCTGACCCTGGCTGCCGCGCTGGTTGTGGCCCTGGGCTTCACGGCCTACGGCCTGTACCTGGGCTTTGAATACCGGCGCCCCGCGGCAGAGGAGACCTTTTCCATCCATTGGGATGATTCCCCGGACGGCACCATCACCTGGAGCGACGCCAAGCTTGCGGTGACCTTGCCAGAACTGGAGGAGAGTCAGGAGATCGAATTTCGCACCGGCTGGCTGCCGGGCGACATGCTTTCTCTGCAGTCTGAGGATTGGAAGCAGTACTTCACCGCTGAGCGTCTTTGCGATAACGGCAACAACGTGGGCGTCCCGGCTTATCGGGGCATGATGCAGCCCCTGCAGATCCAGACCTTCTGCACCACCCAGTTCAATCAGGGCGGCGCTATGCTGCTGCTCTATCAGACGCCGGGGGAGATCCGGGAGGAGCACTGGGACGAGAAAAATCTGGATGTACTGCTTTTCCATTCCAGCATCCATCTTGACGCCGTGCCCGAATACAATGTCCCGGCAAGGGAGTATGAATTCGACAACATCCTGCTCCTGAACCAGGAGGAGGGCTGGGTCGTGAAGCTGGTGGGTCAGATCGGTGAGGAACAGCTCCGGAAGGTGGCGGAAAGCCTGGAGTTCCGCCCCACCGGGAATACCTTGCGTTATGAGGACTTTGACAGCCACTTCGTCTTCTTCGACGCCGGCGTAGGCTGAGCACGCTGCCTTCTCCTTGAGGAGAAGGTGGATTGCCCCGATCTCACGGGAGGGGCAAGACGGATGAGGTGGAAGGGCCGTACCTTCTATCGGGTATCGGGATTGTCCTCCGAAAGCTTCGCGATGAACTGAAACGCAAAAAAGATGGAATGTGATCGCTCACATTCCATCTTTTTTGTGTTTCTTTGGCTTTAGTCCTTGGGCTCGGAGTCGTCCACGACCTGCTCGAAGTCGGCGTCCTGGGCCTTTTCTTCCTGGACAGCCTCCTCGTAGCCCTCCTTGACCTGGTTGACCACCCTGGTGGCGGCCTCCTTCACGTCCTGGATGACGCCGGCGGCGGTGTCCTTGGCCTTCTGGGTATCCTCTTCGGTGACCACGTTCACGACTTCGCCGTCGTCCTTCACGATCTCCACCGAGCAGCCGAAGCCCACAGTGCCCAGCACCGCGGCCAGCACGGCCCACTTGGCGGCGGTGAGGCCGATGACAGCGCCCACAACGCCCACGTTCACGGGGATGCTCAGCAGCACCTCGCCCTTGCGGCGAACCACGATCTTGGAGACATTGCCCTTTCTGACCAGCTCCTTGATCTTTTCAACAGCAGTTTTGACGTCCATGTTTGTGCTCCTTTCCGCCCCTCAGAGGGGGCACGCTTATGTGTTTTGTATTGTACACGCACTTGGACGTTTTATCAATCCATTAGTTCCCAAACTCGTATTTCTTATCAAAAAGTTCATAAATCCCCAGATACGGATCCTCCCGGGGCCCCACCTGCTCGCCCAGCTCCAGCAGGGTCTTCCCGTCTCCGGCCTGCTCCCAGCGGGGCAGACCCGGGCCGTTGGGGTCGCCGGTTTTGCAGAAGTTTGCGAAGTAGGAGCAGAAGATTTCGCTGAGGGCCCGGTCGCTCTCGTCATAGAGGGGGGACGCCGCCGGGATGTTCCCGTAGCAGTAGACCTCCTCGCCGCTGTGCCAGGGGCCGAGGCGTCCGTTGGACTTGCTGAAATAGTACTCGTAGCAGGGGAGGCCCAGGGCCAGGGCCTGCCGGCTCCAGCAGTAGTGGCCGTAGGAGAAGAAGTAGGCCGAGTAGAGGTCGATCCAGTTGGCCTTGGCCTCCGCGTCGGTGGCGGAGGGACGGAGGGCCAGCGCGGCAGGAGCCTCTTCGCCGAACATGCGGCCTACCTTTTCCTCATAGTTTTTCAGATTGGCGTTGTCAAAGAGGATGAAAGCGGTGCCCTCCTGGGCGTTGAAGCCGTGGAGGATGGCCTCCTCGTTGTGGATGCCCTTCCGGTAGCTCTCATAGGGCGTCTCCGGCAGCACGTAGCCGTCCACCGTCATGTGGTGGATCCGGTCCGCGGCGGCGGCCAGGGTCTCCGCGTCCAGCTGTCGCAGCTCTGCGATGCTGCTCACGCCGAAGCGCACCTTGATCCTTTTGCCGTTTTCCAGCCCCTCCTCCAGCAGCTGGAAGGAGTGGGCGGGCTGGGGTGCCGTTACCGTGGAGCTCTCCGCGATGACCCGGCGGAAAAGCCCCTTGGCCAGGGGCGAGGTACAGAGGGCGCTGACACAGGCGGCGCCGGCGGATTCGCCCGCCAGAGTCACGTTGCCGGGATCGCCGCCGAAGGCCGCGATGTTATCCCGCACCCATTCCAGGGCCTTGATCTGGTCCAGCAGACCGTAGTTGCCGGTGGTGCCGTTGGGGGATTCGGCCATCAGCTCCTCATCCGCCAAAAAGCCGAAGATCCCCAGGCGGTAGCCCATGTTCACCACGATCACGCCCTTCCGGGCAAGACCTTCGCCCCGGTAGTCGGCGTACCAGGGCTGCCCGGTCTGGAGGGAGCCGCCGTGGATGTACACCAGCACCGGCAGATCCGCCTGCGCTCCGGCGGGCTTCCAGATGTTCAGGTACAGGGCGTCCTCGCTGTTCCGGTCCCGGAAATTGTCGTCAAGGCTCACTTCATAGTCGTGAAAGCCGATGATCTGGGCCATGGAGCTGTACCAGGCCGGGTCCCGGGGCTGCATGGACATGGGGGCAAAATGGTCCGCCGCCAGCACGCCCTGCCAGGGGTCCGGGTCCTGGGGCTCCCGCCAGCGGAGCTCGCCCACCGGGGGCTTGGCATAGGGGATGCCGGCGTAGACCTCCACCGCGCCGTCCGCGGTGGTGACGCCGGTGAGCTGCCCGTCCCGGACGGTGACGATCCCCGTCACGCCGCCGGTCTCGCCCTCGATGGCGGGGCGGGCCTTGTAGGGACCCAGGGTCCCCCGGCCGATAGCCCAGAGCAGCAGGAGCAGCACGAGAAACGCGCCCAGGCGCACAAACCACTTTTTGCCCCGCAGGAGCTTGACACTTAATGTTATGTAAACCAAAAAGACCACCAGACTCTGGATCCAGCCGGAGAGGGTGTTTTTGTTGATCTCCAGATAGAAGAACCAGAGCAGGGCCACCAGCACCGTCAGGAGCCAGAAGCCCAGGTGCAGCTTTTTCTTTGCTTTCTTTTCCATAGCAACACCGCCTTGCCCATAGTGTGTGAACGGGAGCGCCTGTCAAGTCATGCGTTTTTTCCCTTGATCCGGTTGTTTGCGGCCATCATGGCGTGGACCGCTCCGTAGTGTCCGCCGTCGATCAGCCGCAGCAGCAGCCGGTGCTGGAGGGGGAGCTGGGAAAGATAGGGATTGCTCCGCCAGCGGGGCCAGGTCTTGTCCAGATCCTGCTTCAGCTCCTTCTGCAGCGGTGAGCGGGGATCCGCCTGGTTCACCCGCACCGTGGAGAAAAGCAGCTGATGCTTCACCGCGCTGATCTCCAGCTCCTTTTCGTAGCGCTCCAGGGCGCCCTGCTGCCGGTAATCCTCCCGCACCAGGGAGAGGGCCGTGATGATCTCCCGGTTGCGGGAGGGATCCTTGGCGTTGGTGATGGAGTCCCGGCGCAGCAGGTAGCGCAGCCAGGCCTTGGGGACAGAGCGCATCCTCCCCGCCCGCAGAAAGAGCCGGGGCGTGGTGGCCAGATCCTCAAACCAGAGCTGCACGGGGAAGCGGATGCCGCTGTCCAGAAAGAGCCTGCGCCGCCAGAGCCTGGTGCAGGCGCTGGGCTGCTCCAGCAGAAGGCCAGGGTATTCCGCCAGAGTGAAGCTGCCCTCCCGGGCGCAGCTCACGCCGTGGGAGAGGACCTGGCCCTTTTCGTCCACCTGGTCGTCGCTGAATAACAGCACGTCGCAGCCCTCGTCCCGCGCCAGTTCCCCCAGCATCTCCTCCAGAGCGCCGGGAAAGAGACTGTCGTCACTGTCCAGAAAGAGCAGAAAATCGCCGTTCGCCGCCTCGATGCCGGTGTTCCGGGCGGCGCCCAGGCCGCCGTTTGGCTGGTGGATCACCCGGATCAGGCCGGGATAACGGGCGGCGTATTCCTCCGCGATCTGGCCGGAGCGGTCCGGGGAGCCGTCGTCCACGGCGATGATCTCATAATCCTCCCGCTCAGGGAGCAGGATCGAATCCAGACAGGCGGGGAGATAGTCTTCCACCTTGTAGATGGGAACCACGATGCTGAGCTTCAGCACTGCTGTCACCTCACTTTTCTTTACCGTATTGTAGCATAGGCGCTTCCCGCTTGCAAGCGGGAAAGGGCTTTGCGGGCGGCTGACAGCCGCCCCTGCAGGAGAACGGCGGGAGGGGCAAGCCGTGCCTAAGGGGGCTATGGACACCTCATCCGTCATCCGCCTCGCGGGGCATCCGCTGCTGACGCGCTGACAGGGCAGGCTCCGGGAGCAGAAACCGACTTGCAGGTTGATAGCGGGAATGATATAATCTGGCAAGACGATCAGGACGGAGGAATCCAAGATACAAACTCAAGAATGGGAAAGCGGTAACACTGGACATTCCGGAGACGGACGAGGAGCGGTCGGCCAGAAGCTCGGAGAGCTTCAACAATCGGTTCTCGGATCCCGAGGGCGGGCAGGAGTGGAAGCGGCTATTGCGAGGTACGGCAAAGACGCAAGAGTAATTCAGCCAAATCCTTGGCAAAGGAAAGTGTCCCAGCTTGTTGAAAAGCTGACTGGATCGAGACCGCTGTGGATTGACCACACAGGTACAGATTCAATATGCTCCGCTTTCTGCACAGAGTATGGCGATGTCGCTATTTCAGCGACAAACAACAAATCCTATGGACAAGCGCTTTCAAACGCGCTGCACCATCCGATCATCATGATCATGGAAACGAAGGAAAGAGATCGGGGAGAAAAACCGGGACAAGGTACGACCGGGGCGCAAAGCCGCGCACGAAACGTCTGCGTGATTCTGCCGTGAAACCGACACACGCATTCGCCGTTCCCTGTCCCGGAGAACCGGAGAGCGGGCCCACTGAACATGGGTTTAGACACACAGGCAGAGACAGAATGGGAGGTCCCGATGGTCACACGAATCAAAACCGCGCTTTTCTTGCTCCTCTGCGCGCTGATCCTGTGCGCCTGCGCGCCGAAGGGCGAGCCGGCGGAACAGACAGGCCAGATCTACCTCTACGGCGAGGCGCATTCCGACGAACGCTGTCTGGAAAAGGAACTGGCGATCTGGGGAGAATTCTACGCGTCCGGGATGCGCGACCTGTTTGTTGAGCATCCCTGTTATACGGCGGAGTATCTCAATGCGTGGATGCACGCGGATTCCGATGAGATTTTGATGCGGCTGTACGAGGACTGGAGCGGGACGCAG
The DNA here is from genome assembly GCA_017447685.1 of Oscillospiraceae bacterium. Classification (GTDB taxonomy): domain Bacteria; phylum Bacillota; class Clostridia; order Oscillospirales; family Oscillospiraceae; genus Limivicinus. The sequence continues at coordinate 24,797 of JAFSMZ010000007.1, forward strand.
GCCCATTCGGAAAAGGTTTTGGATTTCTATCGGGAGATCAAGAGAAGCTTCCCCGAAACGGTCTTCCACGGTACGGATGTGGGCCATCAGTACAGCTCCACAGGGGCGCGGTATCTCTCGGAGCTGCGGAAGGCCGGCCGGGTGGAGTCCCCGGAGTATGAGCTTGCCCAGACCGCGGTACAACAGGGCCGGAGCTATTATTCCAAGGGCGAGCCGGATCGCTATGCCTACCGGGAAGACCTGATGACAGAGAACTTTATCCGGGAATATGAGCGGCTTGGCGGAAGCAGCGTAATGGGGATTTACGGTTCCATGCACACAGACCCGGAGCGGCTTGATTTTTCCGAGACGGTGCCATCTATGGCGGCGCAGCTCTCCGCCCGTTTCGGCGGCGCGCTGCATACGGAGGATCTGACTCTGGCGGATCCGGTGCGGACGGACCGGATCGTCGTGAACGGCAAAGAGTACGAGGCCACCTGTTTTGGCACGCAGGATCTCTCCGACAGTGGGCTCCCGTATACCCAAAGGGAATACTGGAGGCTGGAAAACGCATATGAGGATCTGAAAGACTGCCCCCTGAACGGGGACGTCCTGCCTTACAACAACTATGTGATGAAGGTGGAGCTCGGACAGGTATTTGTGATCGATTACACGGGCCTGGACGGCCAGGTAACGCGTCTCTTTTACCGCTCGGACGGATCCGTGTGGAACGGCCTCTCCTCCACCCAGGGCTTTGATCCGGAGGATCGCTCCCGTCTTCCGTAAAGGGAGACTAACATGGAAGAACTGCTTGATGAATGTGCAAGAGGAATCGTCTCCTTACGGACAGAAGGGGGATGAGGGATGACTCCCATCCCACCTGACACGGCCCGATCGAAGCCATCGTCCGCTGCTCGGGGACCTCATGCAAAGACAAGGGGACGTGCAAAGACAAGGGGACGTACCTTTTGTCTTATCTGGCCCAGCACAATGGAATCCTAAACGCGGCGCCCCGAGGACGAATGCCCTCGGGGTGCTTTGGTGCAGCGGAGGGGGACTCCCTCAGTCATCCGGCCGGATGACAGCTCCCTCGGAGAGGGAGCCAAGGGCGACACCTCATCCGTCATCCGCCTCGCGGGGATCGGCGGATGACACCTTCTCCTCAAGGAGAAGGCTTTTGGGGGCGCTGCAGAAAAGGCTTGCCCCGCGGGGAAAGATGGGATATAATACGCTTTGACGCATCAGAAATACAAGCAAAGAATCAACAATGCGGGAGCTTTTCAATATGAGCAGAGAAAAAAAGACAAGAGCGGAGGAAAAGGCGGAGCGGGAGTCCATGACCCCGGCCCAGCGCACCAGACGGGAGATCTATGACTGGGTGCAGAGCCTGATGGCGGCGCTGATCTTCTGCGTGCTGCTGTTCTCCTTCCTGGTCCGGCTGATCGACGTGGTGGGACCCTCCATGAACCCCACCCTCTACGAGGGCAACAAAATGCTGGTCTCGAACCTGTTTTTCAAGCCTAAGGCCGGCGACGTGGTGATCTTCAAGAATGTGGACGAGAACAGCGAGGAGAAGGCCCTGGTGAAGCGGGTCATCGCCACCGAGGGCCAGGAGGTCAACATCGACTTCGAGCACGGCATCGTCTATGTGGACGGGGAGCCGCTGGAGGAGGAATACGCCGCGGAGCCCATCCACAACAAGCTGGACTTCATCGGCCCCAAGACCGTGCCGGAGGGCTGCGTCTTCGTCCTGGGCGATAACCGCAACTCCTCCCGGGACAGCCGGGCCAAGAGCATCGGCATGGTGGACGAGCGGCTGATCCTGGGCAAGGTCTACGCGGTGGTCTACCCCATCTCCTCCATGAAATGGGTGCGCTGATGGAAGACAGAGCCTATGAAAAAATGAATATCCAGTGGTTCCCCGGCCACATGACCAAGGCCCAGCGGATGATCGAGCAGGATCTGAAGCTGGTGGACGCGGTGTGCGAGATCCTGGACGCCCGCATCCCCCGGTCCAGCCGGAACCCGGATATCGACAGACTTGCAGGCGACAAGCCCAGGCTCCTGATCCTGAACCGGGTGGACCTGGCGGACCCCACGGTCACCGCCCGCTGGCGGCGGCAGTTTGAAAGCCAGGGCTATGCCGTGCTGGAGACCGACGCCAAAAGCGGCAAGGGAGTCAAGGACTTTGTCCCCGCTGTGCGGCGGCTCCTGCAGGACAAGCTCCGGGAGTATGAGGCCAAGGGGCAGACGGGCCGGACCCTGCGGGTGATGATCCTGGGCATCCCCAATGTGGGCAAGTCCACCTTCATCAACAAGGTGGCGGGCCGCAAGGCCGCCATCGCCGGGGACAAGCCCGGCGTCACCCGGGGCAAGCAGTGGATCAACATCGACAAGGGCCTGGACCTGCTGGACACCCCGGGCATCCTCTGGCCCAAGTTCGAGAGCCAGGAGGTGGGGGAGATGCTGGCCATCACCAACGCCATCAAGGCGGACGTGCTGGACAAGGAGACCCTGGGCGCAAACTTCATGCTGCGCCTGCGGGACTATTATCCCCAGGCCCTGACGGAGCGCTACAAGTTCACCCCGGACCCCGAGGCCAACGGCTTTGAGCTGCTGGAAGAGGCGGCCAAGAAGCGGGGCTTCCTGGTTTCCAGGGGAGAATACGACATCGAACGCATGGCCAACACCCTGTTGGGAGAATATCACGACGGCAAGCTTGGCCGTCTGAGTCTGGAGCAGCCGGATGACGGATCTTTGGGAAAAGGAGAATGAGCTCTACAAGCAGGGCTATCGCTGCCTCTGCGGCGTGGACGAGGCGGGCCGGGGCCCCCTGGCCGGGCCAGTCTATGCCGCCGCGGTGATCCTGCCCCGGGGCCTTCAGATCCCGGGTCTGAACGATTCCAAGAAGCTCACCGAAAAGAAGCGGGAGGAGCTCTTCGACGTTATCACCGAAAAGGCGCTGGATTATGCCATCGCCTTTGCCACGGTGGAGGAGATCGAGGAGCGCAACATCCTGGGCGCCACCATGCTGGCCATGAACCGGGCCATCGCGGGCCTGAAAACGAAGCCGGACCTGGCCCTCATCGACGGCAACCGGAACGCGGGCATCGAAACACCCAGCCTCTGTGTGGTGAAGGGCGACGCCACCTGCGCCGACATCGCCGCGGCTTCGATCCTGGCCAAGGTCAGCCGGGACCGGGTGATGCTGGAGCTGGCGAAGGAATACCCGGAGTATCATTTCGAGCAGCACAAGGGCTACGGTACCGCGCTGCACTATGCCGCACTGCGGGAATACGGCCCCAGCCCCGTACACCGGCCCAGCTTTCTGAAGAAGATGCACTGAGGGCAGAAACATGGACAAACAGTCTTTGGGACAATTTGGAGAAGAACAGGCGGCACGGTATCTGCGCCGCCGTTTTTATACGATCCTGGAGCGCAACTTCCGCTGCCGCTTCGGGGAGATCGACCTGATCGCAAGGCGTGCGGGGGTCCTGGCCTTTGTGGAAGTGAAGCTCCGCCGAGACGATCAGCACGGCGAGGCCCGGGAATTCGTCACGGCGCGCAAGCAGCAGCGGGTGATGGCCGCGGCCCAGTTCTGGCTGAGCCAGCACGAGACGGAGCTGCAGCCTCGCTTCGACGTGATCGAGGTCTACGCCCCCCGGGGCGAGGACGGGCCGGTGAAGGTCAATCACATCGAAAATGCCTTCCAGTAAATGCGGAATGCGGAGTTCGGAATTGGGTTTCCACTGCGGGACGGGAAGCTTGCCCCGGGGGAAACTTTATGATAAAGTAGCCCCGGATCCGCAAATCGCTGTTGCGGGCTGACCGACAGAAAAAAGAAAAGGTTCGGCATTTCCGCCGAACCTCTCCCTGGGAAAACGCGGATCGGATCCTCTTCGGGACCTTGCGGCCCCTTTCGTTTCCCTTTTTCAGCAGGTCCCTCTTGGGCAAAAGGTGCCGCAGTAGGTCTCGCCCTTGGTGATGGCCTTTTCGTTCTTCACCTTGATGTGCTCGGCGCTGCAGCGGCAGTCCACGGTGTTGTACTTGCAGGCGGTGACGTCGCAGCCCACGCCGGGATTGGGTTCCTTTTCCCTGGTGTTCATGAAAGAATGCCTCCTTTTCCGTAGTCCCTGTTAGGATGGGACGCGGAAGCACTTTTTATACGGAGTGAGACTATGGCCCTCTATGCCATCGGCGATCTCCATCTTTCCCTCGGAAGCGACAAGCCCATGGACGTTTTCGGTGAAAAATGGAAGGATCACGCCCAAAAACTGAAAAACGGCTTTGCCTGCGTGGGCGAGGACGATGTGACGGTGCTCTGCGGGGACCTGAGCTGGGCCATGGGCCTGCGGGCGGCGGAGGCGGACTTTCGCTTCATCCATGAGCTCCCCGGCAAAAAGCTGATCCTCAAGGGCAACCACGACTACTGGTGGAGCACCGCCGCCAAGGCCTACCGCTTCTTTGGGGAAAAGGGTTTTGACAGCCTGCAGATCCTCCACAACAACTGCTATGCCTACGGCGATTATGCCCTCTGCGGCACCCGGGGCTGGTTTTACGAGGAGGAGACCGGCGGCGAGCACGACGAAAAGATCATGCGCCGGGAGATCCTGCGGCTGGAGGCCTCCCTGAACGCGGCGGGGGAGCGGGAGAAGCTGGTCTTTCTCCACTATCCGCCCATCTTCCAGAAATATGAGTGCCCCGAGATCCTGGCGCTGCTGGAAAAGCACCGGGTGAGGTTCTGTGGCTACGGGCACATCCACGGCAAGGGCATTGCCGCCGCCTTCAACGGATGGAAAGGCTGCACGGAGTTTCGTCTCCTCTCGGCGGACGCGGTGGATTTCACGCCTGTAAAGCTCATGGACTGAGAGCGTCTGTTCGATTTTCGCATCGCAGTTTTCTTTTCAAAACCCAATACTCAAATCTCAAAACGGAAAGGGGATGTGTTTGATCACATCCCCTTTAAAAAGCCCGAGAATTCAAGAATTTTTCATTGATTTTATTGGCGTTATCTGATAATATAAGACGCTGTGTGTCAGTCACAACAAATAGGAGGAAAGCAATCATGATTCTGAAGAATGTGGAAAAGAAAGAAAACAACACTGCTCTCTTCACGGTGGAGTCCGACGCCGCCGAGTTCGAGGCCGCCGTCAACGGCGCTTACCTGAAGGCCAAGAGCAGCATCAATATTCCCGGCTTCCGCAAGGGCAAGGCTCCCCGCGCCATCGTGGAGTCCATGTACGGCCGCGAGGTCTTCTACCAGGACGCCATGGACGAGCTGGCCCCCAAGGCCTTCGAGCAGGGCCTCAGCGAGGGTGAGCTGCGCATCGTCGGCCAGCCCGCCATCGACAACGTGGAAGTCACCGAGGAGCGCACCGTGCGCTACACCTTCTCCGTGTCCCTGTACCCCGAGGTCACCCTGGGTCAGTACAAGGGCCTGAAGGCGCCCAAGGAAGTCACCACCGTTTCCGACGAGGAAGTGGAAGAAGAGGTGGAGAAGAAGCGCAAGCAGAACGCCCGCAAGGTCTCTGTGGAAGACCGCCCCGCCCAGATGGGCGACACCGTCAACATCGACTTTGACGGTTTCCTCAACGGCGAGCGCTTCGACGGCGGCAAGGCCGAGGGTTACGAGCTGGAGCTGGGCTCCAACTCCTTCGTGCCCGGCTTTGAGGAGCAGGTCGCCGGCATGCAGATCGGCGAGGAGAAGGACCTGGACATCACCTTCCCCGACACCTATGTGGAGAACCTGGCCGGCAAGGCCGTCATCTTCAAGGTGAAGCTGAACTCCATCACCTTCCCCGAACTGCCCGAGCTGGACGATGAGTTTGCCAAGGACGTGTCCGAGTTCGACACCCTGGACGAGTACAAGACCAATCTGCGCAAGCAGCTGCAGGACAAGTACAATGACCAGGCCGAGAACGTGTTCCGTTCCTACATCATGAAGCAGGCCGCCGACAACATGAGCTGTGACGTGCCCGACGTCATGATCCAGGAGAAGGCCGAGGAGATCATCCGCAACTACGCCGCCAACTTCGGCATGACCGACCGCAACGTGGAGCTGGAGAAGCTGGTGCGCATGATGGGCATCGACAGCGAGACCATGAACCAGAGCATCCTGCCCTCCGCCCAGATGCAGGTCCGCACCGAGCTGCTGCTGGAGGCCGTTGCCAAGGCCGAGGGCATCGAGCTCACCGAGGAGGAGACCGAGGCATATCTGCAGCGCATCGCCGACAGCGTCAACGCCAAGCCCGAAGAGATCCGGCAGTACTTCGGCCTGGACACCATCCGCAACGAGTACCTGAAGGAGAAGGCCACCGACGTCATCATGAATTCCGCCGAGATCGGCGAGATGCCGGAACCCCAGGAGGCCCCCGCCGAGGAGACCCAGGAATAAAGATTTCCGAAAGCGGATATGCTCCTGATGAAAGGAGAGTTACCCAATGAGCTTAGTTCCCTATGTTGTCGAACAGACCAGCCGCGGTGAGCGGTCTTACGACATCTTTTCCCGCCTGCTGAACGACCGCATCGTCATGCTGTCCGAAGAGGTGAACGATACCACCGCAAGCCTGATCGTGGCCCAGCTTCTGTATCTGGAAGCCCAGGACCCTGACAAAGACATTCAATTTTATATCAACAGCCCCGGCGGCAGCGTCAGCGCCGGCATGGCCATCTATGACACCATGCAGTACATCAAGCCTGACGTCTCCACCATCTGCGTGGGCATGGCAGCCTCCATGGGCGCCTTCCTGCTGTCCTCCGGCGCCAAGGGCAAGCGCATCGCCCTGCCCAATGCCGAGATCATGATCCACCAGCCCTCTGCCGGCACCCAGGGCAAGGTCACGGACATGGAGATCGATGTGGAGCACTTCCTGAAGATCAAGGAGCGTCTCAACAAGATCCTGGCCGCGAACACCGGCAAGACCCCCGAGCAGGTGAAGGCCGACTCGGAGCGGGACCGCTGGCTCACCGCCGAAGAGGCTCAGGAATACGGCCTCATCGACAAGGTCATCTATCAGCGCTGAAACACATGCGGGGCGGGCGACAGTCCGTCCCGCGTCTGCATCAGGCGCACCATAGGAGAATCGTATGGCAAGAACTGACGAAACAAGAAAAAGCATCCGCTGCTCCTTCTGCGGCAAGCCCCAGGCCCTGGTGAACCGGCTCATCGCCGGCAACGGCAGCTACATCTGCGATGAGTGTGTGCGCATGTGCATGAGCATCATCGGCGAGGTCCCCGCCCCCCAGGCGCCCCAGGTGACCGGCTATGACGGGCTGCCCCTGGCCTTCGAGAAGCTCCCCAAGCCCATCCAGATCAAGGAGAACCTGGACCAGTACGTCATCGGCCAGGAGCGGGCCAAGATGGTGCTGTCGGTGGCGGTCTACAACCACTATAAACGCATCCTCCATGCCGCCGAGGACGACGTGGAGCTGCAGAAGAGCAACATCCTGCTCATCGGCCCCACCGGCAGCGGCAAGACCCTCTTCGCCCAGACCATGGCCAAGATGCTGGACGTCCCCTTCGCCATCGCCGACGCCACCACCCTGACGGAGGCCGGCTATGTGGGCGAGGACGTGGAGAACGTGATCCTCAAGCTGTTGCAGGCCGCGGATTTCGACGTGGAGCGGGCCCAGCGGGGCATCATCTACATCGACGAGATCGACAAGATCGCCCGCAAGAGCGAGAACACCTCCATCACCCGGGACGTGTCCGGCGAGGGCGTGCAGCAGGCGCTGCTGAAGCTGCTGGAGGGCACCATTGCCAACGTCCCGCCCCAGGGCGGGCGCAAGCACCCCCACCAGGAGTTCATCCATGTGGACACCAGCAACATCCTCTTCATCTGCGGCGGCGCCTTCGACGGTCTGGACAAGATCATCGAGAAGCGCACCGACAAGAAGACCATGGGCTTCGGCGCCGAGATCAAGAGCAGCGCGGAGCGGGACGTGGGAGAGATCCTCGCCCAGGTCCAGCAGCATGACCTGCTGAAGTTCGGCATTATCCCCGAGCTCATCGGCCGCCTGCCGGTGGTGGCGTCCCTGGACTCCCTGAAGCGGGAGGACCTGGTGCGCATCCTGCAGGAGCCCAAAAACGCCATGACCCGCCAGTATCAGGCGCTGCTGCGCTTTGACGGCGTGGAGCTGGAGTATGAGCCCGCCGCCCTGGAGGCCATCGCCGACAAGGCCATCCAGCGCAAGATCGGCGCCCGGGGCCTGCGCAGCGTGATGGAGAGCGTCATGACCGAGCTCATGTACACCATCCCCTCCGATCCCACGGTGCAAAAGGTGATCATCACCGCCGCCTGTGTCAGCGGCGAGGAAAAGCCCACCATCCTGCGCAAAGAAAGCAACTGAGAGAGAAGCACCCCTCCGGAAAGGAGTAAGCTATGAGCGAAACAACAACCGAAATCATCCGCCTGCCGCTGCTGGCCCTGCGGGGACTGAATGTGTTCCCCGGTATGCTCCTGACCTTCGATGTGGAGCGCAGCGCCTCCATCGGCGCCCTTGCCGCCGCCTCCAAGCGCAACCAGATCATCTTCCTGGCCGCCCAGAAGGACATCAGCGTGGATCTGCCCGAGGCGCAGGATATCTACGCCGTGGGTACCGTCTGCCGCATCCGGCAGCAGCTCCGCCAGCCCCAGGGCAACATGTGCCGGGTCATGGTGGAGGGCCTGTACCGGGCCCGCGCCGAGGAGATCCGCACCGATCCCAAGGGCTACAGCGCCTCTGTCCGCCCCCTGCCCGACAAGGAGGAGCGGGGCAATTCCACCCGCACCGAGGCTTTGCTTCGCAGCTGCGTGTCCCTGTTCCAGGAGTACCTGCAGCTCAGCCCGGAGATGCCCGGTGAGCAGATCCTGAACGTGCTGGCCAATCCCAACCCGGCCTATGTGTCGGATTACCTGGCCCAGAACGTCCACTTCCGCCTGGAAGACAAACAGATGCTCCTGGAGGAGAACGCGCCATCCCGGCGGCTGGCGCTGCTGGTGCGGCTGCTGAACCGGGAGATCGATGTGATGAGCATCGAGAAGGAGCTCAACGAGCAGACCCAGGAGCAGATGAACCGCAGCCAGCGGGAATACTATCTGCGGGAGGAGATGAAGATCATCCAGTCCGAGCTGGGCGAGGACGGTCTCACCGACGATTTTGACGAATACCGCCAGCGGATCGAGGCCCTGCCTGTGCCCGACGAGGTGCGGGAGAAGCTGAAAAAGGAGCTGGGCCGCCTGCAGAAGCAGCCCTTCGGCTCCGCCGAGGCGGCGGTGCTGCGGGGCTACCTGGACACCTGCCTGGAGCTGCCCTGGGGCAAGAGCACCCAGGAGACCGTGGACCTGGCCAAGGCCCGCAAGATCCTGGACGATGAGCACTTCGGCCTGGAAAAGGTGAAGGAGCGCATCCTGGAGTACCTGGCGGTGAAGCAGCTTTCCCCGGACATCAAGGGAGGGCTCCTGTGCCTGGTAGGCCCTCCGGGAACGGGCAAGACCAGCATCGCCATGAGCGTGGCCCACGCCACCGGGCGCAAGCTGGTGCGCGTGTCTCTCGGCGGCATCCATGACGAGGCCGAGATCCGCGGCCACCGCAAAACATACATCGGCTCCATGCCGGGCCGCATCATCGCAGGCATCCAGCAGGCGGGCAGCTGCAACCCCCTGATGGTGCTGGACGAGATCGACAAGCTGGGCTCCGACTATCGGGGCGACCCCAGCGCCGCTCTGCTGGAGGCCCTGGACCCGGAGCAGAACGCCACTTTCCGGGACCACTTCCTGGAGCTGCCCTTTGACCTGTCCAAGGTCTTCTTCATCACCACTGCCAACACCACCTCCACCATCCCCCGGGCCCTGCTGGACCGGATGGAGGTCATTGAGCTCTCCAGCTACACCGACGAGGAAAAGCTGCAGATCGCCAAGCGCCATCTGATCCCCAAGCAGCGGAAAAAGCACGGCCTGAAGGCCGCTCAGCTCAAGATCGAGGACGCCGCCATCCGGGAGATCATCCGGGGCTACACCCGGGAATCCGGCGTGCGCGTACTGGAGCGGGAGCTGGCCGCCGTCTGCCGCAAGGCGGCGGAGGGCGTGGCCGAGGAGAAGTTCAAATCCCTCTCCGTGAAGGCCGGCAAGCTGGAGCCCCTGCTGGGGCCTGCCCGCTTCAAGCCCGACGCCCTGCGCACCCGGCCGGAGATCGGCCTGGTCCGGGGCCTTGCCTACACGGAAGTGGGGGGCGAGGTGCTGGACGTGGAAGTGGCCGTGCTCCCCGGCAGCGGCAAGCTGGAGCTTACCGGCAACCTGGGCGACGTGATGAAGGAATCCGCCCGGGCGGCCATGAGCTACATCCGCTCCCGCGCCGAGATGCTGGGCATCGATCCGGACTTCTATAAGAACAGCGACATCCACATTCACTTCCCCGAGGGCGCCGTGCCCAAGGACGGCCCCTCCGCCGGCATCACCGTGACCATCGCCCTCATCTCCGCCCTGACCGGCACCCCCGTCCGCAGCGACGTGGCCATGACCGGCGAGATCACCCTGCGGGGCAGGATCCTGCCCATCGGCGGGCTGCGGGAGAAGACCATGGCCGCGCTCCGCGCCGGGGTCAAGACCGTGATCATCCCGGCGGACAACGAGGCGGACCTGCAGGAGATCGACCAGACCGTCCGCGCCGCGCTGCACTTCGTGCCGGTGGACCACGCGGACGCCGCCCTGGACGTGGCGCTGCTGCGGGGCGAACTGCACGAGACCATGCCCCTGCCCGCCGCTCCCGCCAAGGGCAGAAAGGCCCTCCGGGTGTAATACTTTATGGCGACGCTGAATGTGAACAAGGCGGAGTTCGTGAAGTCCGCCGCCGCTGCGGGACAGTTCATCCACAGCAGCGTGCCCAAGGTGGCCTTTGCGGGCAAGTCCAATGTGGGCAAAAGCTCGGTCATCAACCGCATGCTGAACCGGAAGAACTTTGCCCGTGTGGGCGCTCAGCCGGGGAAGACCGTCCATGTGAACTATTTCCTCATCGACGGGAAGCTCTATTTCGTAGACCTGCCCGGCTACGGCTACGCCAAGGTGTCCCAGGCGGAAAAGGAACGCTGGGGCAAGCTGATGGAGGATTTCTTCGCCGATCCCGGGACCTTTGACCTGGGCGTCATGATCGTGGACGCGAGGCACAAGCCCACGGCGGACGATATCACCATGGCGGAATGGTTCCAGAACGGCGGCTGCCGCCTGGCGGTGGTGGCCAACAAGCTGGATAAGCTCAAAAAGAGCGAGATCGAGCCGAATTTGGCCTTGATCCGTGAGACCCTGGGCCTTTCGGAAGAGGTCCCGCTGATCCCCTTCTCCGCGGAGAAGGGCCAGGGCCGGGAACAGCTCCTCGCGGAGATCATGAGCCTGCTGTAAGAATAAAAACGGAATGCGAGTTTTTCGCATTCCGTTTTTGAATGAGAAAGAGTTTGCGGACGGTGTTGGCATAAGACGACACCTTATCCGCCTCGGTGTGCCCTCAAGCAATGTCCGACGCTACGGTGCACCTTCCCCCGCGTGCGGGGAAGGCTTTGGACGGGCGGGCGAGGACGGCCTGCTCTGCGACGTTGACGGGCGGCCCCTCTCCGTCGCTTCGCGACACCTCTCCCCGACGCGGGGAGAGGCAAGCGGCGGGCGACCACAAGGGTTACCCCTACGGCGGAGACAGAGGACATCATCCAGCGCAAGCGATCCCCCTTTGTCATCCTGAGCATCCGCGAAGGATCCCGACGGCGCCGAGTTGGATGTATTGCAGCACCCGGAGAAACAAACCTTGCGCCGGGGGCGAGATCCTTCGGCTCCGGCTTCGCCTCCGCTCAGGATGACACCCCTTCCGGTTCCGGGCTGCGGGCAGCCCGGAACCACCTCCCCCGGAGGGGGAGGCAAGACGAGCGACCCCTTCAGCCACGTCGGCAGGCCGACGCGGCAGCTCCCCGGGAGGGGGAGCCAAGGATGGCCGCGGGAGAATCGCGATTCTGCATAGATAAAAAAGGAATGGACGCTGCAATAGATGCTGCGTCCATTCCTTTTCAATTCATCGCTAAAACTCGATCGCCCCGGGAGCTTGCGCGGGGTCGTGGCTGCAGAGGACGGCGGCACAGCCGGGGTCCGCCGCCATCTGGGCGATCCAGGCAAGAGATTTTTTCTGCCGCTCCCGGTCGAAGCCGAAGCCGGGAGTGATGCCCTCCTGCCAGTTGCGGGGGGAGTAGGCTGCGTCCGCGGCCAGGAGCACGAAGCGCCTGCCGTTTCGTATCAGCACGGCGGCCTGGCCGTCGGTATGGCCGGGGAGGTTTACAAGCTGTAGGCTCTCGTCCCCGAAGAGGTCGATGGCCCAGCCGGCGGGGCCCAGGGGGGAGCCCCGATAATAGGGCCGCTCCATGGGACAGTCCAGCCAGAGCTTCTGGGGCTGGCGGTTTTTATAGACCATCCGGCAGGACCAGAAATACTCGTCCTCCGGCAAAATGATGCGCTTTGCCCGGCTCAGGTGCTTAAGGCCCGCCACATGGTCGGGGTCCAGGTGGGTCAGGATCACGGCCTCCAGATCCTCCGGGCGGATGCCCATTTGAGCCAACTGCTCGTGGACGGCCATGCCCGCGGGGAGCAGGGGGTGGAAGAGTGCCGCCAGCGCGGGGGAGAGGACCCGCCGGGCGGCCTTGGGATCGTATTCTCCCGCGGGGCTGATGTCCCGGCACCAGCCGGTGTCCACCAGGATCAGCCCCTTGGGATGCTCGATCAGGTAGACGTTGACGGGAAGCGTGATCCGGTCCTTCTCCGGCGCGGAAAGCAGCTTCGCCCTGGTTTTCAGATCCAGACTGTTGCCATAGGGCATGGCCGGGGAGACGCGGATCTCGCCGCAGCGGAGGACATGGAGCTTCATGGGATCCCTCCTTTCTTGACAATAAGGTAGCATTTTTGAAAAGAACTGTCAACGTCGGCCGCCGAAATGCTTTTGCGCCGGTAAAAATCCGTCTCGCTCTTGTTTTTTATGGCGTTCTTTGGTAAAATGAATTGATATTTTGGGGGTGAATGCCATCAGCGTGTTACAGGAGATTCTCAACGGTTTTGATTTCAGCGGCCTGCGGGATATTTTGCTGCGTGTGATCCCGGCGCTGCTGTGCATCACCCTGCACGAGCTGGCCCACGGCTTCACCGCCTATGCCCTGGGGGACGACACCGCCAAGGCGGCGGGGCGCCTCACTCTGAACCCCATCAAGCACCTGGACCCCATGGGCCTTCTGATGATGGTGATTTTCGGCTTCGGCTACGCAAAGCCGGTGCCGGTGGATATGCGGAAGTTTCAAAACCCCAAGCGGGGCATGGCGATCACCGCTCTGGCGGGACCCCTCTGCAACGTGCTCATCTCTCTGGTGTTTTATTTCCTCTATGGGCTGCTGATCCTGCCGCTGAGCGGCAGCAGCGCGGGCCAGCTTGCGCTGGAAATGATGGAGACCACGGTGGTTTTGAGCCTTGCCATGGCCATCTTCAACATCCTGCCCATCCCGCCGCTGGACGGGTCCAAGGTGCTCTTCTCCCTTCTCTCCGACGAGGGCTACTGGAAGCTCATGCGCTATGAGCGCTACGGCTTTCTCATTCTGGCGGCGCTGCTTTTCACCAATGTGATCGACGGGCCCCTCTCCTGGCTGCTGCACAAGGGCCTGGCGCTTCTGCTGCCCGCGGCGAAGCTGGGCTTTGCCCTGGGCCAATCCCTCTTTTGAGGAGTCAACATGGAAAACCCCAATTTTCATCTGGAAGGCATCATCCACGAAAAAGACGAGCTGCAGGACTTTGAGGGCCCCCTGAGCCTGATCCTGGCCTTGCTGCAGAAGAATAAGATCGAGATCCGGGATCTGCAGATCTCCGAGATCCTGGACCAGTATTTGGCCTGGATGGACGAGATGCAGAGCATGGATCTGGAGATCGCCAGCGAGTTCGTGCAGATGGCCTCCCATCTGCTGTATATCAAGACCAGGACCCTGCTGACCAGTGAGGAGGAGGTCTCCGAGCTGGAAGTGCTGATGGAATCCCTGGAGCAATTGAAGGCCCGGGACAATCTGGCGGCGGTGCGGGAAGTCGTGCCCGCGCTGAAAACCGCCTCCGAGCGGGGCATGCTGTATTTTGCCAAGCTCCCGGAGCCCCTGCCCAAGAAGGGGCGGGAATACGAATACCGGCACGAGCCGGTGGACCTTTTGAAGGCCCTGCGGAACGTGTTCACCCGGGGCGTCCCCGTCTCTGAGGACGAGGACCGGCTCCGCGACGCCATCCCCAGCCGCATCATCTACAGCGTGCGCAGCAAGAGCCGCGAGCTGCTGGAGCGGCTGCGCCAGGGCCCGGCTATGATGGAAGAGCTGTACCGCGCCTGCTCCTCCCGCAGCGAGATCGTGGCCACCTTCCTGTCGGTGCTGGAGCTCTGCAGCATGGGACATGTGCACATCGACCGGGAGGAGACCGGCTACCGCCTTAGCTTTGTGGGCGGGGACACCGACGAGATTTTGAAGACGATCGAAGAATAGGAAATCGATTCAGATGGATATTTCTGCCGCACTTGAGGCTATACTGTTTGCAGCGGGGGAGAGCGTTCCCCTGGCGAGGCTTTCCCTGGTCCTGGATACGGACGAGACGGAGCTGGGCCAGATCGCAGCGGAGCTCTCGGAAAAATACGAGCGGGAGCAGCGGGGCATCCGCATCCTCCGCCTGGGGGACAAGCTGCAGATGTGCTCCGCGCCGGACTACGCCCCCTATGTGATCAAGACCCTGGAGCAGCGCAAGCCCCCCATGCTCTCCCAGAGCGCGCTGGAGACCCTGGCCATCGTCGCCTACTTCCAGCCGGTGACGAGAGCCTACATCGACCGGGTCCGCGGGGTGGACAGCTCCTACACCGTGGGCGCCCTGACGGAACGGGGACTCATCGAGATCTGCGGGCGCCTGGAGGCGCCGGGCCGTCCCGCCCTCTTCCGCACCACCGACGTTTTCCTGCGTACCATGGGCATATCGGAGCTTTCTCAGCTGCCGCCGCTGCCGGACATCACCGGGAGCGAGGGCGTGGAAAAGCTCCAGAAGGCCATTGACGAACTGCAAAATGCCGCCGAGCCCGATCAAATCAGCATCGATGAGGTCACGGACCCGGCGAAGGAGTGATGGAATTTGGTTGGCTGGATCATCCTTGGCGTGTTCCTTGCGCTCATTCTGCTGATCCTGTTGATCCCCGTGGGGGTCGACCTGGGCAATGACGGCGGCCGCTTCCACCTTTCCGCAAAGGTGGGGCCGGTGCTGGTCCAGCTTCTGCCCAGGCGGGAGAAGAAGCCCAGGGAGCCCAAGCAAAACAAAAAGAAAAAGAAGAAAAAGCCGGAAAAGCCCCAGGAGGAAGAGGAGCCCGCGCCAAAGAAGAAGCGCAGTCTGCCTTTCAACCGGGACGAACTGCTGGAGCTGGTGCGGGTGGTACTGCGGGGCATCGGCAAGTTCGGCCGGGCCTGGCGGGTGGACCGCTTCCTGCTCCACTATATCGCGGCCGGGGACGATCCCTATAACGTGGCCATGACCTACGGCTGGGTCAACGCGGCGCTCTCCAGCCTGGCACAACCCTGCAGCCGGGCCTTCCGGGTGAAGGACTGCAGCGTGTGGACGGACGTGGACTTTGCCGCGGACCGGACCTTCCTGGAGCTGGGCCTCGCCCTGACGATCAACCTCTGGCGGATCTTCGGGGTGGTGAACAGCATCCTCTTCGGTGCGCTGAAGATCCTGATCCGCAGCAAGCGCCGGCAGAAGAAGGAAGCCAAGGCTCTGAAGAAAGCGCAGAAGGCCGCAGAGGCCGCTCCCGATACAGAGAATAAAGAAACAGAAAACATACAGGAAGAGGAAAGGATGGCAGCGAATGGATAACATCAACCCGATCGGTGAACTCATGCAGTCCACCATGGACAATGTGAAGAACATGCTCAAAGTCGATACCGTGGTGGGCGAGCCCATCTACACGCCCGACGGCATCACCCTGGTCCCCATTTCCCGCATCAGCGTGGGCTTCGGCGGCGGCGGTGTGGAGTTCTCCCCCAAGAGAGCGGGAGAGCGGCCCTACGGCGGCGGCAACGCCACCGGCGTGAAGATCGACCCCATCGGCTTCCTGGTGATCAAGGAAGGCACGGTGCGCATGATCAACATCACGCCTCCCGCCAGCACCACCGTGGACCGGATCATCGATCTGGTGCCCCAGGTGATGGACAAGGTGGACGCCTTCATCAACAAGCAGCAGGATAAATAATACAAGATCGAAAACGCATACTAAGCACTACCTGCTCAGATAGGTGGTGCTTATTATGCGAAAAGCCATAATTCTGTTCCTGGCGGCCCTGCTGCTGAACCCAAGCGCAGCGCAGGGGAAAGAGCCGCCGGCCCTCAGCGCGGAATGCGCGGTGCTGGCGGGGATGAACGGAGAAATCTTGCTGGAGAAAAACGCCGACGCGCGGCGTCTCATTGCCAGCACCACCAAGCTGATGACTGCTCTGGTGGCCCTGGAGCACAGCAAACTTGCAGACGAGGTGGAGATCCCCGCGGCATGCTGCGGCATCGAGGGGTCCTCCATGTATCTGCGGGCGGGGGAGACGTATACGGTACGGGAACTGCTCACCGGATTGCTGCTGGCCTCCGGGAACGACGCGGCGCTGGCTCTGGCCCTGCACTGCGGCGGGAGCGAGGATCGCTTCGTGACCTGGATGAACGAAAAGGCCGCGGATCTCGGCATGGAGAACAGCCATTTTGCCAATCCCCACGGGCTGGACGCGCCGGAGCACTGCGGTACGGCGGCGGACCTGGCCAGAATGATGGCCGCCTGCCTCCGGGAACCGGAGCTGGCTGAGATCCTGGCGCTGGATCATGCCATCATCCGGGAGCAATATTATGTCAACCACAATAAGCTCCTGGGAAGCTGTCCGGGCTGCCTGGGCGGAAAGACCGGCTACACCCAGGCGTCGGGCCGCTGTCTCGTGAGCGCCTGCGAGCGTGACGGGACAAGGCTCATCTGCGTGACCCTGAACGCGCCGGAGGACTGGAAGGACCACAAAAGCCTCTATGACTGGGGCTTCGGCCGCTATGTGAGCCGGGACGTGTGCAAAACCCTCTCCTACCGCCTGCCGGTCTACGGCGGGAGCGCGGGGGAGATCGAACTGCGGGCGGAGCCGCTGGAGCTGCTGCTGCCAAAGGACGCGGAGCTGAAGCTGCGCGTGGAGCTGCCGGGCTATGTGCTGGCCCCGGTACGCTCCGGCGCGATCGGCGGGAGAGTCACAGTGACCCGGAACGGGCAGGTGCTGGGAGCGTCTGCCCTCCGCTTCACGGAGGAAGTCAAAATAGAAGAGACACGAGCATGAGAGAAAGACTGCAAAAAATCATAGCCGCCGCCGGCCTTATGGCCCGGCGCAAGGCGGAGGAGGCCATCCGGGCGGGTCGGGTGACGGTGAACGGCGTCCCGGCAAGCTTGGGAGAGAGCGCCGATCCGGAGACCGACGAGATCTGCCTGGACGGGAAGCCCCTGCCCAAAGAGGAGACGAAGCGGACCGTGCTGCTCTACAAGCCCCGGGGGGTGGTGACCAGCCTCCGGGACGAGAAGGGCCGGCGGGACCTGCGGGAGCTGCTGCGGGACTTCCCCGAGCGGCTGACCCCGGTGGGGCGCCTGGACCTGGATTCCGAGGGCCTGCTGCTGCTCACAAATGATGGGGAGCTGGAATACCTGCTGACCCACCCCTCCCACGAGGTGGAGAAGTGCTACCTCACCTGGGTGAAGGGGGAGAACATAGAGGCGGCGGTGCGGCGCCTGAATGATCCCATGGAGATCGACGGCTATGCCATCCGCCCGGCGAAGGCGGAGCTGCTGGAAACGCTGCCCGGCGGGGCGAAGATCGCCGTCACCATCCACGAGGGACGAAACCGCCAGGTGCGCAAGATGTGCGAGATCGCGGGCCTCACGGTGACCCGGCTCTGCCGCATCCGGGAGGGCTTCCTGCGCCTGGGCGATCTGCGGCCTGGGGAGTGGCGGGATCTCACGGCGGAGGAAGTGGAGCGACTGCGGAAGGAGGCGGCGAGATGACGGATCTGGTGGTCATCGGCGGCGGCCCCGCCGGTATGCTCTGCGCCATTCAGGCGGCTCAGAGAGGGCTCAGCGTCACGCTGCTGGATCGGAACCTGCAGCTGGGACGGAAGCTGCGCATCACGGGCAAGGGCCGCTGCAATGTGACAAACGACTGCGACACCCGGGAGTTCATGGCCAACATCCCCGGCGACGGGCGCTTTCTCTACAGCGCCATGAGCCGCTTCGGCACCCGGGAGGTCATGGCCTATTTCGAGGGCCTGGGCGTACCGCTGAAGGTGGAGCGGGGGAACCGGGTGTTCCCGGTCTCCGACAACGCAAACGACATCGCCGACGCCCTGGCCCGGGAGTGCGAAAGGCTTTGCGTGCGGACCCTCCGCTGCTCCGCCCGGAACATCGAGACGAAGGACGGGGCGGTCTGCGCCGTGCAGACAGATGGGGAGAAGATCCCCTGTCGGGCGGCTGCCATCTGCACGGGGGGCCTGAGCTATCCCAAGACCGGCTCCGACGGCTGGGGTTACCGCATGGCGGCAAAGCTCGGCCACACGGTGACGCCCCGGCGGCCCAGCCTGGTGCCCCTGGAGAGCGACGACGCTTACTGCGCCGAGATGCAGGGCTTCTCCCTGCGGAACGTGACCCTCTCCGCCTATGAGGACGGAAAGCTCGTTTTCCGGGAACTGGGGGAGATGCTCTTCACCCATTTCGGCGTCTCCGGCCCGCTGGTGCTCTCGGCCAGCGCCAAGATGCGGCGCATGGGCAGCGCGGACTATCGCCTGATCATCGACCTGAAGCCGGCCCTGGATGAAAAGAAGCTGGAGGCCAGGATCCTGCGGGACATCGAGGAAAATCCCAGGCGGAGCTTTCACAATCTGCTGGGGGGGCTGGCCGGTCGCTCCATGGTGCCGGTGCTGGAGCAGCTCACCGCCATCCCCGGGGAGCAGCGCTGCACGGATTTTACCCGGGAGCAGCGGCAAAGGCTCATCCAGATCCTGAAGGCCTTCCCGGTGCATGTGAGCGGTACCCGTCCCATCGACGAGGCCATCGTCACCGCCGGCGGTGTCTGTACCAGAGAAGTGGACCCCCGGACCATGGAATCGAAGCTGGTGAAGAGCCTATATTTTGCGGGTGAGGTGCTGGACCTGGACGCCTACACCGGCGGCTTCAACCTGCAGATCGCCTGGTGCACCGGCTTCGTGGCCGGAAACGCGGTGGAAAAGGAAACATAAGATCCCGAAAGGGGACGGAGCGATCCGTCCCCTTTGCTGCTGGGGGGAGTTTTTGGGGGGCAGCACGTTGGAAAAGAACGGAGCAGTTCTGTCGCCATCGTAGGGGACGGCGCCCTCGACGTCCCGGCGGCAGCGAGTGAATCACGAATATGCTTTGGGCGAATTCGCATAGCGTTTGCAGCGGATCCGCCCAAAGTGTTATTAGCAAATTTTATATTCTGCCGGGCGGCTGATAGCCGCCCCTACGGCGGGACGGAAGGTTCTTCCGCATCACCCCCTGCTGTGCCGCCGAGCAGTGCTCGGCGCTACGGCGGGACCGGAAACGCGTAGGGCGGGATGGCCCAGGCCACCCTCTCTTGCCCTTCGTGCAATTCACCTTGTGCCCTCATCCCGCCGTGACCATATCCGCACCTGCAGACGGAGCGATCATGGGATCGCTCCCTACGCGGGGACCGGGATCGAACTGTCATCCTGAGGAGGGGAACCCGACGAAGGATCCCGACGGCGCAATGGTGGCCATATCCGCACCTGCAGATGGAGCGATCAGGGGATCGCTCCCTACGCGGGGGACGGGATCAAGCTGTCATCCTGAGGAGGCAAAACCGACGAAGGATCTCAATGGCGGCGGGTGGGAGGTATCTCAGCGCGCGGGGAAACCAGCCTCGCGCCGGGGGCGAGATCCTTCGCGTTGCTCAGGATGACAGAAACGGGAAAGCACAGCGGCCGACCCATGGTCTGCCCGGAGCGAGGCGAAACGGGAAGATCCCTCTCAAATCACAGAACATACCGGAATGAACGCCTGTTTTCTTGCGAAAACTCCTCCCAAGTGGGTCAAGGGAAGCTTATTATTCGGCTTCTTGAGCGGAATGTGGTGAAAAAGAACCTTTTTACTGGACAGATCCGGTACTTTTTGATACAATAACAAGAAAAAGTATCCAGCTTCGGTATTTGCTGCCAAACAAGGAGGAACCTTGATGAAGAAAAGAACACACATCTTCCGCTTTTTGCTGGCCCTGATCCTGACGGTGAGCCTGCTGCCCCAGGGCATGGCCCGGGCCGAGGAGCCGGCGGGGAGTCTTGCGCCAGTCCCGACCGCGGAGAGCGAGGATGGACTGACCTGGAGCGATCCGGGGACCGAGCTTTTCACGCCTGCGGACGAATCGGAGGGGCAGATCGCCCCTGTGAACGAGAGCTCCGGCACCATCGCCCCCCTGGCGGAGGGTGACGCCCAGACCCGCCAGGTCTACGGCGGCTGCTACATCATGAACGAAGACGGCACCTTTACCTACAGCGACGCGGGCGGCACGGTCATCCCCAGCAGCCAGCAGCCCCGGGTAGGGGAGACCCTGAGCTTCCAGGTCCAATGCAATTCCGGTTACCGCCTCCAGTGGTTCACTGTGTCCAGAGACTCAGAGCTGGGGGGGATCGACATCACCGATACCATGACCTTCTATGTGGATGAAAGCGACGGTGACGTCTACTACTGGGCTTATTTTGCCCGGGAGGGCACGGTGCCCCCGCTGAGGACCGTCACACTGGACGTGGAGATGCCTGTTCCGGGCGGCAGCTACAGCGGCCCTGTTCCGGCTGATGCTGCACCGACGCCGAGATATGCCTCCGCCTACCGCGTGCTGGACGCCCGCTGGTATCTCGTCACCGACGACGGGCTTATCGACCCGGAGAGCTTTGAGCCGGGACTGGACTACGCGGTGGAGATCACCGTGGCCCCCAATGCAGGCTGGCGTTTTTCGGAAGACAGCCAGGGGATTCTTTATCTCAGCAACGGGGAGTATTTGTTCGGCGATAACGAGGTTTTTGCCTCCTATCAGGCGGACGGCTCTCTGGTCCTGACCTCCACGCCCGTCACGCTCCCGGCGTCGGAGCCGGGGGACATCAACGGAGACGGTTTGATCAGTGCCCAGGATCTGCTGCTGCTGCGCAAATACCTGGTGGGGCTTGCCGTCGAGGGACGCTTTGACGGGACCGCCGCGGACCTGAACGGGGACGGGGAGATCGATATCCTGGATCTGGTCCGGCTGCGGAAAGCGCTGGGACAGTGAGGAGAATTTGAAATTCCGAATGGAAAATGATTCGGGGACGGAAAAAAGATTTCCTTGGGCGGATCCGCACGCAGCCGTGCGGATTCGCCCAAGTCATATGTGGGGCGGGCTGAACCGACGGTGCGATCCGGGCATAAAAAGGAAGACAGAGAAGGTCAATCCCCCTATTCCCCAGTGTGCGCACCGGGGACTTCCCCCGGCGGGGGAAGCAAGGGGAGAGAGGGCGTTGACAGAAACGGGAAAAGACATTACAATACCGGAGGAATATCAGCGGGAAAACGCCGGGAGACCGGTGTGAATGACCGAAAAAGGAGAAAATGATGAAGAACTTTGACGTTGCCATCGACGGGCCCTCCGGGGCGGGGAAGAGCAGCCTGGCGCGGCGCTGCGCCGCAGAGCTGGGCCTTTTGTATGTGGACACCGGCGCCATCTACCGGACCGTGGGCCTTGCCGCGCTGCGGCGGGGCGTGGACCCGAAGAAGGAGGAGGCCGTGGCCGCCATCCTGCCGGAGCTGGAGATCGGCATGGGCTATGAAGACGGGGAGCAGCGCATGTACCTGAACGGGGAGGATGTCTCCCGGGAGATCCGGATGCCGGAGATCTCCATGTACGCCTCGGACGTCTCCGCCCACGCCGCGGTGCGGAGCTTCCTGCTGGAGATGCAGCGCAAGCTTGCCCGGGAAAACTGCGTCATCATGGACGGCCGGGACATCGGCACCGTGGTGCTGCCGGAGGCAAAGCTCAAGATCTACCTCACCGCCAGCCCCGAGGCCCGGGCGGAGCGCCGGATGAAGGAGCTGCAGGCCAAGGGCGTGGAGCAGCCCTATGAAGAGGTGCTGCGGGACATCATCCAGCGGGACGAGCAGGACATGAACCGGGAGGTGGCCCCCCTGCGCCAGGCGGAGGACGCGGTGCTGGTGGACACCACCGAGATCGACTTTGACCAGAGCTTTGAGCTGCTCTGCGGCATCATCCGGGAGCGGATGGAGGCAGAGGCATGAAAACGCTCCTGGTGGCGGAGAGCGCGGGCTTCTGCTTCGGCGTGCAGCGCTCGGTGGAGCTGGCGGAAGAGCTCATCGCCCGGGAGGGCGGCTGCGCAAGCCTGGGGCAGCTGATCCACAACGAGGACGTGGTCCGCTCCCTGGAGGAGAAGGGCATGCGCGTGGTGGAGCGCCCGGAGGAGCTGCGGCCCGGAGAGGCGGTGCTTGTTCGCGCCCACGGGGCGGCGCCGGCAGTCTATGAGCAGCTGGAGAAGGTCGGCGCCCGGGTCACGGACGCCACCTGTCCCAAGGTCAAGGCCATCCACACCATCGTGCAGCGGGCCTCCCGGGAGGGACGCTTCGTGCTCATCATCGGCATGCGCCGGCACCCGGAGGTGGAGGCCATCTGCGGCTGGTGCGGGGAGCACCGGGTTCTTGAAAATCCCGCCCAAATGCAGGCTTTTCTGGAAGAAAATCCCGGACTTTGGGAAAAACCGATAACAGTTGTGGTACAAACCACGCAGACCCGCAATAATTTTAACGAATGTTGTGAAATCATAAAAAAAAGATGTACAAATGTGAAAATATCTGATACAATATGCCTTGCGACGTTTACGCGGCAGGAAGAAGCAGCTAAATTGGCGGCATGCTGCGACGCAATGGTTGTCATAGGCGGTAAGCACAGCGCAAACAGCGTCCATCTCGCCCAGATCTGCGGCGAGCACTGTGCCAATGTCCAGTTTATCGAGAGGACAGAGGAATTGGATCTGGACAGGCTCAGATGCGCTGAGACCGTCGGCCTGACTGCAGGAGCGTCCACCCCCGCGTGGATCATTAAGGAGGTAAGAAACAAAATGGACGAAATCAAAGAAGAAATCAAGGTAGAAGAGCCCCGGGTCGAGAAGGAACTGTCCTTCGACGAAATGCTGGAGGAGACTCTGAAGCCTATTTATAATGGAGATAAGGTCAGCGGCACCGTGGTAGCCATCACCGGCACCGAGATCAGCGTGGATCTGGGTACCAAGCAGACCGGCATCATCCCCACCGAAGAGTTCACCGAAGACGGCACCAAGCTGGAAGACGCCGTGAAGGTCGGCGATACCCTGGAGGCTGTTGTGGTCCGCGTCAACGACGTGGACGGCGTTGTCACCCTGTCCAAGAAGCGCCTGGACGCCGCCAAGATCTGGAATGAGGTCGAGGCCGCTGTGGAAGACGGCACCGTTATGGAAGGCGTCGTCACCGAGGAGAACAAGGGCGGCGTGGTCGTGTCCGTCAAGGGCGTGCGCGTGTTCGTTCCCGCTTCCCAGACCGATCTGCCCCGCGAGGCTGAACTGAGCCAGCTGCTGAAGAAGACCGTGCGTCTCAAGATCACCGAGGTCAACAAGGCCCGCAAGCGCGTTGTCGGCTCTATCCGCCGCGTGGCCCAGGCCGAGCGCCGCGAGCGCACCGAGGCCATCTGGAACAACATTGAGGTTGGCAAGCGCTACAACGGCGTTGTCAAGTCCCTGACCAGCTACGGCGCTTTCGTGGACATCGGCGGCATCGACGGTATGGTGCACGTGTCCGAGCTGAGCTGGGGCCGCATCCACCAGCCCTCCGAGGTCGTCTCCGTCGGCGACGAGATCGAGGTCTATGTCATCAACTTCGACCGCGAGAAGCGCAAGATCTCCCTGGGCTACAAGGATCCCAACGGCAACCCCTGGACCCAGTTCACCAGCAAGTACCAGGTCGGCGATATCGCCCCTGTCACCATCGTGAAGCTGATGGACTTCGGCGCCTTCGCTGAGGTTCTGCCCGGTGTGGACGGCCTGATCCACATCAGCCAGATCGCCAACCGCCGCATCGGCAAGCCCGGTGACGTGCTCACCGTGGGCGACGTGGTTGACGCCAAGATCACCGCCATCGACGAGGAGAAGCACAAGATCTCCCTCTCCATCCGCGCTCTGTCCGAGCCCGCCCCCGTGGCCAAGGCTCCCGTGGAAGAGGAAGAGGAGCCCGAAGAGGCCCGCGAGGACGCGCTGGTCTATGAGGTCTCTGCCGACGGCACCGCCTCCGGCATCGCCCCCGAGGGCGAGACCGAGGAGTAATCCTTACAAATGTAAAATACCGCTGTCGCAAGACAGCGGTTTTTTTTTTCGCCCTGCGCAAATACGGACGAAAAGGGCGCGCTTTGCAGCGCGCCCTTGTGCGGTATGCCGGATCCTTCAGCCGATGGTTTTCAGCTTCTCGTTGATCCAGTTGAGGATGTCCTTCTTCACATCCTCCTTGTTGATCTCGTTGAGCATCTCGTGGCGGCCGCCGGGGTAGAGGCGGAGACTCACGTCCTTGACGCCGGCGCGGCGGAAGGCCTCGGCGGCACGCTCCACGCCCACGCCGTAATCGCCCACGGGATCGGCGTCGCCGGACATGAAATAGATGGGGGCTTCCTTATTCATCTTGTCGATGTTCCGCTGGTCGGTGATGAAGCGCACGCCGCTCATCATATCTCGATAGAGGCTGACCTTGCAGACAAAGCCGCAGTGGGGATCGGCGATGTATTTGTCCACCGCCTCCGGATCCCGGCTGATCCAGTCAAAGGGTGTGCGGGGATCGGGGATCTGCTTGCAGTAGGAGCCGAAAGCCATATCGTTCAGGGCCTTGCCGTCTCCGTGGGGGCCCTTGGCCCGGGTCATCAGCCGGGCGGCGGTGTAGCCCGCCAGGATCATGGCCTTGTTCTGGTGGCCGGTGCCGGAGAGAATGGCCGCGTCATACTTGCCGGGATTGCGGATCAGGTAGCTGCGCACCACAAAGCTGCCCATGCTGTGGCCGAAGAAGATATAGGGCAGGTCCGGATACTCCCTCCGGGTCAGGTCCCGGAGAAGGTCCACGTCCTTCACCACATGGTCCCAGCCGTCCTTCTCGGCAAAGAAGCCCTGCTCATCCTCGCTGCGGATGGAGTCCCCATGGCCCAGGTGGTCGTCGCCCACGCAGACGATGCCGTTTTCGGCCAGGTATTCCATGAGCCCGTCATAGCGGCTGATATGGTCGGCCACGCCGTGCTCGATCTGCACCACGGCCCGGGGCTTGCCGTCGGGGATGCACTTGCGGGCATGCAGCACATTGACGCCGGTGCTGGATTCAAAACTGAAATCTTCAAATTTTGGCATGGAAACTTCCTCCTGTCTATGGTAAGATAGCCGTGTTATACTGTGTAAATTGTACTCGCCTTTTTCCGCCCCGTCAAGGGACAAAGCGGCGTGAGTGTACAGGCAGGGGCGGTTTTGCCCGAAAAATCAGGGGAAAGTGGGGAAGAACATGAAGATCCGCATCAAATATTTCGAAAAGGACCTGGTGCCCATGGAGAAGATCGCCAAGGGGGACTGGATCGATCTGCGCGCGGCGGAGGATCTGGAGCTGAAGGCGGGGGATTTCCGCTATATCCGCCTGGGCGTGGGGATGATCCTGCCGGAGGGCTATGAGGCCCATGTGGCGCCCCGCAGCAGCACCTTCAAAAACTTTGGCATCCTGGTGGCCAATTCCTTCGGCATCATCGACAATTCCTATTGCGGGGAGGAGGACGAGTGGCGCCTGCCCGCCCTTGCCATGCGGGACACGGTGATCCGCAAGAACGATCGGATCTGCCAGTTCCGCATCGTGGAAAAGCAGCCCGAGATCGAATTCGAGACGGTAGAGCACCTGCGGGAGGAGAGCCGGGGCGGCTTCGGCTCCACCGGGGTATGAGGCGGAGCCTTGCTTCATAAAGCAAAAAAGAGGCCAGGGAAGAATCATGCTTCCCTGGCCTCTTTCGAGTTTGCTGTGATCAGGCGATGATGTCCCGGGTGTCGCGGGCGATGACCAGCTCTTCGTTGGTGGGGATGACGAAGACCTTGACCTTGGAATCGGGGGTGGAGATCTCGATATCCTCGCCGCGCTTGGAGTTGGCGACGGGATCGATCTTGACGCCCAGATAGCCGAAGTACTCGGAGATGCCGGCGCGGGTGGCGCTGCTGTTCTCGCCGACGCCTGCGGTGAAGACGATGGCGTCCACGCCGTTCATGGCGGCGACATAGGAGCCGGCCACCTTGGCCACCCAGTACTGGAACATGTCCAGCGCCAGTCTTGCGCGCTCGTTGCCCTCGGCCGCGGCATTGTCCAGATCGCGGAAGTCGGAGGACACGCCGGAGACGCCCAGCACGCCGGACTTCTTGTTCAGGATGTTCAGCATCTCATCGATGCTGTAGCCGTACTTGTTCATCAGGAACTGGATGACGCCGGCGTCCAGATCGCCGCAGCGGGTGCCCATGGGCAGGCCCACCAGCGGGGTGAAGCCCATGGAGGTGTCCACGCACTTGCCGCCGTCGATGGCGGCCAGGGAGGAGCCGTTGCCCATGTGGCAGGTGACGATCTTCAGCTCTTCGATGGGTTTGCCCATGAGCTCGGCGCAGCGGGCGGAGACGTAGCGGTGGCTGGTGCCGTGGAAGCCGTAGCGGCGGATGCCGTTGGAGAGGTAGTACTGATAGGGCAGAGCGTACATAAAGGCCTTGCCGGGCATGGTCTGATGGAAGGCGGTGTCGAAAACGGCGACCATGGGGACCTTGCCCATCACGGCCTGGCAGGCCTTGATGCCGGTGATGTTGGCGGGATTGTGCAGGGGGGCGAAGGGGATGCACTCTTCGATGGCCTTCATCACTTCGTCGGTGATGAGCACGGAGGAGGCAAACTTCTCGCCGCCATGGACCACGCGGTGACCCACAGCGTCGATCTCCTTCATGGAGTTGACCACGCCGTACTGGGGGCTGGTCAGCTTGTCGATAACGGCGGCAATGGCCTCGGAGTGGGTGGGCATGGCCAGATCTTCATTGAAGACCTCCTTGCCTTCCACCAGCGGGGTGTGCTTCAGGTGGCCGTCGATGCCGATGCGCTCGCAGAGGCCCTTGGCCAGGACGGCCTCGGTCTCCATATCGATGAGCTGGTACTTCAGGGAAGAGCTGCCTGCATTGATGACAAGAATTTTCATGGATCGCTTTTCCTTTCACTTGTATTCTTTGGATAAATTCGATAGAATGGGCTTACCTTTTCATTTTAATACAAATCCCTAAAAACGCAAGCCTTTTTTCAGGAGAGAGAAGCAATGAACGTGATCGGCGTGGTCTGTGAATACAATCCCTTCCACCGGGGGCATCTGCTGCATCTGGAGCGCTGCCGCGCCGCCCTGGAGGGGGAGAGCGCGGTGCTCTGCGTGCTGTCCGGGGACTTTGTGCAGCGGGGCGAGGCCGCGGTGTATGATAAGTTTGTCCGGGCGGAGGCGGCCTGCCGCTGTGGCGCGGACCTGGTGATCGAGCTGCCCCTGCCCTGGGCCCTGTCCTCGGCGGAGGGCTTTGCCCGGGGAGCCGTGGGTCTGCTGGGCGCTTTCGGCGCCACCCATCTGGGCTTTGGCAGCGAGACCGGGGAGACCGCGCCCCTGCGGGAGCTGGCCCTGGCCCTTCTGGAAGAGGACACGCTGGAGCAGATCCGGGAGCATATGGCACGGGAGGGCAATCTCTCCTTTGCCGCAGCCCGGGAGCTGGTGCTGACGGAGCGCCTGGGGGAGAAGGCCCTGCTGCTGCGCAGGCCCAACGACATCCTGGCGGTGGAATACCTGAAGGCCGCGGCAGAGCAGCAGCTCTCTCTGCGTCCGCTGGCCGTCCTGCGGGAGGGTGCCGGACACGATGAAGCGTCAGCTGGGGAGGGTCCCTGCTCGGCATCCCAGCTGCGCAGGCGGCTCCGCGCCGGGGAGAGCCTCAACGGGGAGGTTCCGGCCGCGGCGGAGGCGGTCTATGCCCGGGCACGGGCCGAAGGCCGGGAGCTGAAGGATCCCGCCATGCTGGAGATCGCGGTGCTGAGCCGGCTGCGGATGCTGGAGCGGGAGAGCTTCGAGCGGCTGCCCGACGGGGGAGAGGGCCTGGGCCTGCGCCTCTGGAAAGCGGTGCAGGAGGAACGATGCCTGGAGGACATCGCCCAGGCTGCCAGGAGCAAGCGCTATGCCCTGGCAAGACTGCGGCGGATGTGCCTGGCCGCGGCCCTGGGCCTGGAGAAGGACAGCGCGAGGGGCCTGCCGCCCTATGCCAGGGCCCTGGCCTTCAACCAGCGGGGACAGGCCCTGCTGCGGAAGCTGGACGGCGAGAGCCCCATTCCCTTGCTCAGCAGGCCTGCCCAGGTGCGCCAGCTGGGGGAGAGGGCCGAAAGCGTGTTCCGCCTCGGCGCAGGAGCCCACGACCTCTATACGCTGGGCCTTCCCGCGGCGATAAAACCGGGGGAGGACTGGCGCAGGGGACCCATTCGGATCGGGGAATAATAAAGAGAAAAAACGATGGGCGGATCCGTACCATGTCGGGTGCGGATCCGCCCCGGCCTGTTCTAAGAGCTGTGCGCCGTCTGCATTCAGCGCACTCTTGCCTCTCCCCGCGGCGGGGAGAGGGGCCGTTTTTCCGCCAAGTATTCCCCTCTCAGGCGCAAGCGCCAGCTCTCCCCACGCTGCCGCGCGGGGAGAGCCAAGGGGCAGGAGATCGGCGGCTGACACCTCCCCTTGCTCAGGGGAGGCTTTGGGCGGCCAAAGGCCGCCCCTATGAGGAAACGGGGACCTCATCCGCCCCAGTGCGCACACTGGGGCACCTTCCCCGTGCGCGGAGAAGGCTTGGGGCGGGCTGCCGAGGGCGGCAGCCCCTACGGCGGGACGGGGTGTCATCCTGAGGAGGGGAACCCGACGAAGGATCCCGACGGCGCGGGGCAGGGATATCGAAGCGTTCAAGGAAAACGAACCTTGCGCCGGGGGCGAGATCCTTCGACTCGCTTTGCTCGCTCAGGATGACAGCGAGAGACGGGCGGCGCGATCGAGGGATCGCGCCCTACGGCGGGAGCGGGACGCCCTGGCCGCCCCTGAAAGGGGAGGTGTCGCCGCCGCTTGCGGCGGTGACGGAGGGGTTTGTTCCTCCCCCAGCGGGGGAGGATGTCAGCGCAGCTGACAAGTGAGGGAGAACGCTGCCAACTTCTCCTATTTCTACTGATGATCGAGATCGATCATTCTCCCTCATCACCCGCTTCGCGGGAGCTTCCCCCGCTGGGGGAAGCACAATTGGCGACCTGCTGTCGCCTGATAGATCGGGGCAAGCAAAAGGAGGCGGCCAAAGGCCGCCCTACGGCGAGTTTGACGGAGACATAGAAAGCGGCGCTTTCCCTACACGGGGAAGGCGCCTTTTGCGCTGCTTTTTGCGTTATTCTATTGCGCCCGGATCCAGGCCCGTCTGGTCGTCTCCGGAGGGAGGCTCGTCCGCAGAGGATATTTCACCCTCGGATTCGTCCTCCGGCATTGGACGGAGGTCCGCATAGCGCAGTTCTCCGCTGCAGGGGGGGTAGGAGGAAATATCCCAGCGGTATAGGGTCCACATGGTCTCGTCCGGCAGGAGGAATCCCTGGTCGATCCCCAGGGTCATGCAGGCGGACACGTCCACATGATAGCTATTACCCTCCAGCTGGATGATGTTCCAGCAACAGTTGCGCCAGTTGCGCTGGCCATAAACCACCTGGCAGGGGACTTCCAGCTGGCGGCAGAGCTCCACATAGGCCAGGGCCAGACCCTCGCTGTTGGCCTCGCCGCCGATGAGGGCGGCGTAGATGTCGTTGGAGGCAGACTCGGAATAGGAGGAGTGCTCCAGCAGGTATTCACAGGCCAGCAGGGCCTGCTCGGCGCTGTCCTCGGGGATCTGCTCCGCCTCTGCGAAGGGCTCCAGAGCCTGCAGCTCCGCGCGCCGCTGCTGCAGCTCCTCGTCGCTGAGGTTGTAGTTGAAGCTGATCTCATAGAGGCGCTGGGACCCAGTGCCGCTGAGCATGTTCACGTTGACCCGGGGCTCCCGGGGTTCGACGATGGGGTTTTCCCGGTATACCTTGCTTGCCAGGTTTTCCACATCCTCCGCGGTCATGGAGCTGCGGCCGATGAGCACCACCAGGCGGCTTTCACCCCGGGCGATGGCCTGACGCAGCTGCTCGGCCAGACCTGTGGTGAGCTGGAGACGAACGATGCTGTCCGGGTCCTCGCCGGTTTCGTTGTAACTGATGGTGAAGCGGGCCTCGTAGTGGTTGACCAGCTTGGACACATCGTAGGAGATATTGGCCACGCAGTAGGCAAAAAAGGCGTCCTGGGTACGGACCTGCCAGCAGGCGCTGGCAATATCGGCGTTGATATCCCCCTCGTAGGAGGAATCGAAGACGATGCGTCCCTCAGAGGCCTGGTCATTCAAAAGCCCGGTGAGAAACTGTCGCAGTTCCGCCAGGTCCCGGACCGTGACGCTGTCCTCCGCGGGCGGCTCCTGGGCCGGGATCTCATAGTCTGTCACAGAGAGATAGTCCCGGTCAAAGAAATCGCCGCAGCCGCAGAGCATGAGGCAGAAGGCCGCGAGCAGCAGCGCGGCGCCAGCTTTTGCTTTCATCAGCGGACCTCCGCGATATTCTCAAAGCCCCGGCCAAAGACGTTTTTGGCGTCGGTGACGATGACGAAGGCGCTCTCATCCAGGTTCCGGATGGTACGGCGCAGCTCAGGGATCTGGTTGCGCTTGATGACGCAGAGGATCACGTGCTTCTTCTTGCCGGAGTAGGCCCCTTCACCCTCCAGAATGGTGACGCCCCGGTGCACCTGACCGAGGGTCAGCTCCCGGGTGATGGCCTCGCTCTTTTCACTGATGATCTGCACGGTGCAGGAGTTGTCCAGACCGTAGAGCACCAGGTCCACCACCTTGGTGACCACATACATGGCGATGATGGAATACATGGCGCTTTCATAGTTTTTGATGGCCAGAGCATAGAAGAAGATGATGGCGGCGTCCAGGATCAGCACGATGGTGCCGAAGTTCAGCTGGCTGAAGCGCTGCCGCAGGAGCTTTGCCACAATGTCGATGCCGCCGGTGGTGGCGCCGTAGTAGTAGATCATGCCGAGGGAGAGCCCCTTGAGCACGCCGCCGATGATGCTGGCCAGCATGGGGTCCCGGGTGAGGACCAGGTCCGTCAGGGCGAAGAGGTCCACGAAGGCGGAGGACAGGGCCATGCCCAGCAGGGAGCCCAGCAGAAAGTCCAGCCCGAAGTGCCGCCAGGCAATGAGGAAAAGGGGGATGTTCATCACGATCACCATGACGCCGATGGGCCAGTGGGTGAAGGTGTTGATGATCATGGCGATGCCGGTGACGCCGCCGGCGACGATATTGTTGGGAAACAGAAATGCCTGAAAGACAAAGCCGTACAGCAGGGAGCCCAGCACGATCAGAAGTACCTTCCACAGGCGCTTCCAGACCTGGGTGCGGATAACGTTTTTCAGATCCTTCATGGTTCAGTCCTCCATCAGAGTCATCTGTTCCTCCCCCCGGTCCTCCGGCTTCAGAAGGGCGCCGGCAGCGGGAAGAGAGCGGACACGGTAACGCTTTACATCCTGGATGGGGGTATCCTGCAGGAAGGCGGCTCGGACCAGGACCTTGCCCTTCTTCAGGGCGATGACGCCCACGCCCTGGGTGCTGCGGCTGGTCTTGGCCTGGAGCAGGGAGCTGTGGAAGATGAGGCATCGTCCGTCGCTGGCCTCGGCGGCGATGTCCGTCTCCTCCTTCAGGAGAAGCACGGAGCGGAGGGGGCTGCGGTCCGAGTAGGCGCCCACCAGCTTTTTGCGGTTGGTCTTGGTCTCGTAGGCGGAAAGCTCCACCCGTGCGCATTTGCCGTTTTCAAAGAAGAGCAGCAGGTGGGCCCGGTAGTCTCCCGGGTCCAGCATAGCCAGGACCGATTCGCCCTCGTCCATCTGCAGGCGGGTGGGCAGGTAGATGCCCAGGGCCGAAGCCTTGCCGTCCTCAAAATCCTGGAGGCGGCACTTGTACATCTGCTGCCGGTCGGTGAGGATCAGCAGCTCCCGCCGGTTGGAGCTTTCAAAGCTCTGGCTCAGCGCGTCCCCTTCCTTGTACTTCTGCTCGCCGCTCATGCGCAGGGACTGGGCGGTGATCTTCTTGAAATAGCCCTCCCGGGAGAGGAAGAGGGTGACGGGGTAGTCCTCCACGGTCTCGCTCTCATCGAACTCCTCGATCTCGTCGGCATAGACGATCTGGCTTTTTCGGGGGGTGGGGAACTTCTTGTTTACCTGCCGCAGCTCCTCCACGATGATGGAGCGGAGCCGCCGACGGTTGTTCAGGGTGGCCTCCAGATCCTCGATCTCTTTTTCCAGCTCCTCGGTCTCGGCGGTGCGTTTGAGGATGTACTCGCGGTTGATGTTGCGCAGCTTGATCTCCGCCACGAACTCCGCCTGGATCTGGTCGATGCCGAAGCCCATCATCAGGTTGGGGACCACTTCGCTCTCCAGCTCGGTGTTGCGGATGATGGCGATGGCCTTGTCGATGTCCAGCAGGATCCGCTCCAGACCCTGGAGCAGGTGGAGCTTGTCCTTCTTTTTGGCCAGGTCGTGATAGACACGGCGGCGGACGCAGTCCATGCGCCAGGCGGTCCACTCCTCCAGGATCTCGCCCACGCCCATGACCTTGGGGTTGCCGCCCACCAGAATGTTGAAGTTGCAGGCAAAGGCGTCCTGCAGGGGGGTGAGCTTGAAGAGCTTCTGCATCAGCTTGTCCGGATCCACGCCCCGCTTCAGATCGATGGCGAGCCGCAGACCGCTCAGGTCCGTCTCGTCCCGCATGTCGTTGATCTCACGGACCTTGCCGGTCTTGATGAGCTCGGCCACCTTGTCCAGAATGGCCTCGGAGGTGGCGGTATAGGGGATCTCGTAGATCTCGATGATGTTTTCCTTGCTGAGATAGCGCCAGCGTCCCCGGAGCTTCACGCTGCCCCGGCCGGTGCGGTAGATCTTCTCCATCTCCGCCCGGTCATAGAGGATCTCGCCCCCGGTGGGGAAGTCCGGCGCGGGGAGGGTGGAGAGCAGGTCGTGCTCCGGATCCTTCAGATAGGCGATGGCGGTGTCGCAGACCTCGTTCAGGTTGAAGCCGCAGATGGAGCTTGCCATGCCGGCGGCAATGCCGGTGTTGTTGGAGACCAGAACGTTGGGGAAGCTGGTGGGCAGCAGGGTCGGCTCCTGCATGCTGCCGTCGTAGTTGTCCACAAAGTCCACGGTGTCCTTGTCGATATCCCGGAAGAGCTCCGCGCAGATGGCGGAGAGCTTGGCCTCCGTATAGCGGGGGGCGGCGTAGGACATGTCCCGGGAATAGACCTTGCCGAAGTTGCCTTTGGAGTCCACAAAGGGAGTGAGCAGGGCCTCGCAGCCGGCGGAGAGGCGGACCATGGTCTCGTAAATGGCAGCGTCGCCGTGGGGGTTGAGGCGCATGGTCTGGCCCACGATGTTGGCGCTCTTGGTACGCGCCCCGGTGAGCAGACCCATCTTGAACATGGTGTAGAGGAGCTTGCGGTGGGAGGGCTTGAAGCCGTCAATCTCCGGGATGGCCCGGGAGACGATCACCGACATGGCATAGGGCATGAAGTTCTGCTCCAGGGTGTCGGTGATGGGCTGCTCCAGCACCTCCGGGCGCAGGCCGACCACGTTGGGATTGTCGAATTTTTTCTTTTCCGGTTCTTTTTTCTTAGCCATGATTTACACTCCGTGTAAAAGTGAAAAGTGAAGAGTGAAAAGTTGCGTTTTGCCGCAAGGCGGCACGGTTTTACGACAGGTCTGCCAAATCCAGGTACTGGGCGCCGAACTCGGAGATGTGGTTCTTGCGTCCCTCCAGGTCGTCTCCCAGCAGGAGATCGAAGACCTGGGCCATGCGCTGGGCGTCCTCGGGCATGACCTTGATGAGGCGGCGAGTCTCCGGGTTCATGGTGGTCATCCACATCATGTCCGGGTCGTTTTCGCCCAGACCTTTGCTGCGGCTGATGCTGGCCTTCGCGCCCTTCAGACTCTCCACGATCTCGGCCTTTTCCCGTTCGGAATAGGCAAACCAGGTCTTGCCCTTGCTGTTGATCTCGTAGAGGGGAGACTCCGCGATATACACGTAGCCCTCGCGGATCAGGGTGGGCACCAGGCGGTAGAGCATGGTGAGAATCAGGGTGCGGATGTGGTAGCCGTCCACGTCGGCGTCGGTGCAGATGATGACCTTGCTCCAGCGGAGGCTGCCCAGGTCAAAGCTGGAAAGCTCCTTGGTGTGCTTGTCCTTCACCTCCACGCCGCAGCCCAGCACCTTCATCAGATCGGTGATGACGTCGCTTTTGAAAATGCGGACGTAATCGGCCTTCAGGCAGTTGAGGATCTTGCCGCGGACGGGCATGACGCCCTGGTATTCCGCGTCCCGGGAGAGCTTCACCGAACCCAGAGCCGAGTCGCCCTCCACGATGTAGATTTCCCGCTTCTCCGGATCCCGGCTGCGGCAGTCCACAAACTTCTGGACCCGGTTGGAGATGTCGATGGAGCCGGAGAGCTTCTTTTTCATGCCCTGGCGGGCCTTCTCGGCGGTCTCCCGGCTGCGCTTGTTGATGAGCACCTGCTCGGAGATGCGGGTGGCCTCGGGCTTGTTCTCAATGAAATAGACCTCCAGCTGGCTCTTGAGGAATTCCGTCATGGCCTGCTGGATGAAGCGGTTGTTGATGGCCTTCTTGGTCTGGTTCTCATAGGAGGTCTGGGTGGAGAAGCAGTTGGTGACCAGCACCAGACAGTCCTGAATGTCCTGGAACTTGATGGAGCTCTCGTTTTTCTGGTACTTGCCCTGCTGCTTGAGATAGGCGTCGATGGCGGAGAGGAAAGCGCTCTTCACCGCCTTGTCCGGCGCGCCGCCGTTTTCCAGCCAGGAGGAGTTGTGGTAATACTCCAGCGCGGTGGTCTTGTTGGAGAAGCAGAAAGCGGCGGAGATCTTCACCTTGTATTCGGGCTTGTCCTCCCGGTCCCGGCCCTTGCGCTCGGTGGAGACGAAGAAGGGAGCGGTGAGGGGCCCCTCGCCGGCCAGCTCCGTCACATAGTCCATGATGCCGTTGGGATAGCAGAAGTCCCGGGTCTCAAACTTGTTCCCCCGCTGCAGGCGCAGCCGGAAGGTGACCCCCGCGTTCACCACCGCCTGGCGGTGGAGCACGTCGTCAAAATACTCCTCGGGGATGTTGATGTCCGTGAAGACCTCCAGATCCGGCCGCCAGCGGATGGTGGTGCCGGTCTTTTTCCGGTCGGCGGGCTCGATCTTCAGCTCCTGGCCCTTTTTCCCCTGGACCTTGCCCTTCTTGAAGCGGAGGGAGTACTTGTTCCCGTCCCGCCAGACGGTGACGTCCATGTACTCGGAGGCGTACTGGGTGGCGCAGGAGCCCAGACCGTTGAGACCCAGGGAGTACTCGTAGTCTCCGCCGTCGTCGTTGCGGTACTTGCCGCCGGCGTAGAGCTCACAGAAGACCAGCTCCCAGTTGTAGCGCTTCTCGGTGGGGTTCCAGTCCAGGGGGCAGCCCCGGCCGAAGTCCTCCACCTCGATGGACTTGTCCTCGTAATAGGTGAGCGTGATGAGGTTGCCGTGACCCTCCCGGGCCTCATCGATGGAGTTGGAGAGGATCTCAAATACGGCGTGCTCGCAGCCGTCCAGCCCGTCAGACCCGAAGATGACCCCCGGGCGCTTGCGGACCCGGTCGGCTCCCTTCAGCTGGGAGATGCTGTCGTTGCCGTACTGCTCGTTTGTCTTTGCCATAAGAATGATTTCCTTTGTTCCATAAAATGCCTATTGTAACCAATATATTATACCACAAGGGCAGAAGGAAATCAAGATGTTGTGGTGAGACGCGCAGAATCTGTGTGTAGGGTTTACAATGATGTGTGACAGTAGGAGAAAAAAAGAATAGCGAATAGGAGCGGCCTGTATTATGGTTGAGTTGTCCAGACAAAACCGAAAGGCAGGCACCCTATTCGCTATGGATAAGATAACACAAACCGCCC
>JAFSMZ010000042.1:0-20155 GCA_017447685.1 Oscillospiraceae bacterium
GCCTTCCCCGCGCACGGGGAAGGTGGCGCGCAGCGCCGGATGAGGTCCCCGCGCAGCGGATCCTCCGCGCGACAGCTTACGGAGGGAGTTGTCCCTTTGCCGCGTCGCCGCGTAGGGACCGATCGCCGGATTGTTCTGGCCCGGCCCCACCGCCGTAGGGGCCGCCGCCTTCGGCGGCCCGTAAAACCTCCCCTGCGCAAGGGGAGGTGGCATCCGGCGTGTTACAGTCCGCCGGATGACGGAGGGGTCGTTGATCCAGCGTGTTTTCATCGTGCTTTCGAAGGGGCCGCCGCCATCACCTGCCCGCAAAAGCCTTCCCCGCGCACGGGGAAGGTGGCGCGAAGCGCCGGATGAGGTCCCCGCGCAGCGGATCCTCCGCACGACAGCTTACGGAGGGAGTTGTCCCCTTGCCGTGTCGCCGCGTAGGGAGCGATCCCCTGATCGCTCCGTACCTGCTGGGACCATCCATTGGTCGTTTATTTTATATTTGTATGTATGTATTGACCGAAACATAGGATTGCGTGAGGCGGATCCGCAGCATTCTGCGAATCCGCCTCACGCCTGTATTATTCTCCGTATTCCAGCCGCATCCGGAACACCGGTTTTTCCCCTTCACCCTGCAGGTAGAAGCAATTTCCGTCCTGTCCCCAACGCACCTGAATTTGATCGTCCATCTTTGCCTCGCTGGCGTATTCCGTCTGGATCAGGCGAAGTGGCTTCCCTTCCCGGGACGCCGGAATGCAATCCTCTGCCAGGTCAAAATACCGGGTGTTGTTCATGTGCCCGTTCAGATCCACATAGCTGAAGGGCACCTGAAAGGGGACAGCCTCCGTCAGCTCCAGCTTTCTGGGACTGGATGGCAGCGCGATCTCTTGGCCGGTGACTTCGCCCTCGATCACCACGCCGTATTTCTCGGGAAATACCACCTTGCGGGTCTGCTGGTCCACCAGGGTCCAGAGCGCGCTGCCTCTGAGCAGGATTTCTCCCTCTTGGGTCTCCATCTGGTAGTAACGGGGGAAGAACAGATGCATGGTTTTTCCGGGCCAGCTTTTCAGCACAAGCTCTTCGTCGTATTCCGGCATCCGTTTGATCTCTGCCCGCTGCAGACCTACGATCCAGAGGATCCCCTTGTCCAGGGTCTTGTCTCGCCCCATGCCAAGCTCCTCCGTGTGGCGTATGGAGGCCTCCTGCAGCAGCTCAAAGAGCCGGGAGGTCCGCAGCCTGCGGTGCAGGTCCACGTCCTTGCTGCGCAGACGCAGCCCTTCTATCAGCATGCTCATGCCTTGGGGAGCCGTTTCATGATGGCGTCGGCCACATCGCCCAAGGTGGAGAGCTTTGCCCACTGACGCTCGGGGATCTTGATATCGAACAGAGCCTCCAGCTTGCAGATGACCAGCACAAAGCCCATGGAGTCGATAGCGGTTTCCGTGTTGATGACCGTGTCCTCCGTCAGCTCCTGGCCTTCCATGTCGGGGAAGCAGTTGAAAATAACGGTTTTGATCTCCTGGATAACGTCCTGTCTTGTCATGCTTTTACCCTTTCTGCTGGAGCTCCCAGCGCTTTATTTTTCCTGTCGCCGTCCGCGGCAGAGCTTGGTCTGTGATCCGGATCCCGCCCAGACGCTGCCCTCTCGGCAGCTCCGTCATCAGCGGGAGCAGCGCCTTGCTCAGATCCTGCTCCTTTGCCTCTCCGCTGTAGATCAGCAGCGGCCTGTCATTCTGCAGGATCACGGCGATCTCGGGATTGCCCAGGGCCTTTGCGATGGCCGCCTCATATTCCGGCAGAAAGATCTTGGTCCCGTCGGAGAGGACCAGCATGTCCTTTTTCCGCCCGGTGATATGGAGTTTTCCTTTCTCATCGAAGCGGCCCAGGTCACCGGTATGAAAGACCCCGTCGATCAGCACCTCCGCGGTGCTCTCCGGGCGCTTGTAGTAGCCCTGCATCATGCAGGTGGGCGCCTGAATCAGGATCTCTCCGTCCTCGGCCAGACGGATGCTGTCGTCAGGGCAGATCTCCATAGCATAGGGGTCGCCCTCCACGCTGATGGCCACGCCGGAGCTGGTCTCCGTGAGCCCGTAGCCGAAGCTCACCCGGAT
Source organism: Oscillospiraceae bacterium (assembly GCA_017447685.1). GTDB lineage: Bacteria > Bacillota > Clostridia > Oscillospirales > Oscillospiraceae > Limivicinus. The sequence continues at coordinate 2,097 of JAFSMZ010000042.1, forward strand.
CCCCATGGCCGCCGCCGCTTCCAGCAGGGCGGGGGGACAGTCGCCCGCGCCCACCAGGATCAGCTTCAGCTCTTCGTTCAGCAGCTTCTGCTTCATCAGAAAACCCAGCAGCAGGGGAACCGCGGAAATCGTTGTGGGCCTGTAATAGGCGCAGTCGTCGATATAATGCCTGGGTCCGCGCCCCAGCGCCACGCAGGCGCCGCAGCTGAGACCCCAGAGCAGGCCGCACACAAAGCCGAATACGTGTCCCAGGGGCAGCAGACAGAGCAGGGTGTCCTCCGGGGAAAGGGGCAGCTTCTCCGAGCCGTTCCAGGCGCTCTGGCAGAGAGAGTGGTCTGTCAGCACCACGGCCTTGGCCCGCTCGGTGGTGCCCGAGGTGAAGAACAGGATCTTTCCCGCGCCGTCCTCCACGCCTTTTGTCAGAGCGGGGGAGAGCTCCTCTACCAGATCCTCGTCCCCCCAGAGAAGGTCAACGTCGGTGTATTGGATCAGCTGCCGCAGCAGCACCGAGGGGGCGTTTTCGTCCAGCATCACGATCTGAAGCCCTGCCATATTCGCCGCGAAAAGCTCCGTCACGCAATCCAGACTCCCGTCCGAGAGCAGGCCCAGGCAGCTCTTGCGGGACTTCCGCAGCAGCTCTGAGCGTTGCTGTACCATCTCGAAAAACTGTGAGAAGCTGACGGTTCCGGCCCCGTATCGCAGAGCCGGGGCATCCGGTGCGGTTTCCGCCCAGTGACGGAGCATGTCTTCAAAATGATCAAAGCGCATGGGTGGCCACCTCCCTATCTTGTTCTGCATCAGTATAGCATAAAGCACAAAACGGGGGAAGGGGGAAATCAAAAAATTCAAGGATTTTGACAAGAAACGCAAATTATATAGTGACAAGAACTTTTCCCTTGATGTATAATCGTTAAGGCGAAAAACTCTGCGCAAACAATACTTTACCACAATTTATACGGAGGGGAAAACATGGATAAGAACACGCGCATCTGCATCATCGGCGGCGGCCCTGCGGGCCTCTCTGCCGGTATGTATCTGGAAAAGAAGGGCTACAACAACTACACCATTCTGGAGCGTCAGGACCGTGTCGGCGGCAAGTGCTGGAGCCCCTACTACAATGGCAAGCGCTATGAGATGGGCGCCATCATGGGCGTTCCTTCCTACTACGCTGTTCACGATGTGGAAGAGTTCTGCGGCATCACCCACGACGGCCCCAAGCTCAACCGCAACTACAAGAACGCTGCCGGTGAGGTCATCGAGCCCTTTGCCCGTACCCTCGGCAACATCATCAAGAATCCCTGGATGCTCAAGATGAAGGGCCAGCTGAAGAAGTTCGGCGACCTGCTGGAGACCAAGTACAAGGGTTATGACGTGAACGGCCACCGCGGCGTTGCCGAAGGCCGTTATGACGGCTATGCCGTTACCCCCGGCCGTGAGAAGGTCGAGGGCGTGAACCCCAACCTGAAGGATCTGGCCATGCCTTTCAAGGATTTCTGCGAGAAGAACGGTGTTCCCCTGGTGCAGAAGATCTGGATCGGACCCTTCACTTCCTTCGGCTATGGCTACTTTGATGAGATCCCCGCTGCCTATGTTCTGAAGTATCTGGACTTCCAGACCTGCATGAACTTCGTCAAGGTCAACCTCTGGACCTGGAAAGACGGCACCCAGTACATCTGGGAGCAGCTGAACGCCCATCTGAAGAATCCCGCCCGTCTCAACAGCACCATCGAGAAGGTGGAGCGCAAGGACGGCAAGGTCTTCGTCACCGTCAACGGCGAGGTGGAGGAGTACGACAAGATCATCGTCACCGCGCCTCTCTACATCCCCAACAAGCGGGCTGACGGACAGAAGGGCATGGTCGAGTACTTCGACGCACGCCAGGACGAAAAGGAGCTCTTCTCCAAGATCGATTACGAGCGCTACGACGTCCAGGCCTTCCTCACCAAGCCTGAGAATCATCCCGAGATCAGCTACTATGTCTTTGACAACATGGTGCCTGAGAAGCTGGGCCACCTGATGGTATATTACCGCCGCTGGAGAGAGACCAAGGACCAGGTCATCACCACCTACGCGCTGCGCAAGCACAAGAACTCCAGGGAGATCCCCTATGACGAGTGCAAGCAAATGGTGCTGGACGATCTGAAGGTCATGAAGAATCCCGCCGAGGAAGTCATCAACGAGTGGTCCGTGTACTACTTCCCCCATGTCTTCTCCGAGGATTACGCTGCCGGCTGGTACGACAAGGTCGAGGCCATGCAGGGCAAGTACGACACCTTCTATGCCGGCGAGGTCATGAGCTTCGGCGACATGGACGAGACTGCCGAGTACTCCCGCGAGCTGGTGGACCGCTTCTTCTAAGCTGCCTCATACTGCGGAGGGCAGAGCTTTCTCTGCCCTCCGCTTCTTGAAAGGATGTTACTATGAGCTTTTATAAAGGCCATTATGATGTGGTCATCATCGGCGGCGCGCTGGCCGGCATGTCTGCCTGCCTGCAGCTGCAGGCCTGGGGCATCAAGGATATCCTGATCCTGGAAAAGCACAACATGCCCGGCGGCCTCGCCACCGATTTTGTCCGCAACGGCTTCGAGATCGAAGCCACCCTCCATGAGATGATGTCCATCGGCCAGCCCGGCAAGCGCCTGAAGGTAGGCCAGTTCTTTGACGATATGGGCGTGGATATCGACTGGCTGCCTGTCCCCGAGTGCTACCGGGTCGCCCTGCCCAATTCCGGCATCGACAAGGTCCTCCACCCCGACTATGACGACAGCTATACCACCGTCGCAAAGGAGATCGACGAGGAATGCCCCGGCACCTATGACAAGGTCCATGAGCTCATGCTCCTCTGCCGCCGGGTGTATGACAGCATGAACTACCTCTCGGTCCATCCCATGAGCAAGGTCCAGATGCTCCTCAAGCACCCCGACTTTGTGAAGACCGTGGGCTACACCGCCACCGAGGTCATCGACACCTTCAAGCTCCCCAAGAAGGCTGTGGAGATGCTCACGCCCTACTGGATCTATGTGGGCAACCGCATGGACGACCTGCCCTTCACCATCTACGCCTTCCTGATGGCGGACTATTTCACCGGCTCCTATGTCTGCCGCGGCTTCAGCCATGAGATGAGCATGAAGCTCCAGGCCAAGTGCGAGGAGAACGGCGCTCAGTACGAGTTCGACCAGGAGGTCGAGAAGATCCTGGTGAAGGACGGCAAGGTCTACGGTGTGCGTACCCGCCGCGGCGATGAGATCCACTGCGATTACGTCATCTCCGGCCCCTATCCCAACCGGGTCTACAGCCAGATGATCGAGCCGCTCAGCGAGGTCCCGGCGGACGCCATCAAGATGATCAACAACCGCAAGCTCTCCGTGGTCCCCGTGTCCGTCATCATGCTCATCGAGGGCACGCCCGAGGAAAACGGCATCACCGATTACTCCACCTTCTCCGGCACCACCATGGACACCAACGAGATCTGGAGAAACTACGCCAACATCACCGAGCCCTACAACTACATCACCACCATCTGCCTCAACTACGCCAACCCCACCCTGCCCAAGGGCTACACCCAGCTCTCCATCACTGCTCTGGTGCCCTCCAAGCCCTTTGAGAGCATCAAGGAGGAAGAGTACCACGATCTGAAGCGCCGTCTGGCCAATGAGATGATCGAGGAGTGCATCAAGATCACCAAGGTGGACTTCCGCCCCCGCATCGCGGAGTTTGAGGTCACCACCCCCATCACCGTCTCCCACTATGTGGGCGCCTGGAAGGGCAACATCTATGGCTACCTCCACTCCATGGAGGACCACGCGGTGGCCCGCCTGCAGATGAAGGAGAAGGATCACTTCATCGAAGGCCTGGAGTTTGCCGGCGCCCACGGCATGTCCGGCGACGGCATGGGCCCCCAGATCACCAACGGCCGCGCCGCTGCCAAGGGTGTGAAGGAAGACATGGAAAAGAAAGGGAGGCTGTAAGAAATGAGTATCAAGGTCAAAGGCTTTTTGAAGGACGTCGGCGGAGCCTCCCGCGTCACCAAGCTGAGGGAGGAGAACTTTGCCAAGGGTTCTCCCATTCCCGATCCCAAGGACCCCATCCGGGAGCTGGCCGATAAGCTGCACCCGGAATCCATGCGCGTCAGGGTGGTGGACATCCGCGAGGCGTCCCCCAGCTCCCGCGTCTACCGTTTTGAGTCTGTGGACGGACACATCCCCGTGTTCCAGTGCGGCCAGTATGTGAACTTCCGCCTGGAGATCGGCGAGAGCAAGCTCTCCCGTCCCTACACCATCTCCTCCGCCCCCTTTGAGGCGAGAGGGGAGCATCCCTTCTTCGAAATCACCATCCGCCGCAACGTCTCCTACCTGGTGCCGGACTACTTCTTTGAGCAGGTCCACCTGGGCGACGTGCTGGAAGCCAATCTGCCCTTCGGCTTCTTCTACTGGGAGCCCATGCGGGACAGCAGGACCCTGGTGGCCCTGGCCGGCGGCTCCGGCATCACCCCCTTCCACAGCATGGCCAAGGAGATCGCCTATGGCAAGATGAAGGGCGTCAAGCTCACCATCCTCTACGGCTCTGTCAAGGCCAACGACATCGTCCTCAAGAAGGAGCTGGACGAGATCGAGGCCGCCTGCCCCGATGTGAAGGTGGTCCACGTTCTCTCCGACGAGCCGGACTGGCCCGGCGAGAAGGGCTTCATCACCAAGGAGATCATCGAGAAGTACTCCGAGGGCGACGTGACCTATATGTTCTGCGGCCCGCTGCCCATGTTCCGCTTTGTGAAGAAGGCTCTGGACGAGATGGGCGTGCCGCAGCGCCGCTTCCGTCACGACGTGGTCAATAACCCCGCCGACATCTCCACCTGCCCCGGTTACCCCAAGGGCACCGAGACCAAAACCTTCAAGATCACCGTGGTCCGCGGCATCCAGGAGGATGTGATCGAGGCCAAAGCCTCCGAGCCCGTTGCCGTGGCTCTGGAGCGTGCCGGCATCAAGATCAACACCCACTGCCGCAACGGCGAGTGCGGCTTCTGCCGCAGCCACCTGCTCTCCGGCGAGATATTTGTCTCTCCCGTGGGCGACGGCCGCCGCCGTATGGACAAGGAGATGGGCTGGTTCCACGCCTGCTCCTCCTGGCCCCTCAGCGACCTGAAGATCAAGATCCCCATCATGTAAATCCAATACAAACGCGCAAGCGGCATGACCCGCCGGTCATGCCGCTTGTTTCCTGTTGTTTCCTTACTTGCTGTGCACGCTCTTCGCCGCGTTCCGCATGGCTTCGTGCTCCGCCGCCAATTCCCGGTGGAGCCGCTGGGAGCTCCAGCCGGCGTTGGTCTGGGTCAGCACGGCCTTCAGCGCCACCGTGCAGCGATTTTGCCGCAGGGCGTTCAGAAAGGCGCTGAACACAGGTGACGGCAAATCGCACATCACCAGCATCTCCTCCCGAAACGCTTCTCCTGTGTCCTCCTGGGCCTTCTCAGCAGGGGAGAGCCCCTCGATCCCGGCAAGATGTCCCACCGGTAGCGCGAACTCATCCTCCATCACGAGCCTCCCCTGCAGCCCCAACCGCAGCAGGATCACCCGGATCTTCTTCAGCTTGTCCGCAGAGATGTTATACAGCAATACGCCTTTCATCTTCATCACCCGGCAAGAGTATACCCCTTTTGCCGAGCCATGGCAAGCCTTGTCGGAACTGTAAACATTTTGTAATACCTATTGATTTTCCCCTGGGATTTTGCTATATTGTGCCTTACGGGTCTATGGGAGCGGAGGTGTGCCTGTGGAAGGTTTTGAGATCGAACGCAAGTATCTGATATCCATGCCGGATGCCGACTATCTGCGGCAATACGCCAGCCCTACCGACATCGTGCAGACCTATCTGCTGCCGCCCGCGCCCCACATCAACGCCCGGGTCCGCAAGCGGGGGCATGAGGGTGCCTGGACCTATACTCACACCCAGAAGACCCGCCTCAGCGACCTGCGCCGGATCGAGGACGAGCGGGAGATCAGCCCGGAGGAGTACGAAACGCTCCTTCAGAGTGCTGACCCTGCCCGGAACGTGATCCGGAAGACCCGCTGGGTCCTGCCCTGGAAGGGACAGAATTTTGAAATCGATATTTTCCCCTTTTGGACAGACCGGGCCCTGATGGAGCTGGAACTGGAGGATGAGGCGCAGGTCATTGAGCTGCCGCCCCGGATCCGGGTCCTGCGGGAAGTGACGGCGGATCACCGCTATCTCAATTCCTCCCTGTCCAAGGCGATCCCCTTTGAGGAGATCGAGAAAGGATGAACAGAATGAAAAAGACCGTATCCCTGCTGCTTGCCGTTTTCATGGCGCTTTCCCTCTGCGGCTGTGCTGAGAGCCTGCAGCAGATCGAGATTCCACCTTTCCCGGAGGTCACACCGACCCCCGCTCCCATCGAAACCATGACCCAGACACCTGCGCCTACCGAGGAAATCCTGCCTGCCACCGAAGTCGGCGCTGAGATCCCTGTTGCATCTCCCGCGCCCACGGAGGAGCCGGGCAACGCCATTCTGGTGAACTTCGGCCGTACCGTCATCACTGACTATGATCCCGCTGAGGGACAGGAGCTGATCCTGGACTTCTCTTACGATATGCCCCGGGTGATTTACGAGAACGACCTCATCGTGGCCCAGGAGGTCAACGAGGTCCTCGCTACCATCGAGGAAGCCTTCTACAGCGGCCAAAACTACGGCCTGAAGCAGGAGTTTTTCGGCTACAACACCATGCTGGAGAGTGCGGAGGACAACTTCACCTACGCGCGGGAGTACCAGGCGGAGGGCATGCCTCTGGAGTTTTCGGATGCGCTCAGCGCCCAGGTCCAGCGCCTGGACGAGAACATCCTCAGCATCCGCTACTCCGACGCCAACTTCACCGGCGGCGCCCACGGCAACTATTCTCAGTTTGCCTATACCTTTGACATGACCACCGGCCAGGTCCTCACGCTGGACCGCCTCTCCTCTGATTATGACGCGCTTGCGGATTTCCTGGTCCAGACCATGCTGGAGCAGGCCGAGCGGGACGAGGACGGCTATTACTCCGAGAAGCTTGTGGACGACTTCCTCCCCGCCGGCGGCAGGGAAGAGGCCTTCCGGAATCTCTTGCGGGAGGGCTCCTGGTATTTTGACCGGGAGGGCCTGATGTTCTTCTCCAATCTATACGAGCTGGGGCCCTACGCCGCCGGCATCACGGAGTTCCGTATCCCCTATGCCCAACTGGAGGGCAAGATCGAGCCCCGCTTCCTCTTCCCAGGAGACCGGACCGGCAAGGGCCGCCTCACCGTGGATCTCCTCTCCAATCAGGAGGGAGGAGAGCTGCCCATCGTGGATAAGCTTGTGGTCAGCGAAGACGGCCAGGAGCTCTGCCTGATGGCGGAGGGCGAGATCTACGATGTGCGCATCTGCTCTGTCTACTATGTGGACAAGTTCTATGAGAACGAGCAGCTCTGGTGTGCCAGCTCTCTGAAAAACTGTGCCCTGCAGCTGCAGGCGGTAGTGCCCGAGGGACTGCCCGATCTCCTCATCACCTACTACACCGCGGACGGGGAGCGTCACGGCAAGCTCCTGAGCCAGAGCGGCGCGGACGGCAGCTTTATGCTGGTGGACGACAATATCGAGGCCGTGGGCTGATAAAACGAAACGATCCCGGAAGCACGGATAAACTCCTGTGCTCCCGGGATTTTTTACAAGTTTTCTCTGAAAAAATTGTTGACATTGACGGGACTCTATGGTATTCTTTTAAGGCCGCGTTGAAGGGGTATCTGAAGATGAGGTCAGTCCTCCACCCCCAGAGCGAGTCCTGAAAAGAGGGAGGAAAAGTTCATGAAGACTGCCATTATCGTGACCGGAGGCAAGCAGTACCGCGTTGCCGAGGGTGATGTGATCTTTGTCGAGAAGCTGGACATCGCCGCCGGCGATACCGTCAACTTCAACCAGGTCCTGGCCGTTGTGGATGGTGAGACCGCCCAGTTCGGCGCCCCCGCCATCGAAGGCGCCAGCGTCACCGCCAACGTTCTCAAGAACGGCAAGAGCGCAAAGGTCCGCGTTTACAAGATGAAGCCCAAAAAGGGTTATCGTCGCACCCAGGGCCATCGTCAGCCCTACACCAAGGTCCAGATTACGACCATCAATGCCTGAGTATTCCGCAACTGATTTTGACTAATGGAGGTGTAACCTAAATGGCACATAAAAAAGGTATGGGTTCTACCAAGAACGGCCGCGACAGCGAGTCCAAGCGTCTTGGTGCCAAGAGAGCCGACGGCCAGTTTGTCCTCGCCGGCAACATCCTTGTCAGACAGCGCGGAACCAAGATCCACCCGGGTACCAATGTTGGTAAGGGTAAGGATGACACCCTGTTCGCCCTTGTGGACGGCACGGTGAAGTTTGAGCGCATGGGCAAGGAGCGCAAGAAGGTCTCTGTTTACGAAGAGATCGCGCAGTAAGTGACCATCGAAAGGCCGGACAAAGCGTCCGGCCTTTTTTTGATTGCGAAACGATTGTTTCGCAATCAACTGCTAATGAAAGCAAAGGAGGATCGTCTATGGCGACTGACTTTACGGATAAGGTCCGCATTTCCGTTCACGCCGGCAAAGGCGGAGACGGGGCTGTGGCCTTTCATCGGGAAAAATACATCGCGGCCGGCGGCCCCGACGGGGGAGACGGCGGCCGGGGCGGCGATATCGTCTTCACTGTGGACGACAATATGTCTACCCTGGTGGACTTTCGCTTCAAGCGCAAATATGTGGCCGGCAACGGTCAGAACGGCATGGGAAAGCGCTGCTACGGCAAGGACGGTGAGACCCTCCGCATCCGGGTCCCCCGGGGCACCCTGGTCCGGGATACCGAGACCGGCGCCATCATGCACGACATGTCCGACGGGGAAGACTGGACGGCTGCCAAGGGCGGCCGGGGCGGCTGGGGCAACATGCATTTTGCCACTCCGACCCGTCAGGTCCCCCGTTTTGCCAAGCCCGGACTCCCCGGGGAGAGTCATGACATCACCCTGGAGCTGAAGCTTCTGGCGGATGTGGGCCTGGTGGGCTTTCCCAACGTGGGCAAATCCACCCTGCTCTCTGTGGTGACCAAGGCCCATCCCAAGATCGCCAATTACCATTTCACCACCCTGTTCCCGAACCTGGGCGTGGTGTACGTGGACGAGGGCGTGTCCTTCGTCCTGGCGGATATCCCCGGCATCATCGAGGGCGCTTCCGAGGGAGCAGGCCTGGGGCATGACTTCCTGCGCCATATCGACCGCTGCAGGCTGCTGGTCCACCTGGTGGACGTCTCCGGCAGCGAGGCCCGGGATCCCGTCCAGGACTTTGACGCCATCAATCAGGAACTGCGGGAGTATAACGAGGACCTGGCCGCCCGTCCCCAGATCGTGGTCGCCAACAAGTGCGATCTCCTGGGGGAGGACCAGGAGAATCTGGACCGGCTCAGAGCCCATGTGGAAGAACTGGGCTATACGCTCTATGAGATGAGCGCTGTCACCCACGAGGGCACACGCCAGCTCATGAGCGAGTGCGCCCGCCGTCTGGCGGAGCTCCCTCCGGTGCAGCATTACGAGGCGGACTATGTTCCTCCCGAGCCGGTGGTGGATACCTCCGAGGATCTGGAGATCACCCATTTCGACGATATGTGGGTGGTGGAAGGTCCCTGGCTCCAGCGCCTGGTGGCCACGGTCAACTTCTCCGACTATGAAAGCCGCATGTACTTTGACCGCATCCTCCGCGAGGCCGGCGTTTTCGAGCGCATGGAGCAGATGGGCGTCCAGAACGGCGATACCGTCAGCATGTACGACCTGATGTTTGAATATCAGGATTGAGCTTATCCCGGGAAAGAGTTTTCCCGGGATTTTTTTCGCCTTGCTGCAACCAAATGCCCTTCTGAAACGTTTATAAAGTGTCCGGACAAATTGAGGAAGGAGGCCAGAGCGTGGAAAGAGAAACGCTGCGCATGGAAGTAAACCTCCAGCGGCTGTATCAGCAGCTGCTTCCAACGGTGTACCGCGCGGCCTATACCTATCTGAAGAACCCCAGCGACAGTGAGGACGCCGCCCAGGAGGCCTTTCTGCGTCTCGTTCAGAGCAGACGCACGTTCTCTGATGAACGGCAGGTCAAGGCCTGGCTGATCGTGACGGTGGGCAACATCGCAAAGGACATGCTGCGCCGCCGCAGCAGGGGAGAAGTGAACCTGGACGATCACCCGGAACTGCCTGCGCCGTCCCGGGATTCCGGGGAACTGCTCGCGGCCCTGCTGACCCTGCCGGAGAAATGGAAAACCGCCATGTATCTTTATTATTTCGAGGGATACAGCGTCCGGGAGATCGCCCGGGCTATGGGTCAGCCGGAGGGGACCGTCAAGTCCTGGCTTCACCGTGCCAGGGGAATGCTTCGTGAGGCTTTGGAGGAGGATGTATGATGAACAATTTGGAGGAGGATGTATGATGAACAAGGAAAGCATCGAAAACGCTTACGGAAGCATTGAGATTCCGTCTGGGATGGAGCAGCGCCTCCAGGAAAAGTTGGAAAAAGCCCTGGGCGAGCCCTTGCGGGAAAAGCGCCTGGTCCTCCGTCCCCGACCGCGGCTGCTCAAACCCTTGGTGACCGCGGCTGCCGTGGTGCTGGTGCTGCTTGCTGCCTTTGCTGTGATCCGCCTGAGCCATGTGGGGGAAATGCAGTCGATACCACTTGTTCCCGCCGCCTCTCCGGAAGCGACGAACAAGACCTGGGACCCGGAGACCCGCAGCGATTACCTCAGGCTCTATCAAACCGTGCTGGGGAATTACCGCTATGCGCTGGATACCCGGGACCGAAGCTTTTGCGAAGATGCCGGGATCAGCAATCTGTTTCTCCCTGTCAATGAGGATCAGCCCTGCACGGAGATCGGCGTTGCGCTGGAGGATCTGGACGCGGACGGAATACCGGAGCTTTTGATCGGGCCTTTGCATTACTCTGACCTGGAACCGGGATCCCTTTCGGAAACGCTTTATGACGCCTATTGCCTGATCGACGGGGAACCGAGGCAGATCTTTTGCGCGGATTCCTCCAACAAGTGGAGATATCTCGGCGGGGGCATGTTCCTCCACTCTATATGCGAGCAGTTTTCCAATTCTCACCACTTGCTCTGGCAATTCCAGACCCGACCTTATGCGGAAACGGAAATGATGATCTTTCAAGGCGGGATTGGTTTGAATCCCATTACGGATCCAGAGAATGTGGTCTGGTATAAGCTTGAAGATGCCTGGATTCCGGCTCCTGTTGAGGGGCGGGGGAGCGCTTATTCCACGCGTCTGGGGGAGGCGATCCCTTCCCGGGAAGCCCAGGCCTGGATCGAGCAGCACCAGCATTATGTCTGGCCTGCGTTCACTGCGCTGGAAGAGGTTACGATACCCGCTCCCACGCCGGAACCGGATGTCCCCGCCGGCATGACCGAACAGCAATATCAGGAACTGCTTTCCGTGCTGAACCTGATTGAGAAGCGGGAAGAGGCCTTTGCCCTGGTGCGCTATACCGGCCTCGATACGGACGGGGTGGTCCGTCTGCTGGAGCAGATCCGCCTTCTTGCCCTTGACCGTGGCTTGACGCCCTCGCAGTACCGCGGTGTGCTTTTGGGAAATCAGCAACTGGACGGTGCTTCCGCGGAGGCTTATGTAGCTCTCATGGGAGAACTCTATAAGCTGGACCCCAATGCTTTCCTCTCTGCCTGGCATGAGGCCGGGGAACCGTCAGAACTGATGCAGGAAGTCACCGGTATCCTGGACCCGGCGGAGAGTAAGCTCTGGCTCCGGGAGCAGTTTGAGTGCAGCAAAGGGTCCATGCTGGACTGATTTGGAAGCACGTCGCAGGTGCTGTTTTTCCAGCAGGGGAAACCTGCATCCAAAGCCTTCTCCTTGAGTAAACGCTGATCAAATCGCCTTCGGCGCCTCCCGGACAATTTGTGCTCTGATTTCGTCACTTTTTCTTGCAATACACAAAGTATTCCTGCGAAAAAGTGCCTTCATCAGAACTCAAATTCTCTCGGGATTCGCTCTTGCCGATTTAATCATCGTTTACTTGAGGAGAAGGTACAAGGTGTAGACAAAGTCAAGAAAAGAAAAGGTCTCACCGAGTTTTTCGCCTCGGAAGGCGAAAAAAAGATCAATCCGTGTTTTCCGGGGGCGTGTACCTCGGAAAACACACATTGCAGCCTGCAAGTGTGCGAGCATCCCCCGCAAGCGAGTGCGCGCAGCAGGCTGAAGCCCCTCCTGTCGGCAAAGCCCTTAGGCTTTGTCGACAGTCTGAGCCTTCTCCTTGAGGAGAAGGTGTCATTCGGCGTGTCACGGTCCGCCGAATGACGGATGAGGTGTCGTCTGTTTGAGAGCTTACGTAGGGGCCGACGCCCTCGGCGCCCCGCTGTTGGCTCCGTGCACTCCATAGGGACTCCTGTCATCCAACCGCCCGCAAAGCCTTCTCCTTGAGGAGAAGGTGTCATTAGGTGTGTCACGGTCCGCCGAATGACGGATGAGGTGTCGGGCCGACGCTCCTGGCCGTAGGGATAACATAGGTCGTCCGCTCCCTCCGTAAATGCGTTGACAAGAAAAGCCCATAGGCGGCATTCCGGCCTGAATGCCGCCTATGGGCTTTCCTTTTTATTTGTATTCAGATCCGTTTCCACTTGGCGCCGTGGGGAATATCGGTGACTTCGACCCCCGCCGCCTTCAGCTCGTCCCGGATCCGGTCGGCCTCGGCGAAATTCTTGGCCTTCTTGGCGTCCTGCCGGGCGCGGATCTTCGCTTCCACTTCCGCGTCCGCTTCGCCGCTCTCGGAGATGATGGTGAACTCCCCGGCGGTGACGGCCTGCTTCTTGAGCTTCTCCCGCTCGACGTTTGCCTTTTTCAGCAGACTCAAGCCCAGCACCTTGTCAAAATCGCCCAGGGCGTAGAGCTTGGTTTCGTCGTTGGTCTTGGCCTTCAGAACATCGTAGAGGGCGGTGACGGCGAGGGAGGTGTTCAGGTCATTGTCAAGCCCCGCCTTGAACTTCTGCTGCAGCTGCTCCACAACAGCCTGGTCCACCTCGCCGTCGCCTGGCTTCAGCGCGGCGATCTTGGCGATCAGCTTGTTGTAGCTCACTTGTGCGTTGTCCAGGTTCTCCCAGGAGAATACCAGGCTCTTCCGATAGTGGCTCTGCAGGCAGAACAGCCGGTAGGCCAGAGGATCATAGCCCTTATCCTCCAACAGGGAGACCGTCAGAAACTCGCCCTTGGACTTGGACATTTTACCACTGGTGGTGTTCAGATGGAGCACATGCATCCAATAATTGCACCATTTGTGGCCAAGATAGGCCTCACTCTGGGCAATTTCGTTGGTGTGGTGGGGGAAAGCGTTGTCGATCCCACCGCAGTGGATGTCCAGATCCTCGCCCAGGTGCTTCATGGAGATGCCGGAGCACTCGATGTGCCAGCCGGGATAGCCCACGCCCCAGGGGGAGTCCCATTTCAGGGCCTGGTCCTCGAACTTGGACTTGGTGAACCACAGCACGAAGTCGTTCTTGCTGCGCTTGTTGGTGTCCTCTTCCACACCCTCGCGGACGCCCACGTCCAGATCTTCGGCGTTGAAGTCGTGGAACACGAAGTAGCGCTCCAGCTTGGAGGTGTCGAAATACACGTTGCCGCCGGCAAAATAGGCGTAGCCCGTGTCCATCAGCTTGGAAATGATCTTGATATACTCATTGATGCAGTTGGTGGCGGGCTCCACCACGTCGGGGGTCTTGATGTTGAGCTTTGCGCAGTCGGAGAAGAAGGCGTCGGTGTAGAATTTCGCGATCTCCATCACGGTCTTGTGCTCCCGCTGGGCACCTTTCAGCATCTTGTCCTCGCCCTCGTCGGCGTCGGAGGTCAAATGGCCCACGTCGGTGATATTCATGACCCGCTTTACGTTGTAGCCCGCATAACGCAGATATTTCTCCAGCACGTCCTCCATGATGTAGGAGCGCAGATTGCCGATGTGGGCGTAGTGATACACCGTAGGACCGCAGGTATACATTTTTACGATGTCGGGGTGGTTGGGAACAAAGAGCTCCTTCTTGTGCGTTGCGGAGTTGTACAGATACATAGCCTTATTCTCCTTACTTGACGTTACGGAACACGTCGCGGTTTTTGTAGAAATATTCGACGCCGGAGTACACGGTGGTGATCAAAATGACCCAGGTGCAAAGGATGGCGAGGAGATCCGGCGCAGAGTCTCCCGGACCCGGGGCAGGGAAGAGCAGCATAAGACACAGGCAGATCATGGTGGCAGTGGTCTTGATCTTGCCGGACCAGGCGGCGGCGATCACCCGCCCCTGTTCCACGGCGATCAGCCGCATCCCGGACACGGCAAACTCACGCAGCAGCACGATGGCCAGCGCCCAGCCGGGCATACGGCCGCTCTCCACAAAGAAGCACATGGCCGCCATGACCAGTACCTTGTCGGCAAGCGGGTCCGTGAACTTGCCGAAATTGGTGACCTGGTTGTAGTGCCGGGCCACATAGCCGTCCAGCATATCCGAAAGGCTGGCCAGCACGAACACGACGAAGGCCCAGATCATCTGCCCGGAATAGGCCAGGACCAGAAACACCGGGATCATCAGTACCCGGAAAACGGTGATCTTGTTGGCTGTGGTCATGCCTCCGCCTCCTCTCCGTACAGGATGCCGTCTTCGGCCTCTGTGATGGTGACGGGCACCATGTCGCCCTCCCGGCATACGCCGTCAAAGCGGACCTCCCCGTCGATGTCCGGGGAATCGGCATAGCTCCGGCCTACCCAGCACTGCTCCTCTTCATCGTAATCGGTCACCAGCACCTCAATGGTCTGCCCCACAAAGCGCTGGCAGAAGGCGTCCATGATGGGAGCCTGCAGCTGCAGGATCAGGTCGGCTCTCCGCTGCGCCTCTTCTTCGTCCGCATGCTCCATCTTCACGGCGGGAGTCCCTTCCTCCGGGGAGAAGGGGAACACGCCCACCCGCTCGATCCTGGCCTCGCGGAGGAAGCTGCAGAGTTCCTCAAACTCTTCGGGTCCTTCGCCGGGAAGTCCCGCGATCAGGCTGGTCCGCAGCACAAGACCGGGGATCCGCTCCCGCAGCGTTTTGAACAGCGCCCGGATCTCATCTCCGGTGCCCCTTCGGTTCATCCGCTTCAGGATCTGGTTATCGATATGCTGGATGGGGATGTCCAGGTACTTAACGATCTTGTCGTTGCTTGCGATCTCGTCGATCAGTTCGTCGTCAAACTGGTCGGGGTAGAGATAGTGGAGCCGGATCCAGCGGATCCCCTTGATTTCGGAAAGCTCCCGGCAGAGCTTTGCCAGACAGCGCTTTCCATAGAGATCCGTTCCGTAGCGGGTGATATCCTGGGCGATGACGATCAGTTCCTTCACCCCGTGCTGCGCCAGATCCTTCGCTTCTGCCAATATGTTTTCTATTGTGCGGGAGCGGTAGCGGCCACGGATGTAGGGAATGGCGCAGAAGGCGCAGAAGTTGTTGCAGCCCTCGGCGATGCGCAGGTAAGCCCAGCTGGGACCTGTGGAAACCACCCTGGGGATCTCATCCACAGGGGCGTTCCGGTCCCCGAAGAAGCGTGCCTTACGACCCTCCAGCACCGCGTCGGCAGCTTTTACGATCTCGCCGAAGCTCCCGACCCCCAGCACCGCGTCGATCTCCGGCAGCTCCTGCAGGATCGTATCCTGATAGCGCTCCGTGAGACAGCCGCAGACGATCAGGCCGCCCAGCTTTCCTTCCTTTTTCAGCTCTGCCATCTGCAGGATGGTGTCGATGGCCTCGCTTTTTGCCGCGTCGATAAAGCCGCAGGTGTTCACGATGGCCAGATCCGCACCCTCGGGCTCCGGCGTCAGCGTATATCCTGCCTCATCCAGCAGATACAGCATCTGCTCGCTGTTTACCAGGTTTTTTGCGCAGCCCAGAGAGATGAGGGCAAAACTCTTGTTGTGATCCATAGATGCTCCTTTTCTTGCCTCTCCCTATGGGGGGAGGTGCCCCAGTGCGCACACTGGGACGGAAGGGGGATGAGAGCGGAATGATTACCGCATTCCTTTTCAGCCTTCCTCCCAATCGGCGCGAAAACGCGCCAAAGCCGCCCGGATCTCCTCCCAGGAATAACCCCGGCGGAGCAAAGCGGCGCTCACTTTCTGTACTTGTGTCCGGTCACCCGAGTCCTTCAGCCGGGAGGCAAGGAAGGAATCGATCCTGTCATCCTGCTCCGGCATTTCCTGCAGGGCATCTTCCCAAAGCTCCCGGGATATGCCTCTGCGCTGCAGCTCCTGGCGGATCCGGCCTGCGCCGTATCCCTTCCCGGCGTAGTGGCGCACCACCATTCCGGCGTAGCGCTCATCGTTCAAAAAGCCCCGGGACTGCAGCCAGTCCACAGCGGCCTCGGCGTTTTCTGCGGCCTCGCCCTTCTGCACCAGCTTGTCCCGCAGTTCCTTGGCGGACATGGGCCGGTAGCTCAGCAGTTCCATGCCCCGGTTCTTGCAAAGGGCCAGGGCGGCGGAGGAGCGGAGCGTTTCCAGCTCCCGCTCCTCCAGTGCTTTCCCGGCGTAGAGCCGCAGCTCAGCGGCCAATGCCAGGGTCGCCTTGATCTCCTCACCGTTGCTCAGCTCTATGCTGATCCGCTCCGGAGAGGTCTGCCGCAGGCTCTTGATGGAGAGGTCCATCAGTCTTCGTCAAAGTCCGCCGCGGAGACGTCCACACCGCCCTGCTGCACAGGGACCCGGCCGGTGGCCTGGGCGGCCCGACGGGCCTGGGGGGACATGAGCTTGTAGGCGTTGTCCCGGATCTGCTGCTCGATGCGATTCCGGACGTCCTCGTTATTCTGCAGGTATTCCTTCACACCGTCCCGGCCCTGAATCCTCTGGCCGTCCACGGTGAACCAGGCGCCGGCCTTGTCGATGATCTCCAGCTTCACGCCCAGGTCGATGATCTCGCCCACCCGGGAGATGCCTTCGCCGTACATGATGTCGAATTCCGCCTCCCGGAAGGGGGGAGCGACCTTGTTCTTTACCACCTTGGCACGGGTCCGGTTGCCCACCATCTCGCCGCCGACCTTCAGCGTCTCGATCCGGCGCACGTCGATGCGCACGGAGGAGTAGTACTTCAGGGCCAGACCGCCGGGGGTGGTCTCGGGGTTGCCGTACATCACGCCGATCTTCTGGCGGAGCTGGTTGATAAAGATCACGGTGCAGTTGTTGCGGGAGATGGCGCCGGCCAGTCTGCGCATGGCCTGGCTCATCAGCCGGGCCAGCATGCCCACCACCGTGTCGCCGATCTCGCCGTCCAGCTCGGCACGGGGGATCAAGGCCGCCACGGAGTCCACAACCAGCACGTCAATGGCGCCGGAGCGCACCAGGCTCTCCGCAATGTCCAGGGCCTGCTCGCCGGTATCGGGCTGGGAAATGAGAAGGCTGTCGATGTCAACGCCGAGCGCTCTTGCGTAGGCCGGCTCCAGGGCGTGCTCCACGTCGATGTAGGCTGCTTCGCCGCCGCTGCGCTGGGCGGAAGCCACCACGTGCAGCGCCAGCGTGGTCTTACCGGAAGCCTCGGGTCCGTAGATCTCCACGATGCGGCCCCGGGGAACGCCGCCGATGCCCAGTGCCAGGTCCAGGGAAAGGGACCCGGTGGAGAGGGCCTCCACGTTCACGGAGATGTCGTCTCCCAGGCGCATGATGGTGCCCTTGCCGTAATCCTTCTCGATCTTCGAGATGGCGGCCTCCAGGGCCTTCTTTTTATCGGACGCTTCCGGCGCAATGCTCACCGCAGCTTTCTTTTTCTCAGCCATTACAATCTCCTTTCTACTTTGGCTCCCCTGAAAGGGGAGCTGTCTGCCGCCGTCTCACGCAAGGCGGCAGACTGAGGGGTTTACCGTTCATCATTGCCTCCCCTGAAAGGGGAGGTGGCATCCGCCGATCCCCCGCGAGGCGGATGACGGAAGGGTCTTTGATCTTTCATCTTTGGCCCTCTTGCCTAAAGGGAGCTCCCGCGAAGCGGATGGGGGATACGCTTACTCTATTGCCTCCCCCTGCA
>JAFSMZ010000043.1:0-5168 GCA_017447685.1 Oscillospiraceae bacterium
ATCCGTGTTTTCCGGGGGCGTGTACCTCGGAAAACACACTTTGCAGCCTGCAAGTGTGCGAGCGTCTCCCGCAAGCGAGTGCGCGCAGCAGGCTGAAGCCTCTCCTGTCGGCAAAGCCCTTAGGCTTTGTCGACAGTCTGAAATGACGCAGCCGGTTCGGCTGCGTCATTTTTTGATTCTATGATCAGATCCGCTCAGCTTTCCGCGGGAAGATTTTCAAACAGGTCCGTCTTTTCCGCGTCCGGGCCAACCCTGGTCTTATAGAGGCCGAAGCGGCTGGGATCGTGGACGCTGTCCTTGCCGTAGACGGAGTACTTCCCCGCCTCGAACTGGGTGACGCAGGCCCGGAAGGCCCGCTCCGCCACCTCGAAGGCCGTGGCGCCGCCGAAGGATTCCAGGGGGCTGTCATAATCCAGCTCCACCATATCCTCCGCTTCCCCGTAGAGATGCAGATAGACCTTGGGCACGTCCCAGGCGCCGTACTGCTCCGCAGAGCCGGAGTGGTAACTCTCGTCCGGGCTCAGCTCCACCGCCTTCTGCAGGCACTGCACGCCGAAGATATGGACCGGGTGGCCGGAATCTCCGTCCTCCGCGTGGCCCACAATGACCTGCGGGCGGAAGCGGCGGATGTTCTCCACCAGGAAACCGGTCATGTAGTTCTCCCCATAGATCTCTCTTGCCCGGCCCACGGTGTCCGCATAGATGTCCCCGCAGCCGGAGGCAACAGGATAGTGGTTGATCCCTGCGATCCAGAGACTGTTGAGCATCTCATGCCGCCGGAAGCCGGTGTGCCCCACAATGTAAAGCAGCTGGACTCGCTTGCCCTCGTCCACGTACTTGGGGAGCAGCCCGCCCATAAAGACAAATTCGTCGTCGCTGTGGGTGGGCACCACCAGCAGGTCCGCTTCGTCCCAGGGCTCCTGCCAATCCTGGACCCAGTCGGGTCTGGCGCCGGGGCCGAAGGCATAGACCTCGGCGATGTCATAGTCATCGCCCCGATCCAGATGGAGCTCCACTTCCCTGGCGGGCTCCGGGAGCAGGACGTATTCGTGTACAAAGCTGTGTTCGCCCTGCTGCTGTTCCTGCCCTCCGCAGGAGAGGACCCAGGGAAGCGGCGGCCGATCCCACTGGATGTAAAGGGCGCTGATCTCCTGCTCGGAGGAGACAGTCACCGTATCGCCGCGGAAGATCGCCTTTACGGTATCATAGCTGCCGTCGGTGAGCATGGTGAGCTCCGCATTGCGGTTGATGACCCGGATCTCCAGCAGCTCCGCCTCCGGCTCCGGCGTGGGCGCAGGGGTCGGCTCGGGGGTGGGTTCCGGGGTCGGCTCCGGCGTCGGCTCCGGCGTCGGTTCCGGCGTAGGTTCCGGGGTCGGCTCGGGCGTTGGCGTCGTTGTGGGCTCCGTGACCGCTGCCTTCTCGCTGACTTGATTCTGCACTGTGACGAGGCGCAGCTTCACCACCGCCGCAAGGCTCATCGCCAGCACCAGAAAAGCCAGTACCCGCAGGATCACACTTGTTGTTCCCCGTCTCACATCGCAGCGCTCCCTTCCATCTGTCTGATAATATTATAATATCACAGACTTTTCGAAAAGGAAACCCTGCTTCTGCGCGTCTTGTTTATGGTATTTCCTCTCCAACCGGCGCTGCCGGCTCCTCCGTCGGCCGGGGCGCCAGGCCCAGATCATAGATGGTGATATCCAGCCGGACCCGGTATCCGCACTGCGTACACACGTCATAGACATAGATGGAATCCGGAAAGACAGCCCATTCAAAGCTGTGATCCAGGATCGGCAGCGCGCTGCTGTAGCTGCGGCCGCAAACGCCGCAGACGTATGTGGTCTGCCCCGGTGCAGCGCAGGTACTGGCCCAGGAGTGTTCAGGATCCGCCTGCCACCGGTGAAGATGTCCGTCCCGGGCCGGGGCGTCTGGGTCAAAGGGCACTCCGTCCTGCTCGTAATCGATCTCCTGCCACAGGTTTTCCGGAAGGCCGCTGAGGCCTGCGGGTCTGTCGTCCTCCGGCCGATCCGGAAGCTCGCCGGGGCTCCCGCCGCTGCCCAGGGTCAGGGTCTCCCCCTTCTCTGCCGCGCCGCTCTTCTCCCGCAGCAGCGCTTCGACGGTAAGACTGCGGTCCAGCCCGTCCAGCAGGATGCGCCCGGCGGCATCAGACGCCTCCGCCCTCTCCCCGTCGATGAGCCAGCCCTCCAGTTCCATTCCCTCCGGAATGATCGGCAGGATGACAGCGCTGACGCTGCCGCCGGGATGAGGCAGGCCGGTGGTGGGAACGGTGTAATCGTATTCAAAGCAAAGATCCCGGTACATCCATCCGGCGGGCTCGCCCTTTTCATCCAGGAACTGCAGATAGGCGTTCACACAGCTGACGTGCCGCTCCTCCCGCAGCACCGCCTCCACTTTTTTGACGCCGCGGCTGTCGAAGAGCAGGCTGAAGCGGCGGGAAGGAGCTTCCACGCTTTCGCCGTTGATTTCCCAGTGGTCCACGCAGAAGCCCTCGGACAGCACGGCCCGGGCCAGAAACTCCCCCTCTTCGCTGAGGGATAAGAGCTCGCTGCCGTTCACCTGGGCGTTCACCAGCTCCACCGCCCGGATCTCACGGTTCCGCTCGGGCGTGGGCTCCGGGTCCGGGAACGCAGTGCCCGTGGCGGCCAAAAGCTCTGCCCGCTCCTGCCCGGGCCGCAGGGTGCGCAGCAGGGCAAGGCTCATGAGCAGCAGCGCGATCACGGCCGCGGCCGTCAGAAAGGGGCGGAGTTTCAGCCGATGCGGGCGCAGCTGGATCTGCACCTCCCTGGCTTTTCCGTCCAGTGCCCGATCGATGGCGATCCACATCCGATCCTCCCCGCCGGGCAGGGGCTTTATCGGCCCGTAGGCGTCACGGATCTCTTTCTCGATCTTCATTCGGCAAGACCTCCTTCCCTTTCGATCTTCTCCCGGAGCAGCTCCCGTCCCCGGCGCAGCCGGGTTTTCACGGTACTCTCCGTCCGATGCAGCAGCTTCGCCAGTTCCTGCACCGAGTAGCCCTCATAATAATGCAGATAGATCGTGGTCCGGTATTTCTCCGGCAGCTCCAGCACCGCCCTGCGCAGTTCCCGGTGCTCTTCCCGGGGCGCCGGACGGTTCTCCGCGGCGTCCAGGGGCAGGTCCTTCCGGTGGGCCCGGCGCAGCAGGTCCTTGCTCAGATTTGCAGCCGTGACGATCAGCCAGGCCTGGACCTGGCGCACATCCTCAAAGTGTTTGCCGCTTTGGGCCAGGCGCAGAAAGCTTTCCTGGACCACGTCTTCACTGTCGGGATGGTTCTGCAGATAGCTGAAAGCCATGCGATAGACCGAAGGCATATATTCCCGGTACAGGGTTCGCAGGCTGACGCTGGCAAATTCCAGCTCCCCTTTCATGTTCTCTCCTCTCTTCCCGTGATCTTCTCTCCATTCCATAAAACGGATGAGGTGGCCGAAAGGTTTCATGCTTTTTTCATTTTTTTGAAAAAAACGGCGGGGCCGCTGCGGGCTCCGCCGTGTTCCGTTTTCACATTTTGAGGAATCAGGAATCCTCCAGATGATTGTCCGGGAAGATATTGCAGCCGAAATCGCAGGGCAGGGGCGGCAGAATGCCGGAGCCCTCCGGCAAAGCCGTCCCGCCAGGCCTTGTATGGGAGGTTTCGGAGCGTCCGCTCCTTCTGGTTCATGGAAAGCTCCTCAAAGCTCGGGATACAGGGGGAAGCGGCGGCAAAGCGCGATCATTTCCTCCCGCACCTGGGGCACAGCGCTCTCGCCCTCGTCCATCAGGCGGGCGATGGCCTCGCCGATCTGGCGCATCTCCGGCTCCTTCATGCCCCGGCTGGTGACGGCGGGGCTGCCGAAGCGCATGCCGGAGGTCAGGCGCATGGACTGGGTATCAAAGGGGATGGTGTTCTTGTTGGCGGTGATGTTGGCCTCGTCCAGCAGGACCTGGACTTCGTGGCCGGTCTTGCCGCGGCTCATGGTATCGGCCAGCATCAGGTGATTGTCCGTGCCGCCGGAGACCAGGCGCACGCCGTGGCTCTGAAGGGTCTCGGCCAGGGCGGCGGCGTTTTTCAGGATCTGCTCCTGATAGGCGCGGAATTCCGGGGTCAGGGCCTCGCCGAAGCACACTGCCTTGCCGGCGATGATGTGCATGAGGGGGCCGCCCTGGGTGCCGGGGAAGACGCCGCTGTTGATCTTCTTTTTCAGTTCCTCCTTGCAGAGGATCAGCGCGCCACGGGGGCCGCGGAGGGTCTTGTGGGTAGTAGTGGTGACCACATGGGCGTAGGGCACCGGGTTCGGGTGCAGGCCCGCGGCCACGAGGCCAGCGATGTGGGCCATGTCCACCATCAGGTAGGCGCCCACCTCGTCGGCGATCTGGCGCATCTTTTCAAAGTCGATGAAACGGGGGTAGGCGCTGCCGCCGGCGATGATGAGCTTGGGGCGGCATTCCTCCGCCTTCTGCAGGACCTTGTCATAGTTGATGGTCTCGGTATCCGGCTCCACGCCGTAGAACTGGGCATTGAAGTACTTGCCGGAGATGGAGGCTTTGGAACCGTGGGTCAGGTGGCCGCCATGGGTCAGGTCCATGCCCAGGATGGTGTCATGGGGCTGGAGCAGGGCGATGTACACCGCCATGTTGGCATTGGAGCCGGAGTGGGGCTGGACGTTGGCATGCTCCGCGCCGAAGAGCTTCTTGGCCCGTTCGATGGCCAGATTCTCGATCTCGTCCACATACTGGCAGCCGCCGTAGTAGCGGGCGGCGGGATAGCCCTCGGCATATTTGTTGGTGAGATGACTGCCCATGGCCTCCAGCACCGCGGGGCTCACAAAGTTTTCCGAGGCGATCAGCTCGATATGATCCCGCTGCCGCTCCAGCTCCCGCATCATGGAGGCGTATACCTCCGGGTCCTGTCTCTTGATAATATCGTAACTCATGTTGTATCTCTCCGCTTCGATGGAATTCGGGTCATTATACCGCCGTCCCCTCCCACCTGTCAATCAAAAATGACCGGAGGTCGGTGTCAAGTTGTTGTAGGAAAAAGAACGAGGGGTCAAAATGGCCTAAGAGCATTGAAGAGCGCGGTAACCTTGTTCTGACGAGCAGGGAAAGATACAGCTCTGTCCGGATCAGCAAGACCGACGGTGTTGGGAAGA
>JAFSMZ010000008.1:0-102479 GCA_017447685.1 Oscillospiraceae bacterium
GCCTGCCTCAACGCCAAGTGGGTGGGCAAGGATCTGACGGATGAAAAAGCCCAGGCCTTCACCCGCGACGTGCTCAACCACATGCGCGAGCGCCTGAGCGACTATCAGGAGCAGTACGGCGACCTCTACAACCTGGAGGCCACCCCGGCGGAGAGCACCACCTACCGCTTTGCCAAGCACGACGTGGAAGCCTTCCCCGACATCATCACCGCGGCGGAGCCCGGCGGCGCCCCCTACTACACCAACAGCTCCCACCTGCCCGTGAGCTACACCGAGGATATCTTCGCCGCCCTGGACATCCAGGACGACCTGCAGACCCGCTACACCTCCGGCACCGTGTTCCACGCCTTCCTGGGCGAGAAGCTGCCTGACTGGCAGGCTGCCGCCAACCTGGTGCGGAAGATCGCCGAGAACTACCGCCTGCCCTACTACACCATGTCTCCCACCTACTCGGTGTGCAAGGACCACGGCTACCTCACCGGCGAGCACTTCACCTGCCCCCACTGCGGCAAGAGCGCCGAGGTCTACAGCCGCATCACCGGCTACTACCGCCCGGTCCAGAACTGGAACGAGGGCAAGACCCAGGAGTACAAGGAGCGCCGGGAGTATAACCTGCAGAACTCTCACCTGACCCACATCGGGCCCGTGCAGGTCCCCAAGCCCCAGAGCCGGGAAGTGGCGCAGGCTGTAGAGGCCTCTCCCGTGGCTGCGGCCAAGGCTGCCGAGCCCACGCCCATTCTCTTTGCCACCGCCACCTGCCCCAACTGCCGCATCGCCTGCTCCTACATGGACAAGGCCGGCTTCCGTTATGACAAGATCCTGGCGGATGAGCACCCGGAGCTTGCCAAGGAATACGGCGTGAAGCAGGCCCCCACCCTGATCATCCCCCGGGGCACCGGCTTTGAGAAGGTCGCCGGCGCAGGCGCCATCAAGGCCTTCGTCACCGCACAGTAAACAGTTTTAAGTTTTGAGAATGTGTCATCCTGAGCGCAGCGAAGGATCTCGCCCCCGGCGCAGGCCCGGTTTGCCGCAGACTGCGCGGATGAGATCCTTCGTCGCAAGCGGCTCAGGATGACAATCTTTTTACAGAAGGAGAAAACGATGTACGATATTCTCATCATCGGCGGAGGCCCGGCGGGCCTCACCGCCGCCACCTATGCCTGCCGGGCGGGCAAAAGCGTCCTGGTACTGGAAAAGGCCGCCTTCGGCGGACAGATCACCTGGTCCCCCCGGGTGGAGAATTTCCCGGGCTTCGTGTCCATCAGCGGCAACGAGCTGGGTGACAAGCTGCTGGAGCAGGCCATGGAGCAGGGCGCGGAAGTGGAGCTGGAGGAGGTCACGGGCCTGGAGAAGACGGCGGAGGGCTGGAAGGTCCTCTGCGACTCCGGCGCCGCCTTCGAGGGCAAGGCCCTGATCCTGGCCGCCGGCGCCCGGCCCCGGATGCTGGGCGTGGAGCGGGAAGAGGAGCTGGTAGGCAGCGGCGTGGGCTACTGCGCCGTGTGCGACGGGGCCTTCTACAAGGGCAAGGCCGTGGCCGTGAACGGCGGCGGCAACAGCGCCCTGCAGGACGCCCTGCTGCTGAGCGAGACCTGCAGCAAGGTCTATCTGATCCACCGGCGGGATTCCTTCCGGGGCGAGCAGAAGCTGGTGGAGGCACTAAAGGAGCGGGAGAATGTGGAGTTCGTGCTGAACGCCTCCGTCACCGCCCTCCTGGGCGAAGACGAGCTCACCGGCATCACCGTGGAGCAGGACGGCCGGAGCCGGGAGATCCCCGTGGAGGGCCTCTTCGTGGCCATCGGCCACCAGCCGGATCTGGAGGCCTTCGCTCCCTGGCTGAACCGGGACAAGGCCGGCTATGCCGACTCCGGGGAGGATTGCCTCACCCCCACCGAGGGCCTCTTCGTGGCGGGGGACTGCCGCAAAAAGACCGTGCGGCAGCTCACCACTGCCGCAGCTGACGGCGCCGTGGCGGCTCTGGCCGCCTGCCGCTGGCTGGACAGGTGATGGCCTGCGGAATACCCTGTGCATAGAAAGATAGAAGGAGCCCCGGAGCGAATGAACGTTCCGGGGCTCCTTCTCTGTATCATTTATTCTTGTGCATCGGTTCTTTTTTTCTGTACGATGGCTTTGATGATCGTAAGGATCAGAGTGACCAACAGCGTAAACCCAACGCCCAGAAAGGCCATCAGCATCCCAACCACAGGGGTCATCCCATCGCTGCTCACAAACCGATAGTATAGCCATGTGTTCAGCGCGGAGCCCACAGCGACAGCAAGAGCCAGATCCAACCCCAGAAGGGCAAAGTACAGCGGCCGCTGGACATGCTTATGGTAAAGCGCGAACAGCGGCGTTACCAGGAGCGGGTAGAGCATAAGCTCTCCCGGTGCGCCCAAACGGTAGAGCAGCACGAACAGAAGAGGCGCCGCCCAGGCGGACGCAAGCAGCTTCCAATACCGATTCTTTTCTTCGCTCACGCAGGCATCCCTCTTTTCTCTTTGTCAGGAATCAACATATGGGCGCGTTTTTAATTCCTCCTGTATAACGGATGAGAAGGGCAGAAGGTTTCAAAATCGTCCAAAAAAGTATTCCAACAGCCGCCAGATGGTTTTTGCCACGCCGGCGTTAGAGATCCGCTTCGCGGGGACCTCATCCGGCCGCTTTGCGGCCACCTTCCCCCTGCGGGGGGAAGGCTTTGAGCAGCCGCCGGATCGTCTTTCCCACGCCGGCGGCGTTGTTGCTCTCGCAGATCTGGTCCGCCACGGCCTTCACCAGGGGATCGGCGTTTTCCATGGCCACGCCCAGGCCCGCCAGCTCCAGCATCTCCCGGTCGTTGGTGCCGTCGCCGAAGGCAACGGTATCTTTGGGATCGATGCCCAGATGCTCTGCCAGGGCCAGGATGGCCTTGCCCTTGCCGGCTTTGGCGCTGTTGATCTCGATGTTGTTGGAGACCGAGGTGGTGCCGGCAAGCTCCGGGAAGAGTCGGGGGAAGTCCTCCAGCACCTGCCGCCGCAGCGCCAGGTCCCGGGGGCGGAAGAAAACCTGCATTTTCTGCAAGGGCTCGCCCTTTTGCAGCAGATAGGCTTTGAGATCCTCCACCGGCCTGCGCAGACGTTTCACCATCTCATACATGTGAGGCTCGAAGGGGAAGAAATCTTCGCAGTTCTCATACATGCTGCGGGTCATGAAGCCGCCCTCCCCCTGATAACAGTCGTAGATCACGGGGAGGGTGTCCATATATTCATAGCATCTTACGGCAAGCTCCGGGGAAATATCCGCCCGGAGCAGCATCCGGTCCTCTTTTGCGTCATAGACCCCGGCGCCGTTGGAGACGATGAAATAACGCACCCCCGGCAGCTCCTTCACCGGCTGGGGGATGCCCCGGAAGATCCGCCCGGTGGCGGGAACGGGGACCCAGCCCCGCTCCGCCGCCGCGGCGATGGCCCGGAGGTTTTCCTCCGGAATGTGCTTGTCGTCGTCCAGAAGGGTGCCGTCCAGGTCGAAGGCCAGGAGCATCCTGCTCATGCCAGGTTCAGGCCCTTTTTCAGGCCCAGGACGGTGGCCAGGTACAGCAGCGCGCCCTGGAAGACCGTGTAGAGCAGGGCCTTGCCCACGGTGCCCTGGGCCACCTGCATCCCGCCGCGGAAGGAGTCCACGGTGACCTCGGTGAGGTTCTCCACCTCCCGCACGCCGAGGAAGTTGGTCAGGGTGTTCAGGACGATGAGGATGCCCACAAAGCACAGCACGCTCATGAGACCCTTGTGGTTGGTAAAGCTGAAGCCCAGGGACATGGCGGCATAGAACTGCAGGCAGGTGACGATGCCGCTGAGCACCACGGCCACCACCATCTCACCCAGGAAGAGATACAGATCGCCCATGCTGAGGCCCACGGAGGACAGGAACTGACGGAGCTCCTCCACGCTGGGGAAGCCCTCCAGAACCGCGCCCAGATTCATGTTGGTCAGATGCATGACGGACAGACCTCCCAGGAGGAAGATGATCACATTGGTCAGGAGCATCCAGACCAGGGAGACGATCAGCTTGGACCAGACCAGGCTGTGGACGCTGACCGGCAGGGTGTGCATCAGATAGCCCTCGCCGGCAAGCAGGTTCTTGTGGAAGCGCTGGATCATCACGATGATGGGCAGCAGCTCCGACACGATGACGGCGATCACCGTGAGGAAGATCACCATGATCAGCAGGATGGTGAGGAAGGCGCCGGCCTGACGGTCCAGCAGACGGACGGAGATGTTGGCCAGCAGCACCAGCAGGGTCAGCACACCCAGAACGGGCAGCATGCTGCGGCCGGTGGCGCGAAATTCATATTTCAAAAGCTTTCCTAACATTTGAATACCTCCCGGAAATACTGGTCCACACTCTTGCCCTTCTCCTCCCGGAGACTGTCGGCTGCCTGGTGCAGGACCACACGGCCCTTCTGCAGGAAGATCACGTCGTCCAGAACCGGCTCCACATCGGAGATCAGGTGGGTGGAGATGATCACGGCGGCTTCGGGGTTGTAGTTGCGGATGATGGTGTCCAGGATGAAATCCCGGGTGGCGGGGTCTACGCCGCCGATGGGCTCATCCAGCAGATAGAGACTGGCCTTGCGGCTCATCACCAGGATGAGCTGCACCTTTTCCCGGGTGCCCTTGGACAGCGCCTTGAACTTCTGCTTGGGGTCGATGTCCAGCCGGAGCAGCATCTCCATGGCCTTGTCCCGGTCGAAGTCCCTGTAGAAATCCGCGAAGAAGCGGATCTGTTCCTCCACGCTCATCCAGTCGGCCAGATAGTCCCGATCCGGGAGATAGGCCACAGCCGCCTTGGTCAGGGGACCGGGGCGCTGCCCCTCCACCAGGACCTCGCCGGCGCTGGGGGTCAGGAGCCCGTTGACGAGCTTGATGAGGGTGGTCTTGCCGCTGCCGTTGGGCCCCAGCAGGCCCACCACCCGGCCCGGCTCAATGCTCAGGTTCACGTCCTCCAGGGCGCTCACCTTGCCGTAGCGCTTGCTCAGGTTTTTACATTCCAGAATTGCCATTTGCGTCCTCCTCTTCTTCCTGCAGCAGGGAGAGGATCTCCTCCCTGCCATAGCCGAGCTTTCCCATGCCGTCCAGAAACACCCGGATGTGTTCCGCGGCAAAGGCCCGCTTGGCCCCTTCGATGAGCTTTACGTCTTCCGTGACGAAGCGCCCCGCTGTCCGCTGGGAGAAGACCATGCCCTCCCGCTCCAGCTCCTGCAGCGCACGCTGCATGGTGTTGGGATTCACCCCGGCCTCGGCGGCCAGGTCCCGCACCGAGGGGAGTCGCTCCCCGGGGCTGAGATCGCCGGAGACGATGCCCTGTTTGATCCGCTGGATCAGCTGGGAATAGATGGGCTGATCTCCGCGAAAGTTCCATTCCATGGACAAGCCTCCTTTGCATTATTATCTTAGACAAATAGTACAATAACACAGTCATACAGTTTTGTCAACAGAGTTTTGAAAAAAGTTTTGGGATTTTCGTTTTGAGGAGGGGCGGGAAGCCGTAATGCGTATCCCCCGGTCACCGCCGCGCCCCTTAGCCCTTGGCAATCATCTGCGCTTCTCCCTCATTCGTCAGCCGCCTCGCGGGAGATCGGCGGCTGCCACCTTCCCCCGCTGGGGGAAGGCTTGAAAACGGGCGACCGCAAGGGACGCCCCTACGGAACCAGACCGGTTCTTCCTGTAGGAGCGACCCTTGCGGTCGCCCGCGGTTTCGATCACGAGATGGGTCGTTTTCTGTTTTACTGGGGCTGGATCTCCGTGACGGTGATCTCAAACTTGTTGCGGGAGGCAACCATGTGTTCCATGTCCACCACATAGTCGATCTCCACCTTGCCGCCGTTCAGACCCATGTTCTGGCGGATGCGGCGGGTGTTGATGCCCATGGTGGCGCTGCCGAAGGGCGTGGTGTACTGGAAGGCGCTTTTGAGACCCTCCTTGAAGACCATGCGGCTGGTGACGGTGCCCTCCCGGTCCACCACCACCTGGTCCGGCATCACGAAGAGGCTGGTGCGGGTGCCCTCCAGGCCGGTGACCTCGGTCTCCTCATAGCTGAGGCAGCCCACCTCGTCCTCGTAGAAATAATAGCCGTCGGTGGTAAACTCCATCTGCTGCTCCTCCCCCTCCTCGAAGGAGAAGAGGCTGTTGATGGAAATGATCACATCTTTCATCATGTCTCTATCCTCATAATGGGTACGCGGCGGACCTTGTCGGCAATGGAGCGGCCCAGCAGCACCGAGGCGGAGCGGGCAAAGTCCCTGGGGTCGCCGCTGACCAGGAAGCTTTCCTCTCCGGAGCCGCCCAGCTGACCGCGCTGCTCCAGCTGCGCCCGGATCGCCGCGGCGCCGCAGGCGGCGGCGCTGACGAGGACGCAGTCCTCGGGCAGGAGACGGCGCAGACCCTCGGCCACGATGCCGTAGTGGGTGCAGCCCAGCAGCACGGCAGAAGCCTTCTGCAGGGGTGCGGTGTATTCCTCCAGAGCCTCCTGCAGCAGGGGGTCTTCCGGGTCCGTATGTCCGAATTCGATGAGCGGCACCAGCTTGGGGCAGGGGATGGGGATGATCTCCCGGCCCGGGCAGGCCTTGCGCAGGGCCCGCTCAAAGGCGCCGCTGCGGATGGTGGCGGCGGTGGCGATGATGCCCAGAGCCCCGTCCCCCGGTGCCTCCGCCATGGCCCGGATGCTGGGGATCAGCACCCCGGCGGTGGGGATGGGGAAGCTTTCCAGCAGCTCCGGCGTGTTGCTGGAGAGGGTGCCGCAGGCCACCAGAATGGCCTTCACGTCCTGCTCCGCCATGAGGCGCAGGTCCTGGGCGGCCATGACGCGCAGCTGCGCCAGGGTCTTCTCCCCGTATGGCAGACGGCCCGTATCGCCGAAGTAAACGATATTCTCTTCCGGCATCAGTCGGCGCAGCTCCAGCAGCGCGGTCAGCCCGCCCAGGCCGGAGTCAAACACGCCGATGGGACGATCGTCCATGGCCATCAGCCCCCTTTCTTATGAAATGCAAAACCTGTTTTGCATTTTAGGACTCGCGCATATCGCAGCGGGCTGAGGCCCGCTTTGGTCGGCGCGAGGGCTCGCTCAGCTCGCCCTGCGGTGTTTTTGAGGCGGCAGAGCTGCCTCAAAAACGATGGAAATATCTTTTGAGACGGGAATCAGAGCCCGCCATCATTTTCTGCAGCTGGCGGAAAAAGTGAAACCGATTATAGCGCAAAAGTTTTGGCTTGGCAAGAGTAAAGCGTTTTGAGAAGGATACGGAAGCAGACGGAAAACTATTTCCGGTGTTTGATTTTGGTAAACAGGCGGGGCAGATGCTCCCCGCACCAGGCCACCAGCCTGAAAACGAAGAGATTCAGACCCACGAGCCTGCTGCGCAGCACGGCGCAGAGAAGTCTGGTGGGGAGTCCGCCGGCGCAGCCGCGGCAGCGGCGCTGCACCCGGGGCTCGTTCACGATCTGGGAGACGACGGCCCGTTTTTCCTGCCTCGTCAGGCGGCAGCTGCGGGCGTAAAGGGTGGTCATGCAGGAGAAGACGCTCTTGGCGAACATGTAGCGGAAATCCGCCTGCTCCGACACGCCCAGCTTTTCGCACAGACGCTCCATCGCTTCGTCCGCCTCACAGCATACGCGGAACTTCTTGTCATAATACCGGGTGATGAGGCTTTCTCCCTCGTGCATCACATAGCGATGCTTGCATTCCGGCAGGATCTTCAGCTTCTCCGCCCGCTCCAGGGCCTGGAACAGGAAGAGCCGGTCCTCACCCCAGCGGTAATCGGGGAAACGCAGGTCCCGCACAAGCGCCGCGGAAAAGAGCTTGGCCCAGACCTGGTTCAGGAGATTGGCCTTGTAGAGCCGGGCCAGGGACGCGCCCAGCTCGCTCCGGTCCAGCAGTTGCTCCGGCTCACAGTAGGGGAGCAGGGTCCTGTCCATCTGGCGGATGGCAAAGCCGAAGATCACAAGCTCCGCGCCCTCCGCGCCAGCCAGGGCGTAGGCCACCGCGTCCTCCAGCAACAGATCGTCCGCGTCCAGGAACATCACATAGTCCGTCTCCGGCGGCAGGTGATCCAGGGCAAAGTTCCGCGCCTTGGCCGGGCCGCCGTTGGGAACGGTCCAGTATTGAAGCCGGGGATCGGCCAGGTGGATCCGCTCCAGGATGGCGGGGGTGGAGTCGGTGGAGCCGTCGTCCACCACCAGGATGCGAAGATTCCGGTGGCTCTGTCCCAGGAGGCTCTCCAGGGTGGCCTCCAGAAAACGCTGGGCATTCCAGGCGGGGATGATCACGGTGACCAGCTTATCCTTCATGGCGGCTCTCCTTTCCCATTCGCGTAAGGCCGTCCCTTCTCGCGGAGAGGTGCACCTCCCGCAGGAAGCGGTACATGGGCATCAGCTCCGTAAAGGCGTCTGCCAGGATGCCCGGGAGCATGGGGCTGAACATGTCCCCCTCCAGATCCTGGACGTGCTCGGCCCCCACGTATTTGCGCTCGTACCAGCTGCGCACCGGCTCGTCATAGCTGCCCTTGGGGCGGGCGTAGGCCGCGCCGAAGATCCGGTAGCGGCCCATCCCGTCGATCTCCTCCGCCAGGCGGGCGAAGCGGGCGGGATTGGCGTCGATGCTGCGGCGGAAGATCTCCATCTCCGCCGGGGCCACGTCAAAGTAGCCCAGGCCCCAGCTGCAGGTGGCGGCGCCGATCTCAAACCAGAAGGCGGGGCCGTCCTTGCCGGCGGAGCTGTCCCACAGGGTAAACCACAGGTGGTCCTTGTAGGGCCCCCGGCCGAAGAGCCGCCTTGCGTCCCGGTAGATGCGGGAGACGTGGCCCTCAATGTCCAGCTCGGGAAAGCGCTGCTGCAGCAGCGCGCCGGTCTCTTTGGCCAGGTCCTTGAAGGGCTGGTTCAGGCAGCGCTCAAACTGCTCTTTATGTTCGAGAAACCAGGGGCGCTCGTTGTGAAAGCCCAGCTCCCACAGAAATTCCCCGGTCTCTTTGGAAAAACCTTGAAACATAGAAAGTCCTCTCTTCTGCAGATAACAATTTATTATACTCCGAAGGACCGCGCTTCGCAAGTGTCGCGTTTGCCTTGACGGGGGACAGACGCACTTGATATAATGATATCATCTTGAAGACTATCGACATCCGTATCCGTTCTATGGATAGAAAGGAGCTTGCTTTGTGAGAAGAACGACCATCTTGCTGCTCCTCTCCCTTGCGCTGATGCTGAGCGCCCTCTGGCTCCTTGGCTGCGAAACCGCGCCGGCGCAGAGCGGGGAAGGGGAGGCTGCCCTTGCATGCGAAACGGAAGAGGACTGGGAAAACGGCCTTCACCGTGTCAGAATGGTGTATGAGAATATCAGCCCCTCTGAGCTGCGGGAGATCATAGACAAATATGTGTCCCGTGGGCTGCGGCTGCTCCCCTCCACGGCAGAGGGCTGGAGCAAGATCCTGTACGGGGACGACCTTTGGGTGGAGATCAGTGACAACACCAAAAGCTATCACAAGTGCGTCATCACGGAGACCTGGGGACGCAGTACGGCGGACGAACAGGCCCTCAGCGTCGAGGAGGCCGGGGCTCTGATCCCGGTGGAGGCAGTTCATCTTCTGGAACGGACGCCAGAGGGCCTGTATGAAGCCACAGGGACCCAGGTCTTTTGCCTGCTGGCGGACTGCCCGCCGGAGGAAGGAATTGTGGACCCCCTCTATGAGACCGGTACCTGGCTGGTGGGAAAGGAGCAGGCGATCCCCCTGCATTACTGCTTTTACGGGGAGGGACTGGCCTGCGCCGATGTGGATGACGATGGGAAAGAAGAGATCGTTCTGCTGGGCTATGGCCCTACCTCCGGCATTTTCACGGAGACGATCGCGGTTTACGGCGTGAGCGACGGCAGCCCCTGGTTGCGGGGGAGAAGCTTCTACTGGATGAACTGGGGGAAAACCGACCTTATCCAGGAAAAGGGAGAGCTCTGCTTCTCCTATGGCAATCAAAGCTATCCCATTCGTCTGCGGAACGGGTGGATCGAGTTGGAAGGCGCCTCGGAAGAGAACTTCGAGCTTTGGGGCGGCCCCTATTATAAGCGGCCGGATCTCCCCGCGGACACGGTGTTGAAGCTCTGCCTTTGGGAAGAGGGCGGTGAGCTCATGGGCTTCCTATGGGATGATCGGGGCCGGGACTTGACCCCCTCCGAATGCAACGCCATGGCCCCTTGGCCTGCGGATACGCTGGCCCAAATCCTTATGGAGGACCGGGAACGGCCCCTTCAGGTCTATTGGACGGAGCGACCCGCAAGGGAGCCGCCAAAGGAGCTGACCGGCTATGAGCGTGCGGCGATCCTGACTCGTCTCGGTGTGGATTGACAAGGCAATCATAAAGAATGGGGCGGACCCGTACATTGCAATATGTGCGAGTCCGCCCAAACGGTATTTGCAGGGGTGCAGCTTTGCCGACTGCTGCCAGAGCGCCGGGGAGAGGCTTCGCGAAGCGCCGGAGAGGGGCTGCGCGGACCATGGGAAAACCCCTCTCAGGCGCTGCCGCGCCAGCTCTCCCCTGCGCTTTTGCGCGGGGCGAGCCAAGCGGGCGCGTCTCGGTCTCTGCTTCTGACAGCGTATCCCCCAGTCACCGTCGCAGGCTCCGGTGACAGCCCCCTTTAGGCAAGGGGGCCATTGCGGGCTGCCGGGGGCGGCAGCCCCTACGGCGGAGATGGAGTGCGGTGCCTGTGTTTCAGCGCACAAAAGCTGTACAAAGCGGAGAGAACATGGTATACTTTACGATACCGAAGTTTTGGAAAGAAGTGAGAGATCGCTATGAAGATCATCATTGCCGGCGCGGGGAAGGTAGGCCGTTCGGTGGCCGAGCTTCTGGCGCAGGAGGGACACGATATCACCATCCTCGACCATGATCCGGATACCATCCAGAACGTGTCCAACGCGCTGGATGTGATCTGCGTGGAGGGCAGCGCCACCAATCCCGAGACCCTGCGGGAGGCGGGGGCCGCCCACGCGGACCTGCTGCTGGCCGCCACCGAGCACGACGAGACCAATATGGTCTGCGGCATCACGGCCCGGAAGCTGGGAACGCCCCACGTGATCGCCCGGGTGCGGGACCCCCAGTATCTGCACCAGGTGGAATTTCTGCGGGAGGCCCTGGGGCTTTCCGTCATCGTGAATCCGGAGTATGAGTGCGCCAAGGAGATCTCCCGCATCCTGCGCTTCCCCGGCGCTGCCCGGGTGGACGCCTTTTCCAAGGGCAGCGTGGAGATCGTGGAGCACAAGGTCCCTGTCGGCGGCAAGCTGGAGGGCGTGGCCCTGAAGGAACTGGTCCAGCGCTTCGGCGCCAAGGTCCTGGTGGGCGTGGTGGAGCGGGGCGGCGAGGGCCTGATCCCCAACGGCAATTTCGTGCTGAAAGCGGGGGACCGGCTGAGCATCACCGGCTCCACCACGGAGCTGCGGCGCTTCTTTATCGCCATCGGCCAGTATAAGCGCCCGGTGCGCCGGGTGATGGTGATAGGCGGCGGAAGAGTCGCGGTCTATCTCACCCGCATGCTGCAGGAGAGCGGCATCCACGTGACAGTGGTGGAGCGGGACCGGGAGCGCTGCGATGCGCTCTGCGATCTGGTCCCGGAGGCCCACATCGTCTACGGCGACGCCACCCACAGCGACGTGCTGCAGGAGGACGGCATCGCCACGGCGGACGCCTTTGTGGCCGTCACCGGCGACGATGAGGACAACATCATCACCGCCCTCTATGCCAAGAGCTGCGCCGTGGACAAGATCGTGGTGAAGGTGAACCGGGAGTACTGCGCAGAGATCCTGAAGAACGCGGGGCTGGAAAGCATCGTCTCCCCCAAGGAGATCGTGGCCCAGCAGCTGGCCCGCTACGTCCGCGCCATGGGCAATTCCATGGGCGGCAGCATGGAAACCCTCTACCGTCTGGCGGACGGCAAGGTGGAAGCCCTGGAATTCAAGGTGAGCGAGGATTCCGCCTGCGTGAACATCCCCCTGAAGGACCTGAAGCTGAAGCCCAATATCCTCATCAGCGCCATCATCCGGGGCGGCAAGAGCATCGCCCCTGACGGCAATACCCGCATCCTGCCGGGAGATCACGCGGTGATCGTGACGGCGGCGGGCCGGATCGAGAATATGGACGCCATTTTAGAGGGCAAAGCATGAACTACCGTATGATTTGCCGTGTCCTGGGCTGGATCCTGCTGATTTACGCGGCGCTGATGTTGCTGCCCCTGGCGGCGGGACTCTGGTACGGGGAAAATGTGCTGAATTTCATCATCGCCATCGGGATTACCGGGGCCTTGGGCGGCCTGCTGTTGATCCCGAAGCCCAGGACCAACTCCCTGGTGGCCCGGGACGGCTTCGTGATCGTGGGCCTGGGCTGGATCGGCATCTCCCTGCTGGGAGCCCTGCCCTTCGTCCTCTCCGGCAGTATCCCCCGCTATGTGGACGCGCTGTTCGAGACGGCCTCCGGCCTCTCCACCACCGGCGCCACGGTGGTAACGGACATCGGCGGTATGGCCCAAAACTACCGGGGCGACATGTTTTGGCGGCTCTTCACCCACTGGATCGGCGGCATGGGCGTGCTGGTGTTTTTGATGGCGGTGCTGCCCATGAGCGGGGAGCACTCCATGCACATCATGCGGGCTGAGATTCCCGGCCCCACGGTGGGCAAGCTGGTGCCCAGAGCCAAAAAGACCGCCCGGGTGCTCTATCTCATCTACATCGGCCTGACCCTGACGGAAACCCTGCTTCTGCTCTGCGGCGGCATGAGCTTCTATGAGGCCCTGGTCCACTCCTTCTCCACGGCAGGCACCGGCGGCTTTTCCACCAATCCCGCCAGCATCGGCGGCTTTGGCAGCAGCTATATCGAAACCGTTATCACTGTGTTCATGTTCCTCTTCGGCGTGAACTTCAACTTGTACTTCCTGATCCTGATCGGACACTGGAAAGAGGCGCTGAAGAGCGAGGAGCTGCACTGGTATCTGGGCATCATTTTCGGCGGCGCCCTGCTGCTGAGCCTGGGCACCCGCAAGATCTTCGGAAGCTTCGGTTTGGCGCTGCATCAGGCCTTCTTCAACATCGGAGCCCTGCTCAGCACCACAGGCTTCGGTACGGTGGACTTCACCGACTGGCCGGAGTACTGCAAGTGGTTTCTCATGTTCCTGATGTTCTGCGGCGGCTGCGCGGGCAGCACAGGCGGCGGCATCAAGCTTTCCCGCCTGATGATCCTGGGCAAGTGGGAGATCTCGGAACTCCGGCAAATGATCCGGCCCCGCAGCGTGGTCCGTGTCCAGCTGGACGGCAAGCGGGTGGAGCGCAGCACTGTGAAGGCCGCGGCCACCTTCTTCGCCCTGTATATGGCCCTGCTGCTGCTCTTCTCCTTCCTGGTGAGTCTGGACGGGGTGGACATTGCCACGAGCTTTACCGCGGCTCTGAGCTGCCTTTCCAACATCGGCCCCGGCATGACCAGGGCCATCGGCCCGGCCGGAAGCTTTGCCTTCTTCTCTGATCGGACCAAGCTGCTGCTGAGCCTTGCCATGCTCATGGGCAGACTGGAGATCTATCCCATCCTGGTGCTCCTCAGCCCCAGGACATGGAAGCGATGAAGGGGGAAAAGGGTCTCTCCGGCAGACTGACCCTGGCCCTTGCGGCGCTGCTCTGTCTGCTCTTCGGACTGAGCCTGCTGCTGTTTCTGCCGGCAGGCGCATCCCCGGAGCCGGAGATCCAGGCGGCTGCCTCCCTCCCGGAGCGGACCCTGATGGGCGGCGACGAGGCGGACCGACTCCCCACGGAACTGCTGCCCGGAGAAAAGCTGGATCTGAATACCGCCACGGCGGCCCAGCTGCAGCTGCTGCCGGGCATCGGAGAGAAGATCTCCGCCGCCATCGTCGCCTGGCGGGAGGAGCATGGTCCCTTCCAAAAGGTGGAGGAGCTGCTGCAGGTCCCCGGCATCGGCGAAAAGCGACTGGCAGAGATCCGCGACCTGGTAACAGCGGGATAAGCCAGGGGCAAGAGGAAAGAGAGACAAAACAGGGAAAGCGGAAAGCTCCGCCGTGTATGAACAGAAAAAGATCAGGAATTTCTTCCTGATCTTTTTTGCGTTTGACTGCTGACTCCGGCGTGGGGACCGCTCAAGAAACGAGCGGCAAGGCCCCGGAACTCAGAACTGACTCAAGAGCTTTTTTTCCAGAACCACAAGCAGCGTGGCATTGTCCTTGATGGGAGAGTGGGCGTCCAGATAGGACCAGGTCGTCCCGGGTTCCTTCATGGCGATCACGTTGATCCCGCGCTTCTGCCGCAGATTCAGCTCCAGCAGGGTCTTCCCGATCCACTTTTTGTCCGGGACCATCTCGATCATGCAGAGGTTTTCTCCCACGTCGAACAGATCCAGGATCGTGGGCGAGGCCAAAGCGCGGGCCACGCGCATGCCGGTCTCCGCCTCCGGATTGATCACCTGATCCGCGCCGACCATCTTCAGGATCGAGCCCATCTGATCGGAGAGGGCCTTGGCCATCACGAAGGGAACCTGCTGCTTCTTTGCCTCCACAACGCTCATGACGCTGGGAGCCAGAGAAGTGCCCATGCTGACCACTACAATGTCCATGTGCTTCAGATCCAGAGCATGGATCTCGTCCTCGTTTTCCAGATTGGCACAGACGGCGATGGTGGATTTGGATGTAAATTCACGAACCACTTCCGGGTCCCGGTCCACGACCATCAGATCCATGCCCAGAGAATACAGGTTTTCCGCGAGACTGCGGCCGAACTTGCCCAGTCCCAAAACTGCGATCGATTTGCTCATAAGCCTTCCTTCCTATCCCACATAGAACTTGCCCTCTGCGTACGAGATGCTGTTTTTCTTTGGTTTCGGCCGGGCCAGGAACAGCGCCATGGAAATGGGGCCGATGCGCCCCAGATACATCGTTGCGATGATGATGATCCGCCCCGCTGTGTGGAGAGACGGCGTCAGAGCGCGGGAAAGACCGACGGTGGCGACCGCGCTGATCGCCTCGAAGAGCCCGTCTGTCATGGAAACAGGCTCAAGAGCCAACAGCAGCAGGGAAGAGACGAGCAGCGTGAGAAAACTGATCATCACAATCGCCGCGGCCTTCTGCATCAGCTCGTCGGAGATCTTCCGGCGAAACAAAACGCTGGCTTTTCTGGCGTGCGCGTAGGAGATGGCGTTGGCAAACACCAGGTACATGGTAACGGTTTTGACGCCGCCCGCCGTGCCGATGGGCGAGCCGCCGATAAACATCCAGAGATAGCCGACCAGACAGGAGAAGTCGCTGAGATTTTCCTGCGGCACGGTGTAAAAGCCGGCTGTTCGGAACGTCACAGACTGGAACAGGCAGTTCAGGATCTTGTCTCCCGGGCTCATGCTTCCCATAGTCGCCGGGTTCCGGGACTCTGCCAGGAAGATCAGAACAGCGCCCAGGAGGATCAGACCTGCCGTCAAACGAAGGACGAGCCGCGTGTGCGCACCCAGCCGCCGGATGGCCTGCCGGGGAGAAAACCGAAAGCGGATCCCGTCACGAACGCAGCGGCCGATATCAAACCAGACGATATAGCCCAGACCGCCCAATACGATCAGCGCCATGGTCACCCAGATGACCAGCGGAGAGCCTGCGTAGCGGCTGAGACTGTCCGGCCCCAGAATATCCAGTCCTGCGTTGCAGAAAGCGGAGATCGAGGTGAAAACGGAGATCCATATGCCCCGCAGCACACCGAAGCGGGGGATGAATTCGATGCAGTAAAGAGCGGCTCCGAGAAGCTCGACCAGAAAGGTCCATTTGAAGATCCTTGCGAGGAAGGACAGGAGGCCGAGACGGCTGTCCAGATTCAGCGCGTCCAGAAGCAGCGTCCTGCTGCGCAGGGAAAAGCGGCGGCGAAGAAAGAGCATCACCATGGAGATGGCCGAAACGATCCCCAGACCGCCGAGCTGGATCAGAATCAGGATCACGATCTTGCCGAACAGGCTCCAGTGGGCGTATGTATCCACCACCACCAGGCCCGTCACGCAGACGGAGGTCGTGGAGGTAAAGAGCGCCGTGAGGAAATCCGTCTCCACACCTTTCGCCGAGGAGGCGGGAAGCAGGAGCAGCAGCGTTCCCACCGCTATGGCGAGCAGAAAACTGAGCGGGATGATATGAGCGGGCGAAAGACGGAAGGGGCCTTTGGAAGGCGTCAGGCCTTCCGAGTGCCTGTTCTCGCTGATTGGTCTCATGGCATCACATCCCTCTGCACGGCACGCCGATTTGCGCCATTTTCTCAAGCTGTATTGTATGTTAGTTCCGAAAAGATGTCAAGAGCGCGGAGCAGCCTGCGCACGCAGCCGATTTTGCTCCGAAACCGAAAAAGAAAGAGGAAAGCCCGGGAAGATTCGTTCTTCCCGGGCTTTCCCGGCAGAGCCTTACGCCTGGGCGCTGTATTTCTGGCGGACTTGCTGGATGCTCTGGGGCTGGGCCTGGTCGGCGGGATACCAGCCGCGGCTCTGCATGGCGGCGTAGATGCCGTTTTGCATGCAGATGGCGTCGTTCAGCGCGGCGCTGAAGGCCTCGTGGACCTGGGGCGTGGCGGATTCCACGGAGCCGTGCAGGTACAGATCGCATACGCCCTTGGTGGTGAGGAGGATACCCTCCATGATCTCCTTGTCGTTCATAAGCTCCTCCTTACACCAGATTGAAAAAGCGGCGGAACAGGGCCTGGTTGCTTTCGGCAAGCTGCCTTGCCTGGGTCTGCAGGGCGGTGTCCTGCAGCTGCTGCGCGGCGGTCTCGCACTGGGTGCGCAGGTACTGGGCGTGGCCAAGGGCGTCTTCGATATAGAGCAGTTCTTTGGGACTCATCCGATCACCTCATCCTGATTCTTTCCGCCCGGCAAAGGACATTGCCGGCGGATGAGATCAGTTTGCCCCGAACAGCGCGGTTTATACAAAAAGACTTCCGCAGAAAGAAATAATGTGCTACAATCGATGTGGGAAAAACGCAAAGAAAAGGGGAAACGCGATGAACTACCTGTGGGGAGCTTTGGCAGGCCTGGCCTGGGGCGCGCTCTGGGGCGGACTGAACATCCTGATTTTGAAAAAAAGCCTGGGGAAGAACGACAGCAACGTGCTCATGGCGGCAAACTTGGGGCGCATGGTGGTGGACCTGGCGGCCCTGCTGCTGGTCTTCCTGCTGCGGAAGGTGCTGCCCTTCTCCTATGAGGCCATGCTGGTGGCCACCGCCGTGGCCCTCTCGGTGACGAGTCTGATCTTCGCCTTCCGCTACGGGAAGAAGTAAAAAAGCGGCGGGATGAGGGCATCCCGAACTGCGCGGCGGAAAGATAGGGATCTGCCCTCGCGCAGGGAGCGATCCCCAGATCGCTCCGCCTGCCGATGCGACGGGAACGAAGAACGTCGGGATGAGGGCATCCCGAACTGCGCGGCGGAGCACACAACATAGATAAAACGAGTGTGAAAAACCAAAGTATTTCACACTCGCTTTTTCTGTTACTCCTCGCTCTTCCCGCGGAAGATCAGGAATTTGGAGATGACATAGTTGCCGATGACCACCACGATGCTGACCAGGATGGTGGCGATGCGGTAATCCATCTTCAGCACGTTGCACAGCAGCAGATTCAGCCCGTAGCTCAGGCCCCAGGTGCCCAGGCGGGAGCTGAAAAAGCCCGCGAACTCCGGGAGGATCTTGGGGTTTTTGCTCTGGAAGACCCATCTGCGGTTGGGGTAATAGGCAAAGAGGATGCCGGAGAGGTTTTCCACCACGTTCAGCACCGTGGTCTGCCCCACCGTGGTCTGGGTTACGCCAGGGTAGAAGACAGCGCCCCAGAGGAATTTGCAGCCCCAGGAGACCAGGGTGGTGAGCCCGCCTACGATGAGATAGACCAGGATCTCCCGGTGCTTCACGCAGAGCGCCTTGATTTTTTCGATCATGCTTCGTCCTCCCTGCCGCAGACGCGGGAAATGATGTAGCGGGGACGGCCCTTCAGCTCCTCATAGATCCGGGCGATGTAGTAGCCGATGATGCCGAGAGAGATCATGATGAGACTGCCGGTGAAGAGCAGCAGCAAAATCACCGTGGTGAAGCCGCCGATGGCGGTGCCGGCGATCTTCTGCGCAAGGGCCACCACGCCGAAAATGACGGAGATGACCAGCATCAGAACGCCCAGACCCGTGATGATCTGCAGCGGGGCGGAGGAGAAGGAGCCGATGTTGTTGATGGCGTATTTGATGAGGGAGCGGGTGGACCACTTGCTCTCCCCGGCGGTGCGCTCCTGCACCCGGTAGCGGACGGTGGTGCGCTTGAAGCCCACCCAGAAGCTCAGCGCCCGGAAGAAGACATTGCGCTCGGGCATAGCGTTCAGGCTGTCCACCACCTTGCGGTCCAGAAGCTTGAAGTCGGAGGAGTCGGCCATGTTCAGGCCGGTGGCCCGGCTGATGATGCCGTAAAAGCTCTTGGCGGCGAAGCGGTGCATGCCGGTCTCCGTGCCCCGGTCCACCTTGATGCCCTCCACCACCTCGTAGCCCTCCTGCCAGAGACGGTACATCTCCACGATCTTCTCCGGCGGGTGCTGCAGGTCGCA
The DNA here is from genome assembly GCA_017447685.1 of Oscillospiraceae bacterium. GTDB lineage: Bacteria > Bacillota > Clostridia > Oscillospirales > Oscillospiraceae > Limivicinus. The sequence goes on from JAFSMZ010000008.1 coordinate 18,588, forward strand.
GTCCATGACCACCACACAGTCGCCCCGTGCCTGCTCCAGACCGGCGAACATGGCGGCTTCCTTGCCGAAATTGCGGCTGAAATGGAGGCCCACCACATGGGGATTCTGCGCGGCGGCCTTTTCGATCTCCTCCCAGGTCTTATCCCGGGAGCCGTCGTCCACAAACAGCAGCTCGTGGTCGATCCCCGCCTCGTCCAGGATCTCCGTTACGGTCCCGGCGGCGATGGGGATCATTTTTTCTTCATTATAAGAGGGAAGGATCACAGAGAGCATAGGCTTTCTCACTTTCTCAGCAGATAGGTCACAGAGAGGTTGTTTTCATACAGCAGCTCCCAGGAGCTGTAGTCCGTGCTGGCGGCCAGGGCCGGCAGGATCTCCTCCGGGTCAAAGCCGCTGGACCAGAACTCGTTCACGTCGATGAAGACCACGCATTCCTCGCTGGGGTTTTCGGCCAGATACCGGTCCACCGCGGGGGAGTCCGGCTGGGCGGTGACGAGCACGTCGTCAAAATACAGCAGCTCGCCCAGGTCCTGGGTGGGGGGATAGAAGTAGTAGGTCAGATAGAGGCAGGGCTCGTCCTCGTGCTGCTCCATCATGGCGTCATAGACGGCATAGAGGTCCTCGTCGCAGGGGTCGACGGGGTAGAGATACTTGGGTGGCTGGCTCCGGGCGAAGAAGAGAGAGACGGCAAGCACCGCAAGCAGCGCCGCGCTCTTGAGGAGCGTCTCCCGGCGGAAGGAGCCCAGAGCCCGCTCCAGCAGCGCTGTGAGCAGACCCACAGAGGCGGCGAAGAAGGGCGCAAGATTGTAGATGTAGCGCTGTTCCTCCACGGGGGAAATGAGGGCCACCACCACAAGGGCGGCAAAGGCGGGCAGCAGGATCACCAGACTCCGCCAGGGGAGGGGCTTTTCCGCCCCTGCGGCGCGGAGCTTCCGGAGAAAGACCAGGAGCAGCAGCACAAGAGCCAGGGCGCAGAGCACCGCGGCCTTCATGCCGTGGCGCACCTCATGGTAGAACACCAGAAGGCGGTGCGTATACTGGGAGAACACCGAGAGCTGCTCCAGAGCGTTGCCGCCGGAGACCAGCTTGTCCGCGGTGAGATGGCTGATGCAGGCGGGGAAGACCAGGACCATCAGCCCCACTCCGGCGAAAGCGCAGAGGGCGAAGACCGCCAGGTCCTTCCAGCGCCTCTTCGCCGCGGCGTAGAACACAAAGGCCGCGCAGACGAAGAAGGCGTAGAACACGAAGTAGTACTGGGTCAGCAGGCCCAGGAAGATCGTGACCCCCGAGAGCAGGCTCCAGACCGGACGTCCGTCCTCCATGAGCCGGGTGATCCACAGGGCCAGCAGCACCGAGAAAAGGGTGATGAGCACATACATGCGGATCATCAGCATGGTGGCCAGGCCCAGACCGCTGAGCCCGTAGAGGAGGATCGTGACCAGAGCGGCCAGCCTGCTGCCGAAGAGACGCAGGCAGAGCCGGTACAGGGCGATGAGGGTCAGCAGATAGAGCACCAGATCCAGGATCAGCCCGGTCCACTTGCTGAAGACCCCCGGCGTCAGGCAGGAGGCCAGGTGAAACAGCCAGTAGTAGAGGGGTGGGTGCACGTCATGCACCTGGTTATAGTACACGGAGCCCAGATCGAAGAGCTCATCCTCCCCCACGGTGACATAGTCCAGCAGGTCCTGCCGGGTGAGGACGGCGCCCTCCAGCTCGCCGCCGGCCACGTCCTCCAGGAAGGGGGCATAGTGACTGTTGGAGAGCCCGTATGTATAGATCTCGTCGATGAACATGCCGTTTTTCCGCTGGGCAAACAGCAGACAGACGGCCAGGATCACGGCCAGCGCCAAAAGGAGCGGGCCGTGCTTTTTTGCAGCTTCTTTCATGGGACCTCCCGGTTCAGTCTTCGCCGCCCTTGCCCTCGGCTTCGGTGGCGCTGACCACCTGGTCAAACTCGTCGATGTCCTGGGTGATCTCCACCTCGATGTCCTTTTCCTCCGCCTCGGCGCCCAGGGAGCGCTTCAGCTCCTCCAGCTCCTCTTCCTTGGCCTTCAGCTCGTCCAAGAGCTTGCCGGCCTGGGCAAAGAGGGGGGCGAACACGCCCTCGGGATTCTCCCGGGCCTGCTCAAAATAGAGCCTGCCGATCTCGGTATAGACCTTGCGCAGCTCCTCGGCCTGGCTGTTGGTGTCCAGCGTCAGGCGGGCGATGCGGCTGTAGGCCTTGGTGCGGCTGGCGCCCTTCTGGTACACCTCGGTGACGCCGGTGCTTTCCATCACGTCCTTGGCCTTGTTGACCAGAGAACCGAACAATTCCTTGTAATCTGCCATGATAGAGCCTCCTTATCATTTGCCGCTTTGCGTGGCTTGTTCTTCGTTTTGTTTTCCTTCCTCCGCGGCCTTCACTCGGTTGACCCAGAGCTCCGACGCCGGATGCTCCCGGCGGCGCTCCCACAGGAGCAGGGCCCCGGCAAAGAGCACCAGCACCAGGCTCAGCGCCTGGGACACCCGGATGCCCGTGTGGCCGATGTAGAGACTGTCGGTGCGCAGACCCTCGATCCAGGCCCGGCCAAGACCGTAGAAGAAAAGGTAGAGCAGGGACATCTGCCCGTCATATTTCCGCTTGCCCTGTTTCACCCAGAGCCAGAGCCCAAGGAACAGCACCAGGTTCCAGAGGCTTTCGTACAGGAAGGTGGGGTGGACGTAAATCGTGTGACCGGAGGGGTTCGTCAGCCCCATGCGGCAGAAGATCTCCGTCTGGCCGCCGAAGGCTTCCCGGTTCATGAAGTTGCCCCAGCGGCCGATGATCTGACCGATGAGCACGCCGAACACGGTCAGGTCCAGCATGGCCAGGAAGGGGAGCTTCTTGCGCCGGGTGACAAGCCAGATGGCCAGGATCCCGCCGATGATGCCCCCGTAGATGGCGATGCCCCCCTCCCACACCGCGAAGTAGGCGATGAGGGGCCGACCCGCGAACTCGTCCAGCCGGAAGAGCACAAAATAGATCCGGGCGCAGAGGATGGAGAGCGGGATCAGCAGGATCACCATATCGTAAAAATCATCGGACTTCAGGCCGAAATCCTTGCTGCGCCGGGCGCAGTAGAGGATGCCCAGGGTGAAACCTAGGGCAAAGAGCACCCCGTAGAAATAGATCCGATGGCCGAAGACGCTGAAAGAGGCCGGCGGGTTCAGGCCGAAGATCCCCAGCCCCGGAAAGCTGATGACAGAATCCCGCTGGATGGTCTCCAGCACGGCCTCCTCCAGAAGAGGGAGAAAACGCAGCACGCTCGTCATGTCAGCTCCTCCTCGGCTCGATGATGGAGAGGGCCAGCTTCTCCTCCCGCAGCTCCCGGCGGAGGAAGTCCTCGCACTCAGCCTTCGTTACGCTCTGCAGCAGCTCCGTGGCGTCCAGGGCGCAGCAGCCCTCGAACAGGCTTTCCGCCAGGGCGATGCACACGCTCTCAAAATCCTCCAGTCCCCGGAGACGGGCGCCCAGAGAGGCCCGCTTGGCCCGCTCGAAGCGCTGGGGGTCCAGACCCGTTTTATCGACGCGCCGCAGCTCCTCCGTGAGCTCCCGCAGCACAGCCTCCGGGTCCGGGCTCTCCCCGCCGATGAGCAGGGTGCCGGTGCCGGCGGAAAAGTCCGCCTCGGCGTCAAAATCCCGGTTCAAAAGCCCGGAGGCGTAGAGCCGGTTATAGAAATCGGAGCTTGCCCCCACCAGCAGGCGCAGGGCCAGAGCGGAGACCAGGCGCAGCCGCAGCGCCGCCTCGCCGTTTGCGGGAGGGCTGAGCTTGGCGCCGATGAGGAACTGGGGCGCGGAGACATCCATCTGCTCCCGGTGGAGCTTTTCCACCGGCAGCGGGGACTCCGCCGGGCCAAAGTCCGCCCGGGGAAGGCTTTCGCCCCCGTCCCCCAGGGCCTCCCGGGCGATGCGGGCGATCTCCTCCGGGTCCACGTCTCCCTCCACGCAAAGGCACATGTTGCCCGGGGCGTAGAAGACCTTGTGGCAGGCGTAGAGGGTATCGGCCGTGATCTCCCGGATGCTGTCCAGGGTGCCCACCACCTTGTCCCGGATGGGATGGGCGGCATAGAGCTGGCGCAGCAGCCTGTGGTACACGGCGCTGCCGGGGCTGTCCTCGCCCATCTGGATCTCCTGGGCGACGATGCCCTGCTCCTTCTGCACCGTCTCTTCGGTGAAGTAGGGGGTAGAGACAAAGTGCAGCAGCAGGCGCAGATTCTCTTCAAAGTGCTCGGTGCACTGGAAATAGTAGCAGGTGATGCCCGAGGCGGTGAAGGCGTTGGGGTCGGCGCCGTTGGCGCTGAGCACGTCCAGGGCATTGTCGCCCCCGGGCAGGTCGAACATCTTGTGCTCCAGGTAGTGGGCCACGCCGGCGGGCGTTTCCACAGGCTTCCCGTCCAGGAAAAAGCGCCGGTGGGCGCCGCCGTAGTTGGCGGCGAAGACCGCATAGCGGCTGCAAAAGCCGGGCTTTGGCACCACCCGCAGGCGCAGGCCGTTGGGCAGAGTCTCGCTGTACAGCGTCTCGCCGATGGCGGAATAGTGTTTACTCTCCATCTTCTTCGTCTTCCTCGGTTTCTTCTTCGTCTTCGCTTCCTCGCAGGAAGTAGATCTGGTCGCATTCTGTGCTGCGGGCGATGGCGGAGACCTCCTCGGCGCTTACGTCCTCCACAAGGGCTGCCAGCTCCAGGGGACCGTAATCCAGGCCGTCCACCGTCTGGGCCAGCAGGAAGCCCTCCAGCTCGCCCTGGCTGTCGGTCATGGCCCGCAGATCCGAGGCGATGCCCGCCTTGGCGGCGGCCAGCTCCTCTTCGCTGATCTCGCAGCGCTTCATGGCCTCCAGCTGGGCAAAGATCTCCTCCCGGGCGGCGTCCAGCTTGTCAAAATCGATGCCCGCGGACACCAGCAGCAGCCCCTTGTGCACATCCACCAGGGAACCCGCAAAATAGCAGAGCTGCAGCTTTTCCCGCACGTTCTGGAAGAGCTTGGAGGTGGTGCCTGCGCCGAAGACGGCGTTGAAGACCAGCAGAGAGGCCAGGTCCGGGTCCTCCATGCACTCGCCCAGCCGCCAGCCGATGCAGAGCTGCCCCTGGTTCACGTCCAGCGCCTCTTCCTTGAAGCGGGGCGCGTCCTCCAGGGCGTTCATGCGCAGGTCTGTGCCGATCTCATAGTCGATCTCGCCCCGGGGCAGGGTGATGAGCGCGTCCCGCAGGCAGGCGCGGACCTCCCGCTCCGATGCCCGGCCGCAGTAAAAGATCTCCACCGGGCTCTGCTGCAGCAGACTGTGGTACTGGCGGGTGAGCTTTTTGTAGTTGATGTTTTCGCACTCGCTCTCGCTGCCCAGACGGCCCACGGCGAAATCCTCAAAGCAGCACATCTCCTCCACGCAGCGCATAAGCGCGTAGCTGCGCTTTTCGTTGACCCGGCTGCGGATGGCCTCCAGCATCTTCTCCTTTTCGCTCTCCACATACTGGGGCAGGAGCAGGCCGCCCCGGGTGGCGGGGGAGAGCAGCAGGCTTCCCAGCAGCTCGCAGACCTGATGCAGCACAGCCTTGCCGCCGGGGAGATAGTCCCCCTCCGGGATGCTGGCATAGAAGCCCAGGCACTGGATCTCGCCGATGCGGCGGACCACCGGCTCCACCGCGGCGCCGTAAAGCTCATCCATCCGGGCGGAGAGGGCCTCCATATCCGGATAGCGGGTGGTGCCCCGGCGCAGGACGTAGGGGATCAGGGCGTTCATGGACGCGGTCTCCCTCGTCAGCTGCGTCAGCAGGCTCAGGCTCAGGCAGGCGGTCTTGAATTTCTCCGTGTGCAGGGCGTTCAGCCACACGCCGGGGAGGATCTCGGTCCTTGTCAGCTCCATAGGGCACCTCCACATAATTTATCACAGTATTATACCACGAGATTCCCGAAGAGTGAAGAGGGAAAAGTGAAGAGGGAAGAGAGAAAAGTGAAGAATAAAAGTGAAGAGTGAAAAGGGAGCCGGAATGCAGACCTCATTCCGGCTCGTTCAGTTCCTCGGTAAGAATGCGGTAAAACCAGCCGGCGGAGCCGGTGTACCAGGTCCAACCCGCCTCCCCCTCCCGGCCGGGGGCGGAGCAGATGTCCGCCGGCAGCACGAAGGGCTCCGCCTCATAGCGGGCAAGGTCCCGCCGCTCATAGCCGGGGGAGAGGAGCTGCAGCAGGGCAAGGCCGTCCTGTTTTCGCCCCCGGCGCAGACAGGCCAGGGCCAGCCAGAGAGCGCCGTGGGTGTACTGCCCGCCGTTTTCCCGGACGCCTCTGCCGTAGCCGGTGATGCTGCCGGGGCTGCGCTCATTTTCGGAAAAGGGCGGGTCAAAGAGCTTTACAAGGCCGTGCTCCCGGTCCCACAGGCGGCGGAGGGCCTCGTCCAGGGCCGTCTCGGCGTGGAGCGGATCCGAGAAGGGACTCATGGCGGCAAAGGCCTGGGGCAGCAGGTCGATGCGCCCGTCCCCGCCCAGGGGCTCTCCGTCCGCCCAATAGCCCCGGCGGTAAAAGCGGCCGTTGAAGCTCTGCTCCGCGGCCCGGCCGGCCTGCTCGGCGATGCTGCGGAAGCGCAGGGCGTCAGGCTCGCCGAGCTCTTCCAGGAGCGCGGAAAAGGCCAGGGCGCAGCCGGAGAGAAACCAGCCCAGCCAGACGCTCTCTCCCTCCACGGCGTCCATGGCGTCGTTCCAATCCCCGCTGCCGAAGAAGGGCAGGCCGTGGGGACCGAAACCCCGGGCAAAGCAGCATTCCAGGGAGGCCCGGGCGTGCTGCAGCACCGTGCCGGAGCGCTTGGAGGCGGCGGACTCGTAGCGGTCATGCTCGTGCTCTTTGAGCGGAGGGGAGGAGAGCCAGGGCTCCGCGCGCTTGCAGATGCCCGGATCTCCGGTGGCCTGCACATAGGCGCAGAGGGCCCAGGGCAGCCAGAGCAGATCGTCGCTGCAGCGGCTGCGGAGCCCCTTGTCCCCCTCCGGCAGGGGATGCCACCAGTGCATCACGTCTCCCTCCGCGTACTGGTGGCGGCAGGCGTCCAGGATCCGCTCCCGGGCGTAGCCCGGATCCAGACCCAGCAGATTCACCGCGTCCTGCAGCTGGTCCCGGAAGCCGTAGGCGCCGCCCCGCTGATAGAGGCTGGCCCGGCCCAGCAGACGGCAGGCGAGCGCCTGGTAGACCGCCCAGGGGTAGAGGAGCCGGTCCAGGGCGGCAAGCCCGGCCTTTTTGGGCTTTTCGCCCAGGAGCCGCTGCCACTGGGAGCGGACCTCCGCCAGGGCGGAGAGCGCCGCGCCGGGGCGCAGGAGCTGCCGCAGCTCCGCCTCTGTGCAGCAGCCGCAGCCCAGCACCGTGAGCTCCTCTGCCTGCAGCTGCAGCAGCATGGCGGCGGGCGTAAAGTCCGTGCGGCAGCCGCAGGGCACGCTGCATCCCGCAAGAAAGACCATGCCGTCCCGTCCGCTCTCCGGGTTTTCCGCCCGGAAGAGGCCCTCGGAAAAGCGGCAGCGCAGGGAGGAGGCGTCCGTGGGGGAGAGCAGAGGCCTTAGCAGCCAGCGCAGCTCCAGTCCCGCAGCCCCGCGGATCAGCAGCAGACGGGCGTTCTGCCATGGGGGCAGGAACAGCTCCGTCACCACCCTGCACCCGCAAAGCTCCTTTTCCCAGCGGGCGTGGCCCGGGGCAAAGCTGACGCGGCAGGGACGTCCGTCCTCCGCGGCAAAGAGGCTCAGCGGCCCCTCCTCCGTCTCCGCCCAGAGAAGCTCCGGCGGCTGGTGCGCCCGCGGGTCCTCCATGGGGACCGTGAGGGGCAGCTCCCGGGCGTTGTCCAGCCAGAGGGCGGCGGGGCCGCAGTCCGCCGCGATGGCGCCCAGATGTCCGTTGGAGAGGGGCAGCTGCCAGACCCGGGCGGGTAGGGGCGGCGTGAGGAAGGAGAAGCTCTCCTCCTCAAAAGCAAAGCGGGGGAGACTGCCCCGCTGCCGCGGAGCGCTCAGCCGGGGCGAGACAGGCGGCGGGAAGCGCCACAGGGTCTCACCGGGGCAGAAGCAGGCTCGGCTCAGCAGAGTCTCCCGGGCGGCGCTGGGGGCAAAGTGGATGCCGCCCGGGGTATCCAGCAGGGCCTCCAGACCCCAGCCGGAGAGCAGGCGGCCCACTTCCCGGCGCAGGGGCTGGCGGTACTCCCCCTGCTCGTCGCTGAGATAGACCAGGTCCGCCTCCCGGCCGCAGCTTTTCAACAGCAGGAAGCGGCGCAGGAGGGGCAGAGCCTCCGCCGAGCGTCCGTCGCAGAGCAGCAGCGGCAGGTCGCCGGAGACGCCGAAGGGCCAGAGCTCCCGCCTGGGGGCCGCGGCATGGAGGGGGCGATACAGCAGCTGCAGCAGGGCCATGGCCTTGCCCAGCTCCGTGCCGCTCATCTCCAGCCGCTGGGCCAAGGCGCCTACTAAATCGGCCCGGCTGGGGTCCTGCAGGATGCGGGCGGCCCCCTCCAGGGCAAGCTCCCGGCTTTCCCCCAGGCAGAGGGCCAGGCGCAGCTCCCGCGTGTCCCCGGCCTCCAGGGAAAAGGACAGCGAAAGACGGGCGGAGCCGTCGAAGGACCGGAGAGCGCTCCCCTCGGTCCGCAGGCAGAGCCAGAGAGAGGGGACGGCGCCCCGCCGGAGCCGGTGCAGCAGAAGGGCGTCCGCCCCCACGCTCTCCGCCTCGATGCCTGTGGCCCAGTAGGCCGGGTGGGCGTCCCGGTCCCGCAGATGGCAAAGGAGGGGGACAAGCTCCAGCCGGAGCTCTCCGTCGCCCTTTTCGAGGGCGTGGAGATGCAGGCTCCACCGCTCCCCGATCTGGCCGGTGGGGAGGGAGCGCTCCTCCCGGCAGAGCAGCTCTCCCGCTTCCCGGGACCAGAGACCCCGGCTCTCCGAGAGCTCCCAGCGGCCCGCCTCGCCGGGATCGGGCAGCTCCTTTCCCTGCCAGAACAGGCGTAGCCGGGGACTGCCCGCCTCCAGCCCGGGCCGTCCGTAGACCGTGAGGCCCCGGTATTGGGCGCAGCTGCGCCCGTCCCGGTGGAGCAGCAGCTCGAAGGCCCCGTTGGAGAGGACGCAGCGCCGCTCCTCTGCCTCCTCCGCTGCCCCGGAGACGGACCACCAGCGCTCCGGATCCCGGGGCGGCTTTTCCGGCGCCCGGCTCAGCTCCCGGCGCAGTACCGGCACCCCCTGGGGCATCCGCTCCTGCAGCAGGGGAAGATAGGCCGCCATGGCGGGATCCCGGAAAAACAGATTTTGCAGCAGCCCGTCACAGAGACAGTTTGCCGCCGCGGCCACGCTCATGCCCACGTGGTGGGCCATGGTACAGCGGACCACCTGCCCCTCCTCCTCCCGGCAGCGGGAGGGGGTGAAGTCCACCGCGTCATAAAAGCCCTGGGGACCCAGGGCGCCGCAGCGCAGGAACAGCCGCAGATCCTGCACCGCAGCTGCCGGGTCTGCCGCCAGAGCCAGAAAGGCGGCATAGGGCGCGGTGACCAGGTCCTCGTCCTGGCCCCGCTTCAGGGCAAGCTCGGCGCAGCCGCTGGCCTTGTAGCGGTAGCTGAGCCCCGCGTCCAGGGCGTAATAGGCGCTTTCGGAGACGCCCCAGGGCTTGCCCGGGTAGCGGCGGCGCTTCTGCACATAGAGACAGAAGCGGGCGCTCTCCTGCAGGAGGCTCCCGGGCACCGGGGGCAGGAACAGGGCCGGCATCAGATACTCGAACATGGTTCCTGTCCAGCTGGCGAGGCCCCGGTAGCCGTCCTTCTGCAACAGGCCCCGGCCCAGCCTTTTCCAGTGCTTCAGCGGCGCCTGGCCCCGGGCCACGGCCAGATAGCTTGTGAGCATGGCCTCGCTTGCCAGCAGATCGTACCAGCCGCCGGCGCCCCGGTCCTGCTCCGTGTCGTAGGAGATATAGAAAAGATTCCGCCCGGGATCATAGAGGAAGGAGAAGTCCATCTCCTCCGAGAGCCGCCTGAGCCGCTTCGCCAGCGCTTCCTCGCCCCAGGAAAGCAGGGCCTGCTCCACGGTGATGAGGCTTGCGCAGAGGTTGCCGCTGTCCACGGTGGAGAGACAGGCGGGCAGCAGGGGCGAGAGGCTGCGGGTGTCGTACCAGTTGTAAAAGTGCCCCCGAAAGCGGGGCATGCGCTCCAGGGTGTCCGTGATGCGGGAGAGCAGGGCCAGCGCCTCCGCCCGTGGGCAGAAGCCCAGGGCCTCTGCCGAGACGGCGGCGACCATGGCCATGCCGATGTTGGTGGGGGAGCTGCGGTGGGCCAGGCCCACCGGCGGCTGCTCCTGAAAATTGTCCGGTGGGAGGAAGTGGTCCTCTTCCCGGCAGAAGTCCCGGTAATAGCGAAAGCTCTGCTCCGTGAGGCGCAGCAATTCCTCCCGATCGGCGGAGGAAAGGGAGGGCTCCTTCCGGGCGGGGAGACCCAGGGCGCAGGCCGCCGCCGGGGACAGGAGCCACAGGAGGCCTGCGGAGCGGCCCAGGATCCCCGGGGAAAGCAGCAGGCACAAAATGCCCAGGGCCTCCGCGGGCAGAAAGGCGCGGCAATAGGCCAGCAGCCCGCCCCGGCCCTGCTCAGCCTGGGCGGCGGTCTGCCACTGAAGGAGTCGCTTGTGGCTGACCGTCATCCGCCAGAGAGCGGTGACCAGGGCCGAGAGGCAGATCCAGGCCTCATAGGGCAGCAGCCAGAGCCGCAGAAAGGTCTGCACGATGGCGCCGCCCATGCCGGTGAGGAGCCGGGAAAAGCGCCGCTCCCGGCCTGCCCGGCGCCGGCTCTCGGCGAGCAGAGCCAGCAGCAGCCGGTCCAGCAGAGCCAGCAGCGCCGCCCAGGCGGCGATGACCAGGGGACTGCCGGGGAGAAAGAAGCCCGCCAGGATGGCGAGAAGCGTGGCCGGAGGCAGAAGACTGCGCAGCAGGCTCTCCCGCAGCCGCCGCCGGGCCGTCTCGGGCAGCACCCGGGAAAAGGCGAAGGGCAGATTCTGCCAGTCCCCCCGCACCCAGCGGTGCAGCCGCTTATAGTAGGCCAGCGGTTTTGCGGGGAAGCGGTCGGCGCACTCGGCCTCCCCTGCGAAGCCGCCCCGGAGCAGGGCGCCCTCCACCGCGTCGTGGCTCAGCACCCGCCCGGGAGGAATGTGCCTGGCGGAACAGCGCAGCAGGGTCTGCAGGTCCAGGATGCCCTTGCCCGCAAAGCCGCAGCTACCGAAGGCGTCCATATTCCCCTCTCCCCAGAGGCCGCCGTAGGGGTCGCTGCCGCCTGGCCCGGCAAAGACCAGGGCAAAGTCCGTAGCGCATGCACTCTCCGGCTCGACGATGAGCCGGGGCTGGATCACCCCGTGGCCTGCGGTGACGAGGCCGGCCTTTTCATCGATCCGGGGTCGGTTCATGGGATGCAGCATGGCGCCGATCAGCTCCCCAGCCGATCCGGGACTGAGCACGCTGTCGCTGTCCAGAGTCAGCAGAAAGCGGACGCCCCGAAGCGGGGCCGGATCTCCCGTGACGGAGAGTGCGCTCTTCTCCCCGGCGCAGAGGGCGGCCAGCTCCAGCAGGGCGCCCCGCTTCCGCTCCAAGCCGGTCCAGAGCTGCCCGTCAAAGGAGCGGGGCCGGGTGAAGAGAAAGAAGCCGCCGCCGTAGCGGGTGTTCAGCGCTTCGATCCCGGCTTTTGCGGCCCGGAGGAGGGCGGCGTCTTCCGGCGCGGTTTCCGTTCGGGCCTCGGGCAGGTCGGCAAGCAATCCGAAGAGCAGCTCCGGCCCCTCCCGGCGGGCTGCCATGCGCTGCTCCTCCAGTCTGCGGCAGAGTCGCCGGGCTTCCTCCTCTCCGGTGAGAAGGGCCGAGATCACGCAGAGGGTCCGGCCCTCCGGCGGGACCCCCTCCCGCAGGTCCATTCGGGGCAAGCGACGCCGGGGGCAGAGGCGGGAGAGCAGCAGGTCCAGCCCGTCCTTTCCCAGCTGCCAGACGGGGAGAAGCAGCAGCACAGCCGCGAGGGGACCGCCCCGGGAAAAGGCCAGCAGCAGGCTGAGCACCAGGGTCATCAGCAGGCTGAAGGCGGTGCAGAGCCGGGCGGGAGCCTCTCCGGTCAGAGGGAAAAGCAGCTCTCCCACATGCACATTCCTCTCCTCCGCCTCCCGCAGCAGGGCGGCGGCAAAAACCGGCTCTTCCTGCCCCCGGCGGCGGGCCAGCTTCTCCAGCCGCCGGAGATAGTCCCGGCGAGAGTCGGCGTCCATCCGGGGAAAGATCCCGGCCGGGTCCCGGGAGAGGATGGCGTGGCAGCGGTCCGCCCCGGTGAGCAGCTCCTCCGCGTCCAGGGTGGAAAAAAGCCGCAGGGTGGTGAACAGCGCCTCCAGGCCCGCGGCATAGTCCTCGGGAGCGCCGCTGCGGGAGATTTCTCCGGAAAGGACTGCCAGTTCCTCCAGAACGGCCAGACGCAGCGCCGCGGGAAAACACCGCAGCTCGGCCCGGCGCAGGGGCGTGACCGTCTGGAAGCCCTCCAGAAAGAGCGCGGCCCGCGCCTCGGTGACGCCGCCCCTTCCCGCCAGCAGCAGGGACCGGGCCAGCGCCAGGATCAGCGGGCCCTCGGAACTGCGGCGGAGCGCGTCCTTGCCGTGAAGATCCCCCGCGGCGCTGATGGCCTCCCGCCGGGCCAGATATTCGTTGTCCAGCAGCCATTCCCAGGCGGCGGGGACCTCGGCTGCCGACTCCGCCCGATTTTGCAGCAGCGCACAGCAGCGGCGGATCGCCCGCAGAGCCTTGCGGACGGAGGCAAGCAGGCGCCGGCAGCGGATCTCGCCCCCCGGCGGCAGCAGCCTGGCCGTGGCCTCTCCGCAGGCGCGGAGCATTTCGTTTTCCACATAGGACGCATTCAGCACGCTCTCCATCGGCAGATTCTCCTTGCTTATGAAACAATACGATAAGACAAGTTTTCCCAGCCCGGGATTTTCTATGCAGAAGGGCGCTGTGAAGAAAAAACACTTGACAGGGAGGCGGACAGGGTGTATAGTCTGTAAAGCTGTGAAGCTTGACAGGAGGGATCGCTGTGGAAGAAGGCCGATGGATGCAGTCCATGCTGCTGGATTTTTATGGCGCTCTTCTCACCGACAAGCAGCGGGAGTGCTATGATCTGCATGTGAACGAGGATCTGTCTCTTTCCGAGATCGCCGAGCAGTCCGGGGTGTCCCGCCAGGGCGTGTGGGACAATATCCGCCGGGCGGAGGCCGCCATGAGAGAGATGGAGGAAAAGACCGGTCTGCTGCACCGTTTCCGCCAGATCCGCCTGGGCCTGGAGAGCCTGCAGGCTCCGCTGCAGGAGCTGGCCCGGTCCGGCGAAGGCAGGACCAGTGAGCTGGCCCGGGAGATGCGGGAGACCGTGGACACGCTTTTGAACGTTTGAATTGAGGAAAGAACATGGCATTTGAAAGCTTATCCGACAAACTGAGCGCTGCGTTCAAGCGACTGCGCGGCAAAGGAAGACTCTCTGCCTCCGACGTGAAGGAGGCCATGCGCGAGGTGCGCATGGCGCTGCTGGAGGCGGACGTCAGCTATAAGGTCGTCAAGGACTTCACCAAAAAGGTCACCGACCGGGCCGTGGGCACCGACGTACTGGAGGCCCTGAACCCGGCCCAGATGGTCATCAAGATCGTCAATGAGGAGCTCTGCGCTCTCATGGGCGGAGAGAATCAGAAGCTGAACATCTCCTCCAAGAGCCCCAGCGTTGTGATGCTGGTGGGCCTGCAGGGCGCGGGCAAAACCACCAACGGCGCCAAGCTTGCCGGCTACATGCGCCGGCAGGGCAAGCGGCCGCTGCTGGTGGCCTGCGACGTGTACCGCCCCGCTGCCATCAAGCAGCTGGAGACCGTGGGCGCCCAGCTGGACATCCCGGTGTTCCAGATGGGGCAGATCGATCCCGTGGACATCGCCAAGGCGGGCATCGAGCACGCCAAAAAGCACGGCAACGACCTGGTGTTCCTGGACACCGCCGGCCGCCTCCACATCGACGAGGCGCTGATGCAGGAGCTACAGAACATCAAGGCCGCCGTGGAGCCGGCGGAGATCCTGCTGGTGGTGGACGCCATGACCGGTCAGGACGCGGTGAACGCCGCCTCGGCCTTTGACGAGGCCCTGGACATCACCGGCGTCATGCTCTCCAAGCTGGACGGCGACGCCAGAGGCGGGGCGGCCCTCTCCATCCGGGCGGCCACCGGCAAGCCCATCAAGTTCATGGGCGTGGGCGAGAAGCTGGACCAGATCGAGCCCTTCCATCCGGACCGGATGGCTTCCCGCATCCTGGGCATGGGCGACGTGCTGACCCTCATCGAAAAGGCCGAACAGAGCTTTGATGAGAAGAAGGCCCTGGAGGCGGCGGAAAAGCTCCGCGCCAACCGCTTCTCCCTCAGCGATTATCTGGATCAGATGAAGCAGCTGCGGGGCATGGGCGACCTGGAAGGCCTGGCCGGCATGATCCCCGGGGTGGACGCCAAGGCCCTGAAGGGTGCCAAAATGGATGAAAAGGCCCTGGCCCGCCAGGAGGCCATCATCCTTTCCATGACCCAGGCCGAGCGGGACAATCCCGCCATCCTCAACTCCAGCCGCAAAAAGCGCATCGCCGGCGGTTCCGGCACCAGCGTGGTGGAGGTCAACCGCCTGCTCAAGCAGTTTGAAGCCCTGCAGCAGATGATGAAGCAGTTCTCCGGCAAGAACATGAAGAAGCTGCAGAAGAAAATGGGCAAGATGGGCGGCATGGGAGGTCTCGGCGGAGGCGGCGGCTTCCCCGGCCTCGGAGGACTTTTTTAAAACGAATAATGAATAGTGAATGGTGAATAATTGCGGTGCCGCCTCCGGCGGCAAATTGAAATCCGTGCCGCGAAGCGGCACACCACGATTCTTCAGTCTTCATTATTCTTTATTAACTACATTATGGAGGTGAATCATACAATGGTTAAAATCCGTCTTCGCAGAATGGGCGCCAAGAAGGCTCCTTACTACCGGATCGTCGTGGCTGATTCCCGCAGCCCCCGTGATGGCCGTTTCATCGAAGAGCTCGGCACTTACGATCCCATGGCCGACGGCGAGAAGCTGACTGTCAACCAGGAGCGCGTGCAGTACTGGGTTGCCAACGGCGCTCAGCCCACCGACACCGTCCGCGGCCTGCTGAAAAAGCTTGAGGCATAAAAAGGAGTTTCTACCGGCATGAAAGAACTTTTGACCTACATCGTACAGAGCCTGGTCGATCATCCCGACGAGGTCTCTGTGACCGAGCGCAAGGCCGACGGTGAGACCGTTTTCGAGGTTCGCGTCGCCGACGGCGATATGGGCAAGGTCATTGGCCGGCAGGGAAGGATCGTCAAGCAGATCCGCGTTCTCATGCGGGCCGTCGCCCAGAAAAAGGGCAAGAAGGTCTCCGTGGAGATCCTCGACTAAAAAGCACAGGCGTTTAGCCTGTGCTTTTTTTGTGCCTCAAAGCCGGTTGCCGCGCCCCCGCGCTGTCATCCTGAGCGCAGCGAAGGATCTCGTCCCCGACGTCCCGCAAAGCCCCCCGTAGGGGCCGGCGTCCCCGACGTTCCGCAAAGCCTCCCCCTGAGTAAGGGGAGGTGCCCCAGTGCTCACACTGGGGCGGAGGGCTTGTCCTGATCCTGTATGTTACATCGCCCTCCACGTTTCCTGCAAACCGGATGACTGATGAGGACCCCGGAAAAATCGGGAGATCGCCTTTCGGCTTCCTCCCGGTTTCCTTATTTGCCCACTTGGCTCCCCCCACGGGGGGAGCAGTCAACCGGCGTGTCCGCCCGCCGGTTGACTGAGAGGGGAACAAGCCTCTCCGTCTCCCCCGTAGGGGACGGCGTCCTCGACGGCCCGCAATCTCCCTCCACCCCCGTAGGGGCGGCCCTTGCGGCCGCCCGGCGTGAAGACGAAAATCACAAAGAAAGGCGGGGCGAATCCGCAGCCGCATCCGTATTTGCCTCGCCTTTGCCGGGATCGAAGCCTGTTTCCGCCGGGAGGGGGGCAAGCCCCTCCCCTACGACAGGGATGGGCTGCGTGAGGGGCGGTTGACCGAAAAAGGATCCTCCGGCCGTAGGGGCGGCTATCAGCCGCCCGGCAGGAAAACGAAAAAGGCTCCCTTTCCCGGCACGGGAAAGGGAGCCTTGATCCTTTGTGTTTTCCTTCGCTCAGAGGTAATAGAGGGAGTCGGCAAGGAGGGTGCCGTCGTTGTCGATGAGGACCAGCAGCACATGGTCTTCCATGGGGATGGGACCCTCGGAGCCGGTGACCGTGGTGGCGTAGCTCACGTCCACCAGATAGCGGTCCTTGCCCAGATCGGTGATGCGGTTGATGTCCACCCTGTCCAGGCTCACATCCTTGGTGGCGGTGTAGCCCAGGCCCTCAAAGGCCATGCGCAGCCGGGTATAGAGGGGGCTGTTGGGCTGGACCAGGGGACGGAGCTGGTAGAAATAGAAGCGGTAGGAATCCTCAATGTCCGCGGAATAGAGGACGTAGAGATCGATGAATTTGGGAATGAACTCCTCTGCTTTCTCCCGGATCTCCGGACTGCAGCGGTCCAGGAAGGCCTCTTCGTTCAGATCCTCCTGACCCAGCTCCTTTCCTTCATTGTCCAGGACGCGGAGCGCGGGCTCGCCTACGAAGGAGGGGGTCTCATAGCGGACCATGGTGGGAAGATCCTTATAGTGGAGGTAGCACTCCTCCAGAGCGGCATAGGGAATGTTCTTTTCCGCGATGCAGTGCTTGTCCAGGGGATAATCCCCCAGAAAGACCGCGTAATCCGAGGGAACGGTGATCTCGCGGGTCCGGTAGGAGGCGGAGAAATCAAATTCCTCCTCCGTGACGCCCCATATCGGCAGGGAATACTTGCCCTGATCCACCGGCTCGAAGCTCACGCTGCCGAGTTCCTCTCCCGCTGCGTCTTTGATCCGATAGACCTGATGCTCCTCCCGGCTGAGGGAGGCGTCCTTGCTGAGATGGATCTCGCCCAGCCGCTCCTGCAGCCAGGTTTCCTTCTCCTCGTCGCTGAGGATGCGGGAGTCGATCTCCTCCAGGGCGCCGCGGGCGGCCTCAGAAGGCACTTCCCGCAGGGAGCCCTCGTACTCCTCCACGAAGTGTTTGGGCTGGGAGGCCTCATAGGCGTTGAGGAAGTCCTGCAGCTTGTAAAGACCGATCCCGCCCAGGATCAGCAGGACCCAGACGTAGATGAGAAGAAACAAACCGAAACGGCTTTTACGCTTTTTGGGCTCTCCGTTCCTGTTCTTAGCCATTGCCGTTCCTCCCTTCCTTCAGCACGATGAAGCTGGTGGGGATGGGCCGGATGCCGATGACGGAGGCGCTGTTGTTGATGTATTCGCCGTTGAACCACATCATGGTGGAGGAGCCGCCGTCCAGGTTGCAGGCATTCACCGCGCCGAAGCGCAGCATCAGCTCCGCCTCGTCCACGTAGCTGGCGCCCAGACGGGAGGGCTGCCGTCCCTCGATGACCAGCATCAGGATCGCCCCGTCGGAGCGCTGGCCGATGGCGGTGCGGGGGTTCAGCCCGCTCTTGAGATTCTCCTCCGGCACCATTTCACCGTTGATGACCAGGATCGGGCCGTAGCCGCAGCCCTCCTGAATATCCCATTCCCGCACGTCCTCGGTGGACTTGAAGCCCACATGGAGGATGTAATCGCTGTCGATGCCCACAAAGCCCTTGCCCACGCCGCTGCCGCCGTTATAGATCTTGCCGCCGGTCACGATGAGCGTGTCGGGCACGGAGCCGTCGCCCATGCCGTTGGGGTCCACAAAGCCGCCGCCGTTGATGCCGGCGACCCCGTCCGCCATTTCCACAAACTGCTGCACGGTGTAGCCCTTGTCGGCGATGGATTCGGGCTTGCAGCCCAGCACCACCCGGGAGGGATCCAGCACGATGAGCATATAGCCGGAATAGCTGCCGCCCTTGATGGGAACCAGGATGAGGCCGTCTCCGTCCTCGTCCACATAGCCCCAGGCGTCAGCCTGCGGGCCGTCCTCGCGCTTCTCCGGCTGGGAGACGGCCACGAGGGAGGTGTCGGTCTTTTCCTCCAGCTCCAGCACCGGGGGATTCACGATGGCCTCCACCTCGGCGGGCGTCAGGAAAATGTCCGCCAGAAAGCCGATGGCGCTGGTCTCCTTCACAGAGCGCACAAAGTAATCCCGGGCGGATTGCGAGCCGCCCCGGCATATGATAAAGATGGCGCAGAGCAGCAGCACCGCCAGCACAGCCAGGGTGCTGAGCAGCACGGCCATCAGGCGCAGAACAAAACGCAGCAGGGATCGCCCCACCTGCTTTTCGGGGCGCAGAGTATCGTCCATTTGATCACCAGTCGATAAAAAAGTCAGCCTATCTATAATAACAGTGGAAAAGGAAAATGTCAATTTTTGCTGCAGCTCCGGACCAAGAAAAAATACGGAGACGGAAGTCTTTCCGTCTCCGTATTTTTTGACTGAAAACGCAAAACTTATTCGAGTTCGAAGGCGCCGGTGTAGAGCTGGTAGTAGGTGCCCTTCTCAGCCAGGAGCTTTTCGTGGCTGCCCCGCTCTATGATGCGCCCGTGGTCCAGCACCATGATGACGTCGCTGTTCATGACGGTGGAGAGCCGGTGGGCGATGACGAAGACGGTGCGGCCCTCCATGAGCTTGTCCATGCCCCGCTGCACGATGGCCTCGGTGCGGGTATCGATGGAGGAGGTGGCTTCGTCCAGGATCATTACCGGAGGATCGGCCACGGCGGCCCGGGCGATGGCAAGCAGCTGCCGCTGACCCTGGGAGAGGTTGGCGCCGTTGTTCTGCAGCTCCGTGTCGTAGCCCTGGGGCAGACGGGTGATGAAATCGTCCGCGCCGGCCAGCTTGGCGGCCCGGATGCAGTCCTCCTTGCTGGCGGAGAGATTGCCGTAGCGGATGTTCTCCAGAACGGTGCCGGTGAAGAGGTTGGTCTCCTGCAGCACGATGCCCAGAGAGCGGCGCAGGTCCGCCTTCTTGATCTTGTTCACGTTGATGCCGTCATAGCGGATCTTGCCGTCGGCAATGTCGTAGAAGCGGTTGATGAGGTTGGTGATGGTGGTCTTGCCCGCGCCGGTGGCGCCCACGAAGGCCACCTTCTGGCCGGGCTCCGCGTAGACGGAGACGTCCTGAAGCACGGGCTTGCCCTCCACATAGGCAAAGTCCACGTCCACCATGCGCACATCGCCCCGCAGCGGGGTGTAGGTCACGCTGCCGTCGGCCGTGTGGGGATGCCGCCAGGCCCAGTGACCGGTGTGCTCCTCGGTCTCGGTGACGCTGCCGTCGGGCAGGATCCTGGCGTTCACCAGGGTGACGTAGCCGTCGTCCACCTCGGGCTTCTCGTTTACCAGGGAGAGGACCCGCTGGGCGCCGGCGCCGGCCATGACGATGGAGTTGATCTGCTGGCTGAGCTGGTTGACGTTGCCGGTGAACTGCCGGGACATGTTCAGGAAGGGCACCAGCACGGTGATGTCAAAGACCATGCCGGAGAGACTGAAGCTGGGGAAATTGGACAGGATCAGCACGCCGCCCACCAGGGCCAGGGCCACATAGAGGATGTTGCCGATGTTGCCGATGATGGGGCCCAGGGTGCTGGCAAAGGCGTTGGCCTTGTAGCTCACCTCAAAGAGCTCGTTGTTGACCTTGTCAAAGTCCTCGATGCTCTCCTCCTCGTGGCAGAAGACCTTGACCACCTTCTGGCCGCTCATGGTCTCCTGGGCGAAGCCCTCCATGGCGCCCACAGCCTTCTGCTGGCTCATGAAGTACTTGGCGGAGCCGCCGCCTACGACCTTTGTCACATAGAACATGGCCACCACGCCCAGCAGCAGCACCAGGGTCATCCAGATGCTGTACCAGAGCATGATGAAGAACACGGCCAGCACGATGGAGATGGAACGGACCAGCGAGGGCAGGGAGTTGGAAACCAGCTGGCGCATGGTGTCGATATCATTGGTGTAAAAGCTCATGATATCGCCGTGCTGGTGGGTGTCGAAATAGCGGATGGGCAGGTCCTGCATGCCGTTGAACATCTCCCGGCGCATCTTGTCCAGGAAGCCCTGGGTCATGATGGCCATGAGCTGGGTCTCCAGGGTGAGGGAGCAGATGGACACTACATAGAGCCCGATGAGGATGAAGATGTAGGGAAGCAGCTCCGCCCTGGCGGAGGCCCAGTCGCCGGACTGGACCCATTTCTGGATCACAGCCAGGATCTTCTGGATGAAGATGGAGGGAATGGCCGCCACGATGGCGGAGAAGAGGATACACAGCATGGACAGGGGGGCCATGCGGGGATAGTATCCGAAGAACTTTTTCAGGGTCCACTTGATGGCGCCGAAGTTTTCCTTCAGCATTTCGCCCCGGGATTTATGCATCTTCTTCACCTCCCTTGGTCTGCTGCTGGTAGATTTCGCGATAGATGCCGCCGGCCTGCATCAGCTCGGCGTGGGTGCCGCGCTCCACGATGCGGCCGTTGTCCATGACCAGGATCAGGTCCGCGTCCTCCACGGAGGCCACCCGCTGGGCGATGATGATCTTGGTGGTCTCGGGGATGTAGGCCTTGAAGCCCTGACGGATCAGCGCGTCGGTGCGGGTGTCCACCGCGCTGGTGGAATCGTCCAGGATCAGGATCTTTGGCTTTTTCAGCAGGGCACGGGCGATGCAGAGGCGCTGCCTCTGGCCGCCGGAGACATTGGTGCCGCCCTGCTCGATGCGGCGGTCATAGCCATCCTCGTGGGCCAGGACGAATTCGTCCGCCTGGGCAAGTCTGCAGGCCTCCCGGATCTCCTCGTCCGTGGCCTCGGGGTCGCCCCAGCGCAGGTTTTCTTTCACCGTGCCGGAGAAAAGCTGGTTCTTCTGCAGCACCACGGAGACCGCGGAGCGCAGGGTGTTCAGGTCGTAGTTCCTGACGTCCACGCCGCCTACCTTCACGCTGCCCTCGGTCACGTCGTAGAGGCGGGGGATCAGCTGGATGAGGGTGGTCTTGCTGGAGCCGGTGCCGCCCAGGATGCCCACGGTGGCGCCGGAGGGGATGTGCAGGTCGATGCTGTCCAGGGCGTTCTTTTCCGCCTCGCTGCTGTACTTGAAGGAGACGTTTTCAAAATCGACGGAGCCGTCGGCAACTTCGGTGACGGGGTTCTCCGGATTACGCAGGCTGGGCTGCTCGTTCAGCACCTCGGTGAGACGCCGCATGGACTCCAGGGAGATGGTCATCATCACGTAGATCATGGAGATCATCATGAGACTCATGAGGATCTGCATGCCGTAGGTAAGCATGGCGGAGATCTGGCCCACGTCAATGGTGGTTCCCCGGTTCGAGACGATGAGCTTGGCGCCCACCAGCAGCACGAAGACCATGTTGAAGTTCATGCAGATGGTCATCAGGGGGTTATTCAGCGCCACAATCCGCTCGGCCTTGGTGAAGTCCTTGGCGATGCTGCCGGAGGCGGCGGCGAACTTTTCCTTCTCATAGTTCTCCCGGGCAAAGCCCTTCACCACGCGCATGCCCCGGACGTTTTCCTCCACGCTCTCGTTCATCCGGTCGTAGCGGCGGAAGACGGAGTGGAAGGCGGGCATGGCCTTGCGGGCGATCAGCAGCAGGCCCACGATCAGCACCGGCACGATCACCAGGAAGGTGGCGGCCAGGCTTCCACCCATGCGCCAGGCCATCACAATGGAGAAGACGAACATCAGCGGCGCGCGCACCGCGGCCCGGATGGTCATCATAAAGGCCATCTGGACGTTTGTGATGTCGGTGGTGAGACGGGTGACCAGAGAGGCGGTGGAATACTTGTCGATGTTCTCAAAGGAGAAGCTCTGGATCCGGCGGAACACGTCCCCCCGGACGTTTTTGGCAAAGCCTGCGGAGGCCTTGGCGCCCATGAAGCCGGCGCCGCCGCCGCAGCCCAGGCTCAGCAGGGCCATGGCCACCAGGATGAGGCCCATCTTCACCACGCCGCCCATGGGATCGCCGGCCTTGATGGCGTTTACCAGGTCCGCGGTGCGGGTGGGGATCAGCACCTCCAGAAAGACCTCCAGAATAATAAAGAACAGGGTCAGGATCGTGGGAAGCTTGTATTCCCGAATGCATTTGACAAAGGTTTTAATCACAGCCGCAGCTTCCTCCCTTCGTGCGGTATTCGCCCCATGCGTTCTGCAGCATGAGGTCGGTAGCGTTCAGCAGCTCCGCCACCTGCGTGTCGCTGAGTCCCCGGCAGAGCCAGGAAAAGGTCTCGTTCTCCGCCTCGGCCAGCTCACCCAGGAGGGCATAGGCCTTTTCCGTGGGACGGATGCTCTTGAAGCGCCGGTCCCTGGCGCTCTGTTCCGAGCGGAGAAATTCCTTTTTCTCCAGCCGCTTCAGGATCTCGGTCATGGTGGCGTGGCTGACCCGGGTCCGCTCCTCCAGCGCCCGCTGGCTAATCTCCGATCCGCCCTCCTTTTCCAGGCGGATGAGAGCCCCCAGCACGCCGAACTGCACCCCCGTCAGCTCCTTCTCGCTGAGCAGGGCGTCCATCTTCCGGCGAAAGGCCCGGTGGAGCAGGGAAAAGCGCAGGCCAATGGGCAAGGGTTCTTCCATGCGTTCACCTCAAATCAATAAGTCGTACACGACATATTATAGAGAAAAAAAGGAAAAAGTCAAGAGAAACTGTGGACCGAAAGGGGGAAAAGCCGACATGCCCCGGCAGAGGAATGCAGGAAAACTTTTTTACCCTTTGCGTCAAAAAGGGCTTGACAAATATATCGGGAGGCGTTATATTGGAATCACGATATAACGAGTGACGATATATCGGCAGACGAAGGAGAACAAAAGGATGAACAACGACATTGCCCTGACGGAATCCACGTATTACATCCTGCTGTCCCTGTTCGAGCCCCAGCACGGCTACGGCATCATGCAGCGCACGGAGCAGCTCTCCGGCGGGCGGGTGAAGCTTGCGGCGGGGACCCTGTACGGGGCGCTCAGCAGCATGAGCGAGCGGGGCTGGATCCGTCCGCTGCCCGGGGAAAGCGGCAGCCGCAAGAAGGAATACTGCCTGACGAAGGAGGGCCTGCTGGCCCTGAAGAATGAGGTGGACCGGCTGAAGGAGCTGGTTGAGAACGGCGAGAAGGTTTTGGGAGGGGAAAACGATGGCTGAGAGAAAAACGGTGCGCAAATGGTTCTGGGTCTGGGAATTTGACAAGGAGGAGCGCTGGCTCAACCAGATGGCTCTGAGCGGCTGGGCCCTGGTAGAGGTGGGCTTTTGCCGCTATGTGTTTGACGCCTGCGAGCCCGGCGCCTACATCATCCGGCTGCAGATGTGCCCCCAGGACGAGAACTATCTGGACTTCCTGGAGGAGACCGGCGCGGAATACATCGGCCGGGTGGTCAAGTGGATCTATGTCCGTCGGGACGCGGCGCTGGGCGACTTTGAGCTTTTCTCGGACAACGCTTCCCGGCTGGATCATCTGGGCTGGATCGCCCGCATGCTGCTGGTCATCGGCGTCATGAACCTGGTGATCGGCGTGGTGAATTCCTTTAACGGCACCAGTCTGGGCGCCATCAACCTGGTCGGTGCGACGCTGCTGATGTACGCCCTGGGCCGCATCCACGGCAAGATGGAGAGCCTGGAAAAGAACCGGGAGCTGGAAGAATAGCTATGGACTTCTGCGTTTACGAGCAGTATTTTGAAGCCAGTCACCCGGGGAACGGGTGCCCACGGCATGGGGCAAGGGCTGCGCTGACGGTCTCCACCGGAGAGGGCCGGGTCCGCTATGAGGCGCTGCTGAGCTTCTTTCCCCATGAGACGCCGGAGGACTTTCGCATCAGCTATGACGTCTGCGGCGGGAAGCTGCTCTATGAAGCCAAGGGCCGCCGCAGCAAAAAGCGGGAGGCGGCCCTGCTGGAAGGGCTGCGGGACACGCTGGACGCCCTGGCCGCCGAGAGCGGGGGAGAGGTCTTCTGGGAAAAGCCCCTGATCCCGGCCCGCTTCGGTTGACCGGGAGCCGCGGATGTGATAAGCTGAGGCAAAGGGGGCGAGAGACGGTGGAAAGCACGAGAGAGCGCTGGCACATCCTGTTTTCCGGCAAGGTGCAGCACGTGGGCTTTCGCTACACCGCCTATTACATCGCAAGGGACCTGGGCCTGACCGGCTGGGTGGACAATCTGCCCGACGGCCGGGTGGAGATGGAGGTCCAGGGCCGGCCCTCGGACCTGAGGCGGCTGCTGCTGCGGCTGAAGGGCCAGCGGCACATCCGCATCATACAGACCCAGATCCGCAGGATCCCCCGAAGGACCCTGGAGCGGCGCTTTGCCGTCCGGGGCGGCGGGGACTGAAAAGGAGGCAGAAGCATGGGACTCTTTCGCAAACGGGCGCCGGAGCCGCCCCGTTTCCCGCCGGAGGACTTTGAGCCGGTGCTGCGCTGCAGCATCTGCACCGGGGAGCAGACCGCCTGCATGCGGGAAAAAGCCACGGGCAAGCTCCGGGAACTGGAGCTGATCCGGGACGAACGGGACCTGGACAAGTTCTGCAGGGACTACGGCGTGAAAAAGGAAGACATCAAAAGGATCTACTGATTCTGAAAAGAGCCTCCCCTCAGGGGAGGCTCTCAAGCTGTCGACAAAGTGTCGACAGCTTGAAACGCCAAAATGGAAACTTCCGAAACAGTTCCCATTTTGGCATAGATTGAACGTGAAGGGGGGCATACCCTCCCCCGTTTCCTTTAGTTAAGGATCTAGCATCTGTTTTTGAAATCAAGTACGCAGTCTTATTAATGTCTTTTGCTGTTGCAGCTCTTTCCTGCCTGTTGAGAAAAGCCAACGAGATTCTCACCGTCATCATGGCTAAAAAATGAAAAGCACTTCTGTATCATACCACAGAAGTGCTTTTTGAGTTCCTATACGATGTTCAGGGTACGCCCGTCACGCGCAAGTTCTGTTTGTTTTGCTGATTACTACTCGATTGCACCGACGAGAGCCGCGATATCATCAGAGCCGAGGCCGTAGACGTTCCGAAGGCCGCCCTGCCCGCGAACCAGAATACAATAGCTGAAGTTGTCGGAGGACCAGATCGCTTTCATCGTGCGACCCTCCTCGTTGCCAAAGCAGTGGATTTGCCATCCACCTGCCTCGATCGTCCACTCATATGCGTAGGCGGTATAATCGCCGGACACATCGGCCGTGTCGTAGCTCACCTCATGATCCGGCCGGTTCACGCCTTTTCGAACCGTAAGCTCCGCAGCACCAACATAGCCGTTTGCCTCGGCAAGTAAATCCATATAGCGGTAGTTGTCCCAGCCGATCGGGCCTCCGATTACCTCCGCGCCGGCTTCCGGGAGCTTGAGATAGCCCACCCCAGCGCCTTCCGCCGCGGCATTCGCGCTGTCGGCCTCCGTCCACGGATTGGGCATGGAGATGGAACTGCCGTCCGTGACCGGGACCCATTCAAACACCAGATCCTCCCCGGTTTCGGACTGATCCTCATGCCAGGTGAAGGTCCCGTCGTCATGGAAGGTGATGCTGCCGGTGCCGTCGTCATATACGG
The DNA here is from genome assembly GCA_017447685.1 of Oscillospiraceae bacterium. Classification (GTDB taxonomy): domain Bacteria; phylum Bacillota; class Clostridia; order Oscillospirales; family Oscillospiraceae; genus Limivicinus. Next base: position 44,118 of record JAFSMZ010000008.1, read on the forward strand.
ACTCCTCGCTCTTGATCTCGCCTTGCTCATCATAGACAAGGTTTGCTTTGCTGGCGCCGGAATAGCTGATGGCCAGCGTGTCAGTATCCAGCTTGCCGACGATGATCCAGCGAGTCAGCTCCCAGGCGCTGCTGCCCCACTCGATGGTGACAAAGGCTTCGTCGAAACCCCAGCACTCCACCGTGGCACGCGCCCGGTCGCACTGATACGCCCCGACAAAGTTCATCACGGGATTCTGCCAGTTCGGGTCTTCCTCGAACACAGCGACGTATTCCGCGCTTTCGTCCAGCAATAGGGTAATTTGCCGCTCTGTGGAAAAGTCCTCGCCGTTCTTTGTCCATTTTACAAAGAGATTGCCCGCCTCCGGCTCGGCCAGGAAGGTGTGGACAGCGGGCTCGGCCAGACCGATATAGGCCGACTGGGCCGGGAACTCCGGATCGATCTCCGGCCCTTCCTCGCCCTCGGCATATGCGATATGGCCCCAGCCTTCAATGTTGACCGTAACAGTGATCTTCGCTTCCGGAACGTCTATCGGCGTGAAATGGTAGGTCTCGCCGCCCTCGACTTCAAGCATCAGGCCGTCTTTCCCCTCTTCGGTAATGGTAACGTTGAAAGGATCTACATTCTCATCCCAGCCGTTCAGGTTGCCGCGCAGGGCGTTTCCTTCCTGTTGGATGACCCAGCCGATGGCCTCGCCGTCCAGCATCAGGGAGACAGCCCAGCCCTCATAGCCTTCCGTCTCGGAGAGGTTAACGATCAGATGATTGCCGCTCTCGTCTTCATAAGTGCCCTGCCGGGTCCATTCTATGATTTCCGGCTCCGCGGGCTTCGCATCTCCGCAGGCTGCCAATGCAAAAAGCATGCAGACTGTTAAAATCATGCTGATCAGCTTTTTCATGTTTGGTCCTCCTTTTCTTTACTTCCTCTTTGTCAGAATACCATAAACCGGACGCTGTTTCCACTGAAAAAAGAAAAAACCATTTTATCCAGCCGATGGATTCCCGGGGCTTATGCTGCGTTGAGGATCTGCATGAACTCCTCACCCGTGATGGTTTCGTGCTCGTACAGATAGGACGCCAGCTCATCCAACTTACCACGATTGCCTTTCAGAATGTTCAGCGCTTTTTCATGTTGTTTTCGAACAAGCTCAACGACCTGTTCGTCAATTCTGCTTTGCGTTTCAGCGGAGCAGGCAAGAGAAGTATCCCCGCCCAGATACTGATTCGTGACGGTTTCCATGGCGACCATGTCAAAGTTCTCGCTCATCCCGTAGCGGGTGATCATGGCGCGGGCAAGCTTCGTAGCTTGCTCAATGTCATTAGCAGCTCCGGTGGTAATGGAACCAAATACCAGTTCTTCTGCGGCCCGGCCGCCCGTGAAGGTTAACTGAATGAATCCCCCCTTCACAATCCCCCCATGCGTGTCTATGCTATGCCGCATTGGTTTGTCTACAGTCTGAAATAGCCTCCCCACAGGGGAGGCTTTTTTATAGGATGGCGGGACTCAGCCCAGGCCCAGCAGGACCACGGCCAGGGAGAGCAGCGCCAGCAAGATCAGGTTGGCCGCCGTGAAGGCCAGCAGGAAGCGGCCGGTATGGGCGTGCTCGGAGTGGGAATAGAGCTTCATGGCGATGAGAGAGGCCAGGCTCGCGATGGGGGTGCCCAGACCGCCCACGTCCACGCCCAGCAGCAGCGCCCCGGCCTTGTCGGTAAAGCCCGAGAGCAGCAGGGCGGCGGGGACGTTGCTGATGACCTGGCTGGTGAGCAGGGCGGTCCAGTATTCCCGTCCGGAGAGCAGGGAGCGGAGCAGCCGGTCCACCGCCGGGACCCTTGCCAGGTTCCCCGCAAAGACAAAGAAGGCCACGAAGGTCAAAAGCAGCATGAAGTCCGCCCGCAGCAGGGTCCGCCGGTCCAGCACCAGCAGCACCAGCAGCACGATCCCCAGCATCCAGGGCCAGCTCAGGAGCCGCAGCACCGTGCCCAGGCAGACCAGAAAGAGCAGGGCGTAGAGCCAGAGCTCCTTTTTGTGCAGAATCGGCTCCTCCCCCAGGAAAAGCTGCAGCCGATCCCGGGGCAGCAGCAGGCAGCCCAGCAGGATCAGCGCCAGGGACAGCGCCCAGACGGGGAAGGTGAGGGAGAGAAAGTCCCCCATGCTCAGGTCATAGTGGGAATAGAGGTAGAGATTCTGGGGATTGCCCACCGGGGTCAGCATGGAGCCCAGGTTGGCCGCCACGGTCTGCAGCACCACCACCCGAATGAGAGCCCGGTTCTGGTGGGCCATGCCCAGCACCACCACCGCGAAGGGGACGAAGGTCAGCAGCGCTACGTCATTGGTGATGAGCATGGAGGAAAAAAAGCTCAGCAGCACCAGCAGCACGCCCAGCACCCGGAGGTTCCCCACCCCCAGGCAGAGCCGGTGGGCCAGCCGGGAGAAGAGCCCTGCCTGCCGCAGCCCCGCCACCACGGTCATGAGGCAGTAGAGCAGGGCCAGGGTGCGCAGGTCCAGATAGCCCCAATAGGCCCGGTCCGGCGGCACGAAAAAGCAGCTGATGAGGGCCGCGAAGGCGGCGATGAGCAGCACCGGCTCCCGCCGGATAAAGCTGCGGATGGAAGACATGGCAATAACTCCCCCTGTTTAAGATCCCGCCCAGTATATGCCATTCTTTTCGCCTTCGCAAGATTGAAATGCGCTCGGGCCTGTGATAAAGTAGGAAAAAAGAGAAGGGAGCGGGAAACATGCTTCTGAACGCAGAAAACGGCCGCCTCACGCTGGATGGCGGCGCCATGGACTATATCCGTTTCGGCAGCGGGGAGAGGACCCTTGTGATCCTGCCCGGTGTGGGAGACGGCTTTCGTACCGTGAAGGGCACGGCCCTGCCCTTCGCCCTGGGCTACCGGAAGCTGGCAAAGGATTTCACCGTCTATATGTTCAGCCGGCGGGAGCCTCTGCCGGAGCACTGCTCCACCCGGGAGATGGCGGCGGACCTGGGCCTGGCCCTGGATCAGCTGGGGCTTTCCCGGATCAGCCTGATGGGCGTCTCCCAGGGGGGCATGATCGCCCAGTGGGTCGCTATCGACCAGCCCCGCCGGGTGGACCGGCTGATCCTGACGGTCACTGCCGCCCGCCCCAACGACACCATGCGTCATACCCTGGAAAGCTGGATAACGCTTGCCCGCAAGGGAGACTACAGGGCCATCATGGAGGATAACGCCCTCCGCTCCTATTCGGCAAAAACCGTGGCGCGGCAGAAGGCCGTGGCTGCACTGGTAAGCGCACTGACGAAGCCCCGGGACTTCTCCCGCTTTCTGACCCAGGCGGAGTCCTGCCTGACCCACGACGCATGGGAGCAGCTGCCCCGGATCTTCTGCCCCACGCTGATCATCGGCGGCACCGAGGACGGGATCGTGACGGCGGAAGGATCCCGGGAGCTGGCCGGGCAGATCGTGGGTGCGGAGCTCTTTCTCTACGAAGGCCTGAGCCACGCCCTCTATGAAGAAGCAAAGGACTTCCTGGACCGGGTCAGGGATTTCTGCCTGAAAGAGTAAAACACGAAAAAAAGACTCGCACTTTTCAGGAAAATCTGGTATACTACCCCGGCTGTCAACTACCATCGAATGATTCCGAGAAAGCTTTGCCTATGAGTACAAGAAAAAAATGGTTCTGGACCCTGTTCTCCCTGGCCCTGGCGGCCCTCTCCATCTGGGGGGTGCTGGCCCAGAGCAAAAAGTGGTCCCTTGCCGGGATCCTGGAGAGCCTCCGGAACGCAGACCCCCTGTGGCTGGGGGCGGCGGTGCTCTGCACGACCCTCTTCGTGCTGCTGGAGGCGGCGGCCCTCTCGGCGCTGCTCAAGGGCATCGGCTATCGGGAGGGCTTGGGCGCAAGCCTGCTCTACAGTACCTCGGACATCTATTTTTCCGCCATCACCCCCTCGGCCACCGGCGGCCAGCCTGCCAGCGCCTTCTTCATGATCAGGGACGGGGTCCCCGCCGGCGCCGCCACGGTGACGCTGCTGGTGAACCTGATCCTCTATACCCTGTCTCTGGTGATCCTGGGCCTGGGCTCGGTGATCGCGGCACCCGGTCTCTTCTTCGGGCTGAGCCTGCTGTCCCGGGTGCTGATCGCCCTGGGCTTTGTGATCCAGCTGGGCCTGACGGCTCTGTTCTTCCTCCTGTTGGGGAAGGGAAAGCTGGTCTTCGATCTGCTGCGGCGCTTTGTGCGCTTCCTGCACAGCAAGAAGCTGATTCACCGGCTGGAGAGGCGTCTGCAGAAGCTGGACGAGGCCCAGGCGGAATTTGAGACCTGCGCCCGGGTCATGAAGGGCAAAGGCCCCTTGCTTCAGCGGGCCCTGCTGTGGAATCTGCTGCAGCGGGCGGCCCATCTGGCGGTGCCCATGTGCATCTACCTGGCCCTGGGCGGCCGGCCTGAAAACGCGGGGCTGCTTTTCGCCTCCCAGTGCCTGGTGGTGATGGGCTATGCCCCCGTCCCCGTCCCCGGCGCCATGGGCGTGGCGGACTTCCTGATGGTGGACGCTTTCTCGGGCCTGGGCTTCATCCCGGTGGAGGAGGCCTTCCGTCTGGATATGCTGAGCCGCGGCCTGTCCTTCTATCTCTGCGTGGCGGTGAGCGGCGTCATCACCCTGCTGGGCTACGCGGCCCTCCACAGGAGAGAGCACAAAAAAGAAAGGAAATCGTGACCATGATCGGCGTATACGATTACACCGTGATCCTGACCTATCTGTCCCTGCTGTCCGGCTGCACCGGCACCATCATCGCCATGAGCGGCGTGGGACACCCCTATATCGGCATGTTCCTGATGCTCTTTGCCGGCCTCTGCGACGGCTTTGACGGCCGGGTGGCCCGCACCAAGAAAAACCGCAGCAGCCTGGAGCAGCGCTTCGGCATGCAGATCGACTCCTTCTCGGACCTGATCTCCTTCGGCCTGCTCCCCGCCGCCATCGGCATGTCCATGCTGCGTCGAAACATCCGCCTCTCCGACCTGCATGAGCTGCCGGAGAGCTGGCTGGATCCCTCCCTGGCCATGGCCCACTCCAATCTCTACCGGGGTGTGCTGATCATCATTGCCCTCATCTATATCCTGGCCGCCATGATCCGCCTGGCCTACTTCAATTCCACCGAGGAGGAGCGGGAGGAAGAGGCGAAGGAAAAGGGCGCGGCCTACTTCACGGGTCTGCCCGTCACCAGCGCGGCCATCGTCTTTCCCATGGTGCTGCTGATGCACTACATCCCCCGCTTTGATCTGAGCGTGCCCTATTTCATCGTGATGTTTGTGATGGCCTGCCTTTTCGTGGGCCGCTTCAAGATCCGCAAGCCCGGCAAGAAGGGCCTCTGGATCATGGTGGGCATCGGCTTTGCCGAGTTTATCGCCTTTATGATCCTGATGAGCGTCACCAACCGCTGATGGAAAGCCTGGACTTTCTCTACGGCACGGCTCTGGGCCGGGCCCTGCTGCGGCCGCTGGTGAGCCGCCCGGTGTCAAAGCTTGCGGGGGCCTTTCTGGATACCCCCCTCTCCCGGCCCCTGATCCCGATTTTTGTAAAGAACTGCGGCATCGACACCGGGGACTATGACCTGCGGCAGATCCGCTGCTTCAACGATTTCTTCTGCCGCCCCCTGAAAGCGGGGAGGCGTCCCATCGACATGGACCCGGGAAGCCTGATCGCCCCCTGCGACGGGCTGCTCACCGCGGTAAAAATCGATGAGGACACGGTGCTTCCCGTGAAGCAGAGCCGCTTTTCTCTCTCCCGCCTGCTGGGGGACGAAGCCCTGGCTACAGACTTCCGGGACGGGCTCTGCCTGGTGTTTCGCCTCTGCGTCAATCACTATCACCGCTATTGCTATGTGGAGAGCGGACGCAAGGGAGAAAATGTGTTTCTGCCCGGCGTCCTCCACACCGTGCGGCCCGTGGCCCTGGAAAAGACCCCCGTGTTCACGGAAAACTGCCGGGAGTACTGCTGCATCGAGACAGAGCCCTTCGGCACCATGGTGCAGATGGAGGTAGGCGCCATGCTGGTGGGGAAGATCGTGAACGAGACCCCCTGGCCCCGGACGGTTTCCCGGGGAGAGGAAAAGGGCCGCTTCGCCTATGGCGGCTCCACCGTCATCGTGCTGCTCCGCAGGGACGCGGCCGCGCTTCTTCCGGAGATCCGGGAGGCCTCCGCAAGGGGAGAGGAGTTCCCCGTGCGGATGGGACAGAAGATCGGGTTTTCTCTGCAATAATATACAAAGCCGCCCCCTCAGGCGGCTTTTTTGAAAAGGATGATCCAATATGAGCATCGTCTATGACGCTTCTGCCAAGACTCTGAGCCTGAACACCCGGGAGAGCAGCTACCAGATGCAGATCGGCCCCCTGGGCTATCTGCTGCACGGCTACTACGGCCGGCGGGCAGAGGGGAATTTTACTTCCCTCCACCGGCAAAAGGACGTGGGATTTTCCCCCGTGCCCTATGAGCTGGCGGAGAAGACCCGGGGCTTCTCCCCGGACACCCTGCCCCTGGAGCTCAGCGGAGCCAACGCCGGAGATTTCCGCCTGCCCGCCGTCTGCGTGAGCCTCCCCGACGGGCGCCGGGGCGCGGATCTGCGCTATGTGCGCCACGAGATCCGCAAGGGGAAATACCCGCTCCCTGGCCTGCCCGCGGCGCTGGACCCGGACGGAGAGGCGGAGACCCTCTCCGTGACCTTGCGGGACGAGACCCTGGGCCTGGAGGCGGAGCTGCTCTATGCCGTGTATGAGAGCCGGGATGTGATCACCCGGGCTCTGCGGCTCAAGAACATCGGCGGCGGCCAGATGAAGCTGGAAAAGGCTGCCTCCTGCTGCCTGGACCTGCCCTTTGGGGACTGGGAACTGCTGCACTTCCACGGCCGCCACGCCATGGAGCGCCAGCCGGAGCGGCAGCCCCTCCTCCATGGGGAGACGCGCATCGCCTCCCGCCGGGGAGAATCCAGCCATCAGCACAACCCCTTCCTGATCCTCTGCGACAGGCATGCCACCGAGGACGCGGGGGACTGCCTGGGCGTGATGCTGGTCTATTCCGGCAGCTTCGAGATGGCCCTGGAGAAGGACCAGATGGACGCCCTGCGCCTGGTGGCGGGCATCCAGCCGGAGGGCTTTTCCTGGACCCTGGGGCCCGGGGACTGCTTTGATGCCCCGGAGTGCCTGCTCTGCTTCCGGCACGACGGGCTCAACGCCCTCTCCCAGCGCTTCCACCGCTTCCTGCGCCGGGACCTCTGCCGCAGTGCTTTCAGCGAGAAGACCCGTCCCATACTGCTGAACAACTGGGAAGCCACCTACTTCGATTTTGACCGGGAGAAGATCCTCTCTCTCGCCCGGGAGGCCAGGGATCTGGGGGCGGATCTCTTCGTGCTGGACGACGGCTGGTTCGGCCGCCGCAGCGACGACCACAGCAGCCTTGGCGACTGGTTCGTGAACGAGGAAAAGCTCTCCGGCGGCCTGGAGCCCCTGATCCGGGGAGTGAAGGAGCTGGGGCTGCGCTTCGGCCTCTGGGTGGAGCCGGAGATGGTCAGCGAGGATTCCGCGCTTTTCCGGGCCCACCCGGACTGGGCGCTGCGCGTCCCCGGCAGAAAGCCCTTCCTCAGCCGCAGCGAGCTGGTGCTGGACCTGAGCCGGCCCGCGGTGGCCGACTGGATCTTTGAGACCCTGAAGGACCTGCTGGCGCGCCATGACATCGACTATATCAAGTGGGACTGCAACCGCAGCCTCACGGACCTCTGGGGCTTCGCGCCCACAGGGGAGCTGGCCCACCGCTGGGTCCTGGGACTCTACAGCGTCATGGACCGGATCACCGCGGCCTTCCCCCAGGTGCTCTTTGAGGGCTGCGCGGGGGGCGGCGGCCGCTTCGACGCGGGCATCCTGGCCTGGTTCCCCCAGATTTGGTGCAGCGACGACACCGACCCCATCGAGCGCCTCACGATCCAGCGGGGCACGGGCTACGGCTACCCCCTGTCCGCCATCGGGGCCCACGTCTCCGCCTCTCCCAACCACCAGACCGGCCGCAGCACGCCCCTGGACACCCGGGCCACCGTGGCCATGGCCGGGGCCTTCGGCTATGAGCTGGACCCGGGCAAGCTCAGCGAGGAGGAAAAGACCCGCATCCGGGCGCAGATCCGCCGCTTCCGGGGCTATGAGAAGCTGCTGCGGGAGGGAGATCTCTTCCGCCTGACCGAGCTTGGGGATGAGCGGGACTATGAGGCCTGGCAGCTGGTTTCCGAGGAGAAGGACGAGAGCCTGCTGAGCCTGGTGATCACCCGGCCCCGGGCCAACGCCAAACCCCTGCATCTGCGGCTGAAGGGCCTGGACCCGGAGGGGCGCTATATGATGGAAAACTACGACGTGTTCGACGCCTTCCTCCCGGAACCCGCGGAGGAGCAGCCGGGGGAATACAGCGGGGCAGCCCTGATGTACGCGGGCCTGACCCTTCCCCGGATGATGGGGGATTACCCCAGCGTCCAGATCTACCTGAAAAAAACGAAGGAGTGAGCGCCATGCTGCCCGTCGATCCCATGATCCTGTATAGTTATGTAAACCAAAAACTCCGGGACGACTACGATTCTCTGGACGCCCTCTGCGAGGACCTGGAGCTGGACCGGGCCGCCCTGGAGGAGAAGCTGGCCGCGGCGGGCTTTGTCTATGACGAGGCGCGCAGCTGCTTTCGCTGAGGTGCACCATGGGCTATATCGAAGACATACGCAAGCTGGTGGGCCATCGGCGGCTGATCCTCTGCGGCAGCAGCGTGGTGATCCGCAATGAAAAGGGGGAGCTGCTGCTCCAGCAGCGCCGCCACCCGGCGGGCCGCTGGGCCTTTCCCGGGGGCCTCATGGAGCTGGGGGAGTCCACCGAGGACACCGCCAGAAGAGAGGTCCGGGAGGAGACCGCCCTGGAGCTGGGAAAGCTCCGGCTCATCGGGGTCTATTCCGGGCCGGACGCCCTCTGCTCCGCTCCCAACGGGGACGAGTGGTACGTGGTGAACTGCGCCTATGCCTGTGACGAGCCTCTCGGCGAGGCCCGGGTGAACGACGAAGAATCCGTGAGCCTTCGCTGGTTCCGCCCGGAGGAGATCCCGGAGGGCCTGGTGCGGAGCCATAAAGAGATCCTGCGGGACTATCTGGAAATGCGGGATTGAGAAAAGACAGAACGAATCGCCCCCGGTCCATTGAGGAGAAGGTGGCATGCCCCGATCTCACGGGAGGGGCAAGACGGATGAGGCGGAAGGGGGCGTCCCCTGCAGCGGGGATGTGGCGGAGCGATCCGGGGATCGCTCCCTACGCGCGGCTCCGCCCCGATCGTATCCTTTCCCTGAGAAGAGCGTCCCCGCGCTGCCTGCGGCAGCGGCGGGGATGCTTTTTTGCTTTGCGGGAGGCAGGTTTTCCCGCCGGCTTGCCTTTCGTTATTCCCTGTCGGATCTTTGGGAAATTTATCCGACAGATGGGAGATTGGCCTTGAAAGACGTCCCGTTTTGCGGTATTATATGTTGTAACGTTTTTATGCGGCGGCGCGGCTGCGCCGCCGGGAACATAAAAGGAGAAGGGGGTGTGTGGATGTCATTGGAAGCAATCACGAGCGTGACGAGAGCGGAACAAGAGGCTAAAAACGCCGTCGCCGCCGCTCAGGCCAAGGCAAAGCAGCTGCTTGCGGAAGCCCAGGCTGCCGGAGAAGCCTCCCTGGAGGCCGCCCGCGCCAAGGCGGACAGTGAGCTGGAGGCCCTGCGCAAAAAGGCGGAGGAGAAGAGCCAGGCGGACGCCGAAGCTCTTGGCCGCGAGCTGGAAGCGGAACGGGAAGCCCTGCGCAAAAAGGCGGAGGGCAAGCTGGACGCCGCGGCTGCGCTCATTGTAGAAAGGATAGTGAACGACTGACATGGCCATTTTGAAAATGAAACGCCTGCGGCTGATGCTGGTCCGTTCCCAGAAGGAAGAACTGCTGAAGGAGCTTGCACGCCTGGGCTGCGTCCAGGTCAGCGAGATCTCCGAAGAAGTCCAGGAGCAGGAGAGCGAGGGCCTGGTGCGCCGGGAGGGGAGCGAGCTCAGCAAGCTCAAAACCCAACAGGGCACCCTGGAGCGGGCTGTGGAGCTGCTGAAGCGCTACGCCCCGGAAAAGACGCCCCTGCTCAGCGCCAAGCCCGAAGTGGAGGGCCGGGTGCTGCTGGAGGAGGAAGGCCTGGCGGAGGCCCTGCAGCTTGCTGCCGAAGTGAACGAGCGGGAGGACCGGATCCGCCGCATCGCCGCCGAGGAGAGCCGGGAGCGCTCGCTCATCGAGAGCCTGACGCCCTGGGAGAGCCTGGACCTGCCCCTGGAGACCGAGGGCACCGAGCGCTGCTCGGTGATCCTGGGATCTCTCAGCAGCCGCATCCCCCTGGACGAGGTGAGCGCGGCCCTCTCGGAAAAGGCCGAGGAGGCGGAGCTTTTCCCGGTGAGCCAGGACAAGAGCCAGCAGTACGTGCTGCTGCTCGCGGCCAAGGATCAGCTGACCGCCGCCCAGGAGTGCCTGCGGGACTTCGGTTTCGGCGCGGTGAGCCTGAACGGCTGCACCGGCACCGCCAAAGAGAACATCGCCGCGGCAGCGGAAAGTCTCAAGACCCTGGCGGAGCAGAAAGAAGCCCTCGCAAAGGAGATCGCCGCCCAGGCTCCCCACCGGGAGGAGCTGAAGCTGGCGTCCGACCGGCTTGCCACCCGCATCGGCATGGCCGAGGCGGAGGAGCGGCTCTACGGCACCGGCTCCGCCGTGGTGCTGGCGGGCTGGGTCCCCGCGGAGCGGGAGGAGGAGCTGACAGCCCTGCTGGAGCGCTTTGAATGCGCCTGGGAGCTCAGCGAACCCAGTGAAGAGGAGTACTCCGAGGTCCCCGTCAAGCTCAAGAACAACAAGTTTTCCAACGCCCTCAACATGGTGACCAATATGTACAGCCTTCCGGCTTACGGCACCGTGGACGCAAACCCCATCATGGCCCCCTTCTTCATCCTGTTTTACGGACTCATGATGGCGGACATGGGCTACGGCATCATCATGATCGCGGCGGCCCTGGTCGCCATGAAGAAGATCAAGCCCCGGAAGGGCACCCTGGCCTTCTGCCAGCTGCTGCTCTACGGCGGCATCAGCACCTTCATCATGGGCGCCCTTACCGGCGGCTTCTTCGGCAACGCCCCGGAGGTCATCGCCAAAATGATCGATCCCAACACCACCTTCAAGGGTCTGCCCTATCTGTTCAACCCCGTGGATCAAAGCGAGCTGGTGCTCTACGGCGCCATGGTGCTTGGCGTCATCCACCTGAACGTGGGCATGCTCGTCTCCTTCCTGGAGAAAAAACGGGCCGGAAAGGTGCTGGACGGCGTCTTTGAGGAAGGACCCCTGTGGGTGATCCTGCTGGGCGGCGTACTGGTGGGTCTGCAGATGCTGGTGCTGAAGGATCTCACGATCCTGAAGACCGTCGGCCTTGCGATCCTCGCCCTGGGCGCGGTGATGCTGCTCTACGGCGCGGGCCGGCACAGCAAGGGCTTCGGCAAGGTGACCGCCGCTTTCGGCATCATCTACAACACCCTCACCGGCTGGTTCGGCGATATTCTGAGCTATTCCCGTATCATGGCCCTGATGCTGGCAGGCAGCGTGGTGGCCCAGGTGTTCAACACCATCGCGGCCATGCCTGCCGAGAGCGCGGGACTCAATGTGTTTACCGGGATCGTCTTCCTCGTCATCTTCCTGATCGGCCACGCACTGAACTTCGGATTGAACCTGCTGGGCTGCTTCGTGCATGACCTGAGACTGCAGTGCCTGGAGTTCTTCGGCAAGTTCTATCAGGACGGCGGCAAGAGCTTCGAGCCGCTGGAGATCCGCAGCAAATACGCGGTGGCGAAGGAAGAGTGAGCCCCTATCGGCCTTCGGCCACTTCCCCCGGCGGGGGAAGCAAGAGATCATCCCCCGGTCAGCAGCGCAGGCTCGCTGCCTGCCCCTTTTGACAAGGGGACCAACAAGGAAGACCCCTCCGTCATCCGCCTTGCGTGAGACGGCGGATGCCACCTCCCCTTAGGCAGGGGAGGCTACAAGGAAGTAATTTATTTCAAATATCATTTAGGAGGAAATCAACATGAATTTTCTGGAAACTTTCGGCGGTTACGCTCTCGGCCTGCTGGGCGCAGGTCTGGCTGCTCTCCTGGCGGGCATTGGCTCCGCCAAAGGTACCGGCATCGCCGGTGAAGCCGGCGCCGGTCTCGTCTCCGAGGACCCCAGCAAGTTCGGTAAGGCCATGATCCTGCAGGTCATCCCCGGCACCCAGGGCCTGTACGGCTTCGTGATCTGGTTCCTTGCCTTCGGCAAGCTGGTTCCCGGTATGAGCGTGGCTGAGGGCCTGCAGGTCCTGGCTGCCTGCCTGCCCATCGCCTTCGGCGGTCTCCTCTCCGGTATCGCCCAGGGCAAGGTGGCTGCCGCCTCCGTCAATATTCTGGCCAAGAAGCCCGACGACTGGTCCAAGGGCATGATCCTCTGCATCACCGTGGAGTTCTACGCCATCCTGGCGCTGCTGGCCTCCTTCATGATGCTGAACGGCATCACCATCGGCTGAGTTCGGATTGGAGCAAGCTATGAAAGGCACGGAAAAAATCATCGCGCATATCAAGGCCGACGCCAAGACCCAGGTGGACGGGATCCTTGCGCAGGCGGAGCAGCAGTGCGCGCGCATTCGGGGCGACTTTGACAAGCAGGCCGCCGCGCTCTATGCCGAAAGGATCCGCGCCGGTGTGAAGGAGACCCAGGACCAGGTGGACGGGACCGAGCGCATCGCCCGCATGGAGGGCCGCAAGAGTCTGCTTTCCACAAAGCAGGCCCTGGTCGGCGAGAGCTTCCGCCGTGCTCTGGACAAGATCGTCTCCCTTCCGGAGGAGGACTATGTGGCCTTTCTCGCCAAGCTGGCCGCCCGTGCCTCCGTCACCGGGGAGGAAGAGATCCTGCTCAACACCCGTGACCGGGAAGCCATCGGCGCAAAGCTGGTCAAGGCGGCCAACGCGCTCCTGCCCGACGGGAAGCTCAGCCTTTCCGATGAGACGCGGGACATCGCCGGCGGCCTGATCCTTCGCCGGGGCAGCATCGAGGCCAACTGCAGCGCGGAGCTGCTTGTGGAGCTGAGCCAGAGCGATCTTTCCGCCAAGGTCGCGGAGATCCTCTTTCAGTGATCCCAGGATCGGGAGGGAAAACATTGGCTAAGAAAAAAGAAGCGTATCTGAGCCTGTCCGCCATGCTGCGGGCAAGGGAGCCAAGGCTTCTCAGCGGCGACCGGGCCGGGCGGATGCTGGAAGCGTCCTCCTTTGAGGAGGCGGCCAAGCTCCTCACCGACTGCGGCTATCCCGACCTGTCCCAGGCCGGCGCCGCCCAGATCGAGGAGGCCCTGACGCTCCGGCGCAGCCAGACGCTGGACGAACTGGAAAAGCTCTGCCCCGAACGGGCCATCGTGGACTTCTTCCGCATGAAGTACGACACCCACAACGCCAAGGTCCTGCTGAAAAGCGAGGCCATGGGTCTGGATGGGACGTCTCTCTACAGCAAGGCCGGACGCTTTGCGCCTTCCATGCTGCGGGAGGCCTGGCAGGAGGAAAAGCTCAGCCAGCTGCCGGAGACCTTCGGCAAGGCTCTGGCGGAGGCGGGGAGCACCCTTTCCCGCACGGCCAATCCCCAGCTGGCGGACTTCGTGCTGGACAAGGCCATGTTCCGGGAGATGCTGGACGCGGCCAAGGCGGCGGAATGCCCCTTCCTGGAGGGCTATGCCCGGCTGCAGATCGACAGCGCCAACCTGAAGAGCCTGGTGCGCACGGGCCGCATGCACAAGGACGCGGACTTCCTGCGGGATGCCCTGCTGCCCGACGGCAATGTGAGCGAGGACCGGCTGCTCTCCGCCGGCGACGGGGATGGCCTTGCCGCCCTCTTTGCCCACTCGCCCCTGGAGCAGGCGGCGTCCCTGGGCGCGGAGGCCCTGAACGGCGGCAGCATGACCGCCTTTGAGCGCGCCTGCGACAACGCCCTGAATACTTACCTTCGCTCGGCGAAGCTGGTGAGCTACGGCCCCGAGGCCGTCATCGCCTACATCGCCGCCGTGGAAGGGGAGATCACCGCCGTTCGCATGATCCTCACGGGCAGGCTCACCGGCGTCGCGCCGGAGACCATCCGGGAAAGGCTGCGTGATTTGTATGCTTAAGATAGCGGTTATCGGCGGTCGGGAGACCGTGATGGGCTTCAAGGCCCTGGGGCTGGAGACCTATCCCGCCGCAGACGCCGAGGAGGCCGGGCGGATCCTCCGCTCCCTCACCCGGGAGCATGACGACTACGCCATCCTCTACATCGAGGAAAATCTCGCCGCTCAGCTGAGCCACGAGATCGATAAATTCAAGGACAGTCCCACCCCGGCCATCATCCTGATCCCGGGACGGGAAGGCTCCCTGGGCCTGGGCCAGAACGCCCTGCGCTCCGCGGTGGAGCGGGCTGTCGGCACGAACATTCTGGGAGACTGAGGAAAGTGAAAAGATAAAAGTGAAAAGTGAACAGATATGGTATCGCCTGCGGCGATGATTCCAATCCGTGCCGCGAAGCGGCACACCGCAACTTTTCACTCTTCACTCTTCACTCTTCACTTCTCTGCTTTCCCTATCAAAACAACGAGAGGAAGTTTGAACCATGAGCGGAACCATTACCAAAGTATCCGGCCCGCTTGTCGTGGCCGAGGGCCTGGCGGACGCCAACGTCTCCGACGTGGTGCGCGTGGGCTCTCAGCGCCTGATCGGCGAGATCCTGAATATGACCGGCGACAATGCTTCCATCCAGGTCTATGAGGAGACCTCCGGCCTGGGACCCGGCGCCGTGGTGGAGACCACCGGCATGCCCATGTCCGTGGAACTGGGACCCGGCATGCTGGACAATATCTATGACGGCATCCAGCGCCCCCTGCCCGAGATGCGCGCCCTCACCGGCGACTGCATCACCCGCGGCACCGACGTGTCCCCGCTGAACCGGGAAAAGAAATGGGACTTCGAGCCCGTGGCCAAGCCCGGCGACAAGGTGATCGCCGGCGACGTGCTGGGCACCGTCCAGGAGACCAGCGCCATCCTGCACAAGATCATGGTCCCCTACGGCGTGGAGGGCGAGGTGCTCTCCGTGGCCTCCGGCGAGCATGTGGTCACCGACGTGATCGCCACCGTGAAGGACAAGAAGGGCAAGATCCACGAGCTGCCCATGTTCCAGCGCTGGCCCGTGCGTATCGCCCGTCCCTATACCCGCAAGTATGTGCCCAGCCGCCCCATGAACAGCGGCCAGCGCATCATCGATACCCTCTTCCCCATCGCCAAGGGCGGCACCGCCGCCGTCCCCGGCCCCTTCGGCTCCGGCAAGACCGTGGTGCAGCACCAGCTGGCCAAGTGGTCTGACGTGGACATCGTCATCTACATCGGCTGCGGCGAGCGCGGCAACGAGATGACCGACGTTCTGATGGAGTTCCCCGAGCTGAAGGACCCCCGCAACGGCGAGCCTCTGATGAAGCGCACCGTGCTGATCGCCAACACCTCCGATATGCCGGTGGCGGCCCGCGAGGCCTCCATCTACACCGGCATCACCATCGCCGAGTACTTCCGCGACATGGGCTATGACGTGGCCGTGCTGGCCGACTCCACTTCCCGCTGGGCCGAGGCCCTGCGCGAGATGTCCGGCCGTCTGGAAGAGATGCCCGGCGAAGAGGGCTACCCCGCCTACCTGGCCTCCCGTCTGGCCCAGTTCTATGAACGGGCCGGCGTGGTGGAGTGCCTGGGCTCCGAGGACCGCCAGGGCTCCGTCACCGCCATCGGCGCCGTGTCCCCTCCGGGCGGCGATATTTCCGAGCCTGTCTCTCAGGCCACCATGCGTATCGTCAAGGTCTTCTGGGCGCTGGACTCCTCCCTGGCTTATGCCCGTCACTTCCCGGCCATCAACTGGCTGACCTCCTACTCCCTGTATCTGGACACCCTGAGCCCCTGGTACACCAAGGAGTTCGGCGAGGGCTACATGCAGAACCGCTCCAAGGCCATGCACATCCTCCAGGAGGAGAGCGAGCTGCAGGAGATCGTCCGTCTGGTGGGCCAGGACGCCCTGAGCCCCGCCGACCGTCTCACCATGGAGACCGCCAAGAGCATCCGGGAGGACTTCCTCCAGCAGAACGCCTTTGTGGACGAGGATGCCTATTCCTCCTACCTGAAGCAGTATAAGCTGATGGATCTGGTGCTGCGCTTCGACAGCCTCTGCCGCGACGCGCTGCAGAAGGGCGCCAACATGGACAAGCTCTTCACCATTCCCGCCCGGGAGCGGGTGGGCCGCGCCAAAATGGCCGATGTGAAGGTTTTCGAAAAGGACTACGCCGAGATCGAAGCGGAAATGAAGCGGGAGATCGAGGAAGTCATTGCCGGAGGTGAGGACGCATGATCAAAGAGTATAAGACTATTCGAGAGATCGCCAGCCCCCTGATGATCGTGGAGCACGTGGAAGGCGTTACCTACGACGAGCTGGGCGAGATCGAGCTGCCCAACGGCCAGAAGCGCCGCTGCAAGGTGCTGGAGGTGGAAGGCGACCGGGCTGTGGTACAGCTCTTCGAGTCCGCCCAGGGCATCAACCTGGCCGAGTCCAAGGTCCGCTTCCTGGGCCATCCCCAGCAGCTGGCCGTCTCCGATGATATGCTGGGCCGCGTCTTCAACGGTATGGGCGAGCCCATCGACGGCGGCCCCGCCATCCTGGCCGACGCCCACAAGGACATCAACGGCCTGCCCATGAACCCTGCCGCCCGGGCCTACCCCGCGGAGTTCATCCAGACCGGCGTTTCCACCATCGACGGCCTGAACACCCTGGTGCGCGGCCAGAAGCTGCCCATCTTCTCCGGCTCCGGTCTGCCCCATGCGGCCCTGGCCGCCCAGATCGCCCGCCAGGCCAGAGTGCTGGGCGATAACGAGACCTTCGCCGTGGTCTTCGCCGCCATCGGCATCACCTTTGAGGAGTCCGAGTACTTCATCAACGACTTCCGCCGCACCGGCGCCATCGACCGCACCGTGGTCTTCTCCAACCTTGCCAACGACCCCGCCGTGGAACGCATCGCCACCCCTCGCGTGGCCCTCACCGCCGCGGAGTACCTGGCCTTTGAGAAGGACATGCAGGTGCTGGTCATCATGACCGACATCACCAACTACGCCGAGGCCCTGCGCGAGGTCTCCGCCGCCAAGAAGGAAGTTCCCGGCCGCCGCGGCTACCCCGGCTACCTGTATACCGACCTTGCCACCCTGTATGAACGGGCCGGCCGCCGCCAGGGCAAGAAGGGCTCCATCACCATGATCCCCATCCTGACCATGCCCGAGGATGACAAGACCCACCCCATCCCCGACCTGACCGGCTACATCACCGAGGGACAGATCATCCTGAGCCGCGAGCTGCACCGCAAGGGCATCGTGCCCCCGGTGGACGTGCTGCCCTCCCTGAGCCGTCTGAAGGACAAGGGCATCGGCGTGGGCAAGACCCGTGAGGACCACGCCGGCACCATGAACCAGCTCTTCGCCGCCTATTCCCGCGGCAAGGACGCCAAGGAGCTCATGACCATCCTGGGCGAGGCCGCCTTGAGCGAGGACGACAAGCTCTTCGCCAAGTTTGCCGATGAGTTCGAGCGCCGCTACGTCAGCCAGGGCAACAGCACCAACCGCTCCATCCTGGAGACCCTGGATCTGGGCTGGGAGCTGCTGAGGATCCTGCCCAGGCGCGAGCTGAAGCGCATCAAGCCCGAGATGATCGAAAAGTACATGAAGTAAGTGAAAAGAGAACAGTGAAAAGTGAAGAGAGCATTCTCTTTTCACCCTTCACTCTTCACTCTTCGCTTCCGTATGGAGGTGAAACTTTTTGGCCAATACCGCGATTACCCCGACAAGAATGGTGCTGAACCAGCTGAAGGGCCGGCTGAAAACCGCCCGCCGCGGCCATAAGCTTCTGAAGGACAAGCGGGATGAGCTGATGCGCCAGTTCATGGATGTGGTCCGGCGCAACAAGGAGCTGCGCACCAAGGTGGAGCAGGGACTCACCGCCGCCTTTGCCTCCCAGCAGGCGGCAAGCTCCATCATGTCTCCCGAGATGATGGAGCAGGCGCTGCTCTATCCCCGGCAGAGCGTGGAGCTGGATGTGACGTACAAAAACATCATGAGCGTCAACGTCCCCCGCTACCGCTTCCAGACCAAAAACAACGATCCCTCGGAGATCTTCCCCTACGGCTTTGCCCAGACCTCCGGCGAGCTGGACGACGCCCTGGAAAAGCTGGCCCAGGTTTTTCAGGACATGCTGGAGCTGGCCGAGGTGGAAAAGACCATGCAGCTGCTGGCCGAGGAGATCGAGAAGACCCGCCGCCGCGTGAACGCTCTGGAATACGTGATGATCCCCGAACTGGAGGGCAACATCAAGTACATCTCCATGAAGCTGGAGGAGAACGAGAACGCCACCAAGGTAAGGCTTCTGAAGGTCAAGGAAATGGTCCTGCAGGACGCGCACCATTACAAGCAATAATGCCTGCTGCCTGCCAGGCAACAGAATATTACGCCAAAACTCCCTGCCTGTGGCAGGGAGTTTTGGCGCTTTGCCATGTCGCAGGGACACATTGCTCGTCCGTCCGGTCCCGGGAGCGTTTCGCATCAAGCTGACGGCCAAAGACCGCCTCTGCAAAGAGAGGGGAGGACGGCTTGACGCTGGACGGGATTTCCACTATACTGCCTGTATGCGGCAGCGGCCGAAAGCGACGGAGGAAAGAGCATGGATACGAGCCAGCGGGAAGAGCTGATCCGGTACATCCGGAAGAAATACAAGCGGGAGATCGAATTTCTCTGGCCGCGCTATCCCAATTACGGGATCTTTCGCCATGAGGACAATGAAAAGTGGTTTGCCCTGGTGATGGACCTTCCGAGAGAGAAGCTGGGCCTTGCGGGACAGGAGAGCGAGTACATCGTGAATCTCAAGATGGAGAGCCCCCTGATGGCGGACCTGCTGAGTCAGGAGGAGGGGATCTTCCCGGGCTATCATATCAGCCGGGGCAGCTGGATCAGTGTGCTGCTGGACGGCACGGTGGAGATAGAGCGGATCCGCAGCCTGGTGGATCTGAGCTATCGGGTCACGGCCTCGGCCAGGGAAAAGAAGGCCCTGCGCCCCGCCAAGGAGTGGCTTATCCCCTCCAATCCCCAATATTTCGACATCGTCCACGCCTTTGACGAGGCGAAGGAGATCAACTGGAAACAGGGCAGCGGCATCAAAAAGGGGGACATCGTGTTCCTCTATGTGGGCGCGCCGGTTTCCTCCATCCTGTACAAGTGCCGGGTGACGGAGACGGACATCCCCTATCGCTTCTCCCGGGAGGGGCTCAGCATCCGGAGCCTCATGCGCATCCGGCTCCTGAAGCGCTACGCGCCCGGGCGCTTTTCCTTTGAAAAGCTGAAGACCCACTACGGCGTGGGCGCCGTGCGGGGCCCCCGGGGCATCCCGGAGGAGCTCAGCGAAGATCTGAAGAGGTAGCGGTTATGGCAAGATATATCGCCTTTGACGTGGAAACGCCGAACCGCCTGAACCACCGCATGAGCGCCATCGGCGTCTCCGTGGTGGAGGACGGGAAGATCGTGGAGGAGTTTTACTCCCTGGTGGACCCGGAGACGGACTTTGATCCCTTCAACACCTGGCTCACCGGCATCAGCGAGGAGAGCGTGCAGGACGCGCCTACCTTCCCGGAGCTCTGGCCCAGGCTGGAAAAGCTCATGAGCGGGGGCGTGCTGGTGGCCCACAACGCCCCCTTTGACCTGGGAGTGCTGCGCCGCTGCCTGGACCACTATGACATCTCTTGGAAAAAGAGCGTGCCCTATCTCTGCACCGTGCAGATGGGGAGGCGGATCCTGCCGGGGATCAGTCATAAGCTGGACGCCATGTGCCAGTACTTCGGCATCGGCCTGGACCACCACCACGCCGGCAGCGACAGCCACGCCTGCGCCGAGATCCTGCTGCGCTGCCTGCGCCTGGGGGCGGAGGAAAAGGATTTCCTGCGCTGGTATTCCATGCTGCCAATCAAAAAATAAGACAAAAACCGAAGCCGCGTCGGAGGACCGACGCGGCTTCGGTTATATGAAATGAAATTGTTGTTGTATGAAAAGAGCGATAACGCTCGAATTGTAGTGGATGGTTTGGCTTACTCGCCGAAGAGGGGAAGCGTCCAGCAATAATAGGCAAAGTCCTCGTCGTCCAGGAGATTGTTCTGCTTCACGCTCTGGGCCTCAAAGCCACGATCCTTCTTGTTCATCTTACGCATGGCTTATTGCCTCCTTTCGTTTACGGCGTGAGTATAGTCCTTTTTTCCGCCAAAATCAAGAGGCGTTTCCACCAAAGATTGTGCAAGTCGAATAAAGAATAACCACGATTTTTGTGCAGAATGGCAAGATGACCAAGGGGAGCATCAAAGCTGTTGCCAGCGGAGAAAGCCTGGCTGTGCACCTGGAACCTGATGTAGCTGCAGCTTTTCGCAGATACGTCTCATGGCGGCGTGGCCCTCCGGCACGTCCAGAAAGGCGCCGGACCCGGCCTGGGAGAGCCCGTAGTCCAGCAGAGCGGTGCCAAAGCCCTTGTTCTTCTGATCGTCCCGGATGTAGAGGGCGTCCAGCCGCTTCCCATCCAGGGTCAGAAAACCGACGGGAACGCCGCCATAGGAAAGCTGTATTATCCGGGCGCCTCTCTGCTCGGCGGCGGAAGCATGCTCCGTAATGGCGTCGGCCCGACGAAAGAGAAGCTTGCTTCGTTCCCGCGGGCTGAGGGAGGCATCCTCGTCCTCCGGGAGAAGCGTTTGAAGGATGAGGTTCCGATAACGCTTCCCCACGCCCCGATAGACGCTGCACACAGGCTCTTTCCCCATGGCGGCGAGAAACTCGGAATCCGTGTTGAGCCAGGGGCGGTCGATGCCGAGGGTGAGGGGAGCCTGATCGTTGACATCAGGGATCGGACCGGCTGCGGCGTTGCCCAGGAGCTGATACTTGCGGCGCTTGAAATGGAACATGCTGCTCTCGCAGCACAGATAGGGTGTGAGCAGGGAGCCGTAGGGGAGCGAGGCAAGCTTCAGCTGCTCCACATCGATCTCACAGGGCGGCGTATCGTACAGCCCCTCAAAGAGGCGGAAGACGGCCCAATAGTCTTTGACCTCCGGGTCCAGAGCGGAGGTCCAGCTGGCTTCGCAGCAGATGAGCTGAAGCAGCACATATTTGCCGTCACAGGCGTGAAATTCCTCGTCGGTCATGGGTCGCTTCTTGCCGCCTGTGTAAGGCTTGCCGGCTGTTTGCAGCTGGATGGCGACAAGGTCTCCGTCCCGGAAAATGCGCTGGGTGTGGACATGAGGCTTGATCGTTTTTCTGGGCGGAAGGGGGGAGAGAAGCTTTTCCCGGAAGGCAGCCAGGGCCCTCTGCCGGGCCCGCAGGGCTTTTTCCCCGGCCTCTGCCCAGAGCTCCAGCCCGAAGCCGCTGTCGATCATGGCGACGGTGTGGGAGCGCACTTCGTCCGGGAGAATGCCCTTTTTCCACAGAAAGTCTGCCAGAGAATAACGGTAGTTTGCCCATTCCTCGCTGTCGCCCTCGTCATAATCCTGCCGCACAAAGGCATCCAGCCGGGCCAGCGCTTCCGGGACCGGGTATTTCCAGAAGGCAACACTGTATTCCGGCAGCAGATCCCGAGCGGTGTCGTTGTCCAGAATGCCGGTGCTCCAAGTTCCCATGAGGGCCTGCTCCTCTCTGCTTCATTTTCAAAATGATTATATCGGATCGGCGGGAGAAGGGCAAGAAGAATCCCACGAAAAGCCGTGTGGATCCCCCCTCTCTGTCACGTCGGCTCGCCGACGTGACAGCTCCCCCCGAAGGGGGGAGCCAAGGGCGTCAGAGGGACGCAGATCGACTCCCTCCGTCGCGGCGCTTGCGGGGGACGCGCCGCGCCACCTCCCTCAGGGAGGATCTTTGGCTCCCTCTCCGAGGGAACTGTTGCGGCGGATTGCCAATCTGACTTAGGGAGTACGACACCTCATCCGTCATCCGCCTTGCGGGGGACGGCGGATGCCACCTTCCCCTCCAGGGGAAGGCTTTGGGCGGAGGACGGAGGCGAAGCGAGGGCGACACCTGTCCACCTTGCGGTGCCCGAAAATCCCATCGGGCTTGCGCTGATCCTCGGGATTTTCGACCGCTGCGGAAATTGCGAGTTCCCTTCTTCCGCCACCGGCGGCGGGAACCCGCAGTTCCCCTTGCGCAGGGGAGGTTGAGCGGACGAACGTCGGTCGCCCCTGCGAAGAAGGCAAATAAGGATGACACCTCATCCGACATCCGCCTTGCGTGAGACGGCGGATGCCACCTTTTCCTCAAGGAGAAGGCTTGAAAGCGGACGAGCGTCGGTCGCTCCTGCGGCAGAGCGATCAGGCTTTCAGCTCCGCGGTGCGGGAGGCGGCGATCTCGGCCATGATCCGCTCCACCTGGCTCTTCTGGGAGAAGAGGACGCAGCCGCGCACGTGCTCCTCCTCCAGCACGTGCTGCTCCCGCAGCTGCTCAAAGAGCCGGGAGCGGATGGCCTCCTTCAGGGAAGCGCTCTTCACGTTGCTGTCGGAGTAGGGGGAGAAGGGGCAGGGCTCAGCGCCGCCGTGGGAATTGATGTGGAAAAACTCCCGGCCCGCCGCCATGCAGCCGCCCATAGCCAGCTCATCTCCCGGGAAGGAGAGGAGCACCATGTCGTCATAATCGGCGCGGAGTGCGTCAATGGCCTGAGCCATGAGGGCGCGCTCCTTTTCGCCGGGGGCCAGGTGCCTGGCCTCCTCCGTCACGGGGACGAACTCCACGTAGATCACCAGCTTGCAGCCCTGCTCCGCCAGCTTCCGCACGTAGTCCCGGGAGCTGACTTCCGCCGCGTTTTCCGTGGTCACGGTGATGGAGGCGCCGAAAATCAGGCCCTTTTCCTTGCACTTTGCCATGTTTTTGGTGACCAG
The DNA here is from genome assembly GCA_017447685.1 of Oscillospiraceae bacterium. Taxonomy (GTDB): domain Bacteria; phylum Bacillota; class Clostridia; order Oscillospirales; family Oscillospiraceae; genus Limivicinus. The sequence continues at coordinate 67,144 of JAFSMZ010000008.1, forward strand.
ATCGTAGATGCCGCTGCCCCGGCGGGCGTCGGTGATCTCCTTGCCGCCCTCGATGCTCATCACCGGGACCAGGTTCCGGCAGCGGTCCAGCAGCTGGAAGTAGCGCTCGTCGATGAAGGTGCCGTTGGTGAAGATGGGGAAGATGATGTCGGGCATGGCGCCGGCGGCCTCGATCACGTCCCGGCGGATCAGCGGCTCGCCCCCGGCCAGCATGATGAAGCTGATGCCCAGATCTTCCGCCTCCCGGAAGACCCGCAGCCATTCTTCCCGGCTCAGCTGCTCCACGGGGGCGGCGTCCACGGTGGCGTTGTTGCAGCGGGAATAGCAGCCCGCGCAGTGCAGGTTGCAGCTGCTGGTGATGCTGGCTATGAGGAAGCCGGGGACGTGCAGCCCTTCTTCCTCCAGCTTCATGCGCTTTTTGGAGGCCTTTTTGCTGGCGGCGGCAAAGCGGAGCATAAAGGCGCTCTCCTTAGGGTTTTTCAGGGTCGCCTTGACGGTGTCCGCCACGATCTTCTCCACGCCCTGCTCAATGTGCTTTTGCAGATCAAATGCTTCTTTCATGGGGATTCTCCTTTGGAAAAGCGGCGCGCCCCGCCGGGCCGCGCTGCACCGGGGTTTTGATTCTTTCCCACTGTAACGGGAGAAGGCCTCTTTGTCAATGTGGAAATGCTCCGGGAACGAAAACCGCAAGGCGCGATGGCCGCAAAAGGAAAGCATCGGCGGATCCGCACAAGCTGCGGATCCGCCGATGCGTATTCTGTGCTGTCGCTTTTTGGGGTGGGAGTGGCAGACCCGCCCCAGCTTTACGCCCGTTTTTTCCCGATACAGCGGAGGAGATCAGGCTGTTTCCAGGGGCTGGGAGAGGGTCCCTTTTTTGCTCCAGCGGCGGATCTTCACGATCATGAAAACCGTGAGGCCCAGCATCAGGATCAGGACCAGCAGGGTGAGCAGGAAGAACATGTCGCCCAGCTCCAGGCTCTTCAGACCGAAATCATAAAAGCCGTGGATCAGCACCGGCAGCAGCAGGGCCAGGACGCCGTCGATCTTTTTTCCGCTTTGGGCATATTTGCCGTAATAGTAGCCCATGATGGCTCCGAAGAGGAAGTGGAAGGGGGTGACCGCCCGGAAAATGGCCGTCACCAGATCGCCGGAGGCGTAGGTGAGATCCTCCAGCACCTGAAAGGCCAGACCCACGATGGCGCCGCAGACCAAGGCGTCCATCCGGGTCTTCAGGACGCCCTCCCTCCGCAGGCAGAGGCGCATGGCGAGGTATTTGAGCCCCTCTTCCACAAGGGCGGTCATCAGGAAGGTGCTGACGAAGACGCCCAGCAGCGTGGGACCGCCGCTGCCCGCCCGGAGCTTGGCGGCAAGGTCGGAGCTCTCGTAGGAGGCGGGATCGGACAGGACGGCAATCACGTCTTTCAGCCCGAAGTTTGCCACCACGACCAGAATGCTGAAGACCAGCGTCAGGATCGTGGCCATCAGGGTGCAGAGGCCGCCGGTGAGCAGCATGCTCGTGACGCTCCCCCTGGGGAAGGGTTCGTCCCGCTTGATCCGCAGCATCCAGAGAAAGAGCAGGATGGAGATGGGAAGGGAAATGATTTGGGTAAGCAGCATGGCGGTCACCTCGATCTGATTTGTGTCCTGTGAGCTGATAGTTTTCGACAGAAAAGACAAGAAGAAAACTTTGCCCGGTCTGCGGCCCGATTAGACTTCGTGCATGCTCTCGTCAAAGGCGTATTCCTTGCTGCCGTACTGATCGGAGAACCGGGCGGAGAGCCCGAGCGTGCGCAGCAAAGGCAGACGGTAGTGTAGGGCCTTCCGCACCGCAGCGCTGTCCAGGGCATAATACCGCAGGCAGCCCTCCTCCCCGTCCAGCGGGAACAGATACCAGTGTTCCGTCAGCTCTGCCAGCGAACGCCGCAGCTTTTCCTCGCCCTGGGGAGCAAAGCGCAGCGTCAGCACGGAAAGGCCGTATTTCTTGCAGGCCTTACGGAAGTCCTCCGTCCCGGCGCTGTCGCCAAAGCCCTTTCCGGCGGGACGGTCGATCCGGGCGGCGATGTGATAGGCGGGGTCGATCACCTCCTGCACATAGTCGGAGACGAGGGAGGCGACCTGCCCGTCAAAGACGGTTTTGGCCCTGCCGCTCCAGAGCTTTTCTCCGTCCTGCTCAGTGAGCTGAGGCTCGGCCAGATTCAGATAGAGCATCTCTTTCAGCCTTTTGCCCATCGACTCCGCGGGATCCGCTCCATAGGAGAAGTGCTTCCAGAAGCCGCCGAAGGTGAACAGCAGATGCCGAAGGCTGCGCGGAGAGGGCTTTGTTTCCACCCGATAGGCGCAGAAGCCATCCAGGGCGATCTCCTCAAAGTGGCCGTTCAGGCTTTGGACCCGGTTGGTGAGGGGCTTGTAGCGGGTGCAGCCGGGGCAGAAGTCCGTGACCAGACGGCGCAGCCGGGCATTGTATTCCTCCTGGCTCAAAAGCTCCACCTGGGCGGGATAAAGATCCTCCGCGTCCCAGATCCGCAGCAGGCTTGGGACGTCATGGTAACCGGTCAGAAAGAAGGGGGCCATGCAAACGCCCTTTTCCACCCCATGGTTCGGGATCCTGTGGTCTTCCCGAAGCACAAGGGCCTTCACTTCAAAGGGCTTGGGCGCGGCCTCCACCGCGGCACGGAAGGATTCGAAGTCCGCAAATTCCGGCGGGAGAAGAAAGTAGAGATCCGAACAAAAAACGGCCTGCTGCATGGGAGCAGCTCCTTTCCGCAAAGGCTTGCAATCAACGGGTTCATTCTATCACGGAGAAGCGGGAAAAACAAGCGCTCCGGAACCTGTGAGTTCCGGAGCGCATGGATGTCGCTATCCTTTCATTAGACGGCGGCGCGGGGAAACGACAGAGCAGGGCAATGCGCTGTCGTTCCGGACTCAGACCAGCTCGGTCCCGTCCAGCTGGCCCTGGGTGATAACGCCGGTGCGCAGGGCCTCGTCGCGCAGCTCCAGATAGTATTCGGCAAAGCTGCTGCGCATGTAGGGGTCAACGTAGAAGACGGACAGGATGCCGAGGGTCAGCGCGGAGAGGAGGATCCAGCCGAGAAAGCTCAGGCCCATCACGAAGTACTCCCACTTGTGGCCGTTCATCATCCGCATGGAGAGCTTCAGCGCGTCCCGGGCCTTCACGTTGGGGCAGTCGGCCAGAAGGTACTGGGTCATGGAATAGGAAATGCCCTTGATGATGCCGGGGATGACGAGCAGCAGGGCCCAGAGGAACACGAAAAGGCCCATCCACAGGCTGCCGCCCAGCTTGCGGGGATAGTTTTTGAAGGCTTCGGTGAAGGGGGTGGTGACGCTGAGCTCCTCCCGCTCGCCCTGGACATTCTTCACAAAGAAGTAGTTCAGGCCCACGGCGATGGGGCCGCCCAGAAGCAGCGCCAGCAGACCGCCCGCGTTGGAGCGCACCGTAATGGTAGCCTGACCGGGCTGGCCGTTGACCATCTGGACGATCTCCTCGCCGTTGGTCATCCAGGTAACGACGCCCATCACCGCCGTTACCAGCAGCGCAGCCAGCACGCAGTTCCAGTAATTGAGCTTGAATTGTTCCTTGCCGATGGCTTTGATCTCTTGTCTTGTTCTCATCTCTCTCTATCCTCCTGTCTCGGTTTTTCGGTTTCAACATCGTTTGGATCATTATGCATTATAGCATGCGAGCAGCATTTGCGCAACATGGATGTGGAAGGCCTCCGACGAGGCGATGGGAAACACGCGGGTTCACAGGCCCTCAGCCGGTGACGGCCTGGCGGCGGATCTCCTCCGCCCAGAGGATGGAGTACTCGGGCAGCAGATGCTCCCCGTCCATGGACATGTAGTCGTAGAGGTAGCCCTCCTCGTCGCAGAAGGGGGCGTTGCAGTCCACGAACCAGACCCAGTCATAGGCCTCCGCCAGCTCCCGCAGGCCGCTGTTGACCTTTTCCAGGTTCTCCACGGAATAGTAGTCGTAGGCGTTGCTGACGTAGCGGTTGGCGTGCATGACGGCGTGGAGGATGATGCGTGCCTGGGGCTGGCTGTCGTGCACCCGGCGGAGCACGTAATCGAACTGGTCCATCAGCCCCTTGTAGGGGTAGCCGCATTCGTTGTAGCCCAGGGCGATGTAGATCTGGTCATAGTCCCAATGACTCAGGACCCAGTCCAGACTGGCCTCGCTGAAGTCCCGGTCCGTGGCCAGCTTGTCAAAGACATTGTATACGCTGTAATTGGTGTCGCAGAAGTACTGCGCCTGGCCGATGCGAACGGCCTTGCGCATCTCGTCGATCTTGGAATCCCCGATGAAGAGGGTGTGGTCGAAAAAGCTCTCCTCCGCCGGATCCGGGATCGGCTCCGGGGTGGGTTCCGGCGTAGGCTCGGGCGTGGGTTCCGGGGTCGGTTCCGGCGTAGGCTCCGGGGTGGGCTCGGGGGTCGGCGCCAGGGTCGGCTCCGGCGTTGGCGCGGGCGAAGGGGTCAAGGCGGCCTCCGTGGGCGCCGGCGTCTCCGCCGCGGGCACAGGCGCGGCGCTGGGCTCCTGGGGGGCGTGGGCCGCCTCCCAGGCCGCCCGCGCCCTGGCCTGGCGCAGGGGGCCGCTGTCCTGCAGCAGCATGAAGGGCACGGCCAGGTCCGGCGCTCCCTCGTACTGGGGCAGACCTGCCAGCAGGGTGCGGCGCAGGGTAAAGCCCAGGCCCGTGAGCAAGATGGCCGTGGCCAGGATGGCCTTCATACAGACGAGGGCGTTGGATCTTGTCTTTTTCTGTTTGGGCATGGCAATCACACCCCCTTAAAAGCTGAAATACAGGAACGGGTCCCCGGCGGCCGTGGCCATGAAATAGACGCAGACCCAGAAGAGAAGGAAGAGCAGCAGCCAGGCAAGGCGGCTTCCGGAGATCCTCTGCCAGAGCAGAGCGGGCAGAGGCGTACTGTCCGCCAGGCCGAGGGCCAGATAGGGCCAGCAGCGGCGCAGCACCGCCAGCCAGTCGCCGGGATCGGAAGCGGGGGCCCCGCCGCCGAAGAGACGGGAGAAATAGGCAAGGGCGGCCTCCGGCCCGGGAGTGATGAAGAAGACCCAGGACAGGGCGATGGCCAGGGGCAGATACAGGTGCCCCAGCAGCGGCAGCGCCTTCAGCAGCTTTCCGAAAAAGAGGCGCTCCAGCAGGATGAGCAGGAACATCATGAGCCCCCAGAGCACGTAGTTCCAGCCCGCGCCGTGCCAGACGCCGGTGAGCAGCCACACCGTCAGCGTGGCCAGCACCATGCGTCCGAAGCCCCGGCGGCTGCCGCCCAGGGGGATGTAGACATAGGTTTTGAACCAGCGGCCCAGGGTGATGTGCCAGCGGCGCCAGAACTCCGAGACGCTGGTGGAACAGTAGGGATGGTTGAAGTTATCCGGCAGGCGGAAGCCCAGCAGCTTCCCCAGGCCCACCGCCATCCGGGAATAGCCCCAGAAGTCGAAGTAGAGCTGCAGCGCGTAGCCGATGACGCCCAGCCAGGCCAGGGGCACGGAGACGGCCCCGACGCCCCGGACCCGGATCTGGCCCAGGATGCCCGCCAGGTGATCCGCCACCACGACCTTGCAGGCAAGGCCCAGGATGAAGTCTTCCAGACCCTCGGCAAGCCGTCCCAGGCTCCGCCGGGGATCGTCCAGCTCGTCCAGCAGTTCCTCCGGCTCCGCCAGGGGACCGGAGATCAGCTTGGGGAACATCAGTACCCCGGCGGCGTACTCCCCGGCGCTCACAAAGCCTCCCTGCCAGGCGAAGACCAGCAGGGCGATCATCTGAAAGGTATAGAAGCTGAGACCCAGGGGCAGACCCGGCGCCCGGGGCAGGAAGAGCCCGGCCAGCTTCACATAGGCCAGTGGCGCGGCAGTAAGGGCCAGCCACAGGGCGAGGATCCACTTTTTCCGCAGCGTTTCCCGCCGAAACAGCAGGCAGCCCAGGAAGCCGAACAGGGCCATCCCCAGCAGCAAAAGCAGCTGCCAGAGCCGTCCCCACACCCCGATGGCGTAAAAAACAAGGCTCCCCGCGCAGAGCAGGGGGAGGCACCACCGGAGGGGCAGCTTCCGGTAGAGAAGGAAAAAGATCGGAAAAAAAAGAAACAGAAAGCTGTAACTGTTGAAGGCCATGGCTGCGTTCCTTTGCTGATAAAGCGATCGTAGGGTACGGATCAGGAGATGCCGTACCCTGCTATCATAAACGAAAAAAGTCCGGAATGCAATGCATTCCGGACAAAGAACGAAAGGGGAGAGGGCGCAAAAGCCCTCTTCCCGAACTGTGCTGCCGCATCAACGGCCTTTCAGTAGATGATGATGTAATAGATCACATATGCCCAGCTCAGAAGGCCGTGCACGATCGCCCAGCCGATGGAATGCCAGGCATTGTAGCTGATCACCATTGCCAGTGCGCTTCCGAAAGAAACACCGGATTTTACCGTTTTCTTGATGATGGTCTGGCTCTTTTCATTTTCATATCTGTCCATTTGTATTTCCACTCCTTACCGCTTACTCTACCATTTCAAAGAGGTTCAGCCCGATCTCGGGATCGAAGCGGCGCTCCACAGTCCCGTCAATGACGGAGATGACCATCTCACAGGTCGCGCTGACCCTTGCGCGGTTCAGATGGCCGCCGAAGACCTCGCCTTTTTCATTCCCCGCGCTCATGTGCAGATGGGCGTAATAGGCCCCGTCCTTGGTGGAGATCGTGCCCGTCAGGCTCACGATCTCAAAGGGCCCCTGAAAAGAATTTGCATAGTATTGCTTCTCCGCGACCTTGTAGACGCCCACCGTGAAATCATCCACCGCGCCCAGGGCAGAAACTTCCGCCAGCCTGATGCCCTCCCGCAGCGCGATTTTCTCAAGCTGTTCGTGGATCTCTTCGCCCGGATCGATCCGCGCAACGATCTTATCGCCAAATCTTCTGTAATCCATAGGTCCTCCTTCGTCTTTCTCCCTCTGAACAGAGCAAGTCCGCTCATCGGATCCATTTGTCTGCAGGCGCCGGGGCCGGATAGCCCCAGTCCTCATCCACGGCACGCGCGACCAGCGTGAAGCCGTTTTTCTCCAGCACCCGGGCGGAAGCCCGGTTTTCCACCATCGTGCTCGCGGCGATGATCTCGATCCCCCGGTTTTCCAAAAGCTCACGGATCAGGAGCCCGAGCGCTTCCGTTGCGATCCCCTTGCCCCATTCCTCCCGAAGGAGCCGGTAGCCAACGCTGGCTTTCCGGATCGGCGCCCGATAGCCGTAGATCTCCGCCAGACCGCAGAAGCGCTCTCCGGAGAAGACGCCGAGGATCAGGGAATCCCGCAGGCCCTCGTCATAGAGGCGGGCGATCGCCTCTGCCGGAGCGTACTGCTTTTCAAACAGGAAGGTGGGAAGAAACCGGTATACCGCGTCCTCCCGGACGAGTCTGCTCAGGCCTTCCGCGTCCGGGGCGGCGAGGGGGCGCAGACAGAGCCGTTCCCCCGCAAGAACAGGCGGTGCGGGAAAGAGCTCCCTCATGTTGTCTGTACGTTCCTTTACCATCATCCACCTCTGGGGATCTGCCCCTTGTCACAAGGTGTTGTGCTCCAGGTACTCTTTCAGCGAATCGATCAGCGCGTCCTCGTCCAGATCGGAAAAGAGCTCGATAAAGCAGCCGGTGATCATGGGGTTGAGATCCATGTTCAGCTCGATCGACCTGGAGTCGCCTTTGATGCCGTAGCATCTCTTGCCGCTGGCATAGGCTATGCCGAGTTCCACACAGGCCCCCTCATCGGGGATCCGGCCGTTCAGGACCATAAACAGGATATCCGCCTTCAATACTTCATCCCGGTCCTTCGTGAAGATCATCTCGGTGATCTCTTCCGCTGTCCTGCCTTCCAGATCCGGCGCCAGATAGCCGTCGCGCTGGGGCAGGAAGACTTCATAGCCGTAGCTCTCCAGAATGGAGACGATCTTGAGGTTATACTCTTTTTCCGCTTCGTTGAAAAGCGGCGCCGCAAAATAGATTTTCTTCCCCTCGGCAGGGCTCTCTTCCGCCATGGCCGCCGGGCTGTTCCCGTGAAAGGCGAACACGCCCACGAGGCAGAGGACCGACAAAACCAGACAAACGAGCTTAACCAGTCTCTTTTTCATAGAGCCATCTCCTGTTCTGTATCGTTTTCTCGTGAAGGCTGGAAAAAGTATAACACAAGCCCCGTGCCATAATCAATCCAAAAGAAACAGGGGGAGCACGACTATCTTCTGTGTCGGTTCCGCGATACCGTTCTTGCCCCTGATGACAACAAATGATGCGCAAACGATGAGCGCCCGCGGGTTTCCCGCGGGCGGTCATGGACGCACCTTGTCTGCAGTATGAGCGGGCCGCCGACGGACGGCAGGTTTTTTCGTTCCCGTTTCCTCCCGTGCCTGCGGGGGGAGCCCTTCAGTCCTCCCGGTCGCCGTTGCCGTAGACCTCACAGAATCGGGCCGCGAAGGAGGGCTCCACGCCCCGGCCAAGCAGATGCGAGACGTCGCCCACGGCGGAAGCCCGGAAGGAAGCGATCCCAGGCCGCCGCTCCTCGGAGCAGATGGTGGTCACGGAGCTGGGAGCCATGGCCAGGCCGTGCCACAGGACCATGGGCGACACGTTCATGAGCCGGCTCATCAGCACGCAGGCCAGGCCGAAGTGGCAGAAGAAGACCAGCGTGTCGCTGTTTCCGCGCTCTACCCGGTAGCACAGGCCCTGGCGGACATAGCCGTAACGGGCCAGGACCCGCTCAAATGCCTCGATTACCCGGTCGTAGGCGCTTTTCAGATCCATCTCGGCGAAAACCGGGTGCTCGTGCCAGCGCTCCCTATCCAGCAGGATGGGATTTGCGGACCAGTCCTGCGGCAGCCAGTCCCAGGGGACCGCGGTGAGCTCCCCGCCCTTGTCGGGCCGGTGGACCGGGATGCCGAACTCCCGCAGCCAGTCGCAGGCCAAGGCCTCCCGCCCCGCCTTTTCCAGGGTGGGCCGGGCCGTATCCATGGCTCTGCCCATGGTGGAGACGAAGTATTCCGTCACATCCATAGGGGCGATCCGCTCCGCCAGAAGCGCCGCCTCCCGCCGCCCCGTTTCCGTCAGGCCGTCCACGGTGTAATCCGGATCGCCGTGCCGGATCAGAAGAATTTTCATGCAAAACGCTCCCTTCATTTGTCTCGGTGTCCGCTCCGTTGTCAGGGCAAAAGAGCCGTCCTGTTGACCGCCCGGGCAGTTTGTCTTTTCCGCGATTTGTTGGATACACAGGATAAACTCCGGCTTGGAGGATTGAGAACCGATAAGAAAATGCGATACAATCAAAAAACCTGTAACGCAGTTTTAGGCAACTATTCAGATATAAAAACGCCGGAAAAGTGACATATTTTGAATATACCATAACTTCTGCATGATTACTACTATTTCTTGCTTTCCGGATTTGTGAACTTTTGAAAGGCAAAAGTGACGAAAAAAAGCAGAAAAAGAAAGAAACCTGAACTTTTCGTTCAGGTTTCTTTGGTGGACGATACAAGACTCGAATTCCGCCAATTCAATTCATTGGAACTTTTCCTGTGATAAAACATACCAAATCATACAAAAACCAGTGATAATTCGTACTTGTCAGTTCGTATGGTTTTACTGATTTCGGCGTGTAAAGGGTCAGAAAAGTGGTCAAAAAGATCTTTGCTTTTTTATTACAGACAGCGCAGTGAATCAACGCGCCACTCGCATGAATCAGGTGCCTGGAAGCCATTTATACCTGCGGCTTTCCAGGCGCCTTTTTGCGTAGAAAGGCATTTAAAGATCTTTCGGTTATAGAGCAGAAGGAGGGGGGAGATGTAAGCGGGGCTGAAGTCCAAATCAGGATTTCAGACCCGTGTTTTTGGCGCTTTAGCTTGACAAAACCCCTGGTTCTACCAGGGGTGGATAAAAAAGCCTTGGCAAATAATAAAGCCTTCAAGTTTTGAACTGATGGTTTGCCGGCGCATCAACAAATTACAAGAAGGCTTTATATGGGAATAATATAGCACCACAATCCAGCACAATGCAAGATAGAAGAATATGACCTGTTTACAGGTTGCGGTGCTATCGATGCAATGGTATTGTTCAGCGCCCCCTTGGGGGTTAGCAAGTAATGACCCTTATAGGGTCTGAGCAAACCACCAGTTCACTGGTGGTTATGATTTCTTAACTCGTGTTGATCGGGCAACACATGAACACTTATTCTTTGCTTGAGTTTGAAAAGTCATTATGTTTTGACCGCAAACTATTGAAATGTCAATGAAAATCGGTTATACTGACTTTGAAATGTTTTCATGGGAGAGATTTGCCATGCTGAAACGAAAGATTTCTGACGTAATCGAACAGCACCTGAAGTCTAACTCGGAGCGTATTCTGCTCGTTGACGGCGCTCGTCAGGTCGGAAAAACCTACATTATCCGGTATGTGGGGAAGAAGCTGTTCGCCAATTTTATTGAAATCAACATGCTGGAGGACTCCGTTGGCAACAAGCTCTTTGCCAACGCCACCACCGTGGATGATTTTTATCTCCGGATCAGTGTGATCGCCGGAGATAAAATGAAGGAGAAAGAGAACACGCTGATCTTCATTGACGAGATCCAGGCCTATCCTCACCTTCTTACCATGCTGAAATTCCTTCGGGACGATAACCGCTTTACTTACATCGCCAGCGGTTCGCTTCTTGGTGTAACGCTCGCGCAGACGACTTCGATCCCGATGGGAAGCATTCGCAAGATCCGTATGTTCCCGCTGGACTTTGAAGAGTTCCTCTATGCCAACGGCATGAATGAATTTGCGGTCAATGTGCTGCGGAAAAAGTTTGAGGCGCGTGAATCGCTGGACGAAGCCATGCATGAAAAAATGATGGAATTCTTCAAGCGGTATCTGTTGGTCGGTGGGCTGCCGGCCGCTGTCAATGCGTTCCTGGATACGAAAAACATTCAGGCGGTGCGGGAGATCCAGCGAGAGATCCATGACTATTACGCTGCCGATGCTTCCAAGTATGATGCCGAGCGCAAGCTGAAGATCCGGCGTATTTACGATCAGATCCCCTCCAATCTGGAGAACAAAAAGAAACGTGTGGTGGCACAGCGGATCGAGGATATCCGCGGCAAGACCTTTGCTGATTACGAGGATGAATTTGAATATCTCATCAGCGCGGGCATTGCACTGAACGTGCAGGCAATCTCCACGCCGGTGTTCCCACTGATCGAGTCCTCCGGCAAGAATCTTCTGAAGCTGTATCTGAACGACGTGGGTATTCTGACCTCCATCCTGTATGGCAGCAATATCCGCGCAATCCTGGACGACGAACGGAGCATCAACCTGGGCTCAGTTTATGAGTGCGTCGTTGCCAGCGAGCTCATCGCCCACGGATATAATCTGTTTTATTACGACAACCGCAGCAAGGGCGAGGTTGATTATCTGATCGACGATTACGACAGCCTGTCCGCCGTCCCCATCGAGGTCAAGTCCGGTAAGGACTACACCGTCCACAGCGCCCTGAATGCTTTCGTGAAGAACGAGGATTATCATGTTAAAAAGGCGTTTGTGCTGTCCAATACCCGCGAGATTACGACGAATGGGAAGATCACATATCTGCCGATCTATGATGTGATGTTCTTTGAAAGCACTCATTGATAGCTGCATCTGAAAGAAAGAGGTACACACCATGCCGAACGATAAATTTGCTGTAGTCGGAACCAATATTGCGGAAAAAGCCACGATGATCTGGAACGTGGCGGATATGCTGCGCGGGCCGTTCAAGCCCCACGAGTACGGCCTCGTGATCCTGCCCATGACGGTGGTCAAGCGCTTTCACGACTGCCTGCTGCCCACCCACGATGCGGTGCTGGAGACCTACGAGAAGGTCAGGCACTTCGCCGTGAAGGACGGCTTTCTCACCAAGGCCAGCGGCTACCAGTTTTATAATACCAGCAAATTCACCTTTGACTCCCTGCTCACCGACCCGGAGAACATCGAGGCAAACTTCCGGGACTATCTGGCGGGCTTCTCGTCAAACGTGCAGGACGTGCTGTCCAAGTTCGACTTTGACACCGTCATCCGCCGCATGGTGGAGAGCAACACCCTGTACCTGGTGATCCGGGAGTTCAACTCCCCCAAGGGCTACCTGGGGCCGGACCGGATCACGGCGGTGGACTGCGGCTATATCTTTGAGGATCTGGTGCGCCGCTTTTCCGAGTCCTTCGGCGAGGAAGCGGGAGCCCACTTCACCAGCCGGGACGTGGTCTATCTCATGACCGACCTGCTGCTGAGCGACGCGGATCTGAGCCGCGGCGGCAACGTGACCGTGTACGACATGGCCATGGGCACCAGCCAGATGCTCTCCTGTATGGAGGAGCGCATCCATGAGCTGAACGCAGAGATCGGCGTCACCTGCTTCGGGCAGGAGTTCAACCCCTCCACCTTCGCCATTGCCAAGGCGGACATGATGATCCGCGGCGGCGATCCCAACAACATGCGCTTCGGCGACACCCTGTCCGAGGATCAGTTCCCCGGCTACACCTTCCAGTACATCATCTCCAACCCGCCTTTCGGCATCGACTGGAAGCGGGAGCAGAAGGCGGTGGAGGCCGAGAACAAAAAGGGCGAGCTGGGCCGCTTTGCGCCCGGTCTGCCCAAGATCTCCGACGGGCAGCAGCTCTTTGTTCTCAACGGCCTGGCAAAGCTGGCCCACGGCGGCAAGATGGCGATCATTCAAAACGGCTCGCCCCTGTTCTCCGGCGACGCGGGCAGCGGCCCCAGCGAGATCCGCCGCTACATTCTGGAGAACGACTGGCTGGACGCCATCGTGCAGATGAGCACCGACATGTTCATGAACACCGGTATCAGCACCTATATCTGGGTGCTGAACAAGGACAAGCCCGTCCACCGCATGGGCAAGGTTCAACTCATCGATGCCTCCCACTGCTGCGAGGCGCGGCGCAAGTCCATTGGCACTAAGCGCAACGACGTCACCGACTTATGCCGGGAACTGATCGTCCGGGCCTACGGGGAATTCAAGGACGACGCCATCTACGGCGACAAGGCGGGCGTTTACTGTCAGAGCAAGATCTTCGACAACGAGACCTTCGGCTACCGCAAGATCACCGTGGAGCGCCCCTTGCGGCAAGTTGCTTTTATCAACGATGAAACACTCAATTTGACAAAATCATTTTTGTGGCAACACCAGGTCGATGTTGATTCCAACATCATTGACTTAGGCGGCCAGATAACCGAGCGGGAAGCCACTTTGCCACGTACCCAAGGTGAAATTGGAGCAGAGCTGCATTTACGCCGGTATTATCAGATCCTTCTTTCCTTGAAGCGGGAGGAACCGTACACAAGCATTTCCGAAGTTGAGAAACTCTTTAATGCGAGTCCCTTGAATCCCGGTACGAAGCTGATGAGATTCAGCTCTTTTAACAGTATTTCTTTGTCGGAGCTGTTGCTCAAAACGGACCCGCGCGGGGAGATTGTCACAAAGCGCGGCAAGCCCGTGGCCGACGCGGATCTCCGGGACACGGAAAACGTCCCCCTGACGGAGGACGTGGAGAGCTATTTCAAGCGCGAGGTGCTGCCCTACGCGCCCGACGCCTGGATCGACGAGAAGAAGACCAAGGTGGGCTATGAGATCCCCATGACCCGCTACTTCTATGAGTACCAGGCCCCGGAGAAAACCGAGGACATCATGGCGCGCATCACCGCCCTGGAGCAGGAGATCTCGGCAAGCCTGCAGGCGCTGTATCACGACAATCTATTTGATTGTGGCAAAGTGGAGGAACAGAGATGAATAGTAACGAACTTAGAGATTATTATATTGCATATTTTGATATTCTAGGATATAAAAGCTTTTTTGATGACAAAGAAAATGATGTGTTTGAATTCTTAGATAACGTAATAAATGTCTGTAATGAAACTCTACATAAGACAGGCTTTAATGAGCAGGCGCTTCAAACACAGTTCAAAGTAAAATCATTCTCGGACAATTTCATTATTATGCTTGAAGCAAATGAGAATTCTTCTGATTATATGGTGTTAAAGATGTACTCAAGGATTCTCTCTCAATTGCAGATTCATTTTTTGGAGAAATACCAGATTCTAATCCGAGGTGGTATTACAAAGGGAAAGGCATATATCGATGAAAACATCGTCTTTGGAAACGGATTAATTCGCGCTGTTACTCTTGAATCTACCGCAACTTTCCCCAGAATAATAATTGATCGCGAATGCTTTGGTGAACAAATCTGTGTGAATTTATGTGAGATGAACAGTTGCTTGGCTAAAGACGAGGACGATGAATTCTATGTAGATTACTTTTGCGTAGATTGTTTAAACTCCAATAGTAAAAGAATTGATGTAATTCGAAAAAATGTAATAAGGCTTGTGAGGAAACATGGCAAATATAGGCGAGATATTAAGGATCCAAAGAAAATCTTCGAGGCAGAAAAAACGATTTCGAAATATGCATGGCTCCTTTGCAAGTTTAACAAAAAATGTATAGAAGATTATAAAGTGACTGAAATTCCATATAGGTTAGTCTTCTACTACAGAACAATGAAAACCGAAATACAGATTCTGTAATCGGGTGAAGATATATGCGTAAAATGAACAATACTGGGATCGAATGGATCGGAGATATTCCAGAGAGTTGGAAAATCAGTAGAATCAAATATGTTGCAGATTTTGAGCCAAAATGTGATTTCTCCAACCTGTCGGCAGAAGACACGATTACCTATACTCCAATGGAGAACATCAAAAACGGATACTACATTCCGAACACCGCGCCTTTGGGTACATTGTCAACATCCCTTACAGCATACCAAGAAAATGATATAGTAATGGCGAAGGTCACTCCGTGTTTTGAGAACGGCAATATTGCAGTGATGAACGGGCTTTCTTCGGGCGTTGGCCTTGGCAGTTCTGAATTATTTGTTTTTCGAGCAAAAGAGATGCAGACCCGATACCTTTTCTATTGGCTGCAGAACAAAGCCTTTGTCGAACAAGCTAAATCAACCATGACTGGAACAGGAGGACTAAAGCGTGTATCTCCACAGTTTGTGAGAGACTGCACTATACACTGCCCGCCACCTGATGAACAAGCTCGGATATCCGTCTTTCTTGACGCTGAATGCACCCGGATCGACGCGGTGATCGAGCAGACCCGCGCGTCCATTGACGAATACAAGAAGCTGAAACAGTCCGTCATCACCCAGGCCGTCACCAAAGGCATCCGCCCGGGCCGGAAAATGAAAGACAGCAGGGTAGAATGGATTGGGGAAATGCCAGAAGAATGGGATTTAATCCCCTTTCGTCATATATTAAAGGAACGTGTAGAGAAGAACATACCTGTTAAATCTACAGAAAGGTTGTCGCTTTCAATAGATTTGGGTGTAACTCTTTATTCGGAAAAGACAACTAATCTTGATAGATTTAAAGACGATTATGAGCAGTATAAAATTGCTCACACTGGTGATCTTGTAATGAACAGCATGAACATGATTGTGGGAGCTACAGGCGTCTCAGATTATTATGGATGTGTAAGCCCTGCATACTACACGTTCTATGACGATACAACAGATCATATTACTGCCAAATATTGTGAATATATTTTCCGCAGTAAAACGATGCTGAGAGTTTTATACAGTCTAGGCAAAGGTATCTATGCGATAGTTCGAGGTGACGATAGAGTTAATACTTGCCGCCTTAAAGTGTCGAGAGAGGACCTGCGGCAGATAGAGATACCACTTCCAAGCACCGAAGAGCAACGTGAAATAGTAAAGTATTTAAGCGAAAAGACCCAAGAAATAGATGATCTTATCAAACAAAAGAACGAGATTATTTCAGAGTTGGAATCCTACAAAAAGTCCCTGATCTTTGAATTTGTGACCGGGAAAAAGGAGGCATAGCATGAGTAGCAGTGTAAAAACAATTAGATTAACCATTCTTCTTTCAATACTGTTCGTCTTGCTCACTTATCTTATAACAGTCAACATGGAGATCGGTTTTGTAAGCATTAACTCAGGCTGGATATCCAACAATTTCCTTCTCACTGTTTTCGGCGGCGCTTTCGGAAGTACGGTTGTAGTGCTTATCTGCGAGCTGCACCGGTATTGGATTCTCAAAAAGGAAACAGAAATAAGGATCTACAGTTTGTTGTACTCTATCCTCGCGGAGATTGTCGTTTCCAACAACAGTGCGAGAACTTATTTGCAAAAAACGGATTTGCCTGTTCACGAGAAAACACTGGATGCGAATAGAGAAAGAGCTCTGGCAGCAATCAGCACCCTGGAAACAATCGACTATCGGCCGCTTTTCAAAGAAAATGATTTCTGGTCTACGTTATCGGCCTTTTCCCAAAAATCCTATCAAAGAATAAAACAGTATATTTCCGATGAACAGTTTCTGAACATTGCCGTTCTAAAGGATCAACTGGAAATGCTGAAGAATGGCGTATCCGGTGATGTAACTGCAAAATGCACGAACACAGGCAAAACTCTCGAAATACTGTTGAAAAATGGCGAAAGATGCGCTGAAGACTTGAAAGCATTGTTTGATCGTCTGGACTCTATTCGTAACGGAAAAATCAAATGGTCAGAGAGTAAGCAGAAAATCGAATCATTTCAGAAGGTTTTGGGTCTTAATGAGTATGAGACATTCATTGAGCGTGGAGGAGATTAACTGCACGATCCCGCTACAAGAGAAGACAGGGCTTATTGTCGGGCTTTCTAGGGAGGCTTATCAATGCTACCGACCATAAACGGGAAATCATTTCTTGAATGCAATATAGACGATCTTAAGACTATTCTTGACAATACTGACTTTAAGGAAAGTGAATACTTGGATTACAAGAAGTCATTTGAATTGACAGAGATCCCAAAAACGCAAAAGGACGCTCTTGATAAGGCAAAAGCCGAGTTCCGTAAAGACGTTTGCGCATTTGCAAACGCTCAAGGCGGTTATTTGATCTACGGGATCAAGGAAGATGGTAAAGCCGTTCCGCATGAACTGGTCGGTATTGAGATTTCAGACAACAACACAGAGCAATTTGAGAACCTCGTTAAGAATACACTGCAAACGATTTCTCCCCGAATCCCGATTTTTGAGCTCAAGTATATCCCGCGTGGTGATAATTTCGTAGTGATTTTATATATACACAAGGATTCTTTTGCCCCATACATATTTCTAGAGAATAATCGAGATTATCGGATATACAGGCGAGTTGGCAATTCTGTTAGCGTGTTAGCATATTCGGAGATAAAATCTATGTTTTCTCAATCCGTCATACTGGAAAAAGAAATTGGCCAATATCGGAAAGAACGCATTAACCTCTTCTACGATGGGGAAGCGGCATTTCACGAACAGAAATTCTTTTTACTACATATGATCCCAGAAACATTTCTAGACTCAAGCTATGACACGCCCATTTTCTTCCATTGCAGGAAGGGCGTCGACTTTAGCGGATTGTTCACCCCATTTGGGTATATTAACCGCCCGATACCTACTGTAGCGGGCATTCGCTATGTTGATAAAAAGCGCAAAACCGAGTGTAGACTGCAGAATAATGGAATTGCAGAAGTTTATTCCCCTGTAGGAGATTACATTGACTTCAGCGAGTCTCATCCAGAAGGCTTTCTCTTTTCGCAGGATTTGTGGGAAAACATTGAACTTTTTGTCAGAGCCTATGCAGAAAAAAGTTCGTTGCTTGCAAAAGGTGGTCGTGTATTTGCCGGACTTAGCATCGTCGGCTGCAAGAATATAAGAACAGACAACGACTGGATGACAGCCGGCTATATTGAGCGACATATGCTGATATGTGAACCTGTCGTATTCGTGGACATGGCTGACGAGGATCAGCTTGAAACTGATATTAAAAGATTTGAGTTGGAGACCCTGCTGTCGTTAGGAGTACACTCTGAAAAAAGAGTAAATGAACTGATGTTAGTAGTTTATGGTTCGGAACGTATATATTCC
Source organism: Oscillospiraceae bacterium (assembly GCA_017447685.1). Taxonomy (GTDB): domain Bacteria; phylum Bacillota; class Clostridia; order Oscillospirales; family Oscillospiraceae; genus Limivicinus. The sequence goes on from JAFSMZ010000008.1 coordinate 85,126, forward strand.
GATGAAAACGCCCTGAAGCAGGAATAAAGAAGCTTTTATATTGTGCGCATACAAAGGAAACTGATTCTTAGGAGGCACCACCATGCCGATCACCGAAACCACAGAAAAGCGCTTTGAAATGGATATAGCGGACTTCCTGCTGTCGCCCGCGGGCGGGTACACAGGAAACCATGACGCCTATGATCCCAAGCTGGGGCTGTTCCCAGAGACGCTGGTGCGCTTCGTGCAGAAGACCCAGCCGAAGGAGTGGGCACGCTTCGTCATGCAGAACAAGAAGGAGCCGGAGCGGAAGTTCTGCCAGGCCTTCAACACCGCCTGCGATATGGAGGGGTTGCTGCAGGTGCTGCGCCACGGCTTCAAGCACCGGGGCGTGAGCTTTCGCGTCTGCTATTTCCGGCCGGAGTCCAGCCTGAACCAGACGGCGGCGCAGCAGTACGCGGCCAATGAGATCACCTGCAACCGCCAGTGGTTCTATTCCGCCGACACCCACAACAGCGTGGACATGGTGCTGGCCGTCAACGGTATTCCGGTGTTCGCCTTCGAGCTGAAAAACCAGTACACCGGTCAGACGGTGGACAACGCCAAGCGCCAGTGGATGTACGACCGCGACCCGCGGGAAATCTGCTTCCAGTTCAACAAGCGCATTCTGGGCTACTTCTGCGTGGATCAGCTGGAGGTCTGGATGACCACGAAGCTGGCTGGGAAGGACACCTTTTTCCTGCCCTTCAATCAGGGTTCCAACGGCGCGGGCAACGACGGTGGAAAGGGAAATCCCGCCAATCCCGACGGCTATCCCACCGCTTACCTCTGGGAGCAAGTCTTCCAGAAGGACAGCATGATGGACATTCTGCAGAAATTCATCCATGCCACAAAAGATAAAAAGCTGATTTTCCCGCGCTACCACCAGCTGGACGTGGTGCGCAAGCTCCTGGCCGACGTGCGCGCAAACGGCGCCGGGCACAACTATCTGATCCAGCACTCCGCCGGTTCCGGCAAGTCCAATTCCATCGCCTGGACGGCCTACCGCCTGGCCTCCCTGCATGACGATGAAAACAAGCCTGTATTCTCCAGCGTCATTGTGGTCACCGACCGCACGGTGCTGGACGCCCAGCTTCAGGAGACCATCTCCGGATTTGACCACACCCTCGGCGCGGTGGAAACCATCGGCGAGGACAAGACCTCCAAGGATCTGCGGGACGCCATCAACAACGGCATCCGCATCATCGTCACCACGCTGCAGAAGTTCCCGGTGATCTACCAGGAGGTGGACAAGGTCGCAGGCCGCAACTACGCCGTGATCGTGGACGAGGCCCATTCCTCCCAGACCGGCTCCTCGGCCCTCAAGCTCAAGGCTGCGCTGGCCGATACCGAAGAGACCCTGCGGGAATACGCGGAACTGGAGGGGAGAGAGGAAGAAGAGCTGGATCTGAATAACAAGCTCCTGCAGAAGATGCTGGTGCAGGGCAAGCACGCGAACCTCTCCTTCTTCGCCTTCACCGCCACGCCCAAGGCCCAGACGCTGGAGCTCTTCGGCACGGAGCGGGAGGACGGCAGCTTCCATCCCTTCCATGTATACAGCATGCGGCAGGCCATCGAGGAGGGCTTCATTCTGGACGTGCTCCAGAACTACATGACTTATGCCACCTGCTTCAGAATTGCCAAGAACACCCCGGAGAACCCGGAGCTGCCGGAGAGCCGCGCCACCAAGATCATCCGTAAGTATGAGAAGCTGCATCCCTACAACATCAGCCAGAAGGCGCAGATCATCGTGGAAACCTTTCGGGAGACCACCCGCCACAAGATCGGCGGCCGTGGCAAGATGATGGTGGTGACGGATTCCCGCCTCGCCGCTGTGCGCTATTTCCACGCGGTGAAGAAGTACATAACTGAACAGGGCTATTTTGATCTGGATGTGTTGGTGGCTTTCTCCGGCTCCGTGCAGGATGGGGATGAGGAATATACTGAGCCAAGCCTGAATGTGCGCCGGGACGGCTCCCACATTTCCGAAGGCCAAACCAAGGCGGAGTTCCATGACAATTTCAATATCCTGATCGTGGCCGAAAAGTACCAGACCGGCTTTGACGAGCCGCTGCTGCACACCATGATTGTGGATAAAAAGCTCAAGGGCGTGAAGGCTGTGCAGACCCTCTCCCGCCTCAACCGCACCTGCCCCGGCAAGGTGGACACCTTCGTGCTGGACTTTGCCAACAGGCAGGAGGATATCCTCGACGCCTTCCAGCCCTTCTATCAGGAGACCAGTCTGGAACAGGAGGTCAATGTCGATCTCATTTACCAGACCCAGAAGGAGCTGCGGGGCTACGCCATCTACAGCAACAATGACATTGATGCCTTCATCGCCGTGTGGAATCAGGCCGGCAAACAGGACGCCAAGGCCATGGGCCGCATGACCAGCGCCCTCAAGCCGGTGGCGGATCGCTACAACCTGAAAAACGCGGAGGAGCGCTATCAGTTCCGCCGCCTTGTGCGCTCCTTCCTGCGCTGGTACAGCTATGTGACCCAGGTCGTGCGTATGTTCGACGAGGACACGCAGAAGGAGTATCTGTTCCTCAGCTATCTGCTGGGGCTGCTGCCGGTTGACCGGGAAGACCCGGTTGACCTTGACGGCAAGCTGCGGCTGGAATACTACAAGCTGCAGAAAACCTTTGAGGGCGCGATCCAGCTGCAGGAGCTGGACGGCCAGTATGTTCCAGCCAAGGAGCGGGGCGGCGCAGTGCAGTACCCAAAGAGCACGCTGGACGAGATTCTGGAGAAGATCAACGAAAAATACAAGGGTGATTTCACAGACGCGGACAAGGTCATGCTTGGTGCCCTGCACGACAAGCTGATCGCCGATCCCAAGCTCAAGAGTTCTGCATTGACCACAGATCCCCGGATCTTTACCGAGAGCATTTTCCCCAGCGCCTTCGGCACCGCGGCCATGGAGAGCTATATGGAATCTCAGGAGAGCTACTCCGCGCTGTTCGAGGACCAAGCCAAGTACAACGCCGTCATGTCCGTCCTTGCAGGGATAGTTTATCGCGAGATGCGCAACGGAAACGGGCAGTAAAACAGGTTTTTTCGGAAGTAAGAAGTAATAAGTATTCTACAGATAGACTGACTATAGGAGGCATCTATGCTTTCACAAGAACAATTCATTCGAAATTTTAGCGTGATGGCAAACGGAGAAGTGGATATATTTCTCGGTGCGGGTGCCTCTATATCATCAGGTATCCCTTCAGGTGGTGACTTAATCTGGGAATTCAAGCGCTTTATCTACTGTTCTGAGCGAGGTATTTCTACTGAGCAATACAAGGATTTGGCTTTGCCCTCCACTCGAAAACTGCTACAGGACTATTTTGACCATAAGGGCTCTTACCCGCAGCAATACGCACCGGAAGAGTATTCCTATTACTTTGAACAGTGCTACAGCGATCCAATGGCAAGAAAGCGGTACATTGAGAGGATCGTTTCTGATCACCAGCCCTCTACTGGTTATCTATGCTTGGCGGAAGCTGTTGTCCAAGGAAAGGTCAAGAATATTTGGACGACCAATTTTGATTCTCTACTTGAAAATGCGATTCAACGTCTCTATCCGTCAAATAATATTTTGGTGTGCAGTGAGGCGAATAGAGATAGCATTCGCATACTGAACCCGCAGTATCCTGTGATAGGAAAACTCCATGGTGATTATCGTTATGATTGGCTGAGAAATACTCACGCTGAACTGCAGCAGCTGGAGGACAAGCTAAAAGAATATGCATCCAGTCAACTGACGGGCAAACAGCTTGTGATTATTGGGTACTCCGGAAATGATGAATCAATCATGTCTTTCTTAGAAAGCTGTATTTGCAATCCTTCTCTATTATCAAAGGGATTGCTCTGGACCGTTCGGAAAGGAGGTCATGTCAATCCCAGAGTAGCTGCATTAATTCAAAAGGCTAAAGAAAACGGTAAATACGCTGAAGTCGTTGAGATCGAAGGTTTTGACCAGTTGATGTTTTCTATTTATCAAGCACAAAACTACAACAATGACATTATCAATGGTCAGAGAACCTTTCTGCATGCAAAAAGTGATATTCGACTCTCCGGTCAGCCGATTGACTCATTTATAAAGCTTAATGCCTATAAAGCGGAAGGTTGCCCACTTTGCAATGTTTTCGAAACTGACATTACAAGCTGGGCTGAGCTTCGCTCTATAATCGGTGGGCATGACATTATTGCTGGATTGTATAATAAGCACATTTATGCTTTTTCAACCGCTGAAAAGCTCAGAATGGTATTTCAAAAGCATATCCTTTCGCCTATTTCCACTGCCGAGGCACCTGACCAAGATATTCAAAGAAATGAATCTGTCTACCTTGGTCTGATTTATCAGCTAATAAAGCGAAGCCTTATCACAAAGGGAATGGTGTCATGCGGAAAGTACAAAGTATATAATCCCTCTTCTCAAAGAAATGATAAAGGATTCCGCGTTTATGATGCTGCAGAAATAGCCGTAAGCTTTATGGCTGGAGATTTGTATTTAAACCTTTTGCCTACGGTATACATTTGCGGGAGGAATGGTGAACATCTAGACAAAGAAACAAATCAAATTCAGGTCAATCGCATTGTTTCAGGAATATATAATCAAGCATATAACGAAAAGCTTAAATTCTGGGAAACGCTTTGTTTTGACTCTGGTAGGTTTTCTTTCGAATATGAGGGCTTTAGGGCTGCTTTTATAGCGCCTGCTGTAAGCTTGGGTGGTAGCCGGAGGAATCCGAGATGGGCAACAATGCCCACATGCATATATGAAGAGCCGTTAATGTGTTTCTCAGATACGGATCAAACAAAGCGAAGAATAAACCAACTCAAGGGACTCTGCCAATATGGACCGATTGACTGTTCATATGTAAGAAGTGGTTCCTCTCGTCCTTCTGTTAGGCTCGCAGTTCTCTCGCCGGCCCAGGATATGGATACAATTCTTGCTCACCTAAACAAACTGAATTCCACTATACCAAACAACGGAAAAGACAAATATCTTCCACATTACGAAGGATTTGAGCGCGTTTATCATAGACCCCTCTTTGTACCCACGAAGGGACAGACTAATATCTGTGTTGGGTATGATAGGAGCGCAGCTTTAAGGTTGAAGCCTTCGGATTTCATTGACTTCATGAAGCGAGGCATAAACGCTTTTTCATTACGTGCATTGGATTTTGATATTCTAGTTATATACATTCCAAAGTGTTTTGCTCCTTTTCGCACTGCTGCATCTATTTCTCCGGATTTTAATCTGCATGATGCATTAAAGCTCTTCGCGACTGAGAAGGGTATTAAGCTTCAATTAATTGAGGAAAAATCTATCAACAGTTATGACACATGTAAAGTGATGTGGGGATTATCCACCAGCTTATATGCAAAAGCCACCGGGATCTTATGGCATCCTGAATCTATACAAGACGACACGGCATACATAGGTATCAGCTATGCATATTCCGAAGAAAAGAGGATTTGCATTGGGTGTAGCCAACTTTTCGACTCCACAGGCACAGGAATACGAATGGTGCTGAGAAAAATCAATAATCCTATTTTTCGAGGGAAGAGTAATCCTTTCATGCGAGAAGATGATGCTCGCCTCATGATGACAGAATTACGGGAACAGTATTATCATTCAGCTCCCGTCAACTCCCTGAAGCGAATTGTCATTCATAAAACGACGCCATTTATTCGAGACGAAATCTCCGGCATCATGCAGGCGTTCAGAGGTATAGAAGTTGAACTGGTACAGATTCAGGATTATTGCGCGTGGCGCGGAATTCGGTTTGGGGCGCAGCCAGATAAAACAGCATTCGGCTTCCCTGTAAAACGGGGTCTTGCAGTTAAACTAGATCGAGATAGTTTTCTTTTGTGGACGCACGGATGTATCATTCATCCGGAATTAGATGGAACTCGGAACTACTACAAAGGATCGCGCGGAATTCCCGCACCTTTGTTAGTAAAGCGTTATGCTGGAAATGCCAGTGGAGATACACTGGCGCGGGAAATCCTAATGCTCACAAAAATGAACTGGAATAGCGGAGACAGCTTGTACAAAACCCTCCCTGTTACGCTGGACTTTGCAAAAGTATTGGCACGCATGTCTAAACAAGATGAAGCAATTTATGATAAGCCCTACGATTTTCGGTTCTTTATGTAGGAGGTATAGAAATGCCCATATCACATACTGTTTGGTCTCTTGATGAGAAAAAACCGCTGGAAGCAGCAAGTCTTATTGACGAAAAAGAACTCGAATTGCTTCTGCGAGACAATATTGAGATTCTAAACAAGGGCTGGCTGGTCATCAGCAACCAGGTAAAAACCGATGCCGGCAAGTTCATTGACATTCTCTGCATTGATCACGACGGGGATATGGTCGTAGTGGAGCTGAAAAAGGATCTGACGCCGCGTGAAGTCACCGCCCAAGTCATTGACTATGCGGCCAGTGTCTCCAAGATGACCGCAGAAGAAATCGCACAGCTATATCTCTCCTTCACAAACGGAAAAGAGACGCTGAATGATGCGTTTCAGAAAAAGTTTGGAACTCCACTCGATGAAGCAAGTGTAAACCAAAATGTGAAGATGGTCATCGTTGCTGCGAAAATGGATGATGGAACCGAGCGCATTATTCGCTTCCTGCGCGAAACATACCGCGTTGATATCAATATTCTTTTCTTCCATGTTTTTCAGTGTGGTAGTGAACGATTGATTAGCCGCACTTGGTTTGAGGAAGATATCGAGGAATCAGCCCCAATAAAAGGATCGGAAAAAGGCCCTTGGAACGGAGAATACTATGCTTCTTTCGGCGAGGGTTCCCGGAACTGGGAAGATGCCAGAAAGTATGGGTTTATCTCTGCAGGTGGCGGAAGCTGGTATTCAAAGACCCTCTCCCTCCTTTCTCCCGGGGATCGCGTCTGGGTCAATATTCCGCATACCGGATATGTCGGCGTTGGTATTGTTACGGAACCCGTGCAGCAGGCCAAGGATGCCGTCTTTGATGTAAAAGGCGAGAATGTAAAAATGGTTGACCTCTCACTTCGCGGGAATTACCTCTATTCTGTTGACGATCCAGATAATGCAGAGTATGTGGTAAAGATCCAGTGGATAAAAACGGTGAGAGCTTCAGAGGCCGTGAAGGAATTGGGCTTCTTCGGTAATCAAAACTCTGTTTGCCGACCTTTGACGAAAAAGTGGAATTATACAGTCGACCGTCTGAAAAAATGCTGGGGAATTGATTGCTGAAGGTAAATAGCCCAGAGCTGGATTGCAGCGTTTTGAGCAATTGATCGTTATGCCGCGGGTTCTCGCCTTGTTAATGTGGCAAATCACTGTGCAATATTGATTATCTTCAAGCCCTTGGATTGGGCATAGCTTATTGCAGTTACAGAGAAAGCAGCACAGCGCAAGTAGCAACGTAAAATGCGTTTCACAGAAACGCACAGCCATTGGAAGCTTCCAATGTTCCAGGGGGATCGGGAGATGCTCCACCAGCAAGAAAAATGGGCAGTCCGGGGAAAGCTCCGGATTGCCCATTTTTGCATTTTACATACAAATGCCCTGCTTGCTAAGGCTGTTCTTTTCCATCAGAAAGTGCCTTTTCGCGAAAATGATTTGATTTGTAGTGACCGATTGCGACAGATTTCGTAATATATGTTTAAGAGCTCTTAGGACAAGGAGGATCAGCATGGAAGATGCAGCGATTGTTGATCTGTACTGGCAGCGTTCCGATCAGGCCATATCGGAAACGGATCGTAAGTACGGCAAGTATTGTCACACCATAGCGTACAATATTTGCGCAAATAACGAAGATGCGGAGGAATGCGTGAATGATACATGGTTTAGCGCGTGGAATATGATGCCTGACAAGCGGCCTTCTATTCTATCTACCTTCTTAGGGTATATTACGCGCAATTTCGCCCTTGACCGATTCAAAGCAAAAAACGCGCAAAAGCGCGGCGGCGGAGAAACCCCTCTTGCTCTGGAGGAGCTGGAAAACTGTATTCCCTCACTCGCAAATGTGGAGCAGCGCTACGAGGAAAAAGAGCTGGAAGCAGCAATTGACAGATTTGTGAGCACACTTCCCCGAGCAGACCGAAGAATGTTTATCGCCCGCTACTGGTTCCTTGCTCCCATTTCCGAAATATCCGAGAAAATGGGATGCAGTCAAAGCAAAACAAAAATGACGCTTTTCCGAACGAGGAACAAACTTCGTATGTACTTAGAGGAGGAAGGCTTATGTTAGATTCTTTTGCTTTGCTAAGTGCCATGCGCGGGATTCGTGACGAATATGTTCTCGATACGATGGATGTTTTGGAGTATTCAGGAGAGCAGCATACACCGCGCCGGATCAACCGCAAGCTTTTCTCTTCGCTCCTGGTAGCAGCGATCTTGATCTCACTCTTTACCGTGACCGCTTATGCGATCTATTGGAGTCTTCGCGGCACCGCAACCCACAGCATGCCGGAAACAGGAGAATACACAAGTCTTTCTCAACTGCCGAAAGTAGAACGTACCGTTCGTTATCCCATTACTGTCCCGGACTCTTTCTCTAACGGCTATCGTTTTTCTCAGCTCCGAGTTGACGGCATGGCAGATTATGATGATAACGGTGATATGCTGCGGGAATACTACGAGGTCAATGTCACCTATACCAAGCCCAACACCGGTATCGTGTGGCTCAATATTGCCCCGCTTTACGAAGCCTCTGCAGATCGGGCAGTTCAGGGGGCGGACATTCGCCAGATTGAGGGAATCAATGTCAGCTTCCGTCTGGACACCTACAAGTTCGTGCCGGACGATTATGAAAAAACAGAGGAAGACAGCGCTTCCGAAACTGGAGGACGCTTCTTTGTGACTTATGGCGCAGATGAAATCTCGGTAACTGAGATTGCATTCGTCGACTTTGATATGAATGGTGCCCACTATGCGTTCATGGTTTATGACGCCACCCAGGACGATCTCGAAATGTTGGGGCAAATGGCCCGTGAGCTGATTGCTTCCGGTATGGGATGAGCTTGTATGTCAGCGGATCGGTAAGGCACACCTTCCGGGCGTATGTCATGCAGGAAATAGGACAAGCCGTATTTCAATGCGCAAAATTCCAAGGACATTTTACAGCTGAAACATGATTGAGGTTTTTTCTTTTAAGGGATTGGAGCTATATCCCAAAGTCCACCGGTGTTTCCTAAACGGACAACTGATAAAGCTAACCGATACAGAGTTCTCTATATTGAACATACTTTTGGAGAACAAAGGCCAGACCGTCAACACAAAAGACTTTGCCAGAAGGATCTGGCCGGACGAGACTTTTGTTGATTGCAAGAATGCGATTTCTGTTCATGTACATCACATAAGGAGGAAATTGAACGATACCCAAAAGCCCTACAGATTTATCAAAACATCTTGGGGCGCAGGCTACATTCTTGAATAGAAAAGGAGAAGAATATGCTTAAAAAGGCGATTCTATGCCTGTTGGTCTTTGCGATGCTGCTTTCATTTACTGCCTGTGGCAGCAAGGCCGAACCAGAAAAAGAGCCGGAAGAATTAGGGTATATCCTTACCAACTACTCCCTTCTGCCAGACAGCATCACAAATATTCCTTGCTGCTTCCTGGACAGTGACAGAATCATCCTGTGCTGTTGGGAGGAAGGCGAGGACGCCACGGTGTCTTATGCGGCGACGCTCCAACCAGACGGCACCGATTTTCAAAAGCTGCCCCTGGACTTATCAGAGAACGCGATCCTGCTGACTCTGGCATCTGACGGTCAAGGCGGCTTTTGGGCAGTACATATGATCCTGACCGAAGAGGAGGACACACCTGCAAACTACACGCTCTGTCATTTTGAGGCAGACGGCAGCTTGGCAGACACGATCTCACTGAATGAGCTTATGGAAGAAAGCGGCTCCTTGCGCTTTGCAAGTGACCGCATCTTCCTAAGCCGGGACAAAGATGGGAACCTCTGTGTAACCGTAAAGTCCAGCGGTGCCTATTGCTACCTGTTCGACAGAAGCGGAAACTACTTGTTTTCCCTCACCGATCCCTGGAACCCGGAGGCTATTATCTCAAAAGCAGATGGCCAGCTCGCTGTTTTTGACACCGTGGGAGACGGGAACTATCATCTTCTTCCGATTAACATGGAAGCAAAAGTCTTTGATTACGAGGACAGAATTGACCTGGGTGCTGTCGGCAGCGTATTCAGCGGAGGTGAAAGCAGCGACTATTATTTCTATGATTTTGCTGAGTTTTTTGCGGCTGATCCAGTTTCCGGAGAAAAGAAGCCGCTTTTCAACTGGTCAAATCTTGGCCTTGCCAGCGGAGACCCCCATGTGTGCCCCCTGCCGGATGGGAAGTTTGCAGTCATTGCGGGTACCTTCAGCCAGACGCAGCAGCTCTGTTATGAGTTCTGCATTGTAGAGCCGGGAATTGACGACCGCACTGTGCTGACAATGTTCAGCCTGCAGCCGGAAAGCTCCATTCTGGAGGCTATCGCTCTGTTTAATAAGAGCAACGACGAGTACCGGATCGAGCTCACCAGCGTGTTTTCCATGAGCCAGGATGTTACCTCAGATGAATGGAATAACGCGATCCAAAAGTTTTCCGTGGAGCTGATTGCAGGAGAAATTCCGGATATTCTGGATTTGAACAATCTTCCGGTGGAGGCCCTGTCCAGTTCGGGCTACTTGGTCGATCTTTACCCCTATCTTAATAACGACCCTGCCATTCACATGGAAGACTATTACGATAATGTCTTTACGGCGCTGAGCATCCACGGAAAGCTGCCTTTTCTCACCAGCAGCGTGCAGATCCTGACCATGTTTGCGGATGAAAATGCGGTTGGGACAAAGCGGGGCTGGACAGTAGAAGAATACGCTGCTCTCAAAAACAACGGAGATATTATAGTTTCCGGCCTTGATCCCATGCAGTTCTTGGAAATGCTGCTTGCCGCCGATTCTCAGTTTGTAAACTGGGAGACCGGCGAATGCCGCTTTGACAGCGAGGATTTTGTACACCTGTTGGAGTTATGCAAGAGCATGTCGGAAAGCGAGGCCAGCACCCAACTTGTGTCCCCGGACAGCCAGGCAAATTGCAGGTATGCTCCGCTGGCCTCGGTGATATTTGTCGCAGAATACAACTATAGCTTAGGGCGAAACACAAACCCGATCGGCTTCCCCAACGCGAGCGGAGATGTGATGCACATTCTGATCCCGGCAAACAAGATCGGCATTACAACGGCTTGTGAACACACAGATGGCGCGTGGGCCTTCGCCCGCAGCTTCCTGGAGCCAACCCTGCAGGAAAGCGGCTGGTTCTTCCCTTATCTCAAGAGTTCCTTTGAAAAGATCGCAGCTGCCGCAAGAAAGGGAAACACCATTTGGACAGGCGGAATGTATAACGGTGACATTACGGAGCAGGATTTGGCTCTTGCAAGAGAAATCCTGGGCTCTGCCCTGTATTGCAGAAACGGGGATGCGGGGCTGACGGAAATTATTTTGGATTGTGTACAGGAATACTTCTACGGAAACAAAAGCGCCCAGGAAGTAGCTGCCCTCATCCAGCAGAAAGCCACAATCTATGTGAGTGAACATAAATAAAGAAGGAGAACATATGCGATGATGAAAAACACATGGAAGAAAGTTCCCGACGGTTTTTTTGCCTTGATCTTGATTTGCTCTCTTTTGCTTTCGGGCTGCGGAGGACAGAAAGACGCAGAAGCCCAAGTCACAGTGCCGGACTCGGAGATTGTAGGAACAGAAGAAGCACAGCAGGCAGAGAATACAAACCCAGAAAGCGCCGCGCCTGCCCTCGGAACGCTGCTTGAAAGCGGTAGCGGCCTGAATGAAAACTATTATGCAAATGTGTCCTATTTTGGGATAGCCTCTGATGTGACAGATTCCTCTTTTGTGCTCGGCAAGGATGCCATGGCTTTTCATGGCTCCGAGCCGGTTCTTGGACAGGTTGTGATCCATTACAGCGAGAATACGGTTGTAAAAACCGCGATACTTCGGGGCGACACCTATGACATATATGCGGCCTCCCTGGAAGATCTGCAAAAGTACTGTGGAGACATCAACTACATGTTTGACATCGTTCTGGAAGATCCCGATGCGGAAGAGCTGTGGGCAACGGAAATCCGTATCTCCCAGTTAATCCGCAATTAATCAAAATAATAACTAGAGCAACACACGCAAGCGGGAGCGACTATGCTCCTGCTTGTGTTTTTTTTGGAGATAGCATCCGGCTTTCTCTGCTTTCGTGTATCGGAATCCAGTTTTCACGTCAGAGCGCTGGAATTGAGATACAGAAACAGCTATGTTTCATGGAAAAGAGAAGAGGGGGCAAAAACACTCTGCTCTGAATGACAGGTAATCTCTTTTTCTACGCAATTTCCTTGCACTTTGACGAATGTGGTTGCGCTACTTAAGCAAAATGCTATGCTGGCAGCGAGCAGTTGCTAAGAGTCAACCGGAAAACCGGCATCATTAAGGGGAGGTATAGACATGAAACATAGACTTCTATCAGGTCTCCTGCTGCTTTGCCTGGCACTGAGCCTCTGCGCCTGCGAGACGGGAGAAGAAGCAGAGGTGATTCTATCGGATCCCAAAGAGGGGCTGACAGAAGGATGGATCGCCCAGGCGATCCCTATCCCGGAAGACGTCAACGGCTGGAACGGCATGACGGAGGAATTCTCCCTGTCGGATGGCGTGATCTGGTTCGGAACAAAGAAGGACGGATTCCCCGCGATCCTGTCCTACGATACCGGGAGTGACTCGTGGGGAGAGGTGGAGTTCGATCGGAGCGGCTTGCGTGATCTGGCGAGCATTCGCGGTCTCTCGGTTTCAGATGAAGTGCTGTGGGCGCTGCTGTGCAGTTGGCCGGAAAACGGTGATCCGGAATTCAGTCTGATCCTATGCGAGTTGAACCAGGGAGTTCAGGCGCAGCGTTTTCCGATTCCGTTCCAGGCGGAGCTTGACCCGGAGGGGAATCGGCCAGTATTTTCCGATCTGTACGCGCTGGATGGAGAGAGTGCACTCCTTTGCGATTCTGTTAACGCTTATCGGATCAACCGGCAGGGAGAAAAGCTGCAGACGATTCCCCTGAACGGTTGCTGGTCCGGGAATTGCTGCCGGGTCAACGGTGAGCTTTACTTCGGCGGACAAGGAGACGGTATCCTGCATTTCAACCGGACGACAGATCGCTTTGAGGAAAGCTTTCGGGCAGAGCCTATGACCCGCTGCGAAAGCGAAAACGGGCACCTTTTCGCCAAAGGAACTGACCGGACGGTGCTTGGAGTGGACTGCACAAGCGGAGAGACAAGCGAACTGTTCAACTGGATGGACGTGGCCCTGGATACAGAATCCCTCGGCGCAAATAAACTGATCGAGACCGCTGCAGGAGATTGCTACTACCCGGCAAGACGCTATCTCGTCAAGGTCAGCCGCGCTATGGTCAAGCCCAAGACTGAACTGCGCATGCTCTGTTTTATGGAGGACGAGGAGTTTATCCCAGACTCCATGCAAGGGGCAGGACAGTACATGGACGCGATCCTGTACTTTAACAACACGGAACCCGATTACAAGATCAGCGTCACCACCATCAACGGAAGCAAGGAGGAGATGACGAAGAATCTGATCCAACTTGCCACTGCGGCGGACTACGACCTGATCGACACGGGTATCCTGCCGGACGGTGCCTTGGACAGCAGCCTACTGACGGATCTGCTGCCCTACCTGGACGCCGATCCGGACTTGAGCAGAGAGAGTTTTATCCCGAATGTGCTGAACGGCATGCTTCGAGGTGGCAAGCTTTACGCGGTTACGCCCTATGTGCAGATCATGACCTGGTGCATGCGAGAGGAGGAATACCCGGGGAAGGACGCGTGGAGCATCGAAACGGTGAACCGGATGATCTCGGCGCGGGGGGACGCGCATGTACTCTTCTGGACTCACGATCAAACGCAGATGGCGAAGATTCTGACGAAAATGGCAACGGCGGAGTTCATCGACTATAATGCGGCGACCTGCTCTTTCGACGACGGGCGCTTTGCCCAGTGGCTGGAGCTGCTGCGGACGCTTCCCTACAGCCCGGAATATAACGAGGCCCGCTGCCTCTTTGAGCCGTTGTTTGAGCTGCACGCGGCGACGCCCGGGTCCCTCAGGATGACTCTGCGGAGCGAGAATACCGTCTTTTGCGGCTTTCCTGGCGCTTCCGGGAGCGGGCACTACTTCGCCCGTGTGGGTCAGAACCTGAGTCCCTGGATCAGCGATCACAACAGTAGCGTAAGCATGGGGATCATGGAGAAGAGCCAGAACAAGGAGGCCGCATGGCGCTTTTTGAAGATCCTGCTGCAATACAATGACGGCTCCGGCATTCCCGTACTGGCCGATCGGCTGGACGAGCAGCTAACCGCCGCAGTGACGGATGAAAAACTGCAGGGCTATCCGATCTTTACGGAAAAGGACGTGGAAATGATACGGAACCTGGTATATGCCACGGACAAGACTGTGCGCGAGGATCAGCCGCTGTTGGAAATGATCTACGAAGTGGTCAGCGACTGCCTTGCCGGGCGGTATACTCCTGAGGAAGCTGCGGCCAATCTCCAGGGTCGGGCGAGCATATTCATTTCTGAACAATACGGATAATAAACAAAGCAACAAAGCGGGAGCGCCCAGCTCCCGCTTTGTGCTTTTCTACAGCTTGAATCCATGCGCTTTCCTGCGTTTGTGCTGGAGAATCCGGCTTTTGTGCGCTGCCGCTGGAATTGGAGGACGGAAGTGGGTATGATCCGGGGTAAAGGAAGATGGGCGTATTATCCCTTCCTGCCCCAAGTGCGGACAATCTCTTTTTCCGTACGGTTTTCTTGCAGTTCGACGGCTGTCGTTGCATCCCGGGCAGAACATGCTATGCTGGTGTCATAGAAAAGAAAATCCGGGAAGGGAGTCCTTCTTCCTTTGAAAAGTGAGATGAACATACGGAGGTTTCAATCATGAAACAGAGAATTCTTGCAAGTCTCCTGCTCCTGTGCCTGCTGCTGAGCCTCTGCGCCTGTGGGAAAGGAGACGAGGAAGCGACTGTCATCATTTCGGGTACAGAAAGCGAGATGACTGAGGAGTGGATCCCTTCCAGGATCAATTGCCCCGATTGGCTGGCCCGTTCCACCGGCTGGGAGACCGAGGGAGACACGATCTGGCTCTCCGGGGTGACGCCGGAGCGTAAACCGGTGATCGCCGCCTACGATACCATGAGTGGTGAGTGGACGCGCGTGGACTTTTCCACGGGTGACGCCTGGCAGCCGGAGATGGGGCCGGTCAGTCTGGCCGGCGACAGCATCTGGGCCCTGCTGCATGAGAGCAACCACCTGGAGGACTACGATAAGGGCACGGCCAGGGAGAACCTGGACTACTATGTCCTGCACATCGACAGGAGGAGCGGTTCAAGCACGGCGGAGCGGATCCCCTTCGAGGGCGAGAGCAGCACCGAGGGCAGCGGGCGCTTTTTCACAGGCCTCCTGGCCCTGGACGACGAACGTGCCATTCTGGCAGCCATGGGTCGTTTCTATGTGATCGACGCCGAGGTGAACGTGCTCTCCCAGCCCAATCTGCCGGCCTACGGGAATTTCCATGGCTTTCGCGTGAACGACCGCCGCTGGTACTCGACGCCGGATGGCTCGCAGCCCTTTGACCGGGAAACGCTCTCCTTCGGCTCGCCGATTACTTTTGACGAGGGGATGCTGCTGGACAGCAACAACGGCCATTTCCTCCTGTCCACCGGGAAGAAGCTCTATTCCGTCGACCCGGAGAGTGGGGAGCGGGAGCTGCTGTTCAGTTGGGTCGATGTGGCCCTGAGCCTGCGGGAGATCGGCAGCTTTGACGGCTTTGAGAACTCACAGGGCGACGTGTATTATCCCAACGGAGAGATGATGCTCACGCCGTCCCTGATCCGCGTGACCAGAGGGCTGCGGCCGGTCCGGCAGAACCTGCGCCTGGGGGCGTTTTCGGAGAACAACAATGCCGTAACGTCGGAGGGATATGCCCTGACAGCGGAGATGATGGATGCGGTCATCCGCTTCAACAACACGGACCCGGCGTACCGGATCGAGATCGTTCCCATTCCCTGCGCCAGCGAGCAGGAGCGTGACAGGGTGCTGATAGAGCTTGCTACGCGCAGGGATCTGGACCTGCTGGACACCAGCTTTCTGCCGGACAAAGCGCTGGACTCCGGCCTGCTTGCGGACATGCTGCCCTTGATCGATGCGGACGAGAGTCTCAGCCGGGAGGACTTTATCGAGCCACTGCTGCATCTCATGATTCAAAACGGAGGCCTATACGAATATACGGCCAAATTCACCCTGCTCACCATGACCACGCACCCCGATCTCTTCCCCGGACGGGAGAACTGGACGGTGGAGAACATCGAAAGCTTAATCGCCGCCCACCCGGAGATGGATCCCCTTTGGCACAGCCTGGACCGGGAGCTCATTACCACGCTGCTGATTTGGGCGGCAACTGCGGAGTTCATCGACCGGGACGCGGGGACCTGCTCCTTCGATAGCCCCGCCTTCGTCCATTGGCTGGAGCTGCTGAAGGCCCTGCCCAACGGCAGCCAATACAGTGAAGATCCGAAGCTCATGAACATCTGCTACGACCTGGCCTTTAATGCCGGGCACCAGGAGAAGTACATGATGAAGGGCGATTATGTGGTGGCGGGCTTTCCCGAAACGGAGGGAACGGGCAGCTATTTCCTCAAACTGGGCAGCAGCCCCAACGAATGGCGCTCTACCACCGGGGCAAATACCCGCATCGGAATTATGGCGGCAAGCGCCAACCGGGGGGGAGCCTGGCGCTTTGTGAGGACGCTGATGGAGGGCTCGGACATCATCGGGCTTGCCAATGGCATTCCGGTGTTCAAGGCGGACTTTGAGCAGATGGTAGACAGGGAGATCTCCGACGATTATGACGAGCGCTTCCAGATCGGCTATTTCACCGCCGAAAACGCGGAGGAGCTGCGGCAGCAGGTTTACGGCACCACGAAGCTGGTGATTCAAGACGAGGCCTTGATCCGTATGCTGCGCGAGGAGATCGACCGTTATTTGGCCGGGCAGATTTCCGTCGAGGATGCCGCGGCGGCCATCCAGAACCGGGCGAGGATCTACATCTCCGAGCAATACGGCTAATGTCAGAACGCCGCGCCCAAAAGGCCTTAGTGTAAAATAGATGTAGGAAAAAAGAAGACAGAGGGCACCTCAAAGTGGTTTAATGAATTCACCACAAACCATTAGCCACAAGAAAGAGGTGTCCCCTGTGGAAAAGATCATAAACGAAGTAACGGAAAAACTCAA
>JAFSMZ010000057.1:0-9776 GCA_017447685.1 Oscillospiraceae bacterium
AATTCTTCCCGCTTGGTCTTCCTCTTTCGCTGGCTGTACTCTACATCTGTGAAACTCGTTTGTCCTTTCATGGCCTCGCCCCCCTGGTTCCATTTTACCAGATCTTTGAGGCATAGTCATCTTTTAATCATCGTTTACCTAAAAACTAAAAACTAAAAACAGGAGTTTGAAAAGCACTTTTCAAACTCCTGTTTTTTATTTATCCAGCACGATCTCCGCATCCTGGGTGAAGAACATGCCCATATATTCCTCCAGGCAGATATCCAGGCTCTGGATCTGCTCGGCCACTGTCAGGCCAACGTAGCGGTAGTGGGAGCTGTCGGCGCTGCGGCCGGTGACAGACTCGCTCCCCTCCGGATAGCGCAGGATGAAGCCGTAGCGCCAGGCGTTCTCCCGCATCCATTCCTGGGCCGCGGTCCCCTGGACGTCTATTGCCAGGCCCAGCTGGTGCTCGCTGGTTCCCGGGGTACCGACCCGCTGCTCGGCCAGAAGATAGGCCGTATCCGCGTCCCGGCCGGCCGCCCGCTGCCGGCTCACCTCATTTTCGAAGAGCGACAGCTGCTCCTCCGGGCTGCGGTAGCCCGCCGTCAGGGTGATGGGCGTGCCGGCAGCCCGACAGGCAGCCAGCATCTCGGTCAGGTCCTCCACGCAGCTTTTGTCCACCTGGATATTCTCCACGGTCTTGAGCTTGGGGCTGAAACCGCTGTTATCCACATCGTTCCAGGGATTGACCAGCACGATCACCCGGGTGTCGCCCCGCTGGGCGATCCAGTGATGCAGCCTCAGGCCCATCCAGCCAAGCAGCACTGCCACCACGACCGCGACGGCGATCTTGATGGACGGTCTCAGCCGCCGCTTCGGCGCCGCGTGCTCCGCACTTGTATTCTTAACAGGCATCTTCTCGCCTCTTTTCCGTCTCATCTTTCGATGGGCACACTATACCACAAGTTACCAGCAAAAAACAGTCGCCCCCGCCCGAATTTAGAATTATTAAGAATTGCGGCCCGCCGCCGCCTGCGGCGGACAAAGGCGGGCCGCAATTTCCGCAGCGGTCGAAAAACCGGAGGATCAGCGTAAGCCCGAACGGTTTTTCGGGCACCGCAAGGCGTTTGCAGCCTCCCGCTGCCGGTGGCAGAGGAAGGAAGCCTGCAATTTCCGCAGCGGTCGGAAAACCGGAGGAATTGCGGCCTTGCGCCGTCTGCGGCAGCATCCCCCACCCTTCTCTGCATGACACCTCATCCGTCATCCGCCTCGCGTGGGATCGGCGGATGCCACCTTCTCCTCGAGGAGAAGGCAGGGCAGGCGGCCGGCGCTTTCCCAAGTTCCGAACTCCGTATTCCGAATGGAAAAAGATCCGCCTGTTTAGGGCGCGCAAGTTAGGGATGCCGTCTCCCTCATTTGCACGCCCTTTCAGACGGATCATTTTGCCATATGTTCCCGGCAGGCCTATCTGCCCTCCCGGCGCTGGAGATATTCCTCCAGGGTGACGCCCATGCGGTAGATCTCCCGGGCGTATTCCCTGCCCACGTAGCGGTAATGCCAGGGCTCATAGATGATGCCCGTCTGCTCCGTGGTTCCATTGGGATAGCGCAGGATGAAGCCGTAGCGCCAGCTGTTGTGCATGAGCCAGATCTGGGTCGGCGTCTGCTCCTGGAGCTCGTCCAGGTAGGGGTAGCTCTCGTCGATGAGATCCGCCGCAAGGCCGGATTCATGCTCGCTGGTGCCGGGGACGGCCACGGTCTTGGCCGCTTCCTCCGGTGCCAGGGCCGGGTCCGTGCCCTCCTTGACGAGCCGCTTGATCTTGTCCTGGAACAGCTGCTCCTGGTCCCTGCGCAGTCGGAAGCCGGAGCAGATATAAGGCTCGCCCCCCGCCGCGGCACAGTCATCCATCATGTCCCAGAAGGCCTGGGCGCAGCGCGCGTCCAGATCGTAGGTGCGGCCGTCCTTGTCCGCCACCTGC
Organism: Oscillospiraceae bacterium; assembly: GCA_017447685.1. Classification (GTDB taxonomy): domain Bacteria; phylum Bacillota; class Clostridia; order Oscillospirales; family Oscillospiraceae; genus Limivicinus. The sequence goes on from JAFSMZ010000057.1 coordinate 1,961, forward strand.
ACAAGCTCCGGGGCATAGTCTTCCGGCAGGGGATGCTCGGCGTTCACCAGCACCAGCAGGGACAGGTCCTCCCCCGCCCGCGCGGCCTGCCTCAGCTCCGGCAGGCGGGTAAGCCGTGGGGCGGCCTCCTGCCAGAGCCCGCCGCGGCGCTGGGTCTCGTTCTCGGCGGCGGTCTGGGCGCTGAGGCTCAGCTCCTCCAGCAGCCGGGCGCTCCGCGCCTCTCCCCGGGAGAGCCGCTGATAGCCAAGCCCCACCTGGATCCCCAGGCCCAGCAGCAGAAACAGCAGCACCAGCAGCCCGTAATGGGCTTTCTTTTTCTCTTTCGTTTTCATATCAGAAATTCAGGATCCCCAGATGCTCCAACAAAATCTTCAGTCCGATCAGAATCAGGATGAGGCCGCCGGCCCGCTCCGCGCCGGATTTCCACCGGGCGCCGAAGGCCCGGCCGATCCGGATGCCCGCGCAGGAGAGCAGGAAGGTGGTGAGACCGATGGTTCCCGCCGCCGGCAGGATCTTCACCGAGAGGAAGGCAAAGGTGATGCCCACCGCCAGGGCGTCGATACTGGTGGCCACAGCCAGCAGCAGCATGGTCTTCACACCGAAATCGTCGTTCAGCTCCTCGTCCTCGGAGAAGGACTCCCGGATCATGTTGCCGCCGATGAGGGCAAGCAGCACAAAGGCGATCCAGTGGTCGATCTCGGTGATGAGGCTCTCGAAGCGATAGCCCAGCAGCCAGCCGATCACCGGCATCAGCGCCTGAAAGCCGCCGAAATAGAGCCCCGCCAGCAGCACATGCCGGCCCTTCAGCTCCTTTACGCTGAGCCCCTTGCACACGGACACCGCAAAGGCGTCCATGCTCAGGCCCACCGCGATCAGCAGCAGCTCCGCAAAATCCATTCCTCTCCCTCCAAATAACGGAAGAGCGCCCCCGGAAGGGGCGCTTCCATTTTGTATAAAAGTAGTACAATCCCGGGAAAAAGTCAATGGTCTCCCGCTTCCTCTTTCTTCCGCGGTCCCAGGCGTTCAGCGCTTTTCCCTGTACTGCCGGACGATGAGGAGGACGGCGGTGAGCATGCCCACGCCGCAGCAGAGGGCGATATAGACCTTGGAGACGGTGCTGGTCAGCCAGTACATAAAGGGATTGTAGCCGTCCAGGATCATGAACACCAGCAGGCACAGCAGCATGCAGAAGCTCAGATGGGGCAAAAATCTCTCCCACTTTTTCATTTCGTCTCCTCCTCCGGCTCCACCTCGCGGATCAGCAGGATGTCTCCGGCGCTGCGTCCGTCTAAGAAGGGATGGCTGACCCGCTCCTGCTGAAAGAACATCACGGAGGAACGGCCCCCGTCCAGATTGTAGGCCGCCTTGCAGCCGAGCTCCTCAAAAAGCCGGGCAAAGCGCTCCATGGTCATGCCCTCGGAATAGTCTGCCTGCCGGCCGTCCACCACCACGAAGCAGTAGTGGCCCGGCTCGTAGTAGCCGATGCCTGTCCGGGGATTCGTTCCGGAGATGGGGCCGGTGGTGTTGAAGCTTTCCCGGGGATGTCCTTCCCCGTCCAGCAGGGCGGGGCCGAATTTCCAGATCTGCCAGGGCAGCCGCTCCAGCACCTCCTCCACCTCGTACTCCTCGGGGCTGTAGGTCTCCATAGTTCCGTCCCGGTAGAGCACACAGATATCGCAGAGGGTCTTCTCGTCCATGTAGAATTCCCCGTTTCGCACCAGAAGACCGGTCTCCTGCAGATTTGCATAGTCCCCGTTGATGCTGAGGATGGCCTCCGCCTCCCGGGACAGCTTCTGGGGGTCCGCGTGCCGGCTGTACACCAGGGACCCGCCGGCCCAGCGGGTCTGGAAGCTCTCCAGTTCCGCAAGATAGATATCGGCCACGAAGTAGGTGCTGGGCAATTCATCCGCGCTCCGGTACTGCTGAATGTCGATGGAGATGCCGGGGCTTTGGTAACTGTGATCCGTCTCCACCACGTTCTCCGTGAAGTGGGACGCAAACTTCGTCTTCCAGTCCATGGGGTCAGGCTCCGGGCTGGGCGTGGGCTCCTCCATGCGCGCCGGGGCGGGGGTCTCCTCCCGCACCGGGGCCCGTGTGGGAAGCGGCGTCTGGATGGGCACGGGAGAGGGCGCGCTCTCGGTGGTCAAATGCGGGATCACATGGTGGAACAGGGAGAACAGCACCAGGATCCCCGCCGTCAGCATCAGGTCCCGCAGGAGCATTCCGAGAATGCTCTCCCGCCGGATCTGTTTGCCCATGGGCGCGGTCTTCCGCTTTTTTCTGTTGTTGCGGCTTTTTTTCATGTAGGCCTGCTCCTCGTTCCGCTCTTGCCTGAATCTTCGCTATTATAAGATCTGTTTCGCCCCCTGTCAACAAACAAAGGCCGCGGCTGCCTTTCCCGGCGGCTTTTCTCTTGTGTATTTCCGGCCCTTATGGTAAAATTGAGTGCTTAAACGAAAGGAAGGTGCCCCATGGAAAAAAGCGCGTTTATCGAGGCCGGGCGCATTGTGAATACCCACGGCGTGGCGGGGGAAGTAAAGATCGAGGTCTGGCTGGACAGCCCCCAGTTTCTCCGGCGCTGCGGCAGGCTTTTCGTGGAGGGGAAGGAACACAGGATCCTCTCCGGCAAGGTGCAGAAGAGCTTTCTCATCGCGAAGCTGGAGGGCGTGGAGGATGTGAACGCTGCCATGACCCTGAAGGGCCGGACCGTGCAGATCGCCCGGGAGGACGCGCCGCTGCCCAGGGGCGCCTACTTCATCCAGGATATCCTGGGCGCCTCCGTTCAGGACGAAGCGGGAAACGAGATCGGCAAGCTCACCGACGTGCTGGAGCGTCCCGCCTCCAACATCTACGTGGTGCAGGGGGAGACAGAGCATCTCATCCCCGCGGTGCCGGAGTTCATCCTGTCCACCGACGCGGAAAAGGGCGTTATCACCGTACATTTGATCGAGGGCATGTAATGAGGATCGATATTTTGACCCTGTTTCCCGACACGGTCAGCGCCGTGTTGCACGAGAGCATCATCGGCCGGGCCGTGAAGAAGGGCGCGGTGGAGATCAACTGCGTCCAAATCCGGGACTATACCGAAAACAAGCAGAACCAGGTGGACGACTACCCCTACGGCGGGGGCTTCGGCTGCGTCATGATGGCCCAGCCGCTGAAAAGCTGCCTGGACGCGGTGATCGCCGCCGCGCCGGAGGGCCTGCGCCGCCGGGTGATCTACATGAGCCCCCAGGGCCGGCCCTACAACCAGGAGACCGCCAAGCGTCTCAAGCGGGATTACGACCACCTGGTGCTGGTCTGCGGCCACTATGAGGGCGTGGACGAGCGCTTCATCGAGCAGTGCGTGGACGAGGAGATCTCCCTGGGAGATTTTGTCCTCACCGGCGGGGAGATCGCCGCCATGGCCGTGGCGGATTCCGTGTGCCGCCTGGTGCCCGGGGTCCTGGCGGACGAGGCCTGCTACACCGGCGAGAGCCACTGGGACGGGCTGCTGGAATACCCCCAGTATACCCGGCCCGAGACCTGGGAGGGCCGCAGCGTGCCCGAGGTGCTGCTCCGGGGCGACCATGCCAGGGTGGAGCGCTGGCGGCGCAAGCAGCAGTTCAAACGCACCCGGGAAAAGCGCCCGGATCTCTATGAAAAGCTGACGCTCAGCGATCCGGAGGACCGGAAGCTGCTGCAGGAGCTGGAAAAGGAGGCCGCCCGCCTGCCCATCACGGAGCCCCTCTCCTGCCGCCCGGCGGCGGAGGAGGACCTGCCCGCCCTGATGGAGATCGTGAAGGACGCCCAGGCCTCTCTCAAAAAGCACCGGGTGGACCAGTGGCAGGACGGCTACCCCAGGGAGGAAAACCTCCGCTTCGACATGGCAAGGGGCGAGTGCTTCGTTCTGCTCCACGGGGAGGAGATCGCAGGCTTCTTCACCCTCTCCACCCGGGAGGAGCCGAGCTACGCCGCCATCACCGACGGCAAATGGACCGAGGGCCTGCCCTGCTGCGTCCTCCACCGGGCGGCGGTAGCGAAGAAATACCGGGGCGGGGAGCTCTCCGCCTTCCTGATGCACTGTGTGGAGGAGCAGGCCCGGCTTTACGGTCTCCGCTGCATCCGCACGGATACCCACAAAAAGAACAAGCCCATGCAGACCCTCCTGCGGGAGAATGGTTACCGCTACCGGGGCAACATTCTGGTGCAGGTCAACGATGGCCACGACCCCGCCAGACAGGGATATGAGAAGATTCTGAAGAAATGAAAATGCCTCCCCTGAAAGGGGAGGTGGCTGAGTCGCTTGCGGCGAAGCCGGAGGGGTCATGCATCCAAGAAACACAAAATTACTTCAAAACGCAAGAAATCTCAGACGAGCCATGACAAAGGAAGAACGGCATCTCTGGTTTGATTTCCTGCGGGATTATCCGATCCGTTTCCGAAGGCAGGAGATCATCGGAAATTATATTGCAGATTTCTATTGCAGTTCCGCAAAACTTGTTGTCGAACTGGATGGATCACAGCATTATGATGAAGCCGGGATGTGGTCAGATTTGGAGAGGACCGAGTACCTGAAAGCCCTTGGCCTGACCGTTCTCCGATTCAGCAATCTGGATGTACTGAGGAACTTCTCCGGTGTTTGTGAACAGATCGATGCATATGTGCGCGGACGGGCGCGGGATACATCCGCCGCAAATGCCTCCCCTGAAAGGGGAGGTGGCTGAGTCGCTTGCGGCGAAGCCGGAGGGGTCAGACCCCTCAGTCACGGCGGCAAGCCGCCGCGACAGCTCCCCTTGCAGGGGAGCCGAAAAGGAGTGATACACCATGAACCTGACTGACTACAGCGAGATCCGGGCCCTGCTTGCCCGGCACGGCTTTCGCTTTTCCAAATCCCTGGGTCAAAACTTCCTCACCGCGGTCTGGGTGCCGGAGCGCATCGCCGAGGCGGCAGGACTGGATGCGCAGACCGGCGTGCTGGAGGTGGGCCCCGGGGTGGGCTGCCTCACCGAGCAGCTCTCTCTGCGGGCGGGCAAGGTGCTGGCCGTGGAGCTGGACAAGGCGCTGAAGCCCGTTCTGGCGGAGACCCTGGCCGGCCGGGACAATGTGGAGATCCTCTTCGGGGACGTGCTGAAGCAGGACCTGCCCGCGCTGGTGAGAGAAAAGCTCCCCGGCCTGCGCCCCGTGATCTGCGCAAACCTCCCCTACAATGTGACCACCCCCCTGCTCACCGCCTTTCTGGAGGCGGGCTGCTTCGAGACCGTCACCGTGATGATCCAGCGGGAGGTGGCAAGGCGCATCTGTGCCGGTCCCGGCACCGCGGACTACGGCGCCTTCGGTCTCTTCGTCCAGTGGCACTGCGAGACGGAGCTGCTCTTCGACGTGCCCCCCTCCTGCTTCGTGCCCCAGCCCAAGGTGACCTCCTCCGTCATCCGCCTCACGAAGCGGGCGGAGAAGCCCTTTTTTGCCCAGGATGAGGCCCTGCTTTTCCGCTGCATCCGCGCCGCCTTCAACCAGCGGCGCAAGACCCTGCCCAACGCGCTTTCCGCCGGCGTTCCCGGTCTTTCCCGGGAGCGGGCGGAGCAGCTTCTCACCGAGTTGGGCTTCGATCCCCGGATCCGGGGAGAGGCGGTGGATCTGGCGGGCTTTGTGAAAATTTCGAACAAAGTTTTTGGGGATCTTTCCGCGAAAAAGTAGGAAAAGCTATTGATTATTCGAGCAAAACTATGGTATTCTAACGAGTGGCTATGTGGTATCAACATTACCAACAGAAAGGACTAAAAAGATGAGCAAAAAGTACGTTTACCTGTTCACCGAAGGCAACGCCAAGATGCGTGAGCTGCTGGGCGGCAAGGGCGCCAACCTGGCCGAGATGACCAATATCGGCATGCCCGTTCCCCAGGGTTTCACCATCACCACCGAAGCCTGCACCCAGTACTACGAAGACGGCCGCCAGATCAACGACGAGATCATGGCCGAGATCATGCAGAACGTCGAGACCATGGAGAAGATCAACGGCAAGAAGTTCGGCGATCTGACGAACCCCCTGCTGGTCTCCGTCCGTTCCGGCGCCCGTGCCTCCATGCCCGGCATGATGGACACCATCCTGAACCTGGGTCTGAACGACGACGTCGTCGCCGCCATGATCAAGGGCAACCCCGACCCCAAGTTCGAGCGCTTTGTGTACGACTCCTACCGCCGCTTCATCCAGATGTTCTCCGACGTGGTCATGGAAGTCGGCAAGAAGTACTTTGAGCAGCTCATCGACCAGATGAAGGAGCGCAAGGGCGTCACCTTCGACGTGGAGCTCACCGCCGCCGATCTGAAGGAGCTGGCCGAGCAGTTCAAGGCCGAGTACAAGAAGCAGATCGGCCAGGACTTCCCCTCCGACCCCAAGGTCCAGCTGTACGAAGCCATCCGCGCCGTGTTCCGTTCCTGGGACAACCCCCGCGCCAACGTCTATCGCCGTGACAACGACATCCCCTACTCCTGGGGCACCGCCGTCAACGTCATGCCCATGGTCTTCGGCAACCTGAACGAGAACTCCGGCACCGGCGTCGCCTTCACCCGCGACCCCGCCACCGGCGAGAAGAAGCTGATGGGCGAGTTCCTGACCAACGCCCAGGGCGAGGACGTGGTCGCCGGCGTGCGCACCCCGATGCCCATCGCCCAGATGGAAGAGAAGTTCCCCGAAGCTTTTGCCGAGTTCATCGACGTGTGCAACAAGCTGGAGGATCACTACCGCGACATGCAGGACATGGAGTTCACCGTGGAGAACGGCAAGCTCTACATGCTGCAGTGCCGCAACGGCAAGCGCACCGCTCAGGCCGCTCTGAAGATCGCCTGCGATCTGGTGGACGAGGGCATGATCGATGAGAAGCAGGCCGTTCTGATGATCGACCCGCGCAATCTGGACACCCTGCTGCACCCCCAGTTCGACGCCAAGAAGCTCAAGGCCGCCGTCCCCATGGGCAAGGGCCTGGGCGCTTCCCCCGGCGCCGCCTGCGGCAAGATCGTCTTCTCCGCTGAGGAGGCCAAGGAATGGGCCGCCCGCAAGGAGAAGGTGGTTCTGGTCCGTCTGGAGACCAGCCCCGAGGATATCGAGGGCATGAAGGCCGCTCAGGGCATCCTGACCGTGCGCGGCGGCATGACCAGCCACGCGGCCGTTGTGGCCCGCGGCATGGGCAAGTGCTGCGTCTCCGGCTGCGGCGACATTAAGATGGACGAGGAGAACAAGAAGTTCGAGCTGGCTGGCAAGACCTTCCACGAGGGCGACTACATCTCCATCGACGGCTCCACCGGCAAGATCTACGACGGCATCATCCCCACCGTGGACGCCTCCATCGCCGGCGAGTTCGGCCGCATCATGGCCTGGGCCGACAAGTATCGCCGTCTGGGCGTGCGCACCAACGCCGACACGCCCCGCGACGCCGCCAAGGCCCGCGAGCTGGGCGCCGAGGGCATCGGCCTGACCCGCACCGAGCATATGTTCTTCGAGGGCGACCGCATCGCCGCCTTCCGTGAGATGATCTGCGCCGACACCGTGGAGGAGCGCGTGGCCGCTCTGGCCAAGATCGAGCCCATGCAGCAGGGCGACTTTGAGGGCATCTACGAGGCCATGGAAGGCTGCCCCGTCACCATCCGCTACCTGGATCCCCCGCTCCACGAGTTCGTGCCCACCGAGGAGGCCGACATCGAGCTGCTGGCCAAGGCCCAGGGCAAGACCGTCGAGGCCATCAAGAACATCATCGCCGGTCTGCACGAGTTCAACCCCATGATGGGTCACCGCGGCTGCCGTCTGGCCGTCACCTATCCCGAGATCGCCGAGATGCAGACC
>JAFSMZ010000058.1:0-5098 GCA_017447685.1 Oscillospiraceae bacterium
CTTTGTTTACCTTTCATAGCCTCCAAAACACCCGTCCCTCAGGGGTTACTGGTATACGGTGAACACGCATCGTATGCCTGTAGCCGAGTATCGTATGGTAGCGACCCGGTTCCGTATACCTGTAGCCCAGTTCCGTATGGTAGTGGATTTTTCCGTATACGAGTACGTTTTTTACCGTATGGTAGTAAAAATGCGGCCCGTCGCCACACGAAGAAAATCACGGTCTGAGCCTCACTTTGCTCTGACCGTGATTGTGATTTCGCCTCTGAAAATGAACTCCGCGCTTCCATCCTTCTGGATGATCACCCGAGAGACCAGCAGGTTCCATGCCTGTTCATCCCAGTCTTCAAGGCGCTGCGCCTGGTCATCAAGGGCAGATAGGAACCTGCGAATACCCTTGCCTCTGGTGAGATGATCTTCTCTCTCAGCCTTCAGCCTGGCGAGTTTTTCATCAGCCGCCTTGTACCGTTCATTCAGTGTCGCAGTACGCTCATCGAATTCTTCCGTTGGCATACCGGTTACCGCTTGCTCACGAATGAGCCTGCGGTTCTGTTCGATCACACTGTCGATCTCTTTCTGAGTTGCCTCAATCTCCTGATCCAATCCAGAGGAGTCTTCAAGCTCCGTAGCCAGTCCCTCGCAGTCCATGATGGCTGATGTCCTTTCCGACATCAGTTTGTTGAATGCCTGGACAAACAGCTTCTTGATGTCTTCCTCGGTTATCGTGGGTGTGCAGCACCTTTCTCCCTGGCCGTATTTCCGATTGCAGCGCCACACGACCCTCCGGTAGGCGTCGTTGGAATTTGTATAGGACGGTTTCCAGCGTACAAAGCTCCAGTATCTGGTTTATTGAATAGGATTCCTCCGGAGGAAAGACCGTTGACTGCAATGCCACGACCTGCTCAAAGCCCTCCATGCTACGCCGGACATCCTCGCACCAAAGAGTGAGTGTATCGAAACGACCCCACGGTCTATCCAAATCAGAGCCGGCTGTATTTCCATATTGAGGATGGCTTCGAAGCTCAACAGCAAAGGGACGCAGGCCGGGGGCTGATATTCGGCGGCAGAGGTCAGCGGGCGCTGCCCACCTGCCAGATGTCGCGGTCGTAGTCGGCGATGGTGCGGTCGGAGGAGAAATAGCCTGCCATGGCAATGTTCACGAGGGCCTTCCTCGCCCAGGCGGCTTCATCCCCGAGGTCGGCGAGCATCCGGGCCTTGGTGGCGCAGTAGTCCGCGAAGTCCGGGAAGGTCATGAAACAGTCCTTATTCTGTAGCTCCGCGTGCAGGCGCTCCAGCCGGGCGGCGTCGCCCATGGTGCGCATCTCATCGCAGACGAGGAAGTCAAGCGCCGCCTTGAGGCGCGGATCGGCCTCGAGGTACGCGGCGGGATCGTAGTCGCCCCGGGCGTAGCTGTTGATGACCGCCTCGGAGGACAGGCCGAAGGTATAGATGTTCTCCGGGCCGACCAGCTCGGCGATTTCCACGTTCGCGCCGTCCAGGGTGCCCAGGGTCACCGCGCCGTTCAGCATGAACTTCATGTTGCCCGTGCCGCTGGCTTCCTTGGACGCCAGGGAGATCTGCTCCGAGATGTCGCAGGCGGGGATCAGCTTCTCCGCGGCGGACACGTTGTAGTTCTCCACCATGGCGATGCGCAGATGCCGCCGGGCCGCCGGGTCTGCGTCGATCACATCGGACAGGCACAGTATGGCGTGGATGATGTCCTTGGCGATGGTATAGGCCGGGGCTGCCTTCGCGCCGAAGATCACCGTCACCGGGCGCTCAGGGAGGATGCCCGCGCGGATGTCCAGCAGCGTGCGCACGCACCACAGCAGGTTCAGCTGCTGGCGCTTGTACTCGTGGAGGCGCTTCGACTGCACATCGAACACGCTGTCCGGGTCGATGACGGTACCCTGGTGCCCCCGCAGCCAATCGGCGAAGCGCCGCTTGTTGGCCCGCTTGATCTCGGCGAGGGAGGTGAGCAGCGCCGCATCGTCGATGTGCGCGAGCAGCTTCTCCAGCTCAGCGCTGTCCCTGCGCCAGCCCGCGCCGATGGCGTCGTCGATCCGGGCCGCCAGGGCGGGATTGCAGCTCATCAGCCAGCGGCGGAAGGTGATGCCGTTGGTCTTGTTGTTGAACTTCTCCGGATAGATGGCGTAGAAGGGCGCGAGCTCCGAGTTCTTCAGGATCTCCGTGTGCAGCTTCGCCACGCCATTGACGGAGTGGGTGAAGTGGATGTCCAGGTTCGCCATGCGAACGTTCCCCTGTTCGTCGATGATCTGCACGAAGGGATCGTCGTACTTGGCGCGCACCCGGGCGTCCAGCCGGTCGATGACGGGCATCAGCTGGGGCGCGACCTTCTCCAGATATGCCCGCGGCCACTTCTCCAGCGCCTCGGCCAGGATGGTGTGGTTGGTGTAGGCGCACACGCTTCTCACGATGGATACAGCCTCGTCTTCACCGATGCCCCGTTCCTGGAGCAGACGGATCAGCTCCGGGATGACTAGCGTGGGGTGGGTGTCGTTGATCTGGATGGCGGCGTAGTCGGCGAGGTCGTGCAGGTCGCTGCCCCGCGCGACGCACTCATCCAGGATCAGGCGCGCGGCGTTGGCCACCATGAAGTACTCCTGGTACACGCGCAGCAGGCGCCCCTGCTCGGTGCTGTCGTCGGGGTACAGGAACAGGGTGAGGCCGCGGGCGACATCCCTTGCGTCGAAGCCGATGCCGGACTTGATCAGCCGCTCGTCCGCGGTGTCCACGTCGAAGAGGCGCAGCCTGCCGCACTTGCCTTGGTAGCCGGTGACGTCGATCTCGTACAGGGTGGAGCGGGCGGTGAAATCGCCGAAGGGGATGTCATAGTGAACGTCTGTGCGGCGCATCCAGCTCTCCTGGCCCCATTTGAGCCAATGGTCCGGGGCCTCGGTCTGCTGGCGGTCCACAAAGCTCTGGCGGAACAGCCCACAGTGGTAGGCGAGCCCCAGGCCGTCCGCGGGCAGGCCCAGCGTGGCGAGGCTGTCCAGGAAGCAGGCCGCCAGCCGCCCCAGGCCGCCGTTGCCCAGGGAGGGCTCCAGCTCAAACTCCTCCAGCTCGGACAGGGCGATGCCCTCCGCCGCCAGTTCGTCCCGAACCGCTTCGTACAGGCCCAGGTTGATCAGGTTGTTGCTCAGCAGCTTGCCGATCAGGAACTCCGCGGAGATGTAATAGACCTTCTTCCTGCCCTCGTTGTACCCCCGCGCCTTCGCGGCGTCGGCGACATACCGCAGCAGGGCGTTGAACAGCTCGAGCCTGGTGCAGTCCGTGAACTTCCTGTTTTCTGTGTAATCTCTCAGCTTCATGGTCGTGCCCTCCATGGTCTTGTTTCGATGACTCTAGCATTATAATCTGTTTTTTGAAAAAATGCTTGCAGCTTACGCTCACAAAGTTGTATAATTCTATCATCATCAGCCGCGTGGGGAGGGATGGACGTGGAGCTGGAGGAATACACGCAGTACCAGGAGACCAAGCTGCACGAAAAGCCGGGTTTTGCCTACGAGACCTACCTGTGCACGATCCCGCTGGACTTCGACCGTGTGAACCTGCACTGGCACGACCAGATGGAAGTGATCTACATCAAGAAGGGCCGGGGCACGGTGTCGGTGAATCTGGAGAGCTACCCGGTGGAGGCGGGCTGCATCGTGCCGGTGCTGCCGGGGGAGCTGCACGCCATCGACGGCGCCCCCGACGGGCCCATGGAGTATGAGAACATCATCTTCTCCCTGTCCATACTGGACAGCACCGAGACGGACGACTGGTGCCGCCACCACGTGATCCAGGCCCTCAGGCAGGGCACGCTGCTGTTCGACCGGCCCATCCGCCCGGGCACCGCCTTCCACGACGCGGCCGCCGCGGCCCTCGATGCCGCCGACCGGGCCTGCGAGGCGCGGCCGCAGGGCTTCGCGCTGGTGGTGAAGAGCCAGCTCTTCATGTTCCTGCACGCGCTGTACTGCAACCGGCACACCGGCCCCGTGCGGCCGTTGGTGGAGGAGGCCGAATGGCTCAAGGGCGTGATCAAATATGTGAAATCCCACTACGCCGAGCACATCACGGTGGCGGACGCGGCAGCGGTGTCGGGCTACAGCCCCAGTCACTTCATGCGCATCTTCCGCCGGGAGGCGGGGCAGACCTTCGTGGACTTCCTCACCGACTACCGGCTCTCGGCGGCGGTGTATTATTTGAAGGAGACCCGGGACGAGATCGGCGTGGTGGCGGAGAATTGCGGCTTTGCCAACCTGTCCTATTTCATACGCCGCTTCAATCGGAAGTACGGCGCGTCCCCCGGACGATACCGCAAGCTGAGTCGGCTGGGGGAGAATGAAGCCATCGCGGCGGGGGAGAAATGAGAATGGCGGAACTGAAGCTGCCCTTCATCGTGCATGGCGGCACAGACAAATGATTCGTTTTCTGGAAACATACAATAAAATAATTCGTTACTAACCAGGTCCAGTCCTGTACATAAGTCTTGAATTGATTGTGCCCGGAAAGCTGATACAATCCGGGCGTAAAAAAGAAGAAATATGAAAAAGCAGGTCCTGCTCACTGGTTTTCGATACCATTGATTGAGCTTAATAGTTGATTTTTGCCGTGTTTTAAAGCACCTTATTTAGAAAATCCTTGGTGCGTGGATTCTGCGGATTGCGGAAGATCTGCTCCGGAGTTCCTTCCTCCAGGATCTGTCCGTCTGCCATAAACAGTACACGATTGGCCACTTCCCGGGCAAATCCCATCTCATGAGTCACCACAACCATTGTCATTCCGTCCCGGGCCAGTTCCTTCATAACATCCAACACTTCGCCCACCATTTCGGGATCCAGCGCGGAAGTTGGCTCATCAAAGAGCATAATATCCGGCTTCATGCACAGAGACCGGGCAATAGCGACTCGCTGCTTCTGACCGCCGGAAAGTTCGCGGGGATAAGAATTGGCTTTCTCTTCCAGTCCGATCCATTTCAGCATAGCCACAGCTCTCGCCTTCGCTTCCGTTTTACTGCATTTTTTCAGATCAACAGGAGCCAACATCAAATTGCGAAGAACAGGCATATTATTGAACAGGTTGAAATGCTGAA
>JAFSMZ010000059.1:0-13936 GCA_017447685.1 Oscillospiraceae bacterium
CCTTCGAGGACTTCCAAAAACAGCTTGCTCTCTGGCAATACAAATATAACGACTTCCCTATGCGTCCCCTCGGCTGGCGCTCGCCTAAACAGGTCCTTTCTTCTTTTCCTGATGTGTAACACATCATTGACAAACCTACACGTCCCCCTTTTTTCTCCCGAAAGCATACTATTTTGCGCAAAAAAAGTCTTCCTGGGGACTGGCGCGGCGGAAAAGAATCTGATATACTGGTTTGAAAGTATTTCTTCAGAAAGCGAGGAATGCATCATGGCAGAAAACAGACCCCAAGGCCGCAAGACCAATGTGACCGGGCAGAGCACCGGCGCATACCGCCGGGGAGACGGGCTGAACACCGGCCCCGTCGGCAAGACCGGCAGCAATCCCTTCAGCACCAGCCAGAGCAGTCCCAGACCCGGCATGAGCCGTGCCGCCAAAGCCGGCGGCGGTGGCGGCCTGATTCTGGTCTTCCTTCTGCTGTTCTTCCTCCTCCGCGGCTGCGGCGGCAGCGGAGGAAGCATGCTCAGCGGCGATCTTACGGGCGGCGGCAGCGGAAGCAGCAGCGCTTACACGGACAGCGGCAGTCCCTCCTCCGGCACCGCTTCTTCCGGCAGTTCTTCGTCCGGCAGCTCTTCTTCCAGCGGTTCTTCTTCCAGCGGCTCTCTGGGAGGGCTGGAAGGTCTGTTCCAGGGCGGCGGCACTACCACCGCGGCGGCTGCCAGCCCCTATGCAAACCTTCTCGGCAACATGAGCTCCCCCGGCACCGCAGCCGAGGTGAATACCGCCGCGGTGGACACCTCTGTTGCCTCCGAAGCCCGGGAGAAGTACACCACCATCCGGGGCAAGGGCCAGGATGAGGTCACCATCATGGTGTACATGTGCGGCACGGACCTAGAGTCCCGCAGCGGCATGGCCACCAGAGACCTGGCCGAGATGGCGAAGGCCACCATCGCCTCCAACGTCCATGTGGTGGTCTACACCGGCGGCTGCAGCCGCTGGAACAACAACATCATCAGCACCGGCAGGAACCAGATCTACGAGGTCCAGTCCGGCGGTCTCAAGCGCGTGGTGGACGATGATGGCAACCGCGCCATGACCGATCCCGAGACGCTCAGCCGTTTCATCCGCTTCTGCGGCGAGAACTACCCCGCCAACCGCAACATGCTGATCCTGTGGGATCACGGCGGCGGCTCCGTCAGCGGCTACGGCTATGACGAGACCAAGCGCAGCAGCGGCTCCATGACCCTGGCCGGCATCAACCAGGCCCTGAAGAACGGCCGGATGCAGTTCGACGTGGTTGGCTTTGACGCCTGCCTGATGGCCACCCTGGAGACCGGATTGATGCTGGAGCCCTATGCCGACTATATGATCGCCTCCGAGGAGACCGAGCCCGGCATCGGCTGGTACTACACCAACTGGCTCACCAAGCTCTCCAACAACACCTCCATGCCCACGGTGGAGATCGGCAAGAACATCGTGGACGATTTTGTGGGCACCTGCGCCAGCCAGTGCGCCGGACAGTCCGCCACCCTGTCCGTGGTGGATATCGCGGAGCTCGCCGCCAACGCGCCGGAGGCCATGCGCAATTTCTCCCTCTCCATGACCGATCTCATCAAGAACGACGGCTTCCAGCAGGTTTCCAACGCCCGCAACGGCGCCCGTGAGTTTGCCCGCAGCACCGCCATCGACCAGATCGACCTCTGCCACTTCGCTCTGAATCTGGGCAACCAGGAGGGCAAGGACCTGGTCAGCGCGCTGAAGGGGGCCATCAAGTATAACCGCACCTCCTCCAATATGTCCAACGCCTACGGTCTGTCCATCTACTTCCCCTACCGCAAGACCTCCAGCGTGGACAAGGCCGTCCAGACCTATGACGCCATCGGCATGGACAGCAGCTACTCCCAGTGCATCCGCGAATTCGCCAGCATGGAAGTCAGCGGTCAGGTCGCCGCCGGCGGCAGCAACAATCCCTACGCCAGCCTCTTCGGCAGCGGCTACGACACCGCGCCCTCCAGCAGCTATGACATCAGCGACCTGCTGGGCGCCTTCCTGGGCGGAGGAGACTTCAGCTCCATCTCCGGGCTCTCCGGCTCCAACAGCAACTTCCTCTTCGGCCGCAGCCTGAGCAATGAGGAGACCTCCGATTACATCGCCGCCAATCACTTCGATCCCTCCGCCCTCACCTGGCAGGAAAGCGGCGGCAGCTACGTCATCCACCTGAGCGACGAGCAGTGGTCCATGGTGGAGGGCCTGGCGCTGAACGTCTTCCTGGATGACGGGCAGGGCTTCCTGGACCTGGGTCTGGACGCCGTCTTTGAGTTTGACGACAACGGCGATCTCCTGGCCCCGGCCGAGCCCAACTGGGTCGCCATCAACAACCACCCCGTGGCCTACTATCATGAGTACGCAGTGGACGGCTATTACTACGGCTACACGCCCGCCCTTCTCAACGGCGAGCGGGTGGAGCTGCAGATCTGCTTCGATCCCGACGGCAACGGCACTGTCACCGGCATCCGCACCGTGTATGAGGACGACGAGCTTCTGGAGCTGCCCAAGACCCAGACCGAACTGGGCGAAGCGGCCGATCTGGAGAATCCCTCCGACGCGGACGCGGAAACCACGATCCGCCTCCTCCAGCCCGGCGACGTTCTGGACTTCCTCTGCGATTGCTACCACTATGACGGGACCTACGAGAACACCTACAAGCTGGGCGCCCAGCTCGTCATCGGCAGCGACGGCGTGCGCGTGGCAAACGTCCCCTTCCTGGCCACGGAGCGGGTCGTCTTCAACTTCCGCTTTACCGATCTTTACCAGCAGCATTATTGGAGTGAGAGCCTCAGCATCGGCTGATTTCTCCTGTTTCCCGAACTTTCCACAAATTTCCGAGAATTTTATGTAAATTAAGAAAAAAGATATTTGCTTTTTCAGAGAAGTGTGTTACAATACCGTTACAATCTCGGAACAGACTGATAAACTATGCATTTTTGAATAGGAGGTCAATGTTGTGAAAAAGATTCTGACTCTGATTTTGGTCCTGGGCATGATCCTGGCCCTGGCCGCCTGCGGCGATACCAAGCAGGCCGACGTGGTAGAGAACGTGGACCCGGTGAACAACTCTGTGGTCATTGAAACGCCCCCTGCCATCGTCAGCGGTCCCGATACGCCGACCGAGACTTATCCCGCCGTGAACGCCCTGCCCACCACGGCGCCCACCACCGCGCCCAATCCCGCCGCCACCTCCGTGCCCGCTCCCAACGCGGCTCCCGGCGAAACCGGCACCGGCACGGGTTCCGGCACCGGCACTGAGGGAACCGGCAGCGGCACCGGCACCGAGGGTACCGGCACCGGTACCGGCGCTACGCCGGAGCCCACCGAAGACCCCGGACTGCCCTACAACGCCACCGTGACTCAGTTTGAGCTCAATCACGGCAAGACCGGCTATGTGGTCAGAGCCGAAAACGGCGTCTTCTTCCGCGTCGGTCCCGGCAAGGAGTATGAGATCATCTGCGGTCTGAAGATCGGCACCCCCGTCCTGATCGTGGACGAGATGGCCAGCGGCTGGTGCAAGGTCGTATATGACGACAATGTGGGCTTCATCTACGGCAGCTACCTGAGCTACACCGATCCCATGACTCCCGTCATCGTCACCGAGACGCCTGCCCCCACCGCTACGCCCGCTCCCACCGCGGTGATTATCGTTCCCTGACACGGATAAACGTTCAAATCCCCTTCCCATACGGGAAGGGGATTTTTCTTTCTTGGGTGGCTGTTGCTGTTTCCGCGTTTTTCAGTCCACCCGCTCGCTGCCCCAGAAGAACAGGGCCACCGTGCCGGGTCCGGTATGGGCGCCGATGGTGGTGCCCACGTAGTTGATCAGCACCTTGCCGTTGAGCTTGGGGAAGCGCTCCTCCACCAGCGCGGCCACGGCCTGGGCGTCCGGCAGGCAGGCAGACATGGAGATGTAGCACTTGCCGTCGTAATTCAGGCCGTCTCTGGCGCACTCCTCCATCTTCTTTACGATCTCCCGGATGACCTTCTTCTTGGTCCGGATCTTGAAGCGGGGGATCAGGCGGCCCAGGTTGTCCATATTCAGCAGCGGGCAGATTTCCAGAACACTGCCGAAGAAGGCCGCGGTTTTGGAGATGCGGCCGCCCTTGACGTAGAAGCTCAGATCCGTGGAGAAAAACCAGTGGTGGACTTTCAGCCGGTTTTCCTCGATCCAGGCGGCCATCTCGTCCACACTCAATCCCTCGTCCCGCTTGGCGGCGGCGGTGTCCATCAGCAGGCCGTAGCCGGAGGAGGCGCCCAGGGAGTCGATGATATAGATTTTCCTTTCCGGATAACGCTCCTGCAGGATGTGGGCGGCGTTGCGGGCGGAGTTGATGGTGCCGGAGATGCCGGAGGAGAGGCACACATGCACGATGTCCTGTCCCTGCTCCAGGAAGGGCGTAAAGGAGTCCACATATTCCGCCACGCTGACCTGGGAGGTTTTGGTGTCCGCCCCGTTTGCCATCCGGGCATAAAACTCCTCAAAGGGGATGCTCTGGCCCAGATCGTCCGGGTATTCCACGCCGTCCAGAGAATAGTGGAAGCAGACGTAGTTGACATGGATGGATTCGAAGTGCTCCTTGCTCAGGTCGGCGGTGGAGCAGCAGCTGAGAATGTAGCTCATGGGTTTAAGCTCCTTTCCTTCATTTCCAGTTTATAGGATACCCGCTTTCCGGTCAAGTTACAAGAAACTCTTTCCCTTTTCCCCTCTACAATAGGGAGCGCCCCCGGTCTCGTCTCTACCGGGGGCGCCCATGATTCTCTACAATTCGTAGAATCCAGTGTTTTCAAGGCCTGGCGGCTTTGTGCATTCAGATCTTTTCCCGCTGCCGCATCTCGTTCCTGCCGCTTCTCCTGGGCTTTTTCTGCACATGAAAACTGAGGAAGACGATCACTTCCGCCAGCACCGCGATCATAAAGATCTGCCAGGGATTCTTATTCAGCAGCAGCAGGTAAACGCACACGAAGATGCTCAGCACAAAGAGGGCCACCATATATTTCAGGTACTTTGTCCGCTTGAAGAAGCACATCAGCACCATCCAGGTCAGAACCGACACGGGGAAGGCCGCAACAAAGATCTGCCAGCGGAGTTGATCCACTGCCAGCCACAGCGTCACAAAAGCCGTGAGGGCCAGGGTCCAAACGCCCACCACCGCAATGGCGGTGATGACGCTGGTGCTGTACACCACGTCCTGCCGGGGGTCTTCCGGCGCCACGGTGGGCTCCCAGGCGTCGTGGGAGGACAGGATATAGTCCACGGACACGCCGAAGAGCTCCGCCATCTGGGTCAGCACAAAGGCGTCGGGGATGGCCTCTCCCCTCTCCCACTTGGAGATGCTCTTGTCGGAGTAGTTCAGCTTTGCGCCCAGTTCTGCCTGGGTCATGCCTGCTCCGGTCCGCAGATTGATGAGATTGCCGGCTGTCACCAGCTTCAATTCGTCCAGCTGCATGGTCTCTCTCCTTCTCAAAACAGGAGTATTATAGCATAAACCGTTCTCTTTTTCAACGCGGAGGACTGGACATTTTTGAATTCTTGTGCGATACTGCACAGGACGCCGGGGCATCTGCCGCTGTTTCACCCCCGATTTGCTCCGTTTCTCTTGTTTTTATCTGCACTTCGTGCGAAGGAGGTTCCCATGCCGGAACAGGAAAGCCCTCTGAAACGCTTCGGGCGTCTCTTCCTCCGCTGTCTGCCCCTGCTGGGCATGGCCGGCGCTCTTCTCTGGCTCTGTCTCAGCGGAGAGAAGCTGTCCGTTGACACGGTATTGAGCTATACGCCGCAGCTCCCGCTGCTGGCGGCATTGTTTCTGCTGCTGCTCTATGGGCTCAAAAGCCTCTCGCTGACGCTGCCGATCCTGCTGCTGGATACGGTCTGCGGCGTTCTCTTTCCCCTGCCCGTCGCCATCCTGGTGGCGACCCTGGGCACCGCCATCACCCTCACCATCCCCTATTTCATCGGACGCGGCGCAGGGCCCGATATGACGGAGAAGCTGCAGCAAAAGCATCCCCGTCTCCGGGAACTGCGGGAGATGCGCAGCCGCAACGAGCTCTTTCTCGCCTTTCTCATCCGCATCGTGGGCATCCTGCCCTGTGATGTGGTGAGCCTCTACCTGGGCAACACCCGCCTGCCCTTCCCCAAGTATCTGCTGGGCGGCGTGCTGGGCTTTCTGCCGGATATCCTCACCGCCACAGTGGTGGGCATGAAGGCGGACGACCGCAGCTCGCCCTGGTTCTGGGGCGCCATCGCCGTCAACCTCCTGGTGGCCGGCGGCTCTACGCTGTTTTACACGCTCTATCGCAGGCGGCACGCCGGTCCCGCCGGCGATCAGCCTGCCAAAGAGAACTAAAGCGCCGGAGCCGGTCTCTCTCCTGCCTGCTGCCGGCCGCTTGCTCCGCTGTTCCGTCGGTCCAAATCGCAGGCATCATCTTTTTTGAAAAAAGGCAAAATAATGCTTGACATTTGATATCGCTTCTGCTAATATACTCCTTGCTCGCGGGGCTCCGGCCCCAAGGCATCTGGGGGTATAGCTCAGCTGGGAGAGCGCTTGAATGGCATTCAAGAGGTCAGCGGTTCGATCCCGCTTATCTCCACCATCACACGGGATGTGAAGTACCGAAAAAGTCCTGAAATCGCAAGATTTCGGGACTTTTTCGTTTTAAAAGTTCCCGATTCTAACCCCGGAATAATTCAGGTTTGCGGAAGTTTTTTCTGACCAGAATTCTGACCAGAATTGCATTTTACACCTTGGGACGCATGTTGCCGGCGGTACGATTTGACCCACTTTTCCCTTGTTTCACGGCCTCAGCCGCCCACATTGTAGGCGGAAAAGGCAATGGGCAGCGAAATAATTTTTCCGCTCTCCGGCGGCTCGGGCGGCTCCGATTCCGGATTTTTTCCGCCGAAGGCCTTGGCAAAGCGGTCGATGGCATCCTGCCGGATGGGCTGCTGCACATGGAGATAGTGCTGGGTCATGTCGATATCCGCGTGTCCCACCATGCTCTTGATGGTGTCCAGGTCCACGCCCAGAGCCTGCATCTGGCTCACATAGGTGTGGCGGCAGCTGTGGGGCGAAAGGACCCTGACGGTCTCCAGGCTCTCAAGCGCCTTGGTGTAATTGTGCCGGAAGGTGGACGGGTTCACGGGCGTCCCTGGCACTTTCCCCTCCCAGATGTAGGTTCCTGCTCCATCCCGCAGGAGTCTGGCGCAGTAGCGCACGTTCTCCGGCACCGGCACATCCCGGTAGCTGTCCTCGGATTTGGGGGTCCCGATCTTTGCTTTTCCCTTGTCCATGTTGATGGCCTGGCGGATCTGGATCAGCGAGCCGTCCTCCGCAATGTACCTCGGCTCCAAGGCCAGCAGCTCCTGGGTCCGCATCCCCGTGCCCAGCATCAGCCTTATGCACCAGCCGATTCTGTTCTCCGGCAGCTCATCAAACATTTTCTGGACTTCTTCCGCCGTGAAGGAGTCCTTTCCTTTTTTGTGGGGCAGCCTCCGCAGCTTCTCGGCAAAGCGAACGGGGTTCTTCCGGATCAGGTCGTTTCCCTCTGCCTTGTTCATGATCTGAAACATCAAGGCCTTGCACTTGGCCAGGTAAGAATCTGAGCGTCCATCGTTCCTCAGCTTTCGCATGAAAGCTTCGATGTCGTAGGGCTTGATGCTGTTCAGATGCCGCCGCCCGAAGTATCCCGTGAGGATGCGCAGGGTGTACCTGTAGTTCTCCTGGGTGGTGGGTGCGATGTTGTCCTTATGTCCCTCAAACCAGAATTCCGCCCAATCGCTGAAGGGCGTCTCTCCGCCCGCCGTGTCGATCCCGGCCTCTTTGTCTGCCAGATATCTTTTTAATTTTTCCTTTACCTGCTTTTGTGACTTTCCGTAGAAGCTCTTGAGTACGCGCCTGCCGTCGTTGTCGTAGCCATCCATGAGCGTGCATTCCCAACGGCCGTCGGCACGAAGGCGAAGGGTCCCCTCGCCGTTTGATCTTCTCCCCTTGGACAATTGATCCTCCTCTCTTGTACGCCGGTAAAGCATTTCGTTGTGCGCTTCCAGTATACCGCCGGCGTGCCGATAATTGAAGAGTCTATCTTTCACAGAATTTCGTGCCGAAATGAGTCTATGATTCACAATTGTGTGCACGAATTAAGGCGCTATCTGCCGGAAACGTGAGTCAAAGGCCGTGTTTTCAGCGTTTTTTCCGGCAGTGTCTCTCCCCTCTCAGGCTCCCATATGTACGTCGATCCAATTCAGGAAGCGATCCCGGTGCACCACCATCCGATACCCGAATTTGATCGTGGGAAAACCCTTGGTGTGCATCAGCTTATACGCCGCCGTGCGGGAAATACTCAGGATCGATGCTATCTGCTCCGCCGTCAAGGTCATGGGCAGCTTAGAAAAGTCAGTTAATTCCTGTTCCTTCCCGCGTTCCGAGCCTCCTTGTGGCTTGCTATCGGAGAGCCTTTCCTCTTTCACGCTTTTTCTGTTCATTATCATTCTCCTTTTTCTTTTATCAGTGATCTCATTAACCAGCGTGACCCCGGACTAGTCCACTGGTTCAGCATTGATGCGGACGGATTGTTGCACTTTCCCCTTGCTTCTTTTGGGAATTGCTGTTAATCTTCTATCTGGACTCCCCGATAAGCGGGTGCTATGCACCTTAGGCCGATCGCTGGCGATTTCAGCGTGTGTGCTGAGCCGTGGGAGTTCTTTATTTTTCCTCAGCTTGACTTCGTATATAAATATCGGCCTGCATAATGGATTCGATACTAAGCTGAATGAGTTGCGGTATAACCGGACGCAACAGATCGTGGCCGCCCAATAAATTCAGTCTAGTCTCTTCCTGTACCATCAAAACCCTCTCGACGAAGTTTAGCATCGCAACAGCTCTGTCGAGTTCCTTCATGCGCGCCGCACCTCCTTCCTCTTGTAGGGCACCGTGGAGATGACCCAGTAATCATAGCCTGTCCGGGTATTGCAGAAGGTGCAGGTCTCCTTCACCACCTGGCAGGGATCCTGCCGCAGAAGATAATAGTCGGGCGAATTGCCGAAGTAGGAAGCGCACTGAGAGCAGAGGCAGAGCTCCATCGGCTTTCTGGACCGGCGGACCTGCCGCGGCACGGTATTGCTGCGCTGGACCTTGCTGTGTTCGTATGTATTCATATCCTGTCCCCTTTCCTGTGCCTCAGCACAAAAGGATATGGCCGGGCTCCTGATGGACCCCGGCCACATATTTTTGCACTGAAGGTTTCCCTTCAGCAGGGAGTTTCCAACCCTATTTGCCCCATGCTCCCCAGGTTGGCGGGTACATCTCAGCCCACACGTGGATCGTGTGTCACAGGTCATTGCCTCCCCGCGGGCCTCGCCGGGTCGCCCCCATTGCGTGATCCGGCAGAGCCGGGCTGTGGCTGGGCGAGAGTATCATTGTTGCATTCAGACTTCACTGCGATCGGCCCGCTCCACACGGGCCGTTCCCTGCGCTGTTGATCGCTCGCTCCGAAGAGGTCATGGCGGCAGCCGGCGTCGCTCCATCTGAATGGAAGGTAACTGAGATGCGCTATTCACTTGTCAAAGAGCACGAGGCAGGATGTACGTCCCCCTCACTACTCTATTGGGCAATTTTTCTCGTTTTGTATGAGGTCGGGTGAAAGTTTTTTTCAAAACTCTTTTTTCGTTCCCGCCGGAGAGAATAAAAAAACACCCGAACGTGTGCAGGAAAGTCTTAAGCCTCACTTGCACCCGTTCGGGTATCCATTTGAATCTTCTTTTTGTTGTCTCCCAGGCGCTCCTGCTCAGTTGCACTTGTCAGCGCTTTTCGATATAATGCTTTTGTTCAAAACTGCGCCGTCACGGACAAGACAGCCGGGTGTTCCTGTGCTATGATCAGTGTCGGATGGAGGTGCCTGACCGAAATGAATGTGAGAGAAAGATATGGCCGGACGATCCGCGCCATTGAGGAACATGCCTCAGATCCCGACCTGGATCCGCAGAAGCTGGCGGAGCTGATCGCCCGGGACAGCGGCTTTGCCGTGAGGGACATGATCGCCGTCTTCAAGTACCTGACCGGCACGACCCTTCGGGGATACATCAGCGAGCGAAAGCTCATGGCTTCCTGCAGTTACCTCCTCGCCCCGGGCCGCCGGGACATTGAGACCGCCCTGGCCATCGCAGGATATCAGGATCAGCCCGGCTACACCAAGGCCTTCAAGGCCCGCTTCGGCCTGACGCCAGGCGAAGCGAGACGCCGCAGCGACCGCTCTCTGCTGGAGGGCCCCCTGACCTGGGATGCGCTCTCCCGCAGAGGCAGAGCTCCCTCCGAAGAGCCCGAGCCCTCCGCGGCAGATATGGAAGAGATTCGCTTCGGCATTCCCAAGTCCCAGCTGGACCGGGCTGCCCGCGCCATGGAGCTGGAGGCCTTTTACGAGCTGAGCCGCCCCATGAGCGAATATGCCTTTTCCCTCTCTCAGCGCAGCGGACGCAGCCTGGAGGACTGCTTCCGCTATCTGGATTCTCTTCGGGATTACATCCTCCCCTTCCCTGAGCAGGAGGATCCCGACGACGTGGCGCTCACTACGCAGCCCAAGCTGCTGCGGGAGTATGCGGACGATCCCTTTGTGCAGGAGATGTTTTTCCGCCTGGGGATCCGGCTGGAGACCATCCAGTATTTCCATGCCTACCACGATGCAAGCCAGGAGGAGCTGCTGGACTGCGGCCCGGAGATGCTTGCCGCCTATTCCGAGACCTGGCAGCTCTCCTTCCACGACTACGTCACGCTGTGGCGGGTCTACCGGCGCAAGACAGGCGGCCTTTTCGATCCGGAGGAATGGGAAACGCTGGTCTGGAAGCTGCTGCGCTGGCTTCCGGGCGGGCAGGAGGATCCCGACGCGCCTCTCACTGAGGAGGAAGCCGCGGACCTGCTGGCCTCCCTGGACCCCAGGATCCAGGAGCTGAACGCCTATTATGACGAGGTGGACCGCCGCATGCGGGATTCCTACACCCGCTGGCACGGCGGACGACTGGACCGGGAGCAGGCACCGGACGACGACCCGCCGCCGAGCAGCCTGCTGGAAGAGATTCCAGAGGAGCTCCTGGACGATCCTTTTCACGAAATGTAAAAACGAGGCGGTTTTCCCGCCTCGTTTCTTTTGTCCGTTTTTGCGCTGCCGCCGACAAGACAGTCTGCCCTCCCTGTGTTAAGATTCTGCCACATTCAAACAGGGAGGATAGCATATGATATTAACGCTCAGGAAACTCGCTCAAGTTGTCATAGAGTCGTTTTGTGAAAACCATCCGGAGTTGACCTTCGACGAAGGGATTGCCCGGCAGATCCTTGAAGATTGCAAAAAAATGGATCCCTTGGTGGAGGAGGGCCGTACCTTTGGCTTTAGCGCCGATCCCATGGGGGATAGCGGGAACTTCGAGGTAAAGCTGTTCTTCGCCAAGGGTGCGGAGTACAGCGAAGAGAACCGGATCCTGGCGGAGATTCTCCCCCATGCGGTCCGCATCGGGGTCTGCACCGATGAAGACAGAGAGTGGGGTGATGAGGACGACGAAGTAGTCTGTCTGGGGATCTGTTGGGACTATCCCCCACTCTTCTGCTCGCCGGAAGAATAATGGAACAGCTGGCCAATCCGGCTATTTGGCAAGCCCATTTAACGGCTTATCTGTTGAGGTCACCACCTCTATAGCGCATTAGAAGAGTTCGAACACCAACCGCTGTCATTACCGGAAAGCCCCTACTTGGGGTTTCTTGTATTGCCGCCAAGAGTGAATAAATATCAAACGGGGATAGAAAAGGAGCTCTTTAGTCTTGCGAGCTTGTATTCTATCCCCGTTCTGCGCATATTTCCTAAAACCGTCCTAAAAGTATTGCATTACAAATGGAACGCCTGAAAGTTCATGTACAGCCCTTCGAAGCAAACAGAACCAGCAATCGTTAGCTGTCGCGATTGGAAGTACGCACTTTGCTACAATTTCTTTTTCTCAGGTGCGACAGAAAGTCAAAGCATTAATATGTATACGCCCTTGTCTAATTTTGCAGCTCAAAACTCAGTCTCTTCCCATCACTACGACAGATTATTTCCCCACAGATGTCAGTACGAAAGATAAGGTCACAATATTTCGAGATTCTATCAATTGCCTCTTTGTGAGGATGTCCGTACTCATTATCCTTTCCGACAGATATTATGGCGTACTCAGGTTTGACTTTGGTTAGGAATTCCTCGGACGATGAAACCCTCAGCGGAAACGCCGAGGGCTATAAGGTATTCTGTATTCAGTTAGACAAATCCCGATTTGTCGAGATGGAGTATACCACAGATCGCAGGTTTTCGGAAGATGCTTTATAGCCGCCCCTGCCTATAAGTAAAGGTCGTTGTCCCTTCTCCCGTAACGGACACATTGTTGTCCCCATGCCGCAGTTCCAGTTCCGGGATTTCCCAGGTTCCCGCATTGACGGATTTATGGAATGATTCTCCGTCGACTGCCCAGCGCAGTGTTGTCTCTGCTGTGGTCGTGATGACCGGCACTACGGGCATGAAGTCGTTATGCAGAATAACTGTGCTGCTGCCGCTTATACTCTCGACCGTCTCCGAAACATAGTAGAGGAACGCATCCCCGTCCGCGCAGGACATCACAAGCTGCCCTTTGCCCGTAAGCGGATCATAGGTTGGATCGGCTTCAAGCGTCCCAAGCGCATACAGCGTCGGGTCTTCCGTCAGCGTCACCCGGCAAAGCTGCCCGGCGAACTGATTCACGGCTGCGCTTACGAGCCGGTCAAAGTCAGATCGGTCACCCAGCATGGAAAAAGTCATATCAAAGGAGCGCGGCTGATAGGCTACGCGCCCCAGCGCCTCGGTGAATCGAATAGGAGAATTCCTTCCTGGTACCGTGATCGTATTGGACTGCGACTGCGGTGTCGGGAAATATACTGTCTCGCGTAGCCAGCCGAGGCTGAGCATGGAGACTCCGTTTATGGTTACGTCAGGCTTCATAGGCTCAACCTCGCGTTCAGTTTCTGTGTATGACCGAGGCCGCTGTCGATGGCAGGCAGCAGCCGACCGACCAAGGTGCCGTCATCCAGATAGATGCCCTTGCCGCTGTTGGCGGCGATGACGGCCAGATATTTCTCGACATTGTGCATGTTCAACTTGTTATCAAGCATGGCCTCAACCAAAGATAAGAAAAGCGCGCAGCGTGAACTAGTACTCTGTAAATTCTAAATCTTTATGATGGGGTATAGATGCTTCAGCTTGGTCCTGGCGTCATCGGCGGTGAATTGCCAGTCCACACCTTTCTGCGCGGCGTTTCTTGCAGCAGCCCACGGTTCGAGCAATCTTTGAAGCGAAAGAAGATCCGGGATTCTGTTGTTTGAAATGCACTGGCGGCCAATGGCAGACAACTCTATTTCTGCAATATCAAGCCAACTCCCATCAACTCTGCTTTGTACATTGCCGTACAAATTGCTTTATGCCTCTTCCCTACGTCATGCCAACTGCACCCCTTTTTTACTCAATTACCATGATAACGGAATATGAGCCTAAAAAAGTTTTATTAACAGTTGATGTGACAGCTCTGGTCACGAAAGAAGACAGCCCCGGAAGAAGTGCTCTTCTGGGACTGTCTTTGCCTTTGCAACACCTATAATTCTGTTTTGATTACTTCCCTATTAGGCCGTAGCAAAGGCCGACAGGGTCTTTTTCTTTCAAACAAAAGGAACTCGGCTTGTGTGTGCTTTGCGGAGACCATCAGCAACCGCTTTGTCTATCCTGAAACATATGCAGGCCCATTTCCCGTGAGAGATGCTTCATCATCTCGCAGCCGGCGATGCAGTTTCCCTTTTGATCCAACGCAGGACCGTAAATCCCGATTCCGCAGCGGCCGTAAACCGGGGCCATCAGC
>JAFSMZ010000060.1:0-7705 GCA_017447685.1 Oscillospiraceae bacterium
AGCAGATTGCGAGAGAATTTGCGTTCTGATGATGGCACTTTTTTGCAGGAATACTTTGTGTATTGCAAGAAAAAGTGACGAAATCAGGGCGGAAATTGTCCGCAAGATGCCGATGGCGATTTGATCAGCGTTTACTTGAGGGGAAGGTGTCACCCTGAGGAGGCAAAGCCGACGAAGGATCTCGACGGCGCAAGGCGCGATCATACTCGCAGGGGATGGGCTCGGCCCTTCCACCTCATCCGTCTTGCCCCTCGCGTGAGATCGGGGCAAGCCACCTTCTCCTCAAGGAGAAGGCAGGGTGCAGTCCCGAAGGCCGCAAGAAGTTCGGTGAGGAACAAAAAAACGGAGGCATGCGTTTTTCACATGCCTCCGGGGTTCCGGATTCGGGTTTATTCCGTAAAGAGCGCGGTGGAAAGATAGCGGTCGCCGGTGTCGGGCAGCAGGGCCACGATGGTCTTGCCCTTGTTCTCCGGGCGCTTTGCCAAAAGGATCGCCGCGTGGAGCGCCGCGCCGGAGGAGATGCCCACCAGCACGCCCTCGGTCTTGCCCAGAAGCCGGCCTGCGGCGAAGGCGTCCTCATTTTCCACGGGGATGATCTCGTCATATACGGCGGTATTCAGGACCTCGGGCACAAAGCCCGCGCCGATGCCCTGGATCTTGTGGGCGCCGGAAGTGCCCTTACTGAGCACCGGGGAGCTTGCAGGCTCCACCGCCACGATTTTGACCTCCGGGTTCTGCTCCTTCAGATACTCGCCCACGCCGGTGACCGTTCCGCCGGTGCCGACGCCGGCCACGAAGATGTCCACCTTTCCGTCCGTATCCTCCCAGATCTCGGGGCCGGTGGTGGCCTTGTGGGCCGCGGGATTGGCGGGGTTCACGAACTGGCCGGGAATGAAGCCGCCGGGGATCTCCTTTGCCAGCTCATCCGCCTTGGCGATGGCGCCCTTCATGCCCTTGGCCCCCTCGGTGAGCACCAGCTCCGCGCCGTAGGCCTTCATCAGCTGGCGGCGTTCCACGCTCATGGTGTCGGGCATGACGATGATGATGCGGTAGCCCCGGGCAGCCGCCACGGAGGCAAGGCCGATGCCGGTGTTGCCGGAGGTGGGCTCGATGATGACGGAGCCCTCCTTCAGAAGGCCGCGGGCCTCGGCATCGTCGATCATGGCCTTGGCGATGCGGTCCTTCACGGAGCCGGCGGGATTAAAGTACTCCAGCTTTGCCAGGACCCGGGCCTCCAGCCCTTCCTTCTCTTCCAGTCTCTTCAGCTCCAGCAGCGGAGTCCTGCCGATCAGCTGATCCGCAGATGTATAGATATTAGCCATTGTAGATTTCCTCCTTCAAGTTTTCTCAAGATAGTTTATGTCGTCTGTTCGGGAGGAGATCAACATCGCTCGCGCAGCTGAATCATGGCACCGGCGCCGCCTTTCTGATGGGATGGGCTTATGATACCGCTAAAAACCTACCTTGTCAATAGGTATTTAGTTTTTCTCTTTCGACTCAGAGCATAAAACAAGCAAGCGCCGTTGGGCGCTTGCTTGCGGGTTGCCGAAAAAGGAATCAGTTCAGCGTGGGGGTCTCGGAGGCTTCGTGGGGAACGGGGTCCTCCCGGACGATCTCGGCCTCGGGGGCGTTGCGCTTGATGCTGTCCACGCCGTTGAGGCAGCTGGCCAGCTGCTTGTAGCCCTCGCCGGTGGCGATGATCTGGCCGTTGCGGGCCTTCAGGCGGAAGCGGAACTCGCCGGCCTTGTCCGTGTACACCTCAAACTTGGGGTGGGTGAGGACTTCGAAGTTCTCGACGGTCTGATTCTCCACAGGGCCGAGGCAGCTGGTGCGGACGCTCTCGATGCCGTTGAGGCAGGCATCCTCGCTGGAATAGGTCTCGCTGACGGCGATGACCTGACCGTTGGTGGCCAGCAGATTGAAGCGGAAGCCGGCCTTGGTGGTCTTCACGATAAATTTACCCATTTTTGATCCTCCTGTTTCGATTTTTTCTGTCTTGCGGCTGAGTTTCTTCTGTTCTTACTATACCCTATTTTTCGCAAAAAGCAACAAAAAATTGCATCATTCCAGCCCGTAGGGCCAGCCGATCAGGCTTCCCAGGTCATAGACCTCCTCATAGCCGAAGTCCTGGAGCCTGTGGGCGGCCACATTGCTGCGGTAACCGGAGCGGCAGTAGACCAGCACGGGGGTGCCAAGCTCGGGGATCTGGTCCATGGCGGTCTCGTCGCTGAGCTCGTCCACCGGCAGGAGCTTTGCGTTCACCGCGTGGCCGGTGATGTACTCCTCTTCCTCCCGCACGTCCAGCAGCACCGCGTCTGGCCGGGAGTCCAGCAGCTTTTTCGCTTCGGCAAAGCCGATCTTCCGGATCATGTCATGTTCCCCCATTCCGCCTCCAGAACACGGGCAAAGGCCTCCAGGCCCTGCTGATCCGCGGGACTGAAGCGGGAAAAGAGGGGGCTGTCCAGGTCCAGGACCGCCACCACCCGCTCCTCCTGATAGATGGGCACCACGATCTCGGAATTGGAGGCGCAGTCGCAGGCGATATGTCCCGGGAAATCGTGGACGTTCTCCACCCGCTGGGTGAGCCCGGTCTTCGCCGCCGTGCCGCAGACGCCCTTTCCCCAGGGGATGCGGATGCAGGCGGGCTTGCCCTGGAAGGGGCCAAGCACCAGTTCCTCCCCCCGCCGGAGGTAGAAGCCGGCCCAGTTCAGGTCCGGAAGCTCCTGCCAGAGCAGGGCCGAGGCGTTGGCCAGATTGGCCGTCTGAAAGGGCACGCCCTCCACAAGGCTTTTCAGTTGTTCGCAAAGGATCGTATAATCCGTCATTTTCATCACCGGGGATATTATACCGAACTCGTCAAAACTTTACAACACAAAAATCTGTGCCTCCGCTCTTGCCGCCCTCCCATTCCCGTGTTATACTGCGGACAACAAGCGCTTGCATCATTGACAGCCGGGCTTGGTCACATGTCCCGAAGGGAAATAGAATCCGTTTTTGAGGGAGCTCTGCTTTCTCAAAAACCCTTTGAGCCGAGCTGTGTGAGGCCTCGCGCCGACCAAAGCGGCCGAAGGCCGCTGCGATAAGCGCGAGTCTTCCATTGCGAAACGAGTTTCGCAATTGCCTTAGAAAGGGGGAACGCCCATGCAAAAATCGAACGACCGCGTCCTCTGGATCGACGGGCTGCGGGGCATCGCCTGCCTTGCCATTTTCGCCCACCATTTCGGCTGCTGCTTCTATCCGGTGACCCAATACGGTCCCAAGGGGGAGATGGCGACCCCTCTGGGCATTGCTCTGGCGCAGTCGCCGCTGGGCGTGCTGCTCAACGGCAACTTCTGGGTCTGCGTGTTCTGTATCATCGCCGGCTTTGTGGCGGCCCGCAGTCACTTCTCCCCTCCCGGGCAGGACGGCCTTTCCCTCCGCCGCTTCTCCGGGCAGCTGCTGAACCGGTATTTCCGCATGGTGCTGCCGGTGTTCTGGATCTCGCTGGCGGTTTTGATCATGGTGAAGCTCCATCTCTTTACCAACCGCGCCTTCTTTGAGACCTACTACATCTACTGGGCCGCCCTGACCTATGCGGAGGACTTCTACACCTTCCCCTCTCTCATCATGGAGACCTTTGTGAAGCTCTGCTTCGTGGGGACGGAAAAGTACGTGATGGTGCTGTGGAGCATCCGGCTGCTGTTTTACGGCTATTTCGTCTCCGTCCTTCTGGCGCAGATGAGCTGGGGCCGCAACAGGCGCATCCTCTGGGTCTACCTGTTTCTGGCAGTGGGAAGCCTCTTCTGCGGGCTGGACCTGTGCATGATGGGCTGCTTCCCCCTGGGGACGCTGCTGGCCTGGTGGTCGGTCTACGGGAAAAAGCCCGCCCCCTCACCCCTGCGCGGCTGCGCCGCCGGGCTGCTGATCCTGGCAGGCCTGATACTGGGCGGCTATCCCACCTTTTTCGAGCCAAGCAACTTCTACCGTTACCTGACGCTTCCCGGGGTGGAAGACGTGCTGGGCGTCTGGCATGTGATCGGCGCCGGCATGCTGATGACGGGGCTCTTCCTCTCCCCCGTGCTGCAGCGCGTTCTCTCCTGCCGCCCGCTGCAGTGGCTGGGCAAGATCAGCTTCAGCCTGTATCTGGTGCACGTGCCGGTGCTGCTCTCCATAGGCACGGGCGTGGCGGTGCTCCTCTCCCGCGGAGGGATCCAGAGCTATGACCTGATGAGCTTCCTCTCCGCCGTGGCCACGCTGCTGGCCGTGCTGCTCGTCGCCGCCCTGTTCCAGCGCTTTGTGGAAAAGCCCTGCGCCAGGTTCTCCCGCTGGCTGCTCCGCTTCCTGGAAGCCTGAAAACGTAAAACTCAAAACTATAACAAAAAAACCATGAAAGCCAATGCCTTCATGGTTTTTTGTTATTACGGAGCCAGGATCTCTTTCAAGGTCAGGTCCCGGCCTGTGAGGGGAAGAAGCTTCTTGCCTTTGCAGGCGGGGCAGCTCAGATCGTTCAGGTCGGCGATGAACTGCTCGCCGCAGTCCATGCACCGGGCGGTGCCCTGGAGCTCTTCGATGACGAATTCCGTCTTCTCCAGCTCCGTCCCGTCCGCCACGGCCACCCAGCAGTCCGCCAGGAATTTGGGGACCACGCCGCTGAGGGAGCCCACCTCCACGGTGATCTTTTCCACCTCGGTCAGCTCTTCGTCCTTCATGATGCCCCGCACCATTTTCAGCAGGGCGTCGCAGATCCCAAGCTCGTGCATTACTTCGTCACCGAGCGCTTGACGATGTTGCCCGCCTTCTTCACAAGACCGGCTGCCGCCTTGATGGGCATGGTCTCGAAGCTGCCGGCATGCCAATCGCGGACCTTCTTCAGGTGGATGGCGTCAAACTTGCAGCGGGTGGTGCAGATTCCGCAGCCGATGCAGAGGTAGGGATCCACCTTGGTGGCACCGCAGCCCAGGCAGCGGGCGGTCTCCTTGCGGACCTGCTCCTCGGTGAAGGTCACGCGGGCGTCGGAGAAGGTCTTGGCCTTCTCGGCGTTGTAGCCGCGCTCCTGGCGGTGCTCCTTGTCGTAGCTGCCCACGGTGAGCTGTACATGCTCCTTGTCCAGGGCGCGGTAGACGCGGCGGTCACGGCCCATGGAGAGGGTCTGGCCGGGATGGACGTAGCGGTGCAGGGAGATGGCGGCCTCCTTGCCGGCGGCAATGGCGTTGATGGCAAAGCTGGGGCCGGTGTAGCAGTCGCCGCCCACAAAGATGTCGGGCTGGGCGGTCTGATAGGTCAGGGCGTCGGCCTCGGCAAGGCCCTTCTTGTCCAGCTTCATCTCGCCCAGGTCCAGGGAACCGAAGTCCACACGCTGGCCGATGGCGCCGATGACGGTGTCCACGGGGATCTCCTCGAACTCGCCGGTGCCCACGGGCTTGCGGCGGCCCTTCTCGTCGGGCTCGCCCAGGGTCATGCGCTCCACCTTCAGGGCCTTGGCCTTGCCGTCCTCGCCCAGGATCTCCACGGGAGCGGAGAGGAACCTGAACTGCACGCCCTCTTCCCTTGCCTCGCCCACTTCCTCGGGATCGGCGGGCATCTCGGCCTCGGAGCGGCGGTAGATGATGTAGGTGT
Organism: Oscillospiraceae bacterium; assembly: GCA_017447685.1. Lineage (GTDB taxonomy): Bacteria > Bacillota > Clostridia > Oscillospirales > Oscillospiraceae > Limivicinus. Next base: position 5,596 of record JAFSMZ010000060.1, read on the forward strand.
TCTCGGCGCCGAGACGCACAGCCGTGCGGCAGACGTCCATGGCCACATTGCCGGCGCCGACGACGGCCACGTTCTTGCCCACCTTGACCTCATGGCCAAGGTTCACCTCGCGCAGGAAGTCCACGCCGCCGATCACGCCCTCCAGCTCCTCGCCGGGGACGCCGATCTTCGCGCTCTTCTGGGCGCCGATGGCAAGATAGAAGCCCTTGAAGCCCTGCTGGCGCAGTTCTTCGATGGTCACGTCCTTGCCCACTTCCACGCCGCACTTGAACTCCACACCCATCTCGCGGATGATGTCGATCTCGGCGTTCAGGGTGTCCTTCTCCAGGCGGAAGTTGGGGATGCCCATGGTGAGCATGCCGCCGGGGACCGGGTTGCGGTCGAAGACGGTGACGGGGTAGCCCTTGAGGGCCAGGTAGTAGGCGCAGCTCAGGCCGGCGGGGCCGGCGCCGATGATGGCGATCTTTTCGGTGAAGGGCTTGCCGGTCTGGTTGACCATCTTGGGAACGGTGCGGTGCTCGCTCTGCAGGTCATGGTCGGCGATGAAGCGCTTGACCTCGTCAATGGCAACAGCCTCGTCCACACCGCCGCGGGTGCACTCAGCCTCGCAGCGCTTGTTGCAGATGCGGCCGCAGACGGCGGGCAGGGGGTTCTCGGTCTTGATGAGTTCGAGAGCTTCCTTGTAACGGCCCTGTGCGGCCAGCTTCAGGTAGCCCTGGATGGGAACGTGGGCGGGGCAGGCCACCTTGCAGGGGGCGGTGCCGGTGGGGACCACGTCCTCCCGGTTCTCCCGGTAATCGGGATTCCAGGCGGCCTTGGAGACGATATGATCGGAGAGCTTCACATAGTTGGCGGGGGCGATGTTCACGGTGGTGCAGAGCTTCTGGCCCAGCTTCAGGGCGTTGGCGGGGCAGACCTCCACGCACTGGGCGCAGGCCACGCACTTGGCCTCGTCCACTTCCGCCTGGAAGTTGGAGCGGATGGCGTCACGGGCGCCGAACATCAGGCCCACGCGCAGGCCGAAGCAGGCGCAGGAGCAGCAGTTGCAGATGGCAGCGCTGTCGCCGGCCTCTTCGATGTTGGGGATGTCGTGCATGAGACCGTTGGCCTCGGCGCGGGCGATGATCTCCAGGGCCTCTTCCTTGGTGATCTTGCGGGCACGGCCGGAGCGGATGTAGTGCTCCGCGCCCTTGCCCATCTGGATGCACATCTCCTCGGCCAGGTGGCCGCAGCCGTCGCCGATGGAGGTGCGGGAGGCACGGCAGGAGCAGGGGGACACGGAGAAGGTGTCATACTTGTCCAGATAGTAGCTGAGCTTTTCGTAGGGGTGGACGCCGGGGAGATCCTTGATGGCGCTCTCCACGGGGACCACGCGCATCAGGCCGTAGCCGTTGGGGATCAGGGGGGACATGGTCTGCATACGGATGCGGGTGTATTCCTCGAAGGCCTTGCCCACTTCCGGATGGGTGTTCAGCAGCTCCTGGTTGTTCACCAGCATCTCCATGATGCCGGGGGCGAAGATCTGCATAAAGTACACGTCTTCACCCAGCTTCTCGTCGTAGGTGCAGCGGAAGACGCCGATCCAGGCCAAGTGCTTGGCAAGCTTCTCCACCTCTTCCACGGGCTTGCCGACCTTCTTGGCCAGGTACTCCGCGGTGCGCTCCTTGCGCAGGCCTGCCGCGATGGCAACGTCGGCCTCATCGTCGGTGACGATGCTGGCCAGGGAATAGTACTCGGGGGCGTTCTCGTCGATCTTGTTCACAACGCCGGTCAGGCCGCCGACGATATGACAGAGCTTGACGATTTTCGGTCTCAGTTCAGCCATGATATGTTTCTCTCCCTCAAAAATGTAATTCAGTTTTCAAAGCGCAAAAATGCACGTTCATAATTATTATACATGAGAGCGGAAAAGAAAGCAAGGAAAGCAGTGCGGAAAAGTTTAGACAGAAGGAGGAAATGTGGTCAATGTGCTCATAATGGAAAGAAAAATCAGCTGAGTCATAAGGGCGCCGCTTGCCTCCCCCCGCGCCGGGGAGAGGTGTCACGCAGCGACGGAGAGGGGCCGCCTTGCCTCTCCCCGCGTCGGGGAGAGGTGTCGCGAAGCGACGGA
>JAFSMZ010000061.1:0-6105 GCA_017447685.1 Oscillospiraceae bacterium
CCTGAGCTGCTGGATCTGTTCCCGCACAGAGCATGAGGAGACGACCGTGAAGAAGATCAAAGGTGTATTTTTTGACCTGGGCGGCACCCTCCGCATTGCGGAAAACGTGCCCGAGCACCAGGAAAAGGCCAAACGGCGCATGGCGGAACTGGCGGGCTACGAGGACGTCGACGCCTTCATCGACATGGTGGAGCAGCGCTATCTGCCCTATCGGGATTGGGCCCTGGGCGAGATGAAGGAGAGCAGCGATTTCGAGCTCTGGCACAAGTGGCTCCTGCCGGAGTTGGACGAGGAGAAGGTTCGGAGGATCTGCCACGAGATCACCTTCCAGTACCGCCAGGTCAAGGGCCTGCGACATGTGGTGGAGGGCGGACGGGAGGTCATCGAGACCCTCCACGCCAGGGGCTACAAGCTTGGCATCATCTCCAACCTCATCGGCGAGTACGAAATTCCAGAGTGGCTGAAGGCTGACGAGCTGGACAAGTATTTCGACGCGGTGATCCTTTCTCCGGTGACGGGCCTGCGCAAGCCTGATCCGCGGATGTACCTGCTGGGCTGTGAGCAGCTCGGCCTGGAACCCGGCGAATGCGCCTCTGTGGCGGACAATCTGGATCGGGACATCACCGGCGCTATCGCGGCGGGCATCGGGGCCAACATCCTCTTCATCAGCCCGGAAAAGCTAAAGAAAAAGATCATCACCGACGCCAATCGCCCCGATTACATTGTGCATCGCTTTCTGGACATTCTGGATCTGCCGATTCTGCAGGGAGGTATGTGATGGATCAGAACATCAATACGATATTTGTGGATCTTGGGGACACCTTCCGGGTCATCCGCAAGGATCCGGCCTATGAGCTGGAGGCCAAGGCCTGCATTACCCGGTGCCTGGGCACCGATGAAGACCCGATCAAGTTTTATAAAAATGTGATCGAGCCCCGCTATGACAAGTATCGGGAATGGGCCCTGCATTTCTACTGCGAGGCGCCGGTGAAGGAGCTCTGGACCCGTTGGCTGGCGTATGACTTCCCCCGGGAGCGGGTGGAGGCCGCAGCGGATGAGATGACCTATGCCTATCGCCGCACCAAAGGCGAGCGGGTGGTCACCGACGGCGGCGTCGAGACCGTGAAGGAGCTATTCGCCCGCGGCTATACGCTTGCCATCGTCAGCGATCTGGTGGGCACGCATGAGGTCGATGAGTGGCTGGATCGTGACGGCTTGCGCCCCTATTTCAAGAGCGTGCAGCAGTCCTCTGTGTGTCTGATCCGAAAGCCTCACCCCGCTATCTATTACTACGCTTTGGAAGAATGCGGCTCAGATCCCAAGCGCACCTGTTACGTGGGGGACAATCTGAACCGGGATATCGTCGGCGCCAAGGCCGCAGGCCTGGGTATGACGGTGGCGGTGCAGTACCCCGGCAAGAAAGCGCAGACCGTCACCGATGAGAACCGACCGGATCGGTTTATCACGCATTTTTCACAGCTGCTGGACATTTTCCCGCCGCTGCGTTGAAGGAGGAAGACAGTATGTTTGACAAAAGCTTTCACGGAGGCGAGGCGCTGGCCAGGGCGGTGGAGAAGGCCTATACCCAGGGGCAGACCGATTACTCCCTGGAGCCCATGGTTCTCGTGGATGAGAAGGGTGAGCCTGTCGGCAAAATCAAAAACGGCGACCACGTGGTGTTCTGCTGCCGCCGGGGAGAGCGGGAGATCGAGCTGACCGAGGCCTTTACCGAAGCGGATTTCCCCCATTTTGAGCGTGAGTATCTGGATAAGCTGGATTTCGCGATCATGACTATGTATCACGAAAAGTTCAAGAGTCTTCCCATCGCCTTTGCTCCTGAGCGGGTAGAGAAGCCTTTGGCTCAGGTTCTCAGTGAGGCGGGGCTGCGGCAGTTCCACTGCTCGGAATCAGAGAAGTTTGCCCACGTGACCTTCTTCTTCAACGGCGGCTATAACCAGCCCTTCCCGGGAGAGACGGATCTGTGCATTCCCTCGCCCAAGGGGATCCCCTTCGACCAGAAGCCGGAGCTGAGTCTGCCCACCGTAGCCGAAAAAGTGGAGCAGGCCGTGGACGAAGGCTATGACTTTATCGTCACGAACTTTGCAAACGGCGACGTCATTGGCCATACCGCCAATAAGGACGCCAAGCTGGAAGCCGCTGCGGCCATCAGCCGCTATGTAAGTCAGGTTGCCCACTATGCCAGGGACAAGGGCTATGTGGTGGCGGTGACGGCGGACCACGGCAATATCGAAGCCCTCTACACCAAGGAGGGCAAGCCCCATGTGGCCCACACCACCAATCTGGTGCCCTTCCTGATCCTGGACCCCAAGGGCAGGGAAGTACGGCTGCGGGATGGCCGCCTGGGGGATGTGGCCCCCACCATCCTCTCGGTGCTGGGGCTGGAGCAGCCGGCGGAGATGACAGGACGGAGCCTCATGGAGACGCCGGACTTCAAAAACGACAGGATGATGCTCATCATCCTGGATGGCTGGGGCTTCGGAACCGGGGACGAGGGCGACGCCATCTATTTAGCCAAGACCCCCGAGTGGGACGAGATGCTGGCGAAGTACCCCCGCAGCAAGCTGCGCGCCTCCGGCGAGGACGTGGGCCTGAAGGCGGGCAAGGCCGGCAACTCTGAGGCCGGACACAACAACCTTGGCGCCGGTAGGATCGTAGCTCAGGACGACGTGCGCATGGATCAGGCCATTCAGGACGGCTCCTTCAAACGCAACCCCGTCTTCCTTCATGCCATAGACGCAGCCAGGGAAGAGGGGACCGCTCTGCACCTGCTGGCCTATCTGACAGAGAAATCCAGCCACGGCTGCATCGACTATCCCCTGATGCTGACGGAGATGGCCGAGGGCGTGGAGCAGGTCTATCTGCACATCATCTTCGACGGGCGCAGCACCGAACCCGGATCAGCTCCCGCTATGCTCCGGGCGCTGGACGAGAAGCTGGCCAAAATCGGCAGAGGCGTGATCGTGGACGGCGTTGGACGGGGGGTTGCCTTGGACCGGGACAAGAACTATGCCAAGGTCAGGCGGGCCTATGATGCCATGACCATTGGCACAGGGACCGAATACCAGGCCTGACACTTCGGCGCAAAGCCGCCGCCCGCTCCGACAGAAGCGGGCGGGAAGCTTTTTTGAGGGGATACAATATGAAACCATATGATTTGATGATCCTGGGCCCTGCCACGAGAGACGTGAACATCGACTATACCGGCGCAGAGGATCGGAGTGCCGGGGGTGCCGTGACCTTCTGCACGCCGGCAGCACGGGCCATGGGAGCCAGCGTCTTCGCGGCGGTGAAGATCGCCCCGGAGGACCGGGACATTCTGGACGTATTCCAGATGCCTGAGGAGGACAAAGCCCTTCTTCCGTCGGCAAAGACAACGCTAATGCGCAATGAGTATTTCACACCGGACCGGGAGCGCCGCAGATCCGGCTGCGCCGCCCAGTCTGACCCCATTTTGCCGGCAGAGCTGCCGGTGATCTCCTGGAAGCTCTGCCATCTGGCGGGACTGCTGTACGGCGATTTCCCTGAGGAGCTGTTGGAGGAGCTGCACAGGCGAGGGCTGCTTTCAGCGGATGCCCAGGGCTTTTTGCGGCACAACGAGGGCGGCTCCATGGCGCTGCATGATTGGCAGGAGAAGCTGCGCTTCCTGCCCTGGATGAACTTTTTTAAAACCGACGCCGCCGAGGCGGAGATGCTCACGGGCCTGCGTGACCGGGAAGCCGCTGCCAGACAGCTGGTGGCCTGGGGCGCCGGAGAGGTCATGGTCTCCCACAATGCGGAAATGCTGGTATGCAACGGGGAGAGGGTGTTCCGCTGTCCGGTGAAGGCGCGCAATCTCTCCGGGCGAACTGGCCGGGGGGATACTACCTTCGGTGCGTATCTGGCCATGCGGATGACTGGGCACGATATGGAGGAGGCGCTGCTCTACGCAACAGCCTGTGTCTCCCTGAAAATGGAGACTCCCGGTGTGTTTCGGGGCAGCCTTGCCGACGTGAAGGCATATATCCGGGAATTCTATTGAGAGAAAGGAAGAAGCGGAATGGAACGATATTTCTTGCTTGGTTTTTTGGGCTCTGCTCTGGCTTTGGGCTTTGCTGCTCTGCAGAGACGGAGGGTGCTTTCGGTCTCCGAAGGCAATGAGCGCATGCAGAAGATCGCAGCGGCCATCCGGGCTGGCGCGAATGCCTATCTGAAGCATCAGTATACCACGGTGTTTAAGGTTTTTGCCATCGTATTCCTGGTGCTTCTGGTGCTGGCCTTCGCCTCCGGTGGGCAAATGCTCTCCCGGGTGACGCCCTTCGCGTTCCTCACCGGCGGGATCTTCTCCATGCTGGCGGGCTTTATCGGCATGCGTATCGCCACCTCTGCCAACGCACGCACCGCCAACGCTGCCAGTGAAAGCCTGAACAAGGGGCTGAAGGTAGCCTTCTCCTCCGGCAGCGTGATGGGTTTTGCCGTGGTCGGCCTGGGCATGCTGGATGTGACCCTGTGGTTTTTCCTGCTGCGCTACGGCCTGGGCTATACCGAGCCGGAGAAGATCGGATCCGTCATGGTCATGAACGGCATGGGCGCCAGCTTCATGGCGCTGTTTGCCCGCGTGGGCGGCGGCATCTATACCAAGGCTGCCGACGTTGGCGCTGACCTGGTGGGCAAGGTGGAGGCGGGGATCCCCGAGGATGACCCGCGCAACCCCGCCACCATTGCAGACAATGTTGGCGACAATGTGGGCGATGTGGCCGGCATGGGCGCGGATCTCTATGAGAGCTATGTGGGCTCGATCCTGGCTACCTTTGCCCTGGGCGGAATCGCTGGCTATGGCTTTCGGGGAATGCTGCTGCCCCTGCTGCTTGCGGTGTGCGGCATACTGTGCTCCATCCTGGGGTCGTTTCTGATCCGAACCAAGGAAAATGCCAGCCAGGAGGCGCTTCTGCGCAGCCTGCGCACCGGCACCTATTCCGCGGCCATCCTGGCGGCGGTGCTGGCAGCGCCGCTGACCAAGCTCCTGATCGGCAGCTGGGGCGTGTATATCGCCATCCTCAGCGGCCTGGTGGGGGGATGCGTGATCGGCTATTTTACCGAGTATTACACCTCGGATACCTACAAGCCCACCCGGGAGCTGGCCCAGGAGAGCGAGACCGGCAGCGCTACCATCATCATCGGTGGCCTGTCCCTGGGCATGCGCTCCACTATGGTATCGATCCTGGTGGTGGCGGCAGCGGTACTGCTGAGCTTTTTCGCTGCCGGCGGGGCAAAATCCTTTGACCAGGGGCTCTATGGCATCGGCATCGCAGGCGTGGGTATGCTCTCTACCCTGGGCATTACGCTGGCAACCGACGCCTATGGCCCTGTTGCCGACAACGCCGGGGGCATCGCCCAGATGGCGGAGCTGCCTGAAGAAGTGCGGGAGCGCACCGACGCGCTGGACTCCCTGGGGAACACCACTGCCGCCACCGGCAAGGGCTTTGCCATCGGCTCCGCCTCTCTTACCGCGCTGGCGCTGCTGGTGAGCTATGTGGACATCGTGCAGGCCAAAACCGAGGAGGTGCTGGACCTGTCCCTTACCAATCCCCTGATGCTGGTGGGGCTGTTTATTGGTACGCTGCTGACCTTCCTCTTCTCCTCCCTCACCATGGACGGCGTGGAACGGGCGGCCCAGTCCATTGTTCTGGAGGTCCGCCGCCAATTCAAGGAGATCCAGGGAATCATGGACTATCAGGCGGATCCCGAATACGCCAAGTGTGTTGCGCTGTGCACCAAGGGGGCACTGCATGAGATGATCGCTCCCGCTCTGGTGGCAGTGATCGTGCCCATCGTGACAGGCCTGCTGCTGGGCCCGGTCGGCGTGGTGGGGATGCTGGGCGGCGTCTCCGTATCCGGCTTTGCCATGGCGGTGTTTATGTCCAACGCCGGCGGCGCCTGGGATAACGCCAAAAAGTATATCGAAGCGGGGCACCACGGAGGCAAGGGCAGCGAGCAGCACAGGGCTGCTGTTGTGGGCGACACGGTGGGCGACCCGCTGAAGGACACCGCTGGCCCAAGCCTGAACATTCTGATCAAGCTCTGCTCCACGGTCTCAATCGTGTTTTC
>JAFSMZ010000062.1:0-29813 GCA_017447685.1 Oscillospiraceae bacterium
TAGAGCATGCGGCTGTTAACCGCAGGGTCGTAGGTTCGAATCCTACAGGGGGCGCCAAGGAAACGGTATTGCCGTCACGATATCGTGGCGGCAACGTTTCTATGGGACCGAAATGGACCGTTAGCTCAGTTGGTAGAGCAGCCGGCTCATAACCGGTCGGTCCGGGGTTCGAGTCCCTGACGGTCCACCAAATTTGATATAGGGGAATAGCTCAGCTGGTAGAGCGGCGGTCTCCAAAACCGTAGGCCGAGGGTTCGAAGCCTTCTTCCCCTGCCAGAAATCGTCTTGAAATGTACTGTTTCAAGACGATTTTTGTATTTGTGGGAAGCTTTTCTTGCTTCAAAATCCTCGGCCGTGTTTTTGACCACAACCGTGACACCATCGGTCTGTTTTCGCTGACACATTTGTGTGGAAAACTTCGCTGTGCCCGGAAGGGGATTATTCATATTATGTACCCTCCTCCACATCAGTCATTAACATGGTTTTGCATCCACTCAAGGAAACGATCACGTGGCGCCAACAAACGCTTGCCAATGTGCAAGGTGGGGAAGTCTTCCCGGTGCAATAGAATATAGGCGTTGCCGCGGGAGATGTTGAGCGCTTTTGCAATATCGTCGGCATTTAGTGTAAGAGGGAGCTGATCGAGAGAAGAGTACGGTTCGTCTTTCTTCATATCACGAGCCCCCGATCAGCATACTGCTTTTCGATCCAGGCGAAGAAACGGTCACGGGGAACAACCATGCGCTTGCCAATATGAATGGTAGGGAAGTCTTCGCGGTGGAGGAGATTATAAGCATTTCCGATGGAGATATTCAGAACGGAAGAAATGTCATCTGCGTTCAAAGACATGGGGAGATCATCAAAAGAGCCGGTCCGTTTTTCTTTGTTGTTCATAGTGCTTTTCCTTTCTTTGTTGATGGAAGACGCTCTTGAAATAGTGAATATGAGAGCGTCTTGAAGTGAATAATTGACGACTGAAAGGCGGGTGATTTATACACCAATACTGACTGTCGGATTGTCGTCAAAGCCTATAGTGGGCGTGGCTAACCGGGTTCATTATGTTTTTTTATGTTCTTTATGTGTCGAACAGTTCAGTACGCGTTGGGGGGTGGAGGTACCTCCCACCTTTCGAAGCCTTCTTCCCCTGCCAGAAATCGTCTTGAAATGTTTCGTTTCAAGGCGATTTTTGTATTTGCTGATGCTTTTGCCCATTCATAAACTCTGCGGTTTTTTTATGATATACCCTTTTATGTCCTATTGAAGCGCAGGACGTAACAGGGTATAATCATGTCAGAATATGGAACGGGGGAGAGACAATGAAACCGGAAACAATAGCGCGGATCCGCAGGTTCTCACAGGAGCGGGACTGGGATCAGTTCCACACACCCGCAAACCTGGCGAAGTCCATCTCGATTGAAGCCAACGAGCTGCTGGAGTGCTTCCAGTGGAGCGACACGGACTACGACATCGCCCACGTGGGGGAGGAGCTGGCCGACGTGATGGTATACTGCCAGAACATGCTGGACGCGCTCGGACTGGACGCCGACGCGATCATCAACGCGAAGATAGATCAGAACGAGGCCAAGTACCCCGTCGAGAAATGCCGGGGCAGCAACGCGAAATACGATCAGCTTTGAGAGGTGCGCGATGATCAGACCCATTATGAAAGACCCGATCTTCCTGTCGCAGAAGTCCGCACCGGCGACTGTGATGGATCTGCCTGTCGCGCAGGACTTGCGGGACACCTTGGAGGCGCACCGGGACGGCTGCGTGGGCATGGCCGCGAACATGATCGGCGTGGCCAAGCGGATCATCATCTTTGACGACAACGGCAGCGTGACCGTGATGTTCAATCCGGAGATCGTCAAGTGCTCCGGGGCTTACGAGGCAGAAGAGGGCTGCCTGTCTCTGACCGGAACGCGCAAGGCCAAGCGATACCGCTCGATCAAGGTGCAGTACCAGAACGAGCAGTTTCAGCCGCGGCTCAAAACTTACACTGGCTTCACGGCGCAGATCATCCAGCACGAGATCGACCATTGCAGCGGAATCTTGATTTGAACAAACGAGGAGCGAACCATGATCTTTTATTTCACCGGAACCGGAAACTCTCTGTTTGCAGCAAAGACGCTTGCCCGGGATGGCGAAGAAGTGATCTCGATGATCGAGGCCGTGCGCAGCAAGGCGTTTCACTACACGCTGAAGGATAACGAGCCGCTCGGCTTCGTGTTTCCCGTCTATTTCTACACAGTGAGCGATCCCGTTCTCGAGCTTGTCCGCCATCTGACCGTGGAGAACGCGAGCTTCATCTACGCGGTCATCCCCTGCGGGGCGAGCATCGGCGCGGCGGGCGGTTTTTTGAAGAGCGAGCTGAAAAAGCGAGGGCTTGAGCTGCAGCGGGTCGACGCGTTGGTCGTGCCCGACGGCGCGCTGATCTTCTACGACATCGACGCCCCGGAGAAAATGGGAAAGCAGCTGGAGGCGGCGACAAAAGAGCTTGCTTCCATCAAGCAGGCCATCGACAATCGCGAGGGCAACCGCATCACGGGCAGCCCGGTGCTGGGGAAAGTCGGGTTGGTCGCCTATCACGCCTGCATGGGCACGAAGCCGTTTCATGCCGACGAGAAGTGCGTCGGCTGCGGGAAATGTGCCTCGATCTGCCCATCCGGGGCGATCAGCATGGTCGACGGCCGCCCGGCCTGGACGAAAAAGAAATGCCTCAAATGCTGCGGCTGCATCAACCGCTGCCCGGTCTCCGCGATCCAGTACGGGAAAAAGACGGCCGCCCGCGGGCGCTATGTCAATCCGGCTTTGAAGTGACGCTGGGGAATACCAGGAAGAGAAAAGGAAAAAGGGAGAGAATGATCATGATCCGTAAGATCATCCATATCGACGAGGAAAAGTGCTGCGGCTGCGGCCTGTGTGCCAGCGCGTGCCACGAGGGCGCGATCGAACTCGTGGACGGAAAGGCGAAGCTGGTGCGGGAGAACTTCTGCGACGGCTTCGGCGACTGCCTGCCGAACTGCCCCACCGGCGCGATCAGCTTTGAAGAGAGAGAAGCTCCTGCTTATGACGAGGCGGCGGTGAAGGCGGCTCAGAAGAAGAAAGCCGTGGAGAAGCTCATGCGCCAGGTACAGGCCGGAGGCGGCTGCCCCGGCTCGCGGACGATGGAGCTGCACAAGGAAGCCGCGCCGGAACAGGAGACCGCGCCGGTGGGCGTTCGCCCCGTCTCCCACCTGAATCAGTGGCCCTGCCAGATCAAGCTTTTGCCGACGCAGGCGCCGTTCTTTGACGGAGCGAAGCTGCTGATCGCGGCGGACTGCACCGCCTACGCCTATGCCAACATGCACGAGGACTTCATGAAGGGCAAGATCACCGCCATCGGCTGCCCGAAGCTGGACGGGGTGGACTATTCCGAGAAGCTAACGGCGATCATCCGCGACAACGACATCAAGAGCGTGACCATCGTGCGCATGGACGTGCCCTGCTGCGGCGCCCTGCAGCGCGCCGCGGAGACAGCCCTCAAGGGCAGCGGGAAGTTCATCCCCTGGCAGGTCGTGACGATCTCCCGGGACGGAAGGATCCTGGAGTAAAGACAGCATATGAGAAGTCCCGATGGGCCGCATTATTCTTGAATTCTTGATAACAGAAAGAAAGCACAGAACGGATGGAAGATCCCGGTTCTGTGCTTTCTGCTTTTTGTTGTCATGAGCGGTGAAGAAATATATGGTATTTCCTGCTCGGCTGTTGCTGGACAATCACCCGGCAAACTGGTACTATAATACCGATCTACAATAATGGATTCTAAGGATGGTCGGAATGGAAAAAGCAAAATCGATCCTGTATGCGTTGCTGGCAGCGGCGTTTTACGCCGTCAACATTCCCTTGTCAAAGCTGCTGCTGAACCATGTCGGGCCGACGACGATGGCTGCGCTTCTGTATCTCGGCGCGGGGATCGGGATCGGGCTAATGTCCATAGGCAGCCGCCGGCGAGGGGAAAAGCTGTCTAAAACGGATCTGCCCTTTGTCCTCGGCATGATCGTTCTGGATATCGCCGCCCCTATTTTCCTGATGCTCGGCATCAGCTATGGAAGCTCGTCCAACGCCTCGCTTCTCGGCAACTTCGAGATTGTGGCAACGACGGTGATCGCCCTCTTCCTGTTCAGGGAAGCCGTCACGAAGCGCCTTTGGGGCGCGATCGGCCTGATCACCGCTTCCAGCATCCTGCTCACCTTTGAAGGGGCAGATAGCTTCCGTTTTTCTCTGGGCTCGCTGTTTGTCTTGCTTGCCACGGTTTGCTGGGGGTTTGAGAACAACTGTACAAGAAAGATCTCATCCAAAAGCACCTTCGAGATCGTCATTATCAAAGGGCTTTGCTGCGGACTCGGTTCTCTGGCGATCGCGCTGCTCAGGCGAGAGCAGATGCCGGCTTTCCGGTATATTGCCTATGCGCTGCTTCTCGGCTATGTGGCATACGGCTTGAGTATTTTCCTGTATGTCAGGGCGCAGCGCGTTCTCGGTGCGGCGAAAACCAGCGCTTACTACGCGGTCGCTCCGTTTATCGGCGCCTTTCTGTCGTTTCTCATCCTGCATGAGAAGCTGACCGGGATGTATCTGCTCGCGCTGGCCGTCATGCTTGCGGGGGCCGTGCTTGTCGTGGTCGATACCATGATCCGAAATCATGCGCATATTCATCAGCATACCTTCGTACACACCCACGATGGGAGCACGCACAGCCACACGGTCACGCATATGCACGAGCATGATCATATCATCAAAGGAAGGGGTACACGGACATCGTCATTCACAGGCGGAACTAGAACAGAGCTTACGGTCGTAAGCCTTCCTGTTTGCGGAAATCTGCGGGCCGGGGCAAAACCGGGATTTAGCCATGCTGGTCAGGAGAAACTTAATGGACATAGAAGAGTATCTTCAGAACCCTTGCGGAACGCTTTCAATTCCATATTGGAAGGCGAAAACGCTGACACTTCCGGATTCAATCAGAATGATTCATTGTCGCGATTGGAATGGGCAGTATAGCGATTATCAAAGATATTTCAGGGTAAAGCATAGTCTGAAGGATCTTGCCCCGATAGATTTTGATTACGACACAATTTCGATTGATTCTCAGGCAAAGCAGCTATCGAAATCTGTTGGGGGGGAAAAGTGCAAAGACATGGTCACTATCATTACCGGAGCCTCTCACACCGGAAAAACGCTTCTGGCCCAGAGGATGCTCGAGAAATACAAGGCACCTTATCTCTCCATAGACCATCTGAAAATGGGGCTGATCCGCAGCGGCAACACCGATCTCACCCCGGAGGATGACGAGGAGCTTGTGGGCTATCTGTGGCCGATCGTTCGGGAGATGATCAAGACGGCGATCGAGAATCGGCAGAGCCTGATCGTCGAGGGCTGTTACATCCCGTTTGACTGGAGAAAGGATTTCGACGAAAGCTATTTGCAGTCGATCCGTTTCCTCTGTCTGGCCATGTCAGAGGAATACATCGGATCGCACTTCGAGCAGATCAAAGAGCATGCCTGCGATATCGAGGCAAGGCTGGATGATTCTTCCTGCACCGTCGAACGACTCAAAAACGAAAACCGTGAGTTTGCCGCGGGTTTCAGGGCCGCCGGAGAGCAGGTCACGCTCATCACAGAGGATTATGAAGAGGCAATCAGGCAGCTCGCGTAAGAAAAACGCCTTCCGCAGCGCGGCGGAGGGCGCCCATACGGGCTGAGGCAAAGCGGGATTTGTGGAGAAGATGATGAGATACAATGATACGGATGCTTTTTGGACCGCGTTGGATGAATTGGTAAGCAGTTCAGAAATCGTGATCGACAGGCCGAAAGGCTCTGCTCATCCAAGATTTCCGGCTTTCATCTATAAGGTCGATTATGGATATTTGAAGGATACATCCTCTATGGACGGAGCGGGAATTGATGTTTGGGTCGGAAGCGGGGAGAAAAAGGTCGACGCCATCATGTGCATTGTGGATTTGAGGAAGAGAGACTCAGAAATCAAAATACTGGTAGGTTGTACAGAAGAAGAAAAGCTTGAAATCTATAAAACGCATAATGAAACGGAGTATATGAAAGGCATTTTGATCCGTCGGCAGATCCAGGTTTGACAGGAAATCGGAGCGTGTTGCCCATGAGGGAAATAACAAAATCGCAGGCGAAGCAGTTCATCCTTGCCAAACAGGGCTTGCTGGGCAGCCGGCGTTTCAGCGGCAAGGCAGGGGCTTACGACTACATCCGGCAGGCGGGATGCATCCAGTATGATCCCGTGGATGTGTGCGGAAAGAATGCGGAACTGACGCTCCAATCCCGGGTAAAGGGCTTTCAAAAATCCATGCTGGAGGACTTGCTGTACCGGGATCGCCTGCTTGTGGACTACGTGGATAAGGAGCTTTCCATCTGGCCCGCGGAGGATTGGCCCCGGTTCGCTCCCTTTCGGGAGCGGAGCTGCATCCATGGGGCGGCGTTTCCGGGATTTTCCGAACTGGAGCAGGAGGCGCTCTCCTATATCCGGTCCAATGGCCCGGTATCCAGCGACACGCTCCCTCTGGACGGAGAGGTGTTCTGGCACTCGTCCCTGCATTGGAGCGGAAACTGGCACGGAAAATCGAAGGCGGCCCGTTCCGTGCTGGAGCAGCTTTACACCGACGGGACGCTCATCATCCACCACAAGATCGGTTCCCGCAAATTCTATGACCTTGCCGAGCGGCATCTCGAAGCAAGGCTGCTGGCGGCGCAATCCCCCTGTGAAGACGAGGGCGCTTTCCGCCGCTGGCGCATCCTCCGGCGGATCGGCGCGGTCGGCCTGCTTTGGAACAAGAGTTCACCGGCCTTTTTGGGGATCCCGATGAACGCGGATCAGCGCAGACTTGCCTTTTCTGCGCTGGAGGCGTCCGGCGCCATCCTGCCGGTCCGCATCGAAGGGGGCAGGACGCTCTTTTACTACCGGACGGAGGATGAGGCCCTGATGCGGGAGGTCCTTGCAGGGAGACTTGACAGGAAACCGCGCCTGGAATTTCTCGCGCCCCTGGACCCTCTGCTGTGGGACAAGGCTCTGATCGCCGCGCTTTGGGATTTCTCCTATGCCTGGGAGATCTACACGCCGGCAGACAAGCGAAAGTACGGCGCCTATACCCTGCCGATCCTTTGGGGAGAGAGCTTCATCGGCCGGATCGATATGACTGCCGACCGCGGGAACAGGATCCTCCGGGTGAAGAAGATCTGGTTTGAACCCGGCGTCCGCCTGACAAAAAGGATGGGGAGCGCCCTGGACCGAAGCCTGATCCGCTTTGCGCGATTCAACGGATGCACGACGGTAGAGCGCCCATGATGGGACGGAAAGTATAATTCACGGAAGGAGTCAGCCTGTGAAAGCGATCATCTTAAACGCCAGTCCCCGCAAGAACTGGAACACGGCGCAGCTTCTGAAGGCGGCCCAAAAGGGCGCGGAGGAGGCCGGAGCCGAGACCGAATACATCGACCTCTATGACCTGAACTTCACCGGCTGCCGCAGCTGCCTGTTGTGCAAGCGCAAGGACGGAGAGCGCTGCAAGTGCTTCTGGAAGGACGAGCTCAGCCCGCTGCTGGATAAGGTCTTTGCCGCCGACGTGCTGCTGATCGGCTCTCCCATCTACCTGGGGGACACCACCAGTCAGTTCCACGCCTTTGTGGAGCGGCTGCACTTCTGCACCCTGTCCTATGACGATTACAGCAACTACTTCACCGGCAAGGTCAACGTGGGCGTCATCTTCACCATGAACGCCCCCCAGCCCTACTATCAGCTGCAGTACAAGCGGAAGCTCACGGCCCAGGCGGAGGCCTTCCGCAGCCTGAACGGCAAGGTGCAGATGCTGGCCAGCTGCGATACGCTGCAGGTCAAGGACTACAGCAGGTTCAGCATGGCGAGCTTCAGCGAGGAGCACAAGAAGGCTCACCGCGAAAAGCAGTTCCCGCTGGATCTGGAAAAGGCCCGGCAGATGGGAGCGGAGCTTGCGCGGCTGGGAAAAACAGAATAAGGATAGTCAGAGGCTGCGCCGGGATAGCGCAGCCTCTGACTATTCTGCTTCTGATCGTCCATTGACCGCAGCCTCGGTCTTTATCCTCGGAGCAACGAGGCGCCCCAGGCGGCGTCCTTCAGCAGGGCGCGGCCCACGCCGATGAGGTCGGCTTTGCTGTTTTGGAGCAGTGCTTCCGCGTCGCCGATCTTGTGCACGCCGCCCGTCAGCAGGACGGGGACGGACACCGCCGCTTTGACTTTCTCGGACATGGAGGAGAAATAGCCTGCCTCCAGATGCCCGGGGCGCATGAAGAAGCACATGCCGCCGGAGAGATCCAGCAGATCCACACCCGCGGCCTCCAGCAGCCTGCAGGCCCGGACCGCGTCCTCCTCCTTGGAGCCGCCGGGCAGGTAATCCGCGCCGCCCAGGCGCACGGCGATGGGGACCTGACTGCCGACGGCCTGCCGCACCAGCGCCACGGTCTCCAGCGTGATGCGCAGCCGGTTTTCCAGGCTCCCGCCATAGTCGTCCCCGCGCTTGTTGGTCATGGGCGAGTAGAACTGGTTGAGCAGATAGGCGTGGGCACAGTGGATCTCCACCCCATCATATCCGGCTTTGACCGCCCGGAGCGCCGCCGCGGCGAACTGCTCCTCGATCTGCCGGATCTCCTCTTGTGCGAGCGCGCGTGGGCGTTTCGTCAGCTTCTTCACGGGGATGCTCACCGCGCTGGCGGAGACCGCGTCCCCGATCCCGTTGCTGCCCGCGTGATTGAGCTGGACAAAGGACTTGCTGCCGCCCTGGCGGATGGCGTCGGTGAGCCGCCGGTGCTCTTCGATCAGCTCGTCCGCGGCAAGGGAGAGCTGCCCTTCGGCGGCGCGTCCGCTCTCCGTGATGCAGCTGTGCTCCGTGATGATGATCCCAGGCCGGCTGCGGACGGCGCGGTCCCGGTAATAGTCCACAAGCTCCTCCGTGACGTGGCCGCGCTCCGTCTTATTCGTCTGCATGGGGGGCATGACAAGCCGGTTTTCGACGGACAGCGTTCCGATCAGAATGGGTTCCTGAAGCAGCATGAGCCTTCTTCCTCCTTTTGTGTGTTTCAGCCCTCGGGCAGGGCGTCGATCATCTCCAGCAGCTCCAGATAGAAGGGCCGGATGTTGTTTCGCTTCAGCATGCCGCCCTGCAGGGACATGTGATCGCCCGGATAGGTCGGCAGGATCTGCCAGATCCCCGGCGTGACCGCATCCGGGTCAAAGGCCTTGCTGGGCGCGCCGAGGGGCGCCATGGCCGAGACGGTGTTGACCAGGCCGTCGTTTTCCCGCCAGCTCTCGCCGAGCACGAAGCCGCCTGCGGTCACGCCGGTATAGGCGCCCATCCGGGCGGAGCTGCGGCGGAACATGGGCTCCATCCGGGAGCGGATCGGGCGCTGTGCCCCGTCTGCGGCCTGGGTCGCGCTGCAGGGCACGGCAAAGTAATAGACCTGCGGCAAAGTCGCGATCCGGGCGTTCAGGGCCAGAGCCCTGTCGATGTGCATATCAAAGGCGGCGTAGTCGTCCCCGGATCTGCCGTCCTTCTCCGCCTGCTTGCGGTTGCTGAAGAAATCGCCCCAGAAATCATCCAGGCGGGAGACCTTCACCGCGCTCACATCAAAGCTCTTGTCCTGATACAGGTCATAGGCCGTGGTGCCGTTGGTGGGAGCCGCCAGCGTGACCAGCGCATGCAGGCGCTCCCCCTGCCCGCCCAGGAAAAAGGGAGAAACACCGTCCGTTTCTGCAGCAATCTGCTCTGTTTCGTCCCCCTTGGCGAGGATCTGGGAAAATAGACGGATCGTCGCCCCGCCAAAGGAGTGCCCCAGAAGTACCAGTTTTTTCCCGCTCTCCCAGTCGGGGATCAGGGGCCGCCCGGTAAAGACCGGGCCGAAGCGCCTATGGCCGCAGCGCAGACTGTGGGCCTTGCCGTAGTCCGTCACCGTCCCGGTGAGCTGGGCGTAGAGCTCGCAGGCCCGGTCCCAGGCACTGCCCTCCGGCGAAACAGAGGCGGCATAGCAGGCAAAGCCCTGCCTGCGCAGATATGGCATCAGGTCGCCGCCGAACATCCCCCAGTAGGGCATCCGTTTGTAGCTTTTGTCATAGCTGCCCCAGCCGGAGAGACCGTGGACGAAGATGTACGCGGTGTCGGAGCGCAGCGGTACAGAGTTCTTTTGCGCCCTGCAGCGGGAGAAAGGAAAGCGGCCGGCGCTTGCGCGCTGTTTCATCATGATCACACCCATCAAATCGCTTGTTGAGAACGCTTCTCAGTATATCTTCTCGCTTCGCCGCTGTAAAGTGTCAAAAGCATTTTTCCGCAAAGCAGTCGACAATTTGCGATTTCTGATGTATGATCCCAACAAGAGGAAGCCTTGAGTTCATCCTAAATATTCGCATCCTCTGAAACGCTATGAGACTTTTTATCGCGATCCTTTTGTCGGATGAAATGAAAGCGGCTCTGATCGAAGCCCAGAACGCCATGTACGACCGCGGCCTGCGGGGAAACTACAGCCCGGAGGAAAACCTCCACCTGACCCTGGCCTTCATCGGGGACTACCCGGCGGCGGAGCCGGTGCTGGACGCGCTGGAAACAGTGGCCTTCCGGCCCTTTTCGCTTGGCCTGGAGGGGATCGGGCACTTTGGCGATCTCTGGTGGGCGGGCCTGCGGGATTCCGCCGCGCTGAACGAGGTGGCGCGCCGGGTGCGCCGCGCCCTGGCCGAGAGCGAGATTCCCTTTGACCGCAAGCGCTTTTCTCCCCATATCACCCTGGTGCGAAGGGCCTCGCGGGACGCCGCGGGGATCGGCATCGCGTCGGCGGGCATGGACGTGGAAGCCATCTCCCTCATGCGCTCCGACCGCGGGAAGAGCGGCATGATCTATACGGAGCTGGGCCGCGTCGAGGCGGACGCTTCGGGAAAGGAGCCGCTGTGAGCAGCGATCTGGAAAGGCTGAGCACCCGGCGGCTGACGGAGTTTTCCCAGGTGGAGGCGCTTTACAATACAAGACTGAAAAAGGACTTTGTCCGCAACGAGCGAAAGCCCCTGATCTCCATGCGCCGCTCCTGGGAAAAGAACGCCTACGACTGCTACGGCCTGTACGACGGGGAGGAAATCCTGGGCTATGCCTTTTTCGTGCGGCTGGGGAACAGCGCTCTCCTGGACTATCTGGCCATTGCGGAAGAGCACCGGGGCGAGGGCCTGGGCACCGTCTTCCTGCGGCAGCTGAGCGCCTGCCTCCGGGAGACAGACTGTGTGCTGGTGGAGGTGGAGGACCCGGAAAAGGCAGCGGACGGGGAGACGAGGCTGCAGCGGGAACGGCGGAGGCAGTTCTATCTGCGCGGCGGCTGGCGGGAAACCGGGCTTTGCTCTGTGCTTTTCGGCGCGGACTACCGGATCCTGGAGATCCCAGGGGGAAAGGAACACAGCGCGGAGCAGCTGCGCCGGGTCTATACGGAGCTCTACCGCAGCTGTTTGCCCGCGTTTTTCTTCCGCACTCGGTTTCGGGTTTGGGAAAGCATTGAGAGAGGGGAGAGGAATGGAGACCTTTTCTGCAAGTGACCGTGCCGCATGGCGGGCGTATCTGGAACAGCACTTTGAAACGGCGGAGGAGGTCTGGTTCGTTTTCCCCACCAAGGCGGCGGGGGAGGAGAGCCTCTCCTACAACGATGCTGTGGAGGAGGCTCTGTGCTTCGGCTGGATCGACAGCACGAACCGACGCCTGGATGAGCTGCACTGTATCCGGCGTTTTTCGCCCCGCAAGCAGGGAAGCGCCTATTCCCGGCCCAATATCGAGCGGCTGCTCTGGCTGGACAGCAGGGGACTGCTCCACCCGAAGATCCGGGAGAGCGTTCGCCGCCTGCTGGAAACCCCCTTCCTGTTCCCGGAGGACATCCTGGATGAGATCCGGCAGGACGAGGCGGCCTGGAAGCATTTTCAGAACTTCTCCGAACCCTACAAGCGCATCCGCGTCGCCTATATCGAGGCCGCGCGAAAGCGGCCGGAGGAGTTTCAAAAGCGGCTGCGCAGCTTTCTGGAAAAAACAAGACAGAACAGGCTGATTACCGGCTATGGCGGGATCGAGAAGTACTATGGCCGCGACGAGAAGGAGAGGAGGTTTGACAATGGACTATGAGATCATTCAGATCGACCGCGGTTCCTGGCGCATCGAGGACAGCGGCGTGCGCTTTTTCCTGCTCGCCGGGACGGAGCGGGCCCTGCTGGTGGACTCCGGCAGAAGCGTTCACACTGCCCGGGACATCGCCGCAGAACTCACGGATCTGCCCATCAGTCTGCTGAATACCCATGGAGATATGGACCATGTGGGCAGCAACGCCCAGTTTGCGGCCTTCTATATGCACCCGGACGAGGAAGAGAACTTCCGCCGCGGCGAACGGGGAGGAAAGGTCCTGCCTGTCCGGGAGGGAGACGTGCTGGACCTGGGCGAAAGGGAACTGGAGATTATTCATCTTCCCGGTCACACCCCGGGGAGCATCGCCCTGCTGGATCGTTCCCGGCGGGTCCTGATCAGCGGCGACCCCATCCAGGACGGTCGGATCTATATGTTCGGCCGCTTCCGGAACATGGAGCAGTATATCCGCAGCCTGGAGCATCTGCAGACCTGGAAGGGCCGTTTCGATGCGATCTGGCCCTCCCACGGATCCTTTCCCGTCTCCCCGGAGCTGATCGGCAGGCTGCATGACGGCGCCCTGCGGGTGCTGGAGGGAGGGGCGGAAGGACGGCCACTGGAGGTTCACGGGAACCGCATCCTGGCCTACGATCTGGGCTTTGCCGCCTTCCTCTGCGATCCGTGAGCGCGGTCTCCCGGACATGGATCGAAAAGGGACTGTGAAAAGCTGTGTTTTCACGGTCCCTTTTGCGTATATTGTGGACAAACAGCGGGCTGCATGGGCAAAAAGCAATAGTTTAATTTTTGACAAAAGTGGTCGTCTCTTGACTTCAAAGGAGTTCGTCCATATAATGTTTTAGTCAAAAATACAATGGCGTACTGTGGACAGTAACAGGCACGGACGCCTTCGGAGGTTTTTGCGATTCCATGAAAAACGCACCGTATCCGTACTATGAGATTGCCGAAGTCCCCACCCTGCGGGACCTGATCGCTTACGGGCGGGACCAGGGCGGCAACAACACGATCTTTTACGGCGGCAAACGGAATACCCAGCCCATCAGCTTCAAATCCGCCTACCATCTGGTGGAGGCGCTGGGGACCTTCCTGCTGAACCAGGAACTGCGGGACGCGAAGATCGCGCTCCTGGGGGAAAACTCCACCGAGTGGTGCCTGAGCTATTTTGCCATCGTCAGCACCGGCAACGTGGTGGTCCCGCTGGACAAGGAGCTGCCCCGGGAGGATCTGGCGGAGCTGATCCGGCACTGCGGCTGCCAGGCCATCTTCTTCTCGAAGAAGTATACCGACGTGGCGGATTATTTCCACAGTCTGGAAGACTTCCCCGATATGCTCTACTTCACGATGAATGAGTTTGACTCCTACGTGACAGAAGGGGAATATCTCATGCAGGACGGGGACCGCTCCTTCGCCGAGACCGCGGTGACCCCGGATACCCTGGCCTGCATCGTCTACACCTCCGGCACCTCCGGCAAGAGCAAGGGGGTCATGCTCTCCCACGGGAATCTGGCCAGCGACGTGGTGGCCACCTGCCAGTGCGTCACCGCCCGCAACACCCAGATCTTCCTGCCCATGAACCACACCTTCTCCTGGGCCTCCGCCATGTTTGCCGCCTTTCTGTACCATGTGGACGCCCACATCAGCGGCAACATGAAGCGCATCGTCAAGGACCTGAACCAGAACAAGCCCCAGAACATTTCCGCGGTCCCGCTGATGGTGGAGATGCTCTATAACGGCATCTGGGTCAACGCGAAGAAGCAGGGCATAGACAAAAAGCTGCGCAACACCATCACCCTGAGCCACGCTCTGATGATCTGCGGCATCGATCTGCGCAAGCGCCTCTTCCGCCGGATCCACGAGAATTTCGGCGGCAAGCTGGAGACCATCATCTGCGGCGGCGCGGCCCTGGACCCCAAGCTGCAGAAGGGCCTGTACGATTTCGGCATCACGGTCATTAACGGCTACGGCATCACCGAGTGCTCCCCAGTGGTGGCGGTGAACCGCAACAACGACTTCCGCTTTGGCAGCGTGGGCAAGCCCCTGCCCTGCAACCGGGTGAAGATCGCCGATCCGGACGAGGAAGGCGTGGGCGAGATCTACGTGGCCGGCACCAACGTGATGCTGGGCTATTACAAGGATCCGGAGGCTACCGCCGAGGCCTTTGACGGCGAGTGGTTCAAGACCGGCGACTACGGCTACATAGACAAGGACGGCTTCCTTTTCATCACTGGCCGGAAAAAGAACCTGATCATCCTGGCAAACGGCAAGAACGTCTCCCCGGAGGAGCTGGAGGAGAAACTGCGCAGGCTGGAGTATGTGAAGGAAGTGGCCGTTTACGAGGAAGACAAGGCCGTCACCGGCGAGTTTTATCTGGACACGGTGGAGTATCCGGATGCGGCCGAACGGCTCCAGGAGGATATTCGCATCTTCAACAGCAGCATGCCCTCCTGCAAGAACATCCAGAAGGTGAAGCTGCGTTCCACCCCCTTTGAAAAGACCACCACCATGAAGATCAAGCGCTATCTGCTGGCGCAGCCCGCCGGGAAGCGCTGAGCTGTTACCCATATATATTTTTAGAACAGGAGAAACAATCATGTACGAAAAAGTCTGCGAGATCCTTTTGAACTATGTGGAGGAGCCGGAAGGCGGCCTCACCCCCGAGACCCGCTTCATCGACGACCTGGCCATGAACTCCCTGGACATCATGACCATGGTGGGCGACCTGGAGGATGAATTCGACATCACCATCGAGACGCCGGAGCTGCGCAATCTCTTCACCATCCGGGAGCTGGTCAAGTTCCTGGAAGGGAAGGTCTGAATCATCTACAGGGAACAGAATGATCTGCGTCCTTTCCCGGAAAGCTTCGTTGGTCATTCTGGACACAGCAAAGAGAAAATGGAAGAGGAGAAACCATGAACGAACCGACTTATTATCCGCTTAGCTCTATCCAGAACGGCTTGGCGTTTCTGTTTCGCTTTTACCCCGATCTTCATATCCTGAATCTTGCCCTTCGAATGGATTTCGAAAGTGAAATAAACGAGGAAACGATGGCTCAAGCAGTTCGCGAGGTAGGAAAACGCGTTACGTATCTGCGCGTTCGCCTGCATATGCAGGATGAAGAGACCATGGTACAATACCTCAGTGATGAAGAACCTGCGCCCTGTGAAGTCGTGGATCTCTCTGACCGGACGGAGGAAGAGATTGGGAAAATCATGTTCGATTGGACCTACAACGCTTTCCCGAACTCCATCCTGGATACCCAACTGTATTTCTTCAAGATCGTCCGTCTGCCGGGAGGAAGAAGATCCCTGTATTTCTGCGGGGAACACTTTATCCTTGACGGGTATTCTATGCTGTTCATGCTCAACTATCTGGATCGCGTTTATGCGGCTTTGGATACCGGGAGCGAACTGCCGGAGCCCACACCGATGCCCTGGAAACAGGTGGAGTCTGACCTGTCCTTCTATTCTTCGGAGCGCTATCAGCGAGAACTTGCCCGTGCCCTGAAAGAATTTGAGACGGAACCGCACTTTACTTCCATCAACGGGCTTGGCTCGCCGGAATTTATAGAGGGACAGCGTTACGGCAAGGGCCTTTCTCTGACGCAGTTTGACGGTGCGCGCATCAACCGGGGCATTCCGTCTGAATTGGTCCGGCGGGTGGATGAGACGGCAAAAACGCTGAACATTTCTTCGTCCATGTATTATCTTCTGGCTCTGCGGTCTTTCCTGGGACACGTTTCTGGAACAGAGGATGTGACCGTCATCACTTCTGTCACGGCCAGAGTAACCAAGTATGAGAAATCCTGCGGATTGGACTTTGCTACCCAGCAGTTCCTGCGGTCCGTCATTTCTGGGGAGACCCGGTTTGTTGACGCGCTGCTTCAGCTCTCCGATACACAGAACACTGTGCTGCGCCATTCTCACGCGCACAGTATTGATGTGTCCCGCATCGTGCATGAACGCTATGACGTGCCCTTCGGCTGCAATTACTATACGACACAGTATTCTTATCTGCCTTTGTTCGACCTGAGCAGGCAATACTTGAAATTTATGCCCAGTTATGTGAGCAACGGCCAGTCTAACCAGCCGTTCTATATGCTGGTCCTGCCTGAAACTGCCAAGGGCAGTCTCTGTGCGACTTATGTTTATTCCAAGGAGTATACCGATCCGGCGAACATTGAACGCTTCCACGCCTTTATGCTGAAATTCATAGAGGCCGGCTTACTCGAGCCCGAAGCATCTGTAGCGGAATTGATCGAAAAGTCTCTGGATTGACTTCCAAGCACACAGATTTGGAGAATTGCTCCCGGAAAGAGGGATGGAACTTGATGAAAAATCGTGAAAGCATTATGACCCGATTGGCGCATTTCATTGTTGATGCGCGCTGGGTCTTCCTGCTCCTTTTTGTCGCTATGGCGGCCTTTTCGGCATTTTCCTTCAGATGGGTCCACGTGGAAGAGGACGTGGCAGCCTATCTTCCGGAGGAAGCTGAGGCGCGAATCGGCCTCGACATCATGGAGGAAGAGTTTACCACCTACGGTACTGCAAGGGTAATGGTCAAAGACATCTCTCCGGAAGAAGCGCGGGACTTGTCCCGGAAAATTGCGGACATTCCGGATGTGGCCTTGGTCCAGTTCGATGAGACTCCTTCTCATTATGCGAACGGAAATGCCCTGTTCAGCGTTACCTTCTCGGACGTTGCTGCGGCAGAATCAAGCGAAGAGGCATTGCAGGCCGTTGAACAGATGCTCTCCGACCGGGATACTACCGTCCATTCCGATGTGGGCTTTAATCTGGCATCGGGGATTGCAGCCCAGATGGTGACAGTGCTGATCTTTGTCATAATCGTTGTACTCGCGGTGCTCGTTTTCACTTCCAGCACCTATGCCGAAGTACCGGTTATGATCCTGACCTTCCTGTTTGCCGCGATCATCAACCTCGGAACCCACTTCTTGCTGGGGACGATCTCTTTCGTCTCAAACTCTGTTGGAATTGTGCTGCAGCTTGCTCTGTCGGTGGACTATGCCATTATCTTCTGTAACCGCTATAAGGAAGAGCATGAGCGCCTGGACATCCATGACGCTGTGGTGAAGGCTCTGGCGGCCTCTATTCCGGAGATCTTTGCCAGCAGCCTGACCACCATCGCAGGCCTCACGGCCATGACCTTCATGAAGTTCCGCCTGGGCGTGGATATGGGCATTACCCTGATCAAGGCCATCCTCTGCAGCCTGCTCACGGTGTTCCTTTTCATGCCCGCGCTGTTGATGCTCTTCGGAAAAGCCATGGACAAGACCAAGCACCGCCGCTTCGTCCCGAAGATTTCTTTCATTGGCAAATATGCCTATGCCACGCGTCATGTGATCCCGATCCTTTTTGTGGGCCTCGTGATCTTTGCCTATGTGGTTTTTGGCAGGACCAAATATGCGTATACACAGGACATCGTGCCCGCACGGCATATGACGGCCCGTGAGGCAGCCAATGCGGAGATCGTGGAAAACTTCGGCAGCAGCAACTTGGTGGCTGTTATTGTCCCCGCAGGGGACTACGAATCCGAAAAAGCTTTGCTCAGCGAATTGGAGGATTGCGAGGAGGTAAAGTCAGCCACGGGGCTGACGACGATTCAAATCGCGGACGGCCTCTGCATCGGGGACGCTGTGACCTACGATCGCTTTGCAGAGCTTGCGAAGGTCGACGAGACGACGGCGAAAGCGCTCTATGCCTATTATGCGGCGGAGAAAGGAGACCACTGGGACGCCAGACAGAATCTTTCTTCTTACCGGGCATCCCTCATCGATCTTTTCCTGTTCCTCCATGATCGAGTCGAAGCCGGGGATGTAGAGCTGGAGGAAGACCAGGCAGAACTGGTACAGAGCCTGTTTTCCCAGCTCAATATGGTCAGGGCGCAGCTTCAAAGCGAAGACCACAGTCGCCTGGTCCTGGATCTTGATCTTCCCGCGCAGTCGGAGGCGACGTTTGCCTTCCTTGAACGCATCCATCATATCGGGGAGAAATACTATCCGGAAGGCCTCGTGCTCACCGGTGACACCGTGAGCGCTCTGGGCTTCAAGGAATCGTTTGCGTCGGATAATACGGTCGTAAGCCTCATGAGCCTGGTGCTGGTGATGTTGATCCTGTTCTTCACCTTCAAGTCTTTCGGCATGCCCCTGCTGCTGATCCTGGTGATCCAGGGCAGTATCTGGATGAATTTCGCCATTGCCACCCTGAAGGGCGACTATGTGTTCTTCCTCTGCTATCTGATCGTCAGCGCCATCCAGATGGGTGCCAACATCGACTACGCCATCGTGGTCTCCTCCCGGTACCGGGAATTCCGGGAGACCATGGACAAGAGAGACGCCATTATCGAGACATTGAATCTGGCCTTCCCCACCATCATCACCTCCGGACTCATGATGGTCTGCGCGGGCCTGCTCATCGGCTTCCAGGTGTCCCAGTGCATCATCGCCGGCATGGGCTACTATGTGGGCACCGGCACCAGCATTTCCCTTGTGCTGATCCTCTTTGCCCTGCCCCAGGTGCTTCTGCTGGGGGACTCCTTCGTGTCCGCCACCACGCTGCACGCCGAAAAATCCCGCTTCCTGGGCTTCCTTGCCCGAAACCGCCTGCGCCTTGCCGGCGGGCTCCTGGCTGCGGCGATGCTCTTTGCCGCTGTGACCGTCCCCCTCGGCCTGCTCCGGGGCAAATCGCTCCTGGCTGACTCTCAGGAGCGCGTGGGCGGCCTGCTGGAGCAGACCGGCCAGCTGCGCGCCCTTGCGGAGAAGCTGGAAGGGGAAGGCAACGATCTGGACAGCCTGAAGTACGATTTTGCCCAGCAGCTGGTCACCGACGAGGTCGGCTCCGTGCAGCTTGCCGAGGGCGAGCAGATGCTGGCGGAAAACGAGGAGCTGTACAACAGCGGCCTTGCCCAGTATAACGAAGGCGCGGCCCAGCTGGCCGATGCCCAGGCCCAGTATGACGCGGGCGCGGCCCGGCTGGCAGAGGCCCAGGCCCAGTATGACGCGGGGCTTGCCGCCTATAACGAGGGCCTTGCCGCCTATGAGGAAGGACAGCGGCAGCTGGCCGAGGGCCAGGCCCAGTATGACGCCGGCATGGCTGCCTACGAGGAAG
This sequence comes from Oscillospiraceae bacterium, assembly GCA_017447685.1. Lineage (GTDB taxonomy): Bacteria > Bacillota > Clostridia > Oscillospirales > Oscillospiraceae > Limivicinus. The sequence continues at coordinate 19,308 of JAFSMZ010000062.1, forward strand.
GGCAGTGGCAGCTGGCGGAAGGCCAGGCGCAGTATGACGCCGGTCTTGCCGAATATAACAACGCAAAAGCTGCGCTGGACGCGGTTGCGCCGCTCTATAACCTGATCCGCTCCCTGCAGGACCGCGCCGACGCGCTGCAGGCCCAGTATGACGAGGCCATGGCCCGCGGCGATATCGCCGCCGCCCTGATCATCGCGGCGGAGCTTGCCGGGGTGCGGGCATCTTTGGAGGCGGAGCTTGGCGGCATGAGTCTGGGAGGCCTTGCGGCACAGTACCAGGAGGCCCAGGCCCAGCTGGCAGCTGCCGAGCAGCAGCTGGCCGAAGGCAAGGCCGCCCTGGACGAGGGCTACGCCCAGGCTGCCGCTGCTGAGCAGCAGCTTGCAGAAGGCAAGGCCGCTCTGGACGAGGGCTATGCCAAAGCAGCTGAGGCAGAGCAGCAGCTTGCCGAAGGTGAACGGCAGCTTGCCGAAGGCAAGGCCGCCCTGGATGAAGGCTATGCCCAGCTTGCCGAGGGCGGAAGCCAGATCGCGGAAGGCAGACAACAGCTGAACGACGCCCACCAGCTTCTGGAAGAGGGCGGCAACGAGCTGGAGGAAGGCCGCCAAAAGCTGGAGGAAGGCCGCGAGATGCTGGAGGAGAACCTGACAGCGCTCAACGACAGCCTCTCCTCCCTGGACCAGCTCAGCGATGAGATGGAGCGGCTCAAGCAGGGCCTGCGGATCCTGAAGTCCGAACCCGGTCTCAAGGAAACGCTCTCCCGAAACGCCGGCGCCCTGGAGACGCTGGACGCGGCGGAGTCCTATTACCGCGGCCTACTGCTGCAGGCGGAGAAGGAAAACCGCTCCGCCCGCTTCGTGGCCATTCTGATGGCGCTGTCGCTGCTCTGCGCCGTGACTTCCCTGGTCCTGGCCCTTGCCATGAAAAAGAAGCCGCTTCCCGCGGCGATCCTCAGCGCTGCCGCCGGGCTTTTGAGCCTGATGGCCCTGGTGGTCTGGCGCAGCCGCTGCGTGATGCTGGGCGGGCTTCTGCCGCTTGCCGCCTTGATCTTGACTGTTTGCGCGGCGCTGTTTTCCGAGTTCCTGTTTCGGAAAAGACGGACCGTCGAAAGCTGAACCGAAAATGTGAAGAAACGGAGTCTGCTCTCTGAGCGGACTCCGTTTTTGCTTGGTTGTAATTTCCTTTGTTTCGTGGTATTGTGGGAGCAGAGATCGAAACGGAACGTATCCGGAGAAAGGGGACGGGACGATGCTGACCTGGTATGTGACCTATCATTGCAAAAAGGGACAGAGAGAAGCCTTTTATCAGGCCCTCTGCGAGCTTGGAGTGAGAGAGTATTCCCGGGGAGAGTACGGCAATATCCGCTATGACTATTTCTTCGCGGCGGAGCATCCGGACGATCTGCTCCTGGTGGAGAGCTGGACCAACCCGGACTTCCAGCAGGCCCACTGCAAGACAAAGCGCTTCGCCAGGCTCCAGGAGCTGAAGGCTCAGTTCTGCGAGCGGGTGGAGATCGAGAAAGTCAGCTGGTGATGGAGCAAAGAAAAGCGCTCTACCATCTCCCCGGCCTCTTTGAATTCGGCGACTTTTACCGGGCCTTTCTGCCCCTTTTCCGGGAACGGCGGGACTGGTTTTACGACTGGTGCGAGATCGGCTCGATCTACGGCGCGCCGGCGGACTGCCTCTGGGGCGGCGGCCGGGTGGGTTTCGGGGAGGACCGGCCGGCGGACGCGGTGAAGCTTACGGCGGAGTACGGCGTTTCCGCAAGACTCACCTTTTCAAACTCTCTGCTGCGGCCGGAGCATCTGGCAGATCCGGGCTGCAATGCGCTCTGCGCCCTGTTCGAGAAGAGCGGGCCGGTACCAAACGGGGTGATTCTCAGCTCCGATCTGCTGCTGGAATACCTGACGAGGCAGTATCCGAGCTTTTATTTCGTCTCCTCCACCACCAAGGTGCTGCGCCGATTCGAGCAGCTGGAAGCGGAACTGGACCGTCCGGAATTTCGCTTTGTAGTGCCGGATTTCCGGCTGAACAGGGCCTTTGACCGGCTGGAGAGCCTGCCGGAGGACAAGAAGCGGAAACTGGAGTTTCTCTGCAACGAGTGCTGCTGGTTCGACTGCCCGGACCGGATGGCCTGCTATGAGAACGTGAGCCGCAAAAACCTGGGGGAGGACTGTCCGGATCACCTCTGCCTCTCCCCGACGGCAAGCCGGGGCTACCGCTTTTCCGACGCCATGGCCAATCCCGGCTTCATCGGCGTGGAGGATATCCGAAACATCTATCTGCCCATGGGCTTTTCGCACTTCAAGATCGAGGGGCGGAGCCTGGGCAGCGCCCTGCTGCTGGAATTTCTGCTCTATTACCTGACGAAACCGGAATATCAGCTGAAGGTCCGGGAGGAGCTCTATCTGGAGAGCTCCCTGGATCTGTTTTGAGCAGGGGAATAAAACGGAGCACGGCAAGGGATCCTGATCCAAGAGGGAGGGAGCATATGGAATACATCCGCGTCACAAAGGAAAAGCTGGAAAAGGAGCACATCTGCTGCGCCATCTCCAACAATAAGGACGTGCAGGTCGCCTCCAAAAAGGCCTGGCTTACCCAGCGCCTGGACGAGGGCCTGGTCTTTCTCAAAAGCGTGGAGCGGGGCAAGTGCTTCATCGAATATCTCCCGGCGGAGATGGCCTGGAACCCCATCGAGGCGCCGGGTTACATGTACATCGACTGCCTGTGGGTCTCCGGCTCCTTCAAGGGCCACGGCTACTCCAACGAGCTGCTGGAGGCCTGCATCGCCGACAGCAAAGCAAAGGGCAAAATGGGCCTCTGCATCCTCTCCTCCGCGAAAAAGAAGCCCTTCCTGGCGGACCCCAAATACCTGCTGCACAAGGGCTTTGCCGTCTCCGACGAGGCGGACAACGGCATCCAGCTCTGGTATTTGCCCTTCGGCGAGGGAGCGGAAAAGCCCCGCTTCCGGGACTGTGCCCGCCATCCCCGCATCGAGGAGGGCGGCTATGTCCTCTACTATACCAGCCAGTGTCCCTTCAACGCCAAATACGTACCCATCCTGGAGGAGACGGCGAAGGCGCAGAAGGTCCCCTTCCGGTCGATCCACATCGAGAGCCGGGAGGAGGCCCAGACCGCGCCCACGCCCATCACCACCTACGCTCTCTTTTGTGACGGGGCGTACCTGAGCAATGAGCAGATGAACGAAGCGCGCTTCCTGAAACTGCTCTCCCAGAGAAAAACGCCATGACCCAGATCCCATTTCTGTTGACGGAGTGCCTCTTCGCCCTGGGCTGGATGCTGCTGCGCGCCGCGGTCTGGCTGCGGCAAAAACGCGTGGACTGGAAGCGGGAGGCAGCGCTGCTTCTGATGTATGTCAATCTGGCTGTGATTCTGCGCTTTGCGTTCTTCCCCATGGCCATGGTGGACGGCAGGGTACAGCCCCTGCTCTTTGATGCCTCCGCGCTCCGGCCCTTCCGGCTGAACCTGCTGCCCTTTGTGAATCTGAAGTTTTACAGCAGCAAAAGCGATCTGCTGCTGAATGTGATCGGGAACGTGGCCATGTTCATCCCCAGCGGGATCATCCTGCCGATCCTGTACAGAAAGCTGGATCGCCTTTGGAAGGTCCTGGGTGTGGGCGCGCTCATGTCCCTGGGCATCGAGTTGCTGCAGCTGCCCTTTTCCGTGAGAGCCACCGATGTGGACGATCTCATCCAGAACATCTGCGGCGTTCTGATCGGCTGGGGGATCTATGCCCTGGTGCGGCGCTGCCTGGGGAGAGGGAAAGCGTCCCGCCCGGATGGGGCCGCGCCGGAAGGGGAAAGCCCATGAAACAGTATGAATACGACGCCATTCTCCGGGAGGACCCGTCGGACGGAGGGGCTTATGTGATCTTCCCTCATGACCTGCGGGAGGAGTTCGGCAGGGGCCGGGTGAAGGCCCGGGCCAGCTTTGACGGGATCCCCTATGAGGGGAGCATCGTGAATATGGGGCTGAAAAACCCCGACGGCAGCATTTCCTATCTCATCGGCGTGCGGAAAGGCATCCGGCAGAAGCTGCAAAAAGGGGACGGCGATCCCATCCATGTGATCATCGAAGCGGGGGAGTGAGGCAGCCATGAGAGATTGGGACGCGGATACCCTGCTGCTCTTCAACGAACAGCCTTCCGCGCTGCCCATGCTGGCGGCGCTGGAGGACGCGATCTACACCCGCTTTCCGGAGACGAAAAGACGGGTGCGGAAGACCCAGATCAGCTATTATCACCGCACTGTCTTTGCCTGCGCCTCCCTGACCCGGGTAAAACGAAAGGCGGAGCTGCCCAAGACCTGGCTCACGCTGACGCTGGGGCTGAACTACCCCCTGGATTCCCCGCGGGTGGCGGCGAAGACGGAGGCCTATCCCGGGCGATGGACCACCCATATCGTGCTGGGCGCGCCGGAGGATGTGGACGGGGAGCTTCTCTCCTGGCTGGAGGAGGCCTACGCATTTTCGGAACGAAAATAGGAGGAAAAGATGGCAGCCTGGAAGTGCCCCAAATGCGGGCGGGAATGTCAGCGGGAAGAGCAGCAGCACTACTGCGTCAAGCCCAAAACCGTGGACGAATACATCGCGGCCCAGGAGGAGCGGGTCCGGCCCAGACTGGAGGCGCTGCGCTCCCTGCTGCGGGAAACGCTGCCGGAGGCGGAGGAGCGGATCTCCTGGTCCATGCCCACCTTCTGGAAGGGGCAGAATCTGATCCACTTTGCCGCGGCGAAAAAGCATGCGGGCCTCTACCCCGGCGGGGAGGCCACCGCGGTCTTTGCCGAAGAGCTCAAAGACCTGGACGTGAGCAAGGGCAGCATCCGCCTGCCTTATGACCGGGAGCTGCCAAAGGAGCTGATCAGGCGGGTCGCCCGCTGGTGTTGGGAACAATACGCAAAATAAGGGAGCGGAGAGTTCCATGGTATCTGGAGGATAAAATGAAAGAGAGAAAGATCACGGGCAACCGGGACGAAAAGGAAAAAAGCCGGGAACTGACGCCGGCGGAAGAAAAAAGGCTCCTGCGCTTTGAGGAGCTGTCCGACAGGCTGATCGGGCAGGGATACCGGCGGGTGGAGCTCACCGTCAGTATCGTGAAGGCCAACATCTTTGCCGTCGTTCTGCTGATCCCACTGCTGATCGCCGGGGGCGGGCTGTTTTTCCTGCGAAATCACAGCATGAGCGGCGGTCTGGGAAAGATGAACCCGCTGCTCTTCGCGGCGCTGTTTTTCGCGATGATCGTGGTGCATGAGCTGATCCACGGCCTGAGCTGGTCGCTCTTTGCCGAGAACCGCTGGAAGGACATCGAATTCGGCTTCATGAAGCAGTATCTGACGCCCTACTGCACCTGCGCCGTGCCGCTGGGCAAGGGGGCCTACATCTTCGGCGCGCTGATGCCCCTGGTGTTGCTGGGGATCCTCCCCATGATCGTGGGGATCCTGGCGGACAACCTCGGCCTTTTGCTTCTGGGCGTCATCCTGGCGGACGCGGCGGCGGGGGATATCCTGATCGTCTGGAAGATCCTGCGCTACCGCAGCGAGGCCGGGACCGTCGTCTACATCGACCATCCCACCCAGGCGGGCGGCGTCATCTTTGAAAAGTGATCCCGCTGTCCCCAAATGACGGTATCAATAAAATCCGGAGCAAAGATCTGTACTGCTCCGGAAAAACACAGGAGGCACAACATGAAAAAAACGATTTCTCTGCTGATGATTCTGGTTTTGCTGCTGGGTCTTTGCGCCTGCGGCCAGAAGCCGGAGGAAGAAAAGAAATGGAGCCGCAGCGGCTATTTCTCAGATGAAAACGACAATTTCCTCTCTGTCACCTGGATGGAGGATGTGGTGGAACCCGGCTGGTATGTGGGCGTGATGCTGGGGGACCGGACGGGCGGCTGGACCCTTCCCCAGGAGGGAAACAGTCTTCACGGCAACCTGAACGGCGGGGTCGAGAGCGCGGAGCCCTTCGTGGTCACCCTCTCCGAGGAGGGAGAGGACGGCCTGCTGCTCCAGGTGGAGGGCGGCGAGAGCTACCACTTCAAGCCCTTTGACATGCCCGAGGCGACGATCCTTGTCACCATCAACACAGAGGGCATGGGCAACATCGCCTATGCCGAAGGAGAATCGGAGCCCGAGGCGGACCCGGAGATGCCCTTCCAGTCTGCCCAGATCAATCTGGAGAAACCGGAGACCTATACCATTCTGGCCTGGCCCCAAAGCGGCTATCTGTTCGTGAAGTGGCAGAAGGACGGCGCGGACTTCTCCACCGAGGCGCAGATCACCGTGGAGCTGAATGAGAGCGCAGACTATGTTGCCGTGTTTGAAGAGGATTCCGACTGGCAGAACCCGGTGATGAACTTTGTGGGCAACTACCAGAGCGGCCGGGCCCGCGCCCTGGTGGAATGCCAGGGCAAGGACGAGGCCCTGATCACCATCAAGTGGGGCAGCAGCGCCTGGGAGTTGACCCGCTGGCTTATTGCGGGCCCGCTGGACACCGAGACGCTTACCATCCCCTATGAGGGCTGCAGCAAGACCAATCTGACCTGTGACGACAAGGGTGAAGTGAAGAACGAGGAGCAGGTTTATGGCGACGGCACCGGCACCATCGTCTTCCACGACGGGGGTTTCACCTGGCATGAGGACCAGTCCGAAACCGGCGAAGACCTGGACTTCGTGTGGGTCCCTGTGGAGCCGGAGAGCGAGAGCATCGGCATGGCAAATCCCTGGCGCGTCATTTCTGAGGAAGAGGTACTGAACTTCTTCACCCGGCCCTTTGCCGTGCCCGAGGGCGCGGAGAATGTGGAGTGGAGCGTGATGGAATCTCCCGACTTAAATCCCTTACTGCAGCTGAGCTTTGACCTGGACGGGCAGCACTACACCGCCCGGATGCAGGCCACCGACGACGCGGAGGCGGACATCTCCGGCATGAACTACGCCTGGGCGGATGAGATGGAGCGGAGCCTGCACAACTGGGCCGAGGGCCAGCTCACCGCAAAGTGCTTCCGCTTCAATGGCGGAAATGAGTATGACGCGGAGCTCTGCACCTGGTTCGATCCGGCGACCGGCATTTCCTACGCCGTCGGTGTGAGGTCGGAGGACCTGGACGGCTTCGATCTGCTGGCGATGGCCGAGCAGATGTGCCCCGCGGAATAAAGCATCTTATCGAAAGAGCGAACGGATCACGGCCCGTTCGCTCTTTTGCAATCAGGGATGAGAAAGTGCCGTTTGCCTCTCGCAATTTAGGCTGGCATAGGCTATAATGAAACAAAGCAAAACGAGAGGGAGGCGCGCCGATGAGCATCGCAGAACAGATGACCTGGCCCAGAGCGCCGAAGAAATACAGCATCGATCCCCGGCAGATCACCATCACCACCGAGCCCCACACGGATCTCTGGCAGCGGACCTATTACCACTTCCGCAACGACAACGCGCCCCTGCTCCAGGCGGAGACGGAGGAGAAGTCCTTCTCCTTTGTGGTGAAAACTGACTTCGGTCAGAGCCATCACCGCTTTGACCAGTGCGGGATCGTGCTGTATCTGGATGCGGAGAACTGGCTGAAGGCCTCGGTGGAGTACGAAAACGAGAGCTTCCAGCACCTGGGCTCCGTGGTCACCAATCACGGCTATTCGGACTGGGCCACCACCGCCATCCCGGCAGAAGTGAAGACCATGTGGTATCGCCTGAGCCGCCGGGAGGACGACTACTGCGTGGAGTGCTCTGAGGACGGCGAGCACTTTTCCCAGATGCGCATCTGTCATCTGTGGGAGGGCGCGGAGAAGATCCGCTTTGGCATCTATGCCTGCAGCCCGGAGGACTCCAGCTTCACGGCGGAGTTTACAGAGCTCGCGGTGACGGAGTGTGCCTGGAAGGCCCACGACGGCCAGCAGCCGGACGAGGTCTGAGCGCTATGGAAGCGGGAAAGACTGAGCAAGTTGCGGAGAAGAAGCTCTTCTTCGACCGCGCCTATTTCATCACCGGCACGGCCTATGCAGGGAAATCCACCATGGTGAGGCTCCTTGCCCAAAAGCACGGCGGCATCCTCTGCGAGGAAAACTACCACGACAGGCTGCTGGACAGACTGGAGAAAGAGGAGTTCCCCTGCCTCTGCTACACCCGGGACCTGGAGGACTGGCACGACTTCATCCGCAGAACGCCGGAGGAGTACGAGGCCTGGTACGACGGCGTGTCCCGGGAGTGTGAGCGGCTGGAGCTGCGGATCCTGGAAGATCTGGCAGCGCATGGGAAAGCGATTTTTGCGGATACCAACATCTCCCTGGAGACGCTGAAACGCATCGCACCGCGGGAGCATGTGCTCGTCATGCTGGCGGATCCGGAGATCTCGGTTCGCCGCTTCTTTGAACGTCCGGATCGGGACAAGCAGTTTCTCTACCGGCTCATTCAGGAGGAGCCGGACCCGGCGAGCGCCATGGAGAACTATCGCCGGGGTCTGATGCGGATCAACTCCCCGGAACGCTATGCGCGCTTTGCCCGTTCCGGCTTCCCGGCGATCCTGCGGGACGAGAGCAGAAGCGTGGACGAAACGCTGGCCCTGGTGGAAAAAGCATTCGGACTGGACTGAAAAGAGGGACCAAGATGCTGGAAAAACTGGAAAAACGGTTTCACGGCAATATGCGGCGGCACCCGGATCTGAGCTGGGAGCAGGTGGAAAGCCGCCTGCGGGAAAACGAAGCGGCCCTTGCCGCCCTCCTGCGCATGGAGGAAAGCGGGGGAGAGCCGGACGTGATCGGCTATGCTCCCGGCACGGACAGGCTTCTCTTCTGTGACTGCGCAAAGGAGACCCCTGCCGGCCGCCGGAGCCTCTGCTATGACGAGGATGCCCTCAAAAAGAGAACAAAGAATCCGCCTGCGGGGAGCGCGGAGCGCCAGGCCCGGGAGATGGGCGTGGAGCTTTTGACAGAGGAACTGTACTACAGACTGCAGGAGCTGGGGGAGTTTGGCCTGAAGACCTCCAGCTGGATCGAAGCGCCCCCGGAGATCCGGCGGCTGGGCGGCGCCCTCTTCTGTGAGCGGCGCTACGGAAGGGTCTTCACCTTCCACAACGGGGCCGATTCCTACTACTCCGTCCGGGGCTGGCGGGGGTGGCTCGCGGTATGAAAGGAGAGAGCGGCATGTTCAAGGATTGGCAGCTTGCCATGATGGAGGACTACGGCCTGATGGACACCAACACCGGGCTCATCAACCGGGTGGCCCGGACCCTGGCCAAAAGCCCAAACGACACCATTGACACCTCGGAATTTCGCAGCGCCTGTTCTTCCTGCGGCGTAGACCCGGATTCTTTTACCCAGCGCGATCTCGATCAGCTGCAAAGGAAGCTCAACGAGATCACTTGATCGATTGGCAGCAGACAAGGAAACAGAGAAAGGAGGAGCATCATGTTCGTGTTTTGGGGAGACGGCTCCCAGGAGGCTAAGGACCTGGTGGACGAGATCCTGGTGCGCAGTACGGAAAACTTCAACTGGACCTTTATCTTTATCCTGGCCGTGGTCTTCTATGTGTACTGGACGGAGATCAACAAAAAGAACTACCCGGCGGTCTTCGCCGGACTGGCCCTCTACGGGGTGCACTGGCTCTATGAGATCGCAAACGCCGTGATCGGCCATGTGTTCGGCTATCCCCTGTGGTCGGTCTCCAACGAATCCACCACCTTCATCCTGCTCATCGGCGTGTGCTGGGAGCTCTCGATGATGTTCTCCCTGGCGGGGATCATCTCCTTCAAGATGCTGCCCCAGGACCGGAGCAAGCGCTATTTCGCCAAAAACGGCAAGGGCGGCGTCAGCTGCAAGCTGGTGGGCGCCCTGGAGATGGCGCTGCTGTTTGCGCTGTTTGAATCCTTCCTGGCCGGTACCAGCAACCACTCCTTCATCTGGGTGTACAAATGGTGGGGCGTGCTGCCGGTGTTCATCACCACCTATGTGCCCTTCTTCCTGGCCAGCAACTATGTGCCGGATATGGCGCCGAAGAAGAGAAAGGCCTTCCTCATCACCGAGTGGGCCCTGGTGGCGGTGCTGCTGGCGGTGCTGATCCCGCTTGGTATCATCTGAGAAGAAAGGCCCGGGGCAGTTCCCCGGAAACAGGACATGGAATTCAAACACACGAATCGCCCGGGCTTTCTCCTGGGCTTCATAGACTTCTTTACGGCGGGACTCTTTTTTCTGGTTTACATGCAGCTGGGGCTCCAGGACGAGCTGGACGAGATCCTGGGCCGAAGGACCCAGCGCTACTGGGCGGCCTACCTGCTGGGGATCCCCACTCTCTTCATCTATACCCTGGTGTGGATGGGGCGCATCGCCGAGGAGCTGAAGGCCAGAGCTCTGGAGCTTGGCATTGAGGGAAAGCTCACCTCCTGTTACTATATATTTGCCCCTTGGTTTATGGCAACCAGCCATAGGCATGGGACATCTCGTTGCCTAAACTGTTAGAATAGCGAGGTAATGGTCTGACCTTCACCTCCAAGGGCTTATACGTCCGTCCGAAA
>JAFSMZ010000041.1:0-23312 GCA_017447685.1 Oscillospiraceae bacterium
GGGCCGGGCCAGAACAATCCGGCGATCGGTCCCTACGCGGCGACACGGCAAGGGGACAACTCCCTCCGTCAGCTGTCGTGCGGAGGATCCGCTGCGCGGGGACCTCATCCGGCGCTGCGCGCCACCTTCCCCGTGCGCGGGGAAGGCTTTTGCGGGCAGGTGATGGCGGCGGCCACTTCGAAAGCACGATGAAAACACGCTGGAGCTACGACCCCTCCGTCATCCGGCGGACTGTAACACGCCGGATGCCACCTGCCCTTGCGCAGGGGAGGTTTTACGGGCCGCCAAGGGCGTCTGCCCTACGAAAGCTCGGCGAAAACAAGCTGGATCAGCAACTCCTCCGTCATCCGGCGGACTGTAACACGCCGGATGCCACCTCCCCTTGCGCAGGGGAGGTTTTACGGGCCGCCAAGGGAAGGCAAAGGTGGTGCGGATAGCCGCCGCTGGAGCGATACCATGGAAGGAAATGCTCGCACCAGCAGATATCAAAAACGGCTGCGGTGAACGCAGCCGTTTTTGATGTTATTCGGTTATATCATTCTGTTCGGCCTCGGGCTTGACTTTGGACTCAGCCTCAAGCTCACCTTCCTGCTTAGAGTCGAACTGGGGCTTACCAGCTTGCTCGGCTTCAGGCTTGACATCCGACTGAGCTTCGGTCACCGCTTCCGCTTGCTTCTCCGCCTGATCAGAAGGGTTCTCAGGCTTGGGAAACTCCGGAGAATCCTCGCCGTCAAAGCGGGCGATCTTCCGAGCGGGACGCTCGATGGTGCTGTCGTTGCGGGCCAGGCGGGCCTGCTTTTCACTTTCCGGCATGAACTCCCCATGCTCGAAGAAGTAATCAAACTCAGCGCCTTCCATGGACTCATGGGCCAGCAGGTACTCCGCAACGGCGCGGAGCTGTTCCCCATGCTCGGTGAGGATCTGTTCGCAGCGGGCAGCAGCCTGATCGAAGATGGCCTTGACCTCCTCGTCGATGGCGGCTGCGGTCTCCTCGGAATAGCTCTTGGTCTGACCGAAGTCCCGGCCGATAAAGATGGAGTGGCCGGAGCTGTCGTAGGAGATGGGTCCCAGACGTTCGCTCATGCCGTAGCGGGTGACCATATCTCTGGCGAGAGAGCTGGCCTGCTGGATATCGCCGGAGGCTCCGGTGGAGATATCGTCCAGGAAGAGCTTTTCCGCGATGCGGCCGCCCAGGGCAACCACGATGTTCTCAAACATCTCAGAGCGGGAGGTGAAGTTTTCCACATCCTCAGTGGGACGGAACAGGGTGAAGCCTCCTGCAGGCCCTCTGGGGATGATGGTGATGAAGTGAACAGGATCCACATGCTCACAGAACCTTGCCGCCACAGCGTGGCCGGATTCGTGATAGGCGGTGAGACGGCGGGCCTTGTCGCTGACTTTGCGGCTCTTCTTCTCCGGGCCCATCTGGACCTTGAGAATGGCCTCATCGATATCGTCCATGGTGATGAAGCGGTGCTTGCGGCGCACAGCCAGCAGCGCTGCCTCGTTCATCAGGTTTTCCAGATCCGCGCCGGAGAAGCCGGCGGTGCCGCGGGCAATGCTGTTGAGCTGCACATCCTCCGCCAGATGCTTATCCCGGGAATGGATCTTCAGGATCTCCTCCCTGCCCTTGATATCGGGCAGGCCCACATAGATCTGCCGGTCAAAGCGGCCGGGACGGAGCAGTGCGTTGTCCAGGATATCGGCGCGGTTGGTGGCCGCCATGACGATGACGCCCTCATTGCTGCCAAAGCCGTCCATCTCCACAAGCAGTTGGTTCAGGGTCTGCTCGCGCTCGTCATGTCCGCCTCCAAGGCCGCTGCCTCTCTGGCGGCCGACAGCGTCGATCTCATCGATGAAGACGATGGCGGGGGCAAGCTTCTTGGCCTGCTCGAACAGGTCACGGACGCGGCCGGCGCCGACGCCCACATAGAGCTCTACAAAGTCAGAACCGGAGATGGAGAGGAACTGCACATTGGCCTCCCCTGCCACAGCCTTGGCCAAGAGGGTCTTGCCGGTGCCCGGAGGGCCGACCAGCAGCACGCCCTTGGGGATCCTGGCGCCCATGGCGGTATAGGCCTTGGGGTCCTTCAGGAAGTCCACGATCTCGGCAAGTTCTTCCTTTTCCTCATCGCAGCCGGCCACATCCCGGAAGGTCTTCTTGTTCTTCTCCTCGCTGCCCAGACGGGTGCGGGCCTTGCTGAAGCGGGCCACGCCGCCGGCGCCGCCGCCGCTCATCCGGTTCATCATCACATACCAGAGGGCAAAGCCGCCGCCAAGCAGGATGATATAGGGGATGATGCTGACCCACCAGGGGATGGTGCCGCCTGGCTCATACTCGTAATCCTCGATGATGCCGGCTTCATGCTGCTCCTGGATCAGTTCATGGAAATCCTCATAGAACACGGAGAAGCTGTAAAGGTCATAGGTCATCTTCACCGTGTCGGAGCCGTCGGCCGGAGCGGCAGGGTCCGTCTGCGCGGCATCGTTCGCCGGAGCGGCGTCAGGCGCGGGACTTGCCTGGGTCTGGTCCTTCTCCGCAGGGCGAACCTCCAGCTCGATGGTACTGCCGGAGCTGCTGGGGATCACCTCGAAGTACTTGACCCGCTCCTGCTTGAACAGGTCCGCCAGCTCGGAGTATTTCTCGATCTGATTGGGCGTGGGCTGCTTGGTCAGCAGCATGACCACCGTGATCAGGATCGCCAGCATGATGACATAGAATCCCAGATCCCGGCTTCGGTTGCGATTAGGTTTCAAATGCGGTCACTTCCTTGTCTCTAAAGGGAAAGAGTTGCTGTCTTTCAGGCTTTACTTGCTGTATACTTCCGGGCTCAGGATGCCGATATAGGGCAGGTTGCGGTAGCGCTCGTTGTAGTCCAGACCGTAGCCCACCACGAAAGCATCGGGCACGTCAAAACAGGCATAGTTGGCATCCACAGGGGCCTTCCGGTTGCCGGGCTTATCCATCAAGGTCACGATGGATACAGAAGCAGGCTGACGCACCTGCAGATAGGTTCTGAGGTAATTGAGGGTAACGCCGGAATCCAGGATATCCTCCACCAGGATCAGGTGGCGGCCTTCAATGTTCTGATTCAGGTCCTTATTGATCTTCACGGCGCCGGTGGAAGAGGTGCCGCTGTAAGAGGAGACGGACATAAAGTCCATGGTGCAGGGAATGGAAACATGCCGCATCAGATCCGCCATGAAAATGAAGCAGCCCTTCAGCACACCGACAAAAATGGGGTTCTTGCCCGCATAATCCGCAGAGATCTTTTTGCCCAGTTCAGAAACCTTATCTTCGATCTCATCCGCCGTGATCAGAACTCTCTCAATACCGTTATCCATGTTTCTCTCCTATACTATTTCTATATTGATTACCCGGATCTCCAGGCAGGGGTCTCCGATTTCAGGCCTCACCCGCTCATCCGCGGGATAGCCCAGGACCGCCAGGATCCCTCTCTCATCCCGCAGCACCGGGACCAGGTCACGCTGTCGCTGGGTCAGGCCGGCATCCCGGAAGAGGTCGTGCAGGCTTTTGCCGCAGCCTCTGCCCTGGGGATGGTAGCGGTCTCCCGGAAGACGGCCAGTGCAGTACAGTGTACCACAGATAGCTGCACTTTTGAAGAGATAAGTTTTAAACAAGTCGTGAATTTCACCCCGATATACGCTCTCTTCGCAGGCCAGAACAAGACCGGCCTCGGGGACGGACAAGCGCTCGCCGGGGCACAAAGGACGCGGCGGGATACACGTTCTGTTCCCGTCATCCGCATAGAGCCTCCCCTGCTCCCGCCGAAGGCGCAGCCCGGGAAGGTCCAGATAACCCAAACCGTCCTCCCCGCAGAAGGCCAGGACCTTCTCCACATGGGAAAGGGGCAGAGTCTGCCCGCAGAAGATGCGCAGAGCCCGGGAAGAAACCGCAGGGTGCAGGGCAAGCAAGTTCCTTGTCGGGATGCACAAGCTGTCCGGAAGAGAATCCAGAAAGGCCATTGCCTGCTGCTGCAGGTACTCCTCATCCTGCCGCAGCAGCTTTGCGGTGCGCCGGGCGGCCTCGGAAAAACGGGGGTTCAACTCCCGCAGGACGGGAACGACCTGATGCCGGATGCGGTTGCGCCGATAGTCATCGGAGAGATTGCTGCTGTCCTCCACGAAGGGGACCTGATGCTCCCGGAGATAGGAGAGGATCTCCTCCCGGGTGCAGCCCAGAAGCGGGCGGCGGAGCTTGCCGTTCATGGGGGGAATACCGGAGAGTCCGGCTCCACCCGTGCCGCGGACCAGGTTTAATAGCAGGGTCTCGGCATTGTCGTCGGCATTGTGAGCGGTGGCGATCACGTCGCAGGAGAGCCGCTCCGCCTGCCGTTCCAGGAAAGCGTAGCGCAGCTTGCGGGCGGCTTCCTCCAGGCCAAGGCCGTTTTCCCCGGCATAGCCGGGGACATTGCCGTGTTCTATAGCAAGGGTGATACCCTGCAGCCGGCAGAAATCCTCCACGAAAGCGGCATCCCGGAGAGACTCCTCTCCCCGGATGCCATGCTCGTAGTGGGCGACATATACCGTAAGATCCGGCTGACACAGCAGCCAGTGGAGCAGACACATGGAATCCGCACCGCCGGAGACGGCACAGAGGACCCGGGCCCCCTCCGGGATCAGAGAGCGATCAATAGTCATCCTCGTGCCATCTTTCCACATTTCCGAAGGAAGTATACTCCGGCAGCCAGGTGAGCTCCACCGTGCCGGTGGCGCCCTTGCGGTTTTTCAGGATGATGGCCTCGGCCAGATTGGGGTTTTCGCACTCCTTGTTATAATAACCGTCCCGGTACAGGCCGATGACCACGTCCGCGTCCTGCTCGATGGCGCCGGATTCCCGCAGGTCGGAGAGCATGGGGCGTTTGTCCTGGCGGGATTCGTTGGCACGGCTCAGCTGGCTGAGGCAGATGACTGGCACGTTCAGCTCCTTGGCCATGATCTTCATCATACGGCTGATGTCGCTGACGGCCTGGGTGCGGCTCTCGTTGGACCAGCTGTGTCCGCTGCCGGCGGACTGCATCAGCTGCAGATAGTCGATGATCACCAGGTCCAGCTTGGGGATGCGGCGGCACTGGGCATTCATCTCGGACACCGTGAGAGAGGGGTTGTCATCGATGCGGATGTCCGTGGCGCTGAGGGTCTGGGCGGCGTCGGTGATGTTGCGCCACTGCTGGGGCGTGAGCTGGCCGGTCATCAGGTTCTGGGAAGGGATGAGGGCTGCCTTGCTGAGAAGCCGACTCACCAGCTGCTCCCGGGACATTTCCAGGGAAAAGATGGCGATGGTCTTGCCCTCGTTTACCGCAGCGTGCAGCGCCATATTCAGGGCGATGCTGGTCTTGCCCATGCCGGGGCGGGCCGCCACCAGGATAAGCTCGGATTTGTTCAGGCCCAGGATCATCCGGTCCAGATCCGCAAGGCCAGTGGGGATGCCGGGGATCTTGTTTCCGGAGGCAGCAGCCTCGGACAGATTGTCAAAGACGTTCTGCACAATGCCGGAGATGGGCAGAAGGCCGCCCACATTGCGGCCCTGGCGCAGGGCGTAGATCTTCCGCTCGGCAGCCTCCAGGAGCGCGTCAGCCTCGCCGGAGCCCTCCCCCACCATCTTGTTGATCTCATCCGCAGTCTCGCCCAGGCGGCGCAGCAGCGCACGATCCCGCACAATGGCGGCATATTCCAGCACGTTTGCCGAGGTGGGCGTCATGCGCATCACTTCGGCCATGTAGCTGTCCTGTTTCTCCTCGTAGACGCCCCGGACCTTCATCTGGTCCAGCACGGTAACGGGGTCGATGGTCTGGCCATAGGCAAACATGGCATAGACCGTCTCATAGATATCCCGGTTGCTCTTCAGGTAGAATTCATCCGCCTTCAGTTTGTCCAGGACCTCCGGGATACAGCGGGGGTCAATGAGCATGGAGCCGATGACCGCCTGCTCCGCCTGGGCGGAGTATGGAATTTTTCTGCCCAGCAATTCGTCCATTCTGCTATCCTCTCTGTCTCAACGCGGGGAAGGGATGATTTACTGTTCCTCCACCACCAGAACGTTGATGTTGCCGTTGACCTCATAGCCCAGCTTTGCCTTGACGGTGTAGCTGCCAAAGGCCTTGATTGGCTCGCTCTGCACGATCTTGTTCTTCTCGATGTCCATATCAAACTGCTCCTTCAAGGCCTTGCTGATGGCCTCGGAGGTAACAGCGCCGAAAAGCTTGCCGGAGCTGCCGGCCTTGGCGCGGACGATGACCTGAACACCGGCAAGTTTCTTGCCATACTCCTCCGCCAGGGCCTTTTCCTTGGCCATCTGCGCGGCCTTAGCCTTCTCCTTGAGCTTGAGGGCGTTGATATGATCGGGGGTGGCTTCGGCCGCCAGGCCCCTGGGGATCAGATAATTGCGGGCATAGCCGATGGAGACTTCCTTCATCTCGCCCTTCTTGCCCTGGCCCTTCACGTCAGTATTGAAAATAACCTTCATCTTCTGGCACTCCTTTTATCGTTCTCTTCTTTGTTTCATTTCATGCAAAGTATTCGTCCACGACGGCATGGACTTTGTCAAGCACCTCCGCGATGCTGAGGCCCGTAAACTGCGCCGCCGCGGCGCTGCGGTTGCCGCCGCCGCCCAGCTTTTCCATCAGGATCTGGACGTTCATCTCGCCGATGGAGCGGGCGGAGGCGTAGATCTTACCCTGCCCGTCCGGAGCGATGACGATGGAAGCCTCCACCCCGGAGATGTTCAGCAGCTCATCCGCCGCCTGGGCAGCCACTATACGCTTCTGGGGCTCCGCGGGCGCGGCGATAGCAACGTTTTTGTAAAGATCCACGCACTGGAGGATCTTGTACTTGGCGATGGTATCCTCCATATCGGACTTGAAGAGCTTTTTGACCTCCGTGGTATCGGCGCCCGCACGACGAAGCCAGGAGGCCGCGTCAAAGGTACGCTCGCCGGTGCGCAGGGAGAAGCTCTTGGTGTCCAGCACGATACCGGCCAGCATGGCCTCCGCTTCCACCCGAGTCAGCTGGCTCTGCTCCGAGATCTCCTGTAGGATCTCGGTGACCAGCTCGCAGGCGGAGGAGGCATAAGGCTCGATCAGGCCAAGAGCCGCGTTCTGGATATACGTGGCGGCTACCCGGTGGTGGTCGATAACCGCCACCCGGTTGCAGGCGGAGAGCAGCTCCGCATCCTCGACCTGTTCGGGACGGTTGGTGTCCACGACCACGAGGAGCGTGCGCCCGTCAGCGGATAGGATCGCTTCCTCCTTGGTGAGGAAGACATCCTTGTACTCCTTTTCCTCTTTCAGGCGTGCGATCATGGTCTTGGAGGCGTTTCGCTCCAGATCCATGACGATATTGGCGCGGACGCCGCAGAAGCGGGCCATGGAACAGATGCCGACAGCGGCGCCCAGGGCGTCCAGGTCCGCAAAGCGGTGGCCCATGATATAGACCTTGGAAGAGTCCCGCATCAACTCGGCCAGGGTGTTGGCCATGACCCGGGATTTGACCTTGGTGCGCTTTTCCACCTCGGAGCCGCGGCCGCCGAAGAATTCAAAGCTCAGCCGGTTTTTGATGACCGCCTGGTCGCCGCCCCGGGAGAGAGCAAGCTCCACCGCCATATCCGCAAACTGCAGGGCCTCCGCCATGGTGGAGGCCTCCACACCCAGGCCGACGGAAATACTGGCGCTGATGCCGTTGGGACTCTCGACCTTGTGGACCTCCTCGATGATGCGGAATTTCTCCTCCCGCATGCCGTCCAGATCCCGCTTTTCGAACATGACGAAGTAACGGTCTCGGTCGTAACGGCGGAGGATACCGTGATACCCCTCGCACCAATGATGGAGCTTATCCTCCACCTCGTCCCGAAGGTCGGTCCTGGCGCGCTCCGGCAGGTTCTTGCAGAGTTCATCCAGATTGTCAATGACCACGATGCCGGGGACGGGGCGGGAATGCTCATATTCCAGACGGATATCGTCATACTCGGTGATATCCAGCCAGTAGGTGATGCCCAGGAAGCCGTCGGATTCCGCTTCCTTCTCCGAGCGGATCAGGTTGCCGTGGACCTGGTACTTCTTTCCCTGCAGCTGCAGGACGCCGGGATACCGGTTTTTGCCCTCGGTGAGCCATTTGCCGGTAAATTCCGGGACCAGGTCGGTGATGCGCACGTCCATGCGCTTTTTGGAAACGCCGCACATGGAGAAAAACATCTCATTGCCCCAGACAATGTTGGCGTCGTCCAGGCGGAACACGGCGATGGGCAGCGGAAAATGCTTGAGCGTATTGTCCTTGGCATTCTCCGAGTCATAGGCAACCGACTCGATATAAGCGGCCAGCTGCTTTTCCCGGACGCGGCGGGCGATCAGCGAAAAGACCAGCAGCACCAGGATCACACCGCCCTCGGCGGCAGCCAGGAAATACTGCTTGAAATACAGCGTCGCCGCCGCGAAGAGGATCATGAAAAACAAATGGATCCCCACGCCGGGCTCGCTCAGCCGCTTGATGCTCTTGTTATTCTTCATCGCGGCGCCTCCTTGCGATAGAAATCAGCTTTCCGGAAGCCGGAAAAGCGAAGCGATCAGAATTACCCCATTGAATCATTGAGATATTATACCAAAAGGCCGCGGCGTTTACAACTAATAATTTCCGCAGGGTGGGGAAAACTGCCGGTAAAGCGGGAATCAGGCGCGCGGAGGTGGCGAATGAAGGCAATTCTATTGGCAGGGGGGCAGGGTACGCGGCTGAAGGCGGTGACGGGAGATCTGCCGAAGCCGCTGGTGCCGCTGCTGGGGCGGCCGCTGGCGGAGCACATCCTGCGGCTTCTGAAAAAGCACGGGATCACTTCGGTCTGTGCTGCGCTTCGGTACAGGCCGGAGGAGGTGATGGAAGCGCTGGGCGACGGGAGCAGGCTGGGGATGCGCCTCACATACCGGGTGGAGGAACAGGCGCTGGGCACGGCGGGCGCTGTGAAAAACTGCGCGGACTTTATCGGGGACGAGGACGTGCTGGTGATCAGCGGGGACGCAGCCTGCGATTTGGATCTGACGGAGCTGATGGAGCGGCATCGGGAACGGGGCGCGGCGGTGACGCTGGCGTTGCACCGGGACGCCTCTCCCCTGCGCTTTGGGCTGGCTGTGACCGACGGAGAGGACGCGGTGCGGGCCTTTGTGGAAAAGCCGGACTGGAACCGGGTGGTAACGGATCTGGTGAACACGGGGATCTATATCCTCTCGCCCGGTGCGATCGCGGCGATCCCGGAGGGCCGGGCCTATGACTTTGGGAAAGACCTGTTC
Source organism: Oscillospiraceae bacterium (assembly GCA_017447685.1). Classification (GTDB taxonomy): domain Bacteria; phylum Bacillota; class Clostridia; order Oscillospirales; family Oscillospiraceae; genus Limivicinus. Next base: position 9,294 of record JAFSMZ010000041.1, read on the forward strand.
CCCCTGCTGCTGAGACAAGGCGAGCTGCTGCTTGGCGTGCCGCTGGATGGTTACTGGTGCGACGTGGGCACTCCCCTTTCCTACTACCGCTGCTGTGTGGATGCGCTGGAGGGAAGACTGCAGTTGGAGCCGGGCGAGGGCTTTATGCAAAGCAAGGAAGAGGCCGGGCAGGAAACGAAGGACCAGGGTTTTGTGCTGGACTTCCCCTGTCGGGATCGGGCAGCGCTGATGGGGCGGCTCTCCCAATGGATGCTGGAGCTGCCGGCGGAGTACGAGGACGGGATCCGGCTGCGGGATGCGCGCTTTGATCTGCACATCTGTCCGGAAGCGGGGAGCAGCGCTCTCCGGATCGCGGTGAACGCGGAGGACGCGGAGTTTGCGAAAAGGCTCGCGTTCTCCGCAAGGGATCTGGCCCGGGCGCTGGAAGCATGATGTGCAAAACGCATTGCAAAAATCCCGGCATGATAGTAAAATGGAATCACTATCATACCGGGAGGGAGCGCAATGAATCTGGAAAAAACCATCCGCAGTCTGGAGCTGCGGGGATACAGCGTCAAGCACTTTGCAAAGGGCGAGGAGGCCGCCGCCTATCTTTGCGAAGAAGTGAAGGATACCAGCGTTGGCATCGGCGGCTGCAAGACCGCGGACCAGCTGGGGCTCTATGAAAAGCTCAGCGAGCGCAACACCGTATACTGGCACTGGCGGGAGCCGGGGATGGAAACCCTGCAGAAGGCCAATGCTGCGCCGGTCTATATCTCCAGCGCCAACGCCATCAGCGAGGACGGCGAGATCCTGAACATCGACGGGCGGGGCAACCGGCTGGCGGGCCAGGTCTTCGGAAACAAGAAGCTCTACATCGTGGCGGGCACCAACAAGATCTGCCTGGATTTCACCTCCGCTCTGGAACGGGCGCGGAATGTGGCCGCGGTGCAGAACTGCAAGCGCTTTGAGGCCAAGACCCCCTGCAAGATCGACGACAAGTGCCACGACTGCCGCAGCGCCGATCGCATCTGCCGGGCCTTGCTGGTCCTCTGGGCTCCGATGATGGGGATGGAGGCGGAAGTAATCCTCATCGACGAAGAGCTTGGCATGTAAGGAGGGACAAAGGATGGTCAGACATTTTGAAGAGCGGATCCACGAGAAGAAGCAGATGTTCGGCGGCGAGGGCGAGGCGGTGTTCCACCGGATCCTGAACGGACCTGAGGAGATGTACGGCAAGGGCAGGGTCTTTTCCCATGTGATCCTGGAGAAGGGCTGCGAGATCGGCTGGCACGTGCATCACGGAGACGGCGAAACCTACCTGATTCTGAAAGGCCTGGGGCTCTACAACGACAACGGGATCACACGTGAGGTCGTGCCCGGAGACGTGACCTTTGTGGACGACGGAGAGGGGCACGCCCTCAAATGCATCAGCGACGAGCCGCTGGAGGCCATCGCGCTTATCCTGTACAAATAAGCGATTTGCGAGCGGGACCCCTTTTCAAAAGCCGGGAGCTTTGTGGGCAAGAATCCACAGGCTCCCGCTTTTCTTTTCCCTTTTGCGCAGAAAACGGGGCCGCTGCAAAGCTTTCATTTTGCAGCGGCCCCTTCTTTGTTGCTTTGTCAGGCCGGAAAGGCGCATACCGGATGTTTTTTCCCCCGATTCCTTCAGGCGTTTATCACGCCGCGAGCACCTTCCGCAGCCGGACCAGATCCAGAATGTCGATCGACCCGTCGCCATTCACATCCGCTGCGGCCTCGTCAAAGATCCCTTCGATGGGACGCGCCACCAGGTATTTGCGCATCACCAACAGATCCAGGGAGTTCACCGAGCCGTCCCGGTTCAGGTCCCCGGGGGAAGCGGGCGGTGCGTAGGGTATCCAGGTGAGGGTGCCGCCGTAGCCCTGGCGTACGTCCTCGGTCCAGGTCTCGTCGTACATGGGATAGTACACGTTCGCGACCACGTTGTTGAACGGATGCGAATAGGTGGAGTCCACGATCGTCGGCGCGCTGCCCGTGAAGCGGATCTCCCTCAGAGAGGTGCATTCAGAGAAGGCAGCACCCTCGATCCTCGTCAGAGCGGCCGGGAAGCTCACCTCGGTCAAAGACGAGCAGTCATAGAAGCAACGTAAGCCGATCTTTGTCACGCCCGCCGGGATGTTCAGCTCCAGCAGCGCCGAGCAGCCGCGGAAGGTTTCGGATGCCAGTTCCTTCAGGCCCTGCGGGAGCTGTACGTGCTCCAGGCCGGCGCAGTCGTAGAACACGTTCGAATAGATCGTCTCCACGCTGTCGGGGATGACCAGGACCGGCAGAGCGCTGCATCTGCTGAACGCGCCGCTGCGGATGCTCTTCAGCGTGCCGGGGAGCGAAACGCCGGTCAGCAACCTGCAGTAGAGGAAGGCGGAGCTGCCGACGGTCGTCGCGCCCTCGCCGATCTCCACAGCTGTGATCCTTCCCCGCTGGCTGTACCAGGGTGAGAGATTGTCGCTGGAGCCGGAATAGTTGTACATCGCTCCGGTGCCGGTAATGGTCAGGACACCGTCGCTGCTGAGGATCCAGCGCAGATCGTCGCCGCAGACGCCGGACATGGTCTGCAGGATCTGCGTCGCGGCATCGACGACCAGACGGTTCGCGTTTCTGTAATAGGTCATGACCCCGGCGTAAGTCGTGGGCGTGACCTCGCGGTAGAGCGTCAGGAGGATCGGGCACATCCCGATGTCCAGCGTCGCAAGATCGGTGCCGCTGGCCCACAAGACGCTCAGCGTCTCCTGGGAGCCAAGGGCAAGCTGTGCGAGACTCGCGTTGTTTCTTGCGTCCAGATAGGTCAGCGCGGTGTTGCCGCTCACGTCCAGCTCGGTCAGCGCATTGCCCGCGACATGTACCCTGCTCAGTGCCGGGTTGGCGCTCAGATCCAGCTGAGTCAGCCCGTTCTCATCGCAGTGCAGATAGGTCAGCGCGGTGTTGGCGTGCAGATCCAGGCTCGTCAGACCGCAGTCGTAGCATTCGAGCTGCTTCAGCGCCGTGTTATGGCTCAGCTCCAGGCTTCCGAGCTCCACCGAGGCGCAGCACAGGTTCTCCAGCGCGGAGTTGGCGCTCACATCCAGCGTGCTCAGCGGATTCCCGGAGCAGTCCAGCGTGCGCAGCGCGCTCAGATGGCCCACATTCAATGAATGCATCAGGTTGCTGTTGTAATAGAGCTCCTGCAGCGCGATATTGCCGCTCAGATCCAGCTCGGCCAGATAGTTGTCGTTGCAGATAAGGGTCTCCAGCGCGGCGTCGCCGCTGAGGTTCAGAGCATAGAGCTGGTTCTCGCTGATATCCAGATAGGTCAGGGCCTTGTTGTTGCTCAGATCGGCCGCCTGCAGCCGGCCGCAGTACAGCTCCAGCTCCTCAAAGGCGCAGCCGTCGGCCTGCAGCTCCAGCAGGCTGTTGTTGATGTACAGGCTGGCGAGCTGCGGGCACTCGGAGCAGGACAGCTTCGCCAGGGCCGAGCAGGTCTCGCTCACATCCAGCTCGGTCAGCTCCGTACGGCAGATGCTGAGGGACTGCAGCTGCGGCTGCTGGCCCAGGGTCAGCTCACCGAGGGGACCGCCCACGCAGGCAAGCGAGGTCAGCGTCAGCCCGCTGACGTCCAGCGCCGTCAGGCCGGTTTCATAGAAGCCAAGGCTGCTCAGCTGCGGCAGGCCGCTGAGCGCAACGCTTGTCAGCGCGGGAGCGCCCCGGACTTCCAACTGCTCCAACTGCGTGAAGGCCTCAATGCCCTGAAGGCTTGCCAGCTCGCTGCGGGTCCCGCTTGCGTTCTCCGGGATGGCGATGACCGTTGCAGCGTTGATCTCGGCGGGGGTGAGCCAGAAGTTATGGTTACCGTCCAGCTCGCTCTCCACATAGGCGCGGAAGACGGGGTCCGGGAACTGTTCCTCGTCCACGGGGACGCCGTCGATGCCGATGAACTCCGTTTCCGGGTTCACCCGCAGGATGGCGCTGCTGAACTTATACTGCGCATAGTCGTCTGTCTCGCTGCGTTCGCCCTCCGACGCCGCGGTCCGCAGCCAGGGGCAGCCGCTCAGATTCAGGGAGCTGATGTTCGTGCCGTAACAGTATAGCTTCTGCAGCTCTTTTTGACCGCTGAGGTCCAGCGCGGACAGGGAGGTCCCCTGGCAGTAGAGATATTCCAGCTTCTGCGCGCTCACATCCAGTTCGGTCAGGGGGTTTCCTTCGCAGCTCAAATACGTCAGTTCAGACAGGCCCGCCAGCGAGAGCTGGGTCAGCTCGTTGTACGAGCAGTCCAGACTTGTCAGCCTGGTATTGGCGCTTAGATCCAGCGCGGTGATCAGGTTGTCCTCGCACGCCAGCTCCTGCAGCTCCGGGAAGTATTCGACGCCCTGCAGCGTCTCGATATCTTCTGCGCCGCAGGAGATGACCTGCGCGCCGGCGATCTCCTCTTCACTGAGCCAGCCGCTGTGGTTCTTGTCAAAGTTCGTGGAGACATAGCCGCGGAAGTTCGGATCCGGGAAGTGCTCCGCATCCACGGGGACGCCGCCCAGGCCGATCAGCTCCATGTCCTTATCCACGCGCAGCCAGCCCGTGGTATAGCCGGTCAGATACTGGACATAATCCTCCGTCTCGGTTCGAGTCCCCACGGCGAGGGTGCTGAGGAGCTTGGGGCAGCCTCTCAGATCCAGCGAAGTGATCTGCGTGCCGTAGCAGAGGAGGCGGCAGAGCTCCGGCTGCTCGCCCAGGTCCAGGACGCTGAGAGGATTTCTGTAGACGTCCAGGTTATACAGATTTGTGACTCCGGTGAGATCCAGCTCGGTCAGCCGGTTGCCTGGGACGAAGAGATCCTGCAGAGCGCTCAGGCCCTCCACGTGGAGCTCGGCGAGATTGCCGCAGTTGCTGAAGTCCACGGAGTACAGCCTGGTGTTTGCCCGCAGGTCCACCCCGGTGAGGCTGGGCGCCGCATCGATCAGGATCTGCTCCAGGTTCGTCAGGTACTCGATACCCCGGAGACTCCCGTAGTCGTTGTCCTCGTCGTCGATCTCCCTGGCGGCGGCGATCTCCGCGGCGCTGAGCGTGCCGCTGCGGTTCAAGTCAAAGCTGCGGGACACATAGAGCCGGAACTGGGGATCCGGGAAGTGGGCGGCGTCGATGGGAAGGCCGTCATGATCCGTAAAGCAGATCATATCCTTGCCGATGTAGAGCCAGCAGTCCTTGTTATTGATCTTCTTGTTGAACCTGTAATAGCTGCTGTATTCCGTCCTGGTTCCGCTCTGCAGCGTTTCGGCCATCAAGGGGCAGCCGCTGAGATCCAGCTCTTTGAGCTGTGTGCCGTAGCAGTATAGCGTGCTCAATCTGGGCTGCTGGCCAAGAACCAGCTCGGTCAAAGGCGTATTCTCCACGTCCAGGCGGGTAAGGGCAAAGGAGCTCACGTCCAGCGCTGTCAGCTGGTTTCCATAGACAGAGAGCTGCGTCAGGTTCGTCAGCCCGTCCAGATCCAGTTCCGCAAGTTGGTTGTCGCCCAGATACAGCTTCTGGAGATACTTCAGGCCGTCCAGTCGGATCTCCGTCAGGCTGCCGCCTATACTCACTTCGGTCAGAGCGGTGTTCTGCCGCAGGTCCGCGTAGCTGAGGCCGGGAACGCCCTGCAGGTTCAAATAGGTCAGCTCCGTCAGATACTCAATGCCCTGGATGCTGGTCACGTCGCCCTCGTTGTCCATTTCGAGCTCCGTGGCGGCGATCTCCGCTTCGGACAGGTAGGCGACGCCGTTGACCAGGACGCCGTCGGTGTTGAAGGATTGGGCCACATAGCTGCGGAAATTGGTGTCCGGGAAGTTGGCAGCGTTGACGGCCAGCTCCTCCGGCGTGAAGTGATAAGCTGCGGCGTTCAGCAGGTAACTGTTGTTGTTCTTGACGTCGATATCGTTCCACTGAACGGAGGTCCCGCCGTAGTACACGCTGCCCTGCTGGCGGGCCAGCGCATAACAGTCGTTGAAAGCATAGGAGCCGACTGTGGTGACCGTTGCGGGGATCTCGATGGACTCCAGCCGGGTGCAGTTCAGGAAGCAGTTCTGGGGTATGACCTGGAGCTGGGCCGGCAGCATGACCTTATACAGGGCGCTGCAGCCCCGGAAGGCGCCCGCGCCGATGGTGGTCACGCTGTCGGGCAGGATGAGGATCTCTGTGTTCGTGCAGTTCGTGAACGCATTGGCGCCGATGGATTCGATGCCGTACGGGAGCGTGAGCGTTTCCTGCAGCATGCTGCAGTTGTAGAAAGCGGTGTTTCCGATATAGGTGACGCTCGGAGCGATATCCACCGTGTACAGCTCCTGCAGATTGCGGAAGGCGTTCTTGCCGATGCCCGTCACGCCTTCCTCAATACAGAGAGAGAAGATCCTGTCATGATACTTCTCGTACCAGGGAGCGTCGCTGTAGCTGGCAAAGTCGGGGATATTCGTATCTTCCCCGTCGCCCACCAGATCGTCGTCGATCCAGATGCGCAGAAGGCCCTCGTCGTCCACGCTCCAGCTCAGGTCGCCGGTGAGCTGCTCCTGATGGGGCTCGGTGTGCAGCTCGGCGTGCGTCAGCGGGTCGTTGTAGGGACGGATGGTGATCTCGTCCCAATCATCGCTCGTCCCTTCATAGTACACGTCGGTAATCTCGGTGCAGTCGGCGAAGGCCCCGTCTCCCACATAGGTCAGGCTATCGGGCAGATAGACCTTCGTGACCCCGGTGCATTCACGGAAGGCCTCGTCCCAGATGCTGGCGGCGCCCTCCACCTTGATGGTCTGGATGTAAGGCGCCCAGTTCAGCCAAGGTCCTTCGGCCTGGCTCGGGCCGTCTCCGGAACCGGTGATGATCAGAAGGTTCCTCTCACCGTCCAGGATCCAGCCCAGATTGGAGCCGTAAAATCCTCCGGTCTTGTGAAGATAACTGAAGGTGGCTCTCGTGAGAAAGTCGTTGCTGGCTGCCACGGACACGTCGTCCCACTGGGCGCGAAGGCCGCCGTACCGGACCGTTTTCAGCGCCATGCAGGTGCTGAACGCGCTGGAGCCGACAACTGTCACAGTCCCGGGAATGGTAACCTCTTTCAAATGGGTGCACAGATAGAAGGCAGACTTACCGATATAGGTCACGCCATCCGGGATCACCACCTCGGTGATGGAAGTGCGGATCCCTTTCCAGGGCGCCTCTTCTACGGAGAAGTCGTACATGGCCCCCGAGCCGCTGAAGGTCAGCACGCCGTCGGCAAAGGCGGCGGTCAAATTGTCGCCGCAGATGTAGGCGCTGCGCGACTCGATACTGAAGCTGCCGCTCTGCAGGTATTCGCTGCTTTCAGTCCCGTAGAAGGCCCGGATCCTCCAGTTGTCGGAGGTAGCTGCGTGCGCGTAGTCCAGGGTGTATTTCATGGACATCTGCAGCCCGTCGGTCAACGAGTCCCTGGAGACCCAGTCGCTGCCGTTCAGATAGCCGATCTCCACCTTGACGGGCTCAAAGTTGGTGGTCCATTGGAGGATGCGCGTCGACCAGGGATAAATGTTCCCGCTCAAGGGAATGGAGCTGAACGAAAGATCCCGCTTCGCGACGGAAAATGCGTTGCTGAAAATAAAATCGTCAGTCCCTGTCCCGTAATAGGCACGGACCCTCCAGTTGTCCGAGCTCACCGCCTGGCTGTAGCTCAGCGGACAGCTCATCTCCTTCTGCAGGCCGCTGGTCAGCGTTTTCCTGGGGACCCAAGTATCGCCGTTCCAATAGCCCAGCACGATCTTGACGGGTGTAAAATTCGTCGTCCACTGGATCGTAAGCGGGTTTTCCAGGATGACCGTACCGCCGGAGGGGGAAGCGGAAAACTTGCGGCTCACGAGAAAGACGCTGAAGTCCTCCGAAGTCACATACATCCCATCCGAAGTTCCGTACCAGGCCCGGATATACCATTTCGGAGATCCGACAAAGCTGGCATTATAGCCGGGATCGTAGCTCAGCGTATAGGACATGTTTTTTCCCAGACCAGAAGTAAGGACTGCCTCTGTTTCTGTCACCGTATCCCATTCCGGATTCCGTCCCGATCGGTAGATCTCCACCTTTCTCGGAACAAAGTTCGTCTCCCAGCTGACCTCGCTGCTCTCTCCAGGGGCGATCGACACATCCGCAGGCGATGAAATGTCACGGGAGCGGTTGAAGAGAGAGAACGACTCGCTGGCGACATGCTCTTCGTCGTTATAATAGGCCCAGATATAGAAATAACCGTTGTAATTATCAGAATAGCGCACAGGCAGACTCATCTGCCGGGCAAGGTCGGTATCGATGGTCAGCTTGAGTTCCGTCGACGAGGGGGAATAAAAGGTCTGATGGCGGAGTTCGATCTTGACAGGCTTAAAGTTCGTTTCCCATCGCAGGAGAATGGCGCTGTCCGGGTCCAACATGCCGCCGGAAGGCTCCAGTGTGAACTGCCTGGGGGTGGAAACGATCGTGAACGGGGCGCTGTACTCCACCTTGTTCGAATGGTGCCAGGCGGCGATGTACCAGGTCTGGCCCTGAGAGATCAGATTATAGCTCAAAGAACGGTTCATTTGCGTGGAAAGGCCGGACGTAAGGGTGACCTTCGGGTGAAAGGTGCTGGGGCCGGCGGTGTCGGACGTCATGTAGCCGATCTCGATCTTGGAGGGCGTGAAATCCGTTGTCCAATGCATCGTAAAATAGGAATCCGGATTGAGCGTTCCGCCTGTGGGGGACTTGGTAAAGGAATACCCGGGGCAGGTGATGGGAAAGTCGTTGCTGGCGATATAGTCGGAGTCTCCGTTTCCGTAAAAGGCCAGGATCCTCCAGTCAGCCGTGACGGCGTCCTCATAGTTCAGCGTATAGTGCATGTTGTACATGTACGCTTCGCCCCATGGGATCTCCTTGAGAGTCTTCCAGCCCTGATGGTAATTGTACTGGATCTTCACCTTGGACGGCCTGAAGTTAGTCTCCCAGTTCAGGGTCATCGAGCCGCCGGCACTGATGGTCCCGCCGCTGGGCTGACTCACAAATTCCAGGGGAGAAATGGTAATGAAGAAGTCCTGGCTGAAGATCTTGTCTTTGCCGTTGTTATAGTAGGCCCAGATCCCAAAGCCATGATCAAAGAATCCGCTGGATATGGCTGCCCGGTAGGCCACATCGTAGGGGATGTCAAAGCTCATATTTTGGCCCAGATCCCAGGTGATCGAGGCAACGAGATTGTAGCCGCCGTAGCCGGTATACTGGACGACGTCCACCTTCCAAGGATAAAAGTTCGTTGCCCAGGAGACGTGAAAATAGCCCTCCGGCTCCACATTGCCGCTGTTCGGCTGCGTGGTGAAATAATGGGTGTCATCCTGGGGCTCGTCGGGCCTGGGCTCCGCCGGCAAAGCGGCGGGGGCGTCGGGACCGTCAGACGGGACGTCGAGAACGCCGTCCCCTGCAGGCTCCGCGGGATCGACAAGCGAGCCGATCAGGACGCCGGTCTCCGCAGGCTCCGCGGTAACGGTGAAGCCCTCGCTCAAAAGCTCCTCTTCCCCATAATGGGCGCGGAGACGGAAGACCGTCTCCTCCTCGGGGGCGGTCAGCTCCAGCTCCGTGCTCTCCGGGTCCAGCTCCCGCACGGGGACAAGTACGGGCTCGTCCTCGTCGAACGAGACCTCATCCCCTGCAGGCTCCTCCCGGACAAGCTCCAGCCGATCCGGGGTCCGGTCCAGCTCCCAGGTGACAAGATAGCTCTCCCCCGGTGCGTGGCTGCCGCTCTCCGGCTGCAGGAGGAAGACCGGGCTCTCCGCCGCTTCCGCCGCCGCTTCCGCCGCCGCTTCCGCCGCCGCTTCCGCCGGTTCCTGCTCCGTTACGGGCGCAATGATTCCCTCCGGCTCCTCGGCCATTGCCTGCATCGGCAGCAGCGAGAATACCATCACCAGAGCGAGGAACAAGCTGAATCCTTTTCTGATCCTCTTTTTCATGTGACGTCACCTCGTGTATCAAGATAGAGCCTTAATCTGCCTGGTTCGTTCGCTGTCGTGGTCGACCGGGATCCGGTCCTTCTCATACGCTCACTGTTGTTCTCAAAACACTGAAATCCTGAAAAAGTGTGCAGTTTCCCACTTATCCACATTTATTATACCGGACCAAGGCGCACCGGTCAACTCATATTGGACACAGCAAAACGGATATTTAGACAAGGCAAAGACGAATGCCTGGACTGATGCACCGGAATGCTTGGGATCACGACACTGCCTGCAGCTCCGCTTCCTGTGCGCTGAACTCCGGACCTCATCTTCCATGACAAAGGCTCCCGTGTATTCTTTCGCGTCTGCCGGACCGCGCATCGTTTCCCGCAGGGGGTTTTCTCTGCCAAATTCCAAAGTTTTTCCTGTCCCCCAGTTGCTTTTGGGGTTTTTCAAGCGAAAAGCGCAAAAACGGGACCGCTGCAAACGTTTCCATTTGCAGCGGTCCCGTTACCATGTCAAGAACGAAAGATGATGCAGGTTTCTATCGGCGCTTCAGGTTTTGGGGAAGCGGAGGGTGACTTTGAAGAGGTCTCCGTCCAGGGAAATATCCATTTCGCCCTTTTGCAGATGCATCAGGTTCATGGCGATGGCGAGGCCCAGGCCGTTGCCCTCGGTATGGCGGGAGGCGTCGCCCCGAACGAAGCGCTCTGTGAGTTCTTTGGCGTCCATGTTGAGAGCATCCCGGGAGATGTTGCGGAACGTCACTTCGACGGCGCCGTCGCTCTCCTGCAGGCGCAGGTACACCCGGGTGCCGGGGAGGGCGTACTTCACGATGTTGTTCATCAGGTTATCGAAGATACGCCAGAGGTGCCGCCCGTCGGCCAGGACCGTGACGGGGGTTTCGGGCTTTTGCAGCACCAGTACCAGTTTGGCTTTCTCCAGACGCTCGGAATATTCGCCGGCGGTCTGGTCCAGGAGGATGGAGAGATCGCAGGGCTGCAGATCCACGGACAGGGAGCCTGTGGATGCCTTGGAGGCCTCAATGAGGTCCTCGATGAGCTTTTTAAGCTTACCGGACTGACGGTCCAGGACCTCCAGATACTCCTGCTGCTTCTCCGTCTTGGGCTCCTCCTTCTGCAGAAGGTCCACATAGTTCACGATGGAGGTGAGGGGCGTTTTGATGTCGTGGGAGACATTGGTGATGAGCTCGGTGCGGAAGCGCTCGGACTGCAGGCGCTTCTCCACCGCCTCGTTCAGGCCGTCCCGGATGTGGTTCAGGTCGTGGGCGTGATCCTTGAAGTCCAGGATCAGATGCTTTTCGTCCACGGTGCTGCTCATATTGCCGGAAGCGATCTCTTTGGCCCCCAGGCGCAGGCGGCGGAAAGCCAAAACAGCATAAAGCGTGACGGCGGCGGCCAGCAGCCAGAAGAGGAACCAGAAGGTGGCGGCGCGGTTTTCCGACCAGGGTTGATTCATGCGGAAGATAAGGTCGATGAAGGCTGCCGCGGCAAGGCCCAGGATCCATTTCCAGAGGATGGGGAGATTGCGCAGCAGAGAGACTATGCTCCGCCGGATCCAGCGGCAGAAACGGACGATCAGGCAGCCGCTCCAGAGCGTGCCATGCTTCACCCGGACGGCAAAGCTCAGACACCAGAGCAGGAAGGTCAGGCCGATGAGCAGGATGCAGGGGATCAGGGCGAACAGGATCTCCGGCCAGTCAAAGCCCGCCATGATGGGCAACATGAAAACAATGATGGCAGCGGCCACCAGGACCGTGAACACATCAAAGGGGATCTTATCCACAAAGCTGGGTGTGATCTCTTCGCTGTTTTTCCGATGGCCGGCGGCGCGGAGCAGAAAGATGAAGATCAGGACGCCGGCAAGAAAGCTCAGCCCGACGATCCAAAGGACGGCATAGCGCCAGGAGTAGAGGAAGGAGGCCAGAGTCACGGTCTGCCAGATGTCCCCGTGATGCTCCATGTCCCGCAGCACATAACCCTTGACGGTAAGGGTCTTCTCCGCAACCCAGGCGTCCATTTCCTCCCTGCTGTGAAAACTGTGCCATTCGCCGCTGCCGAATTCCGAGACATTCCAGCGAGGGGCATCCGGCGGCGTGAGAGACGGCGCGACAGTAGGCTGGGCAGCATTTGTATCAGGCTCAGACGTTGGATAGGGCGTGGGTGCGGGTGTGGGGGTGACCACGGCAAAGTCCTCATTGGGCACCGGCATGTCATCCCCGTCGTAATAGGAGGCGCTGTTGCCTTCCACATACTCCAGGTTGTAGTTGGGCGGGATGCGCTCCGTGGTCTGCCAGATCACGTCCTCGTCCTCGTAGTTCGTCCAGAGGACATCGCCCGCGCCGTTCAGCACGGTGCAGCGCAGGTTGGGGTCGCTCACATAGCCTTCCCCGTTTTCCCGGTAGATATAGCCGGTATCCCGGACGAAGGATTCGGCCCGGTCCGCCACCATGAATTTGCGAAAGCTCTCCTGGGAATCGGTGTAGGCGTCCCATTGAAAGAGCAGGATGGCGGAAATGGCCGAACCAACGCAGGCCAGCACCAGCAGGCAGAGCAGGATCACGGCGATGAGCTTTGCGGGAAAGCTGCCGTACAGTTTTTTCATGGTGATATACCTCCTTGACGGGCGCTTCGTGAAGCGCCCCTACGATGTGGGGGCCGTCTAGGGAGTCGGCCCCGACGAGAGCACGGGGGAAACAGGCGGGATCAACGACCCCTCCGTCATCCGGCGGACTGTTACACGCCGGATGCCGCCTCCCCTTGCGCAGGGGAGGTTTGTGCGGGTGGGTGATCGCGTCTTCCCCAACAACAGCTTTCGAACAGACGACACCTCATCCGTCATCCGCCTCGCGAGGGATCGGCGGATGCCACCTTCCCCTCAAGGGGAAGGCTTTGGGCGGGCCGTCGAGGGCGTGGGCCCCTACAGACTCTTTTCCTTCTTCACTCTTCTCTTTTCACTGTTCACTGATTTTGTATCCCTGTCCCCAGACGGCGCGGATGTAGCGGGGCGAGGCGGGGTCGATCTCCAGCTTCTCCCGGAGATGACGGATGTGGACGGCCACGGTGCTCTCGGCGCCGAAGGGCTCCTCGTTCCAGACTTTTCGATAGAGATCCCGGGGATGGAAGACCCGGCCGGGGTTTTGCATCAGCAGCTTCAGGATGTCATATTCCCGGGGCGTGAGGCTGACGGGCTCTCCGTCCAGGGTGACGGTCTTGCTGGTATCATCCAGGCTGATGGGGCCGATGGCAAGGACGCTCTCCCGCACCGCGCCGCCGCCCAGCTGCAGATAGCGGCGGAGCTGGGAGCGGACCCGGGCCAGCAGCTCCACGGGGTTGAAGGGCTTGGTGATGTAGTCATCCGCGCCGATATTGAGCCCAAGGACCTTGTCCGTATCCTCGCTTTTGGCGGTGAGCAGGATCACGGGGACGTTGGAGTATTCCCGCAGCTTTGCCAGCGCGGAGACCCCGTCCAGGACCGGCATCATGATATCCAGCAGCACCAGGTGGATATCCTCCCGGTCCAGGACCTCCAGTGCCTCCCTGCCGTTTGCGGCGGCGAAGGTCCGGTAGCCCTCGGCCTCCAGGTAGATTTTCAGGGCGGAGACAATGTCCTGCTCATCATCACAGATGAGAATGTTATAGCTCATGTGCATCCCTCAGCTTTCGATATCATTATACCCTCCAGGTCCTTAAGAACCAAGAGGGTATCTGTTTAAGAAATGATTAAGACACAGTGAAACGGAGAGAAACGGATTGCCACACCAGTGACATCGGTCAATTAAGTGAGCCTCCAAATCTTTGATTTGGCTAAGGCGAACTTACACCTGTGGCGGGTTCGCAATGACAGCAAGAATGGTCCTCATATGAAAATGATTGGAATCCATCCGCAAAGCGGACACCATAACTCTTCACTGTTCACTCTTCCATTTTCCCTTGCGCAAGCATCACTCGTCCAGCTTGAGGACGGCCAGGAAGGCCTCGGTGGGGATCTGGACGGTGCCCAGCTGGCGCATCTTCTTTTTGCCTTCCTTCTGCTTTTCCAGCAGCTTCTTCTTGCGGGTGATGTCGCCGCCGTA
>JAFSMZ010000063.1:0-45265 GCA_017447685.1 Oscillospiraceae bacterium
GAGCGAATCCCGAGAGAATTTGAGTTCTGATGAAGGCACTTTTTCGCAGGAATACTTTGTGTATTGCAAGAAAAAGTGACGAAATCAGAGCACAAATTGTCCGGGAGGCGCCGCAGGCGATTTGATCAGCGTTTACCAAAGTATTTCCCTTCGGGAAATGGATCATAATCCGTCGCCGCAGGCGACACCGAAGCTCTTCACCTTTCACTCTTCACAGGAGTCTGCGCCATGCTGTCTCTCCGAACATCCGCCAAAAAACGCTCCGGCAGGGTCTTTTCCCTTCCGGAGCGCTTTGCATGCCTTTCTCTGCTGATGCTGGCCGTCCTGCTCTCCGCCTGCGGCGGCGCGGCTGCCCCGGCGGCGGCGACCCCTGCCGTGACCGCGGCGGAAGCCCCGCCGGTTTCCCAGGATGCGCCCGCTCCCACGCCGGAGCGTGACGCCGTCCCCGCCTTTGTGCCGGAGGATGCCGGGACGCCTTCCCCGGAGCCCGCGCCCACGGAAGCGCCCACGCCGGAGCCAAGCCCCGAACCCACGCCGGAGCCGAGCCCGGAGCCCACGCCAAAGCCCAGCCCCGCCCCCGCGCCGGACGAGAGCTACCTCCCCTGTGAGGACGGCCTCTGGTGGAAGCTGGAGGAGGGCCGGCTCCGCATCGCCGGTGTGGGAGACATGATGGATTACGGCGTGTCCCATAACCGGCCGCCCTGGAAGGAATCGGGCTATCCCATCTACACCCTGGAAGTGGCGGAGGGGGTCAGCTCTCTGGGCGCCAACGCCTTTTACAACTGCCTGGATCTCTATCGGGTGGAACTGCCTGGGAGCCTGCGCAGCATCGGGAACAGCGCCTTTACCTACTGCATCTCCCTGGGCTCCATCAAGCTTCCGGAGGGGCTGGAGACCGTCGGGGAGAGCGCTTTCGGCAACTGCGTGGCGCTGCAGCAGGTCTCCCTGCCGGAGAGCCTGCGCGCCATCGCCGACTACGGTTTCCACAACTGCTCCGATCTCTTTGCGCTGAGTCTCCCCGCCGGCGTGGAGGAGATCGGCGCCTACGCCTTTTTTAACTGCAGACAGCTCTGCGATCTGGAGCTTTCGGAAAGTCTCCGGCGCATCGGGCCCTACGCCCTCCGGGGCTGCCTCTGTCTGGGAGACCTGAGCCTTCCGGAGGGGATCGAACAGATCCCCGAGGGGATGTTCTACGAGTGCGGCGCCCTGCGGCACCTGCAGCTCCCCGCCTCCCTCCGGGAGGTGGGCGACCACGCCTTCTACGGCTGCGTGGTGCTGACCGACGTCTCCTTCGCCGGCACCGAGAGGCAGTGGTCCGCCCTCTCCGTGGGTGAGCGCTGCGACGCCCTGCTGGAGGCAAATGTGGTGTTTGGAGACGAGCCCTAAACCGGGCCGCCGTAGGGGCGCATCACGATGCGCCCGGCCCCAAGCCTTCTCCCAGCGTGAGAAGAACATAATGATACGGCGAATTCGCGGCATAGTACGGATTCGCCGCACCGCTTCTCATGGACAGACCTTTTACCACCGGGCGATCAACAAGGGTATAGGGCACCCCTCCGCATAAGCCTCCGGTCCCGCCGTAGGGGAGGAACGGAAGCGGAGCGATCTGGGGATCGCTCCCTACGCGCGGGGCTTCGTTCCCATGCCGCTTGCCGCCTCGCTGTCATCCTGAGGAGGTGTAACCGACGAAGGATCTCGACGGCGGGGCGGGTTTATGTCATGCGCGGGACAAATGGGCCAGCGATGGGGACGGAAGCAGGGCGCAAAGGCATCCCTGCCGCAGGCGCGTTTCCCTTCCGGCGCAAAAATCCCTCCCGAAGGCTTCCGCTTTCGGGAGGGATTTTTCTGTTCAGAAGAGGGCGATGTTGCTGTCGGTGCGGGATTCGGTGCCGCCCACCAGGACGCCGCTTGGGAGCCGCAGGATCATCTGGCCCCGGCCGAAGGAGCCGGTGTCCAGATCCACGCGCACCCGGTGGCCCCTGCGCCGCAGGGCCCGGGCCAGCTCGGGATCAAAGCGGCTCTCCACGGTGACGCTGCCGTCCCGCATCCACTGGAAGCGGGGGGCGTCCAGGGCCTGCTGGGGGTCCATGGCAAAGTCGATGTGGTTCATCACCACCTGCACATGGCCCTGGGGCTGCATGTAGCCCCCCATGACCCCGAAGGGGCCAACCGGCAGACCGTCCTTCATGAGAAAGCCGGGGATGATGGTGTGGTAGCTGCGCTTGCCCGGGCGGAGGACGTTGGCCGCCCGGGGATCCAGGGAGAAGTCCGCGCCCCGGTTCTGCAGGGCGATGCCGGTACCCTCTACCACGATGCCGGAGCCGAAGCCCATGTAGTTGGACTGGATGTAGGAGACCAGGTTCCCCTCCCCGTCGCCGCAGCAGAGATAGACTGTGCCGCTCTTCGGCGGGAGGCCGGGGCCGTAGTCCCGGGCAAAATCCCCCAGCTCCCGGGCGCGGGCCGCGCCGTATTCCGGGGCGAGGAGCCGATGATAGTCCAGCTCCATGCACCTGGGGTCCGTGACGTAGCGGAAGGCGTCGGCAAAGGCCAGCTTCAGCGCCTCGATCTGCCGGTGGGCGGTGAGGGCGCAGTCCCGCTCCGGAAAGTCAAATTCCTTCAGGATGTTCAGCGCCATCAGGGCCGTGATGCCCTGGCCGTTGGGCGGGATCTCGCAAACCTCAAAGCCCCGGTAGTTCACCCGGATGGGCTCCACCCACCGGGGCGCATAGGCCGCCAGGTCCTCATAGCGGAGGTAACCGCCGAATTTGCGGCTCTCGGCGTCGATCTTCCGGGCAAGGGCGCCCCGGTAAAAGCTCTCCCCTTCCGTCGCGCCGATCTCCCGAAGGCTGTCGGCGTGGTCCGGCAGGCGGACCAGCTCTCCCGCCTCCGGGGCCCGGCCCTCCGGGGCGAAGGTGCGAAACCAGGGAGCAAAGCAGGCTTCGGTGAGCCGCTCCCGATAGATGCGGTAAGCGTTCTGCCAGGCCTGGGCCAGGTTCGCCGCGCAGGGCCAGCCCTCCCGGGCATAGCGCTCCGCGGGGGCGAGGTTTTCCGCCAGGCTCCTCCGCCCGAAGCGCTTTGTGATGGCCGCCCAGGCGCCCACGGCGCCCGGCACCGTCACCGGCGTCCAGCCGTGGCGGGGCATTTTACCCTCCGCGTCCCGGTGCCGGGCGAGGACCTTGTCCGCATCGGCCAGCATGGGAGCCGGGCCGCTGGCGTTCAGGCCGAAAAGCCTGTGCTCCTTCTCGCTCCAGATGAGGGCAAAGGCGTCGGAGCCCAGGCCGTTGGCGGTGGGCTCCACCACCGTGAGGGCGGCGGCTGCCGCCACGGCGGCGTCCATGGCGTTGCCGCCCTGCCGCAGGGCCTCCAGGCCCGCGGCGGCCGCCTGGGGCGTGGAGCAGTTCACCATCCCGCCCCGGGCATAGAGGGGAAAGCGCTGGGAGGGATAGCGCTGGGCCAGAGGATCAAATGGGATCGGCATGGCAGATACTCCTTTCTATGGCAGCGGAGAAGAAAGCTCCTACGGCAAATCTCCCCCTATCGGCCTTCGGCCACTTCCCCCTGAAGGGGAAGCAAGAGCGCCGTCCCGATCCTCGCCTCCCCCACTGGGGGAGGTGGCCGAAGCGCTTGCGGTGAGGCCGGAGGGGGGCATCCCTTTTTTATTCCGCGCCCGTGACGGTGACGTTTTTCAGCAGGGTCAGGGCGGGGATGCGCATGCTGTCATACTGGGCCTGATCCACGCTCATGGAAAAGTCCTTCACGAAGTCCAGCATGGAGCCGGAGACGGAGCCGCCGGAGACAGGGGTCACGGTGTCGCCGTCGTGCCAGTAGCCCAGGCGGATCTCGCCGAAGATGTCGCCGGTAATGGCGTCCACCTGGAAGTCGGAGAACTCCACCGCCTCCAGATAGCTTCCCCGGCGCAGCTCCTCCTCGGTCTTGGTGCCGCCGCTGACCTCGATGTTGGTGGGGCTGAAGCTGTTCTCCAGACCCATGTAGCTGGCAAACATCCGCCCGCCCAGGATCTCCTTCGGCACGCTCTGCTCCAGCAGAGCGGTGTCCCGGATGGGGGCGCCCTCGGCGTCGAAGCCCCGATTGCGGGAGGAGTTGGGCAGCATCCTGCGGGCATAGACGTTCACCCTGTCGCCCCGGATGTCCTCGGCGATGGGCTTGCCCACGGTCCAGTCGCTGAGCTTGCGGAAGATCATGGCCGCGTTGCAGCGGTCCACAAAGTACTCATAGATGCTGCAGGCGTCAGAGCCGGAGAAGAGCACGTCCGCCTTCTCCAGATTGGGGGTGGGGCGGGTGACGAGCCGGTCCCGGCCGTAGGCCATGGCCTTGCTCAGGTCCCGCTTCAGCGCCTCGCTGTCACAGCTGTCGCTGGTAAAGTTGCGGTACAGCTCGATCTCGTGGCCGTCCCGGCGGGCGTTCACCACCACCTCGATCATGCTGTCGGGGTAGCGCTCGGTGATGTCCACGCCCTCGGAGTTGAGGAAGCGCCGGATCTTGTCGCTGACAAAGATCTCATAGCTGTTCACGTCCTCGTTCTCCGTCTCGGGGAGAGAACGCATGGTGCGGATGAAGTCCTCCGCGATGGCGGCGGTGTCGCTGGCGTCCGTCATGGGCTGACCCGCCCGGGGCGGGTTCAGGGGATAGGGCCGGTTTTTCACCAGCGTGGCCCGGTAGGCCAGGTCGGAAATGAGCTTCTTCGCCTCCTCCGCGGTGGCGGTGGGGGGAAGCTCCGCCGACGCGCTGCCCATGAATTTGCCGTCCTCAATGAGCTGATAGACCTTGATCTGGATATGCTCCACGTTCTTGGCCCGGTTCTGATCCAGGGCATGGCGGATGAAGTAGAACTCCCAGCCCCGGTTCTGCACGTCGCTGAGCTCCCAGGCGTGCACGCCGGACTCCTTCAGCAAAGATACGATCTGTTCCAGCATTATCCCAGCCTCGCTTTCGTCTTCAGATAGGGGCCGCCGTCAGAGACCTTGACC
Organism: Oscillospiraceae bacterium; assembly: GCA_017447685.1. Taxonomy (GTDB): domain Bacteria; phylum Bacillota; class Clostridia; order Oscillospirales; family Oscillospiraceae; genus Limivicinus. The sequence goes on from JAFSMZ010000063.1 coordinate 4,989, forward strand.
CATTCCTTGTAGCCCTTGCCGCAGCCGCCGCTGCCAAAGACCTGCCGGTCCGGTGAGAGCATGGAGATGTTCCCCAGCAGATCCGGCACATAGCCGGTCATGATGATGGGGGCCACGATCCGGCCGGTGAGCTTGCCGTGCTTGATCTCCCGGCCCATCTTGATGATGCACTGGATGCCCCAGTGCTTGGGGTCCTCCATGCCGCTCTCCATGCCCTCCAGCAGGAAGCCGTCCTCGATGGAGGCGATCATGTCCTCCAGGGAATCCGTGCCGGAGTCGAAGATGGTGTTGGTCATGCGGGTGTAGGCCTTGTGCTCAAAGTTCTCCCGCTTGCCGTTGCCGGTGGGCTGCACACCCAGGCGCAGGGCGCTGAGGGCGTCGCAGATGCCGGTCTTCAGAATGCCGTGGTCGATCTCGATCACGTCCCCGGCCAGGGTGCCCTCGTCGTCAAAAGCGTAGCTTGTCACATTCTCGGCGCAGAGGGCGCCCTCGTGCATGGTGACAAGGTCGCTGCCCACCCGTTTTTCGATATACTCCTTGCCCAGGGCCCGGTTCTTCACGAACATGTCCATCTCCACGCCGTGGCCGAAGGCCTCGTGGGCGATGAGGCCCGTGACCTCCGGAGAGGCGATGATCTCATACTCGCCGGGCTCGATCCGCTCCGCGTCCAGCAGCTCCAGGGCGATCTTTACGGCCTTCTCCGCCGCGGGCTCCAGGTCCTCGAAGAGTTCCGGTCCGCCCAGACCGGAGACGCTCTCATAGCCAATCTGGTTGCGGCCCTCCCGCATGGCCACGGCGGCCACGCTGCCCTCGCTGTAGACGTAGCTCTGGCTCATGTCCCGGTTCCGGGTGAGGAAGAGCTTGGAGATGTGGGTGGACTGGGCCGAGGCCATGCACTCGATCAGTTCCTCGGACAGCTCGCCCATCTTGTCGATGAGGGCGCTGAGTTTCTCCACCAGGGGCTTTGCGTCGGTCTCCTCGGGCAGCTGCTCCGCCTCCTTCTCCACGAAGAGGCTGCAGGGCTCGTCGGGCAGGGGCGGCGTGGGATAGCTCTCCACCCCGGTAAGGGTCAGGAGCTCCAGCTGGGCGTCGATGGCCTCGCGGATCTCCCGGGCGGCTTCCTCGGGCTTTTCCGGGTCGAAGCCGTTCAGGGCGTACTCGCTGTACTGGCCGTTTTTGCTCACGCGCACCACCACGCCCCGCTCGGTGGTCATGGTCTCGCTGCCCACAGACCGGGCGTGCCGGGAGATGCGGACGCTGAGTCCCTTGGAGTCGGTGGCCAGAATGCTCACGTAGTCATAGTCCGGCTGCAGCAGCCCGAGCAGCTTCTGCAGGCCCGGCTTGATCCCGCTCAGATAAGCGGAAAAGGGTGCTTTCATAGGCGTATTCCTCCTTTTTTACAACTGCGAATCGCGTTTCTCAGCGATTTGTCATTCTCAGTGCAGCGAAGCTTCGCCTTCGCTTGCGACTTTCGCAATCGGCATGGTTGTCAGCGTTCATTATACCAAGGCCCGGGACCTTTGTAAAGCAAAAGGCCCCGGCAAAAAAAGCGCCCCTTCCCGTTTGGGAAGGGGCTAAAGAAAAGCAATCCTGATGAATCAATCAAATGTGGATCTGCCATGGGCCGGCAGACGACGCCGCGCGCGTCTTCTGCTCTTTGCCCTGATCGGTGTTCCGCCCAGCCTTATGGAGGGCAAACGCCGATTCATTCGCCTTCGGCATCTTCCGGAAAAATTATGCCCTGATTTCGTCCCTTCTTCTTGCAATACACAAAGTATTTCTGCGAAGAAGCGCCTTTCTCAGGCCTCAATTTTTCTCGCAATCTGCTCTTGCCTTATGAATCATCGTCTGCCAAAAGTGAGTGGATGGCTGGCGCTGCTGCCCGGCCAGCGTCCGGCAACGAGGCCGCCGGCGGCCCGCAAGGAAACGGTTCTTGCTTTCCGGGTTCGCGCGAGATCTTCGGGGAAGGCGCCTGGTTGATCAGGCCCGCGCTCTTCTCGCCGGAGATACGCGCCTGGTGCCGATCGCACCGATGGGATGCCGCCCATCTCCAGTGCCGCGCAGTCTACCACCGAAACTCGGATTTGTCAATGAATAAATTGTGAATTCTTGGAAGCGCCGGCCCCGCTCCCGGGAAACGCGGCTCCTTCCGGTCCGCCGGTTTTCTCAACCGTTGGTTGGTTTTTCTCCAATAGATTGGTTCTGGACCTTTGCCTCTCCATGGTCTATACTACAGTCGAACCGGTTCCAAGACTACAGACAAGGAGCACAGCCTTATGAATATCGGCACCAAAATCAAACAGTTGAGAAAAGAGAAGAAAGTGACCCAGGAACAGCTGGCGGAGTATCTGCACATCTCCTCCCAGGCCATCAGCAAATGGGAGACCGGCGTCTCCAGCCCGGATCTGGATCAGCTGCCCAGGCTTGCCATCTTTTTCGGGACCTCCCTGGACAACCTGCTGGACTTTGACCAGAGCCAGGTGGACGCGGCGGTGGAGGCGCTGATCCGGGAGAGTGGAAGGGGCGGAAAGGATCCCGCGGCGTCTGAGGCCTTTCTGCGCAAGGCCCTGGAAAAATACCCCAACAACGACCTGCTGATGACCTGCATCCTGGAGGATATGCAGGAGCAGAACGGCGACAAGTCCCGCAGCGCGGAGATCCTGGAGATCGGAGAGCGGATCCTGGCCTGCACGAAGGACGACGAGCTGAAGATCGACGTGCTGCGCATCCTGGCGGAGACCTACCACGGTCTGGGCGAGCAGGCCATGGCCGAAGCCTACCTGGCCAGGATCCCGGCCCTGCATTTTCAGTACTATGAGATCGCGGCGGCCATCCGGAGCGGCAAAGCGCGGCTGGAGGAAGTGGAAAAAGCCGAGTCCCTGTGCATCGACAAGCTGATCTGCATGCTTTGGATGCGGAGGGAAGAGGCCGACGTCCGGGGGAAAGCGGAGCTGGACCGGCTGGCCCGGGAGATGTTCGCGTTTTTCAAGACTTGGCCCATGTACCGGGAGATCACCGAGATCATGGAGGGTCTCTGGACCGAGGGGAGCATCATGCAGATCTATCAGTAAGGGAATAGGAAAAGTCGGGCGAATCTGTGAATTCGCCCGACTTTTCCGCTGCCGCGTCTCCTCAAAACGCAAATCTCAATACTATTTCCTCTCCGCCGTGTCGATGCTCTTGCCGAAGACGAAGAAGCGCTGGTACAGGAACTCCGTGACCAGATTGCAGAGCATGTTGAGCCCATCGGCAAAGACGGGGCTCCAGCCCGCCGTCTCGGTGAGGTACTTGACCGCCAGGGTGGAGAGGGGCGTGAACACCGCGTAAAAGGCCGCCACCTTCAGCATGGCCACCGGGATATTGCCGGCGGACTGGAAGGTGAACTTCCGGTTCAGGGTGAAGTTCCAGAGGACGGAGAGCACCAGACCGGTGAGATAGCAGGCCCAGCTGGGCAGAGGCGTCAGGGTTTCCAGCAGGGCGATGGTGCCCGCCTCGATAAGCCCCGCGCTGGCCGAGAAGAGGGTGAATTTCACCACCCGCCAGAGTTCTTTTTTCTTGTTGTTTTCCACGCCTGTGATCCTCTTATCTGTAAAATGACGGTTTCCGGGCCGCGCCTGCATCATAGCACAGGCGCGGCCCGGAAGCAAGGGAATCTTCAAATTTCTGAAGGGTCGGCTTTACTGGCCCTGCTCCAACTCGGCGATGTGCATGTACTCGTCGTAGCTGCAGCGGCGGTCGATGACGCCGTCCTCGGTGATCTCGATGATGCGGTTGGCCACGGTCTGGGTCAGCTGGTGGTCGTGGCAGGAGAAGAGGATGTTGTACCTGAAGGCCTCCAGGCCGTTATTCAGCGCCGCGATGGATTCCAGGTCCAGGTGGTTGGTGGGCTGGTCCAGCAGCAGGAAGTTTGCCCCGGAGAGCATCATCCGGGAGAGCATGCAGCGCACCTTTTCGCCGCCGGAGAGGACCTTGGCGGGCTTGTACACATCGTCGCCGGAGAAGAGCATGCGCCCCAGGAAGGTGCGCAGATAGCTCTCCCGCTTGTCGGCGGAAAACTGCCGCATCCACTCGATGAGGTCCGCGTCGAAACTGTCGAAATAGCTGTTGTGATCCTTGGGGAAGTAGCTGGGCTGGATGGAGGCGCCCCATTTCACCGTGCCCTCGTCCGGCTCCTCCTCCCCCATGAGGATCTTGTAGAGCATGGTGACGGCAAGCTCGTTCTTGCCCACCAGGGCGATCTTGTCCTCCTTGCCCACGATGAAGCTGACCTTGTTGAGAAGCTTCACCCCGTCCACGGTCTTGGAGATGTCGGTGACGAAGAGCCGGTCCTTTCCGGGCTCCCGCTCGGCCTTGAAGCCCACCCAGGGGTAGCGCCGCCCGGAGGCGGGCAGCTCCTCCACGGTGATCTTGTCCAGCAGCTTCCGCCGGGAGGTGGCCTGACGGGACTTGGACTTGTTGGCGGAGAAGCGGGCGATGAAGGTCTGCAGCTCCTGGATCTTCTGCTCGGCTTTCTTGTTCTGATCCCGGATCAGCTTCTGGATCAGCTGGCTGGACTCGTACCAGAAGTCATAGTTGCCCACGTACATCTTGATCTTGCCGTAGTCGATGTCCACGATGTGGGTGCAGACGTTGTTGAGGAAGTAGCGGTCGTGGCTCACCACCAGCACCGTTCCCTCATAATCCATCAGGAAGTCCTCCAGCCAGACCACGCTTGCCAGGTCCAGGTTGTTGGTGGGCTCGTCCAGCAGCAGCACGTCGGGCTTGCCGAAGAGGGCCTGGGCCAGCAGCACCTTCACCTTGAGCCGGGGATCGATCTCCCGCATCAGGCTCTCATGCAGCTCCACCGGGACCCCCAGGCCCTGGAGGATGCGTCCCGCGTCGCTCTCCGCCTCGTAGCCGCCAAGCTCCGAGAATTCCTCCTCCAGCTCCGCGGCCCGGATGCCGTCCTCGTCGGAGAAATCCTCCTTCTCATAGATGGCGTCCTTCTCCTTTCCGCAGTCATAGAGCCGCTGGTGGCCCATGATGACGGTGTCCAGCACCCGGCAGTCGTCATAGAGGCTCTGGTTCTGCTTCAGGACCGACATGCGGCGCTTGGGCTCCAGCACCACGGAGCCGCCGGTGGGCTCCAGCTCGCCGGAGAGGATCTTGATGAAGGTGGATTTGCCGGCGCCGTTTGCGCCGATGATGCCGTAGCAGTTGCCCGCCACGAACTGCAGGTCCACCTTGGAAAACAGCACGGACGAGCCGAACTGCATGGAAAGGTCATTGACGGTCAGCATAGAAAAACCTCCTGTTGATGTGTTGGGAAATGTGGATCCCCCACCGCCCAGTGTGAGCACTGGGCACCTCCCCCCCGAGGGGGAGGCAAGGTCTCGCTTCCCCCTCAGGGGGAAGTGGCCGAAGGCCGATAGGGGCTGCAAAAATCTTTACCGCAGCTTTTTCCAGCCCAAGGCCGGGGCGATGCGCTCCAGCTCCGGCAGGAGCTTTTCCCCGAAGGCCCAGATCTCATTGCGCCAGGGGTGCCCCAGATAGCCGAAGCGGAAGTCCTCGTCCAGGAAGAAGTAATAGTCCCCGTCCGGGTAATAGAAGGGGAAGGCCGCCCGGTACTTTCCGTCGCCGTCCGTCTCCTTCACAGACTTCTGCTCGTCGCCCTTCCGGGGATCGTAGAGGAAGGTGCAGTGGTACCAGTCCATGGCATAGAGCCGCCCTCCCGGCTCGGTGGCTTGGAGAAGCGCCGCCTTCACGGCGGGAGCCGTCTGCTCGATCTGGTCCTGGCTCATGTCGTCCAGGGCATAGACCGTCCAGGGCTTCGGCAGGCGGAAGGGCCGCTTCCACCAGAGCAGAGAATGGCCCCGATAGCCGGCGGCAGGGCGAAAGCGCAGCTGCAGCAGCACCCGTTCCTCCAGATCTCTTGTCTCCTGTTCGTTCAGCAGCATGGCGTGCTCCTTTCCTGATCATACGCTTCGATTTCCATCCAAATGCGGTGGGAACGGTAAGGCTTCTCCCTCATCCGCCCCAGTGTGCGCACTGGGGCACCTTCCCCCGCTGGGGGAAGGCCTATTCAAAATACTTTTCCACAAAATCTACTTTTTCCACCTGGAATTCCCGGCCGCGGAGATAGTTCAGGAGCCCGGCGTCGGTGGGGAAATCAAAGCGGAGCTTGTAGGAATAGAGGGCCTGGCCCTTTTCGTTATAGTCCTTGTTGAAGCGCTCCCGGCCGTACTTGCCGTCCCCCAGCAGGGGCCAGCCCGCGTGGGCCATCTGCACCCGGATCTGGTGGGTCCGCCCGGTGAGGAGCCGGCACTCCACCAGGCTCAGGGGTCCCTTGCTGCGCAGGAGCTTATACTCCGTCACGGCGGTCTTGGCCCCCGGCTCCGGCTTTGCCTTCACAAAGACCTGGTTTTTCTGAGCGTCCTTGAAGAGGTAATTTTCCAGCCTGCCCTCGGGAGGCCTGGGCCGTCCCTGGACCGCGCAGAGATAGTACTTTTCGATCTCCCGGTCCCGGATCTTGTCGTTCAGGATCCGCAGGGCCTCGGCGTTTTTGGCGGCGATGACGATGCCGCCGGTATTCCGGTCGATGCGGTTGCAGAGGGCGGGGGCAAAGGAATTCTCCTCCCTGGGCCGCCACTCCCCCTTTTGGGCCAGGTAGGCCTGGATGTTGGCGATGAGGGTGTTGTAGTCCCAGACCCCCGCGCTGTGGCAGAGGACGCCGGGCTTCTTGTCCGCCAGGAGGATGTTTTCGTCCTCATAGACGATGCTGAGTTTCGGCGTGCCCACCTTGAGATAAGAATTCTCCTCCCGGGGCTTTTCAAAAAACTCGTCGTTGATGTAGAGCTGCAGCAGATCCCCGGTCTGCAGGCGGACGTCCCGCTTGGCGCCCTTGCCGTTTACCTTGATGCGCTTGAGGCGGATGTACTTCTGCAGCAGGCTCTCCGGCAGCAGGGGCACCGCCTTGGAGACGAAACGATCCAGCCGCTGGCCGGCGTCGTTGGGATTGACACGCAATTCTTTCATAAAAAAGCCCTCTGAGTCTGTCATTTTTTTGTAGTATACAACAGAAAATAAGCCTTGACAAGTGCAAATGCTTCAACTATAATACTTAGGCGACTGCAGCGAGGTGTGCCAAATGAAGTTGAATTTGCGTGAAATCATTGAGGTTCCCGGCGGCTCGATCCCCTTTGCGTGCGAGCTGGAAACGGAAGGTCTGGATTTCCCCGCGGTTCTGCGGTACAAGGGCAAACCCCATGCAGAGGGCCGCGTGTATAACGAGGCCGGCGTGCTGCACCTGGAGGGCACACTGCAAGCGGAGATGACCTGTGTCTGTGACCGCTGCGGCGAAGCCTTTGACAGTGTGAAGCAGACACAGCTGGACGCTGTGATCGTGGAAGAGGAAAACGAGGAATATCCCGAGTATTTCGTCCTGGACGGCAACGACCTGGACCTGGACGAGGTCCTCTCCACCTGCTTCATCCTGGATATGGAGACCAAGTTCCTCTGCAGGGAGGACTGCAAGGGTCTCTGCCCCACTTGCGGCAAAAACCTGAATCTGGGCCCCTGCGGGTGCAGGAAACAAATTGATCCAAGATTTGCTGTGCTTGAGCAGCTTTTGGATAAAGAATAACTGAGCTGCTCAGAACAGCTTACAATCAGGAGGTGTCAACATGGCAGTCCCGAAAGGAAAGGTATCCAGACAGCGGCGTGACAAGCGGCGCTCTTCCCACTGGAAGCTCACCGCCCCCAGCATCGTCAAGTGCCCCAACTGCGGCGAGTTCTGCATGCCCCATCGTGCTTGCCGCCACTGCGGACAGTACAAGGGCCGCGTGGTCTTGAACGTTGAGGAGAAGTGAAAAAGCTTAGGGAGGAGAGGCCTGGACCGCTCCTCCTTTTGCTTTGTCCGATCGCAAACCTGCGATTCTGATTCGTAGGGGCGGCTATCAGCCGCCCGCCAACAAAAACGGGCGGCTGATAGCCGCCCCTACGGAGCGACTTATGGACCACATCATCAAATCCATCGACCCAACAAGCCCCCTGCGGCATCATGCCCGGGTGGGCGACAATTTGATCGCCATCAACGGCAAGCGGGTGCTGGACGTGCTGGACTACAAGTTCTACGCCTACGACACCAGGCTTGACGTGCTGCTGCGCCGTCCCGACGGGGCGGAGTACCATGTACCCGTGCACAAGCGGGAGGGCGGCGACCTGGGTCTGGATTTTGAGAGCTACCTGATGGACAATCCCCGCTCCTGCGCCAACAACTGCGTCTTCTGCTTCATCGACCAGCTGCCCAAGGGCATGCGGAAAACGATGTATTTCAAAGACGACGACGCCCGGCTCAGCTTTCTGCTGGGAAACTACATCACCCTCACGAATCTCTCCCCCCGGGAGATCCAGCGGATCATCGATCTGCACGTGAGCCCGGTGAACGTCTCCGTCCACACCACGGACCCGGAGCTCCGCTGCCGGATGCTGAAAAACCGGCGGGCCGGCGAGAGCATCGAGGTCATGCGCCGCTTCGCCGCGGCGGGGATCGTGATGAACTGCCAGATCGTCTGCTGCCCCGGCTGGAACGACGGGGAGGCTCTGCAGCGCACCATGGAGGACCTGGCCGGGATGTACCCCGGGGTCCACAGCGTCTCCATCGTGCCGGTGGGCCTCACCAAATACCGGGAGGGGCTGGAGCAGCTCGTCCCCTTCACCCCCGAGCACGCTGGCGAGACCATCGACCAGGTCACGGCCTTCGGCGACCGCTGCGTGGAGCAGTACGGCACCCGCATCTTCTGGTGCGGGGACGAGCTGTACCTGGAGGCGGGGCGGGAACTGCCCGCGGACGAGTTCTATGAGGAGCACACCCAGCTGGAAAACGGCGTGGGCATGCTGCGCCTGCTGGAGACGGAGTTCCGCTCGGCGCTGAAGCTCTCGGACGCGCCGGACGGCGTGCCCTTCTCCATTGCCACCGGTACGGCGGCGGCCCCCTTCTTCGAGGGACTCTTGAAGCTTGCCAAGGAACAGTGGCCGCAGCTGGACGGCCGGGTCTATGCCATTGAAAACGACTTTTTCGGCCACAGCATCACCGTGGCGGGCCTCATCACCGGCGGGGACCTGATCCGGCAGCTGAAGGGCAGGGACCTGGGCCAGCGCCTTTTTATCTCCCAGAACATGCTGCGCCGGGAGGAAATGGACTTTCTGGACGACGTGAAGCTGGAGGAGGCCGCGGCGGCCCTGGGCCTTCCCATCTACCCCGTGGAGGCGGACGGCTTCGCCCTCTGGGACGCCATCTCCGGCGATGCGCTGCCGGAGGTGCGGATCCCCCGTGCGCCATCCGAGGAGACGGAATACTACCGGTACAACCGGAACTGAGCGAATATGGCACAGGATATCACACTGCCCATCGAGGACGGCTTTGTCAATCTTCGGGTGGGCGCCATCATCGAAAAAAATGGAAAGCTTCTCATGGTGCGAAACGCCGACCTCCGCTACTGCTACTCAGTGGGCGGACGGATCCAGTTTGGCGAAAGCGCGGAGCAGGCCATCCGCCGGGAAGTGCTGGAGGAGACCGGCTGGGATCTGGAGATCGAAAGTCTGGGCTTTGTCCACGAGGACTTCTTTTGGGGAGATTCTCCCTCGAAACTGGGAAAACTGATCTATGAGATCGGCTTTTACTACTATATGAAAACACCGGCGGATTTCGAGCCCCACTGTGAAAGCCTCACGGAGGACGGAACGGAGGAGCAGCTGGAGTGGGTGGACCCGGCGGAGGACACGGTCCTCTACCCGGACTTTTTCCACACCGCCCTGCGGGACAAGGTCCCCTACGTCCGCCATATTCTCAAAGACGAACGAAACTGAATTCCGGCTCACAAGCCCTCGGAACCGTCTCCTGTAAGCGACGAGGCCGAGGAGCCGTTTGAATAATGAATACTGAAGACTTAAAACTGAAAAGTGAATAATCATGGTATCGCTTCGCGATATTTATATTCATCCCCGAAGGGGATACCGCAATTCTTCATTCTTCAGTTTTCAGTATTCATTATCCTGCTCTCCCTTGCACAGGGGAGCTTATTAGGAAGGTGATACTATGTCCAGACCGCTTGTTGCCATCGTTGGACGGCCCAACGTAGGCAAATCCATGCTTTTTAACCGCCTGGTGGGGCAGCGCCTCTCCATCGTGGAGGACACCCCCGGCGTCACCCGGGACCGGCTCTATGCCGAGTGCGAGTGGTGCGGGCGCAAATTCGATATGGTGGACACCGGCGGCATCGAGCCCAGCACCGACAGCGAGATCCTGCTCTTCATGCGGGAGCAGGCCCAGATCGCCATCGACGCGGCCACCGTCATTATCTTTGTGACGGACCTGCGCACCGGCGTCACCGCGGCGGACCAGGACGTGGCCAACATGCTGCTGCGTTCCCGCAAGCCCGTGGTGCTGGCGGTGAACAAGGCCGACTCCACCGGCGACACGGACCTGGGGGTCTATGAGTTCTACTCCCTGGGTCTGGGAGATCCCATCCCCACCTCCGCCGTCCACGGCCACGGCACCGGCGATCTGCTGGACGAGTGCCTCAAGTACTTCCCTCCCGCCGAAGAGGACGAGGAGGAAGAGGACCTCATCAAGGTGGCCATCATCGGCAAGCCCAACGTGGGCAAGAGCTCTCTCGTGAACCACATTCTGGGCGAGAAGCGGGTCATCGTCAGCGACGTGGCCGGCACCACCCGGGACGCGGTGGACACCGTCTATGAAAACGAGCTGGGCCGCTACATGTTCATCGACACCGCCGGCATCCGCCGCAAGTCCAAGGTGGACGAGCGGGTGGAGAAATTCTCCGTCATGCGGGCGCAGCTGGCCATCGAGCGGGCGGACGTGTGCCTCATCATGATCGACGCCCGGGACGGCGTTACCGATCAGGACACCAAGATCGCAGGTCTGGCCCACGAGGCGGGCAAGGCCAGCATCGTCATCGTAAACAAGTGGGACCTGGTGGAAAAAGAGACCGGCACCATGGAGAAGATGCGCAAGGACATCATGCGGGACCTGAGCTTCATGAGCTATGCCCCCATCCTGTTCATCTCCGCCCTCACCGGCCAGCGCACCAACCGCATCTTTGAGCTCATCAACTACGTCAACGACCAGAGCAACATGCGCATCAGCACCGGCATGCTGAATAACGTCCTGGCAGACGCCCAGGCGCGGGTCCAGCCCCCCACGGACAAGGGCCGCCGCCTGAAGATCTACTACATGACCCAGACGGGCATCAAGCCGCCCAACTTTGTGATCTTCTGCAACAGCAGGGAGCTGTTCCACTTCTCCTACCAGCGGTATCTGGAAAACCAGATCCGCTCGGTCTTCGGCCTGGAGGGCACGCCGGTGCGCATCGTGATCCGGCAGAAGGGAGACAGCGAATGATCCTCAACTGGTTTTTGCTGCTGCTCACGGCTTTTATCGCCTACGTCAGCGGCAGCGTCAGCACCCGGCGGGTGGCCTCCCGCTATGTGTTCAAGCGGGACCTGACAAAGCTGGGCCGGGGCAACACCTGGCTTTCCAACTTCCGCCGGCTCTTCGGTTATCTGGGCTTTGCGAAGCTGGGCCTGGTGGAGATCGTGAAGGACCTTCTGCCCCTGCTCATCGGGGCGCTGCTCATCGGCTTCCGGGGCCGGCCCGACATTGGCCGGATCTTTGCGGGCTACTGTCTCATGCTGGGCCGTCTCTGGCCGGTGTTCAACCGCTTCAAGGGCGGCCACGGCTGCATGGCCCTGATCCTCATCGGCCTGCTCCTCGAGCCCTCGGTGGGCATCACCGCTGCCATCGGCGTGGTCCTCGGCATCTGGTTCGGCAAGAGCTTTACCGTGGGCGCCATGGCCGGCACCCTGGTGATGGCGATCGTAGCCGTCATGGTGGTGGAGGAGCAGCTGATCCTGATCATCACGGCGCTGATCTGCCTGCAAATGCTGGTGCGCCACATCCCCTCCATCCGCCGCATCCTCCGCGGCCAGGAGGAGAAGCTGAGTCTGGCAGAGGATCTCAGCTATAAATTCGACGAGAAGTTTTGAGCTTACACCCCGAGGGCAAAAGCCTTCGGGGTGTTTTCACGCGGCCGGACTGATTCGGCTTTGCGGAGACCTCAAAAAGCGCAAGCACCTCTCTTTTGTCATCCTGAGCGAGCAAAGCGAGTCGAAGGATCCCACCCCCGGCGCAAGCTTCGTTTCCTTCGTGCGCTGCGATACACCGGCCTCGCGCCTTCGAGATCCTTCGTCGGCTGCGCCTCCTCAGGATGACACTCCGATCCCGCCGCCGCGTAGGGAGCGATCCCCTGATCGCTCCGTGGACTCTCGCGGGCGAGGAACGCATGCAGGAGAGATGATACGTCGGAAACGGAGAAATTTCGATTGCGGTGAAACCTTTTGCCGAGCTCGAACGTTATATATACAGCAAAAGAGCACGAGGCAAGAAAGCATTTCCCTGTCCCGTTCATGTGATCTGATTTTTGGGGGATGAAAATGCGTATTTGGAAAAAAGCCTTCCCGATGATACTGTCCGCTCTTCTCCTCGGCCTTTCCATCGTTCTTCCTCTTTTTCTCTCTGCAGCCGGATCCATCCAGGGCAATGTGCATGGATTTGACCTGGATGCGGAAGAGAATCTTTACATTGGGACGGACAGAAGCATCCTCGTTTACAAAGGGCGCGAAAAGACCCGCACGATCCGTCTGCAGCCTGCCATGGAGTATGATTATCGGTTCAGGATCCAGGATAACACGATCGTCGTAGGAAGCCGAAAATGGAGCACCGCTAAAGTCTATGATCTTGAGGGTCATTTTCTCTCCAACAGGGATCTGCAATACGAAAGCATCCGGGGAAGCGAGAACAGACGAATCTCTGCTGCACCAGACGGAATTGAATCTATATACTCCATGGAAACCTATCGGGGTTTTGCGCCAACGCAAATCCTTTTGAACGGAGAGATCCTTTATCGGCAGCCGCTTATGGATTTTCTTTTCACCGGACTTCCTGCCGCATGCATCCGCATCGTGCTCCTTGGTTTCTTTGCCCTTTCTCTCCTGGCTTTTGTGGGCGACAAAGAGGTTAAGGCACAGCTCTCCGGTCTCAAGGGAGGCAATCCTCGCTGACATCTCAATATTGGGGACAGTCCCCTGCCCAATGAAATAATACCATCTGTACGGAACAGGAGTTCGTATATGCAAAACAAAAAAGCGGTCAGAATCATATGTGTTTTTCTCTTGCTCTATACATTTCTGCTCAGCGCATGTGGAATCCGTGATCTGGGGAAAGTTACTGAAACCTTTGATTTATCTGATTACGGGAAATTTGATGGTATCACGCCTTCCGCAAAAGATTATGTCCTAAAAGAGTTTCAAAGGTATTTTCCGCAAACGATTCCTTCTACATACGAAAACGTGCACTACCATTTTGCCACAACCGATTATGGCAGTGCGTGTGAAATCAATCTTGAATTCACGATTCCCAACGAAGAAGAATTTGCCGCCTACATGGAAACGGTTGCTCCAAAGGAGGCTTTTCATGCTTTCCTCTATGATGAAAGCTATCTGGAATACTTTATCGGAAAAAACTATATGAGCTTCTTCTCAGTAGACGGCGTGACGAAAGACTTCGTAGAAGATGGGCTAACGTTTAACTGGGTCGATCACGCCTCCATCAAAAGGATCCTGGTCGATCCGGAGCAAAGAACCGTTATCATTGTCTATTTGGAAGCACATAGCACTCTGTTTGCATCAGAAACGCTGAGGCTGGATTATTTCCTTCGACGTTTCCACATCGATCCGAGGCAGTATGCCGCGGATTATGGGGACGGCTGGGAACGCACGTCCTGAGCCGGTATACAGGGGATGGCCCTCTGTCCCAGCTGACCGAAATCGGCAACTCTGGAGCCGAGAAAGGGAGTATACGAATGAGGCAAGTTATTGTTTTTCTTCTTGTTATTGCCGTTCTGTCTTTCATGATGGCAGGTTGCACGAAGGGAGATAGCATTCAGGAGAATCATGGAACTTTCCCGAGCGAGGCTGAATCAGAAAAGAGACAAAACCATGTTGAAAATGATATCGAAGAAAACGGGTTCATCCCCCCCAAGAACGAAGAAAAGAAAACCGCTCAAAAAAACGAGATGGTTGCCTTTTTCCAACAGCATCAAGAAGAGATGGAACAATTTGCCTTTCATATGAAGGCTATGGAGGACCAAGACCCTGAGCATACATACCTTTTTGCAGTCAAAGAAAGCGCATTGTATCGTTTTGATGGCGTTCATATCAAGGCACAGAAGAAGATTACGGAACACCCAATTCTTTCCGAGGCTGCTTTTTTCGGACATGATGAGAGTTTTGATTGGGTTGCCTGGAGTTCAAACTGGTTTGAACGTGAGGCATGCACCTTCGTTGGTGAGGTATATGATGAGCATGGCAGACTGTATGCAGAACTGTTTCTGTTCTATAGTGAAGAAAAGCCTGTCACGAATGAATATCAGCCGGTAGAATCTCTTGGTGGAAACTGGTATTTTTATGTTGAATACAGAGAGTAGTGGACAGGATGGGACATTAAAATGGGGCAGAGGGATGATTCCTCGTCCCACCTGACCCGACCCAATTGAATCCATAATTCGCTGCGCGGGGACCTTATCCGCCCCAGTGTGCCGCCGAGCAATGCTCGGCGCTACGGGCACCTTCCCCGTGCGCGGGGAAGGCTTTTGGCCGGCGAGCGGCCCCGATTCTTTCGTAGGGGCTGCCGCCCTCGGCAGCCCGACGGCACAGGGCATAATCCATAGATACCTTGGGCGAATCCGTATATAGCTTCTAAACCGAAGCGACCGCTTTTCCATTCTGGAACCAAAAACCCAAAACTCAAAACTAAAAACGAAAAACTAAAAAAACGAAAGCCTGTGAAAACGAGCGTTTTCACAGGCTTTCGTTTTCTTCTGTCTTCTCCCCGGGGGCCTTGGGCTTGCGGGGTCTGCGGCGGCGGCTGCCGCCGCGGTGCTGGCCTTCGGCCTTGGGACTCTGCTCCGTCTTTTCCCGGTTCTCGTTTGCCGGCTTTTCCTGGGGGGCCTTGTTCTCGGCCTTCACCGCCTTCACATGGCTGTGGCGGCGGCCGTTCTTCCGATTTTCCCGGGTCCCGGCTTCCTTTTCAGGTTCGGCGGGCTTCTCCTGCTTCTGCTTCGGCTGCTTCTGGGGCTTTTTCCCCTGCTCGCTCTTCTTGAGCTCCGGCTTCTTCTCCGGCTCGGCGTCCTTGGGCTGCTCGGGCCGCTCGCCCCGGTTCTTCCGTCCGCCTCTGCGGCGGCTGCGCTTGCCTTCCTCCGGGTTCGGGGCAGGCTCCTCAGGCTGCTGCGGCTCCTGGGCTTCGGCCACCATGGCCGGGATGCTCCACTCGTCCTCGGCGGACTCCTGGGGTTCCGGCTCCTCGGGCACGTAGTTCAGCACATGGGGGGGCTCCTCCCCGTCCCGAGGTCTGCCGCCGGGAACGGCGGCCAGCTCGTTGGCCTTGTAGACATGGAGGGTGTCGTCCTTGTCCTGGTCCAGCTTCACCTTCACGGTCTGGCGCAGGAGATTGACCTGGGCGGCGGTGCCGTAGCCGTCGATGGTCTCCACAAAGGCGCCCTGCTTGGGCACCTTCTTGATCAGATCCTCATAGGCGTCCTGCTCATAGCGCAGGCAGCACATCAGGCGGCCGCAGCTGCCGGAGATCTTGGTGGGGTTCAGGGACAGGGACTGGATCTTGGCCATCTTGGTGGAAACCGGCTGGAAATCCTCCAGAAACTGGCTG
Source organism: Oscillospiraceae bacterium (assembly GCA_017447685.1). Lineage (GTDB taxonomy): Bacteria > Bacillota > Clostridia > Oscillospirales > Oscillospiraceae > Limivicinus. Next base: position 20,770 of record JAFSMZ010000063.1, read on the forward strand.
CAGCAGAAGGGGCGGCCGCAGATGCCGATGCCGCCGATCATCTTGGCCTCGTCCCGCACGCCGATCTGGCGCAGCTCGATACGGTTGCGGAAGATCCCGGCCAGGTCCTTCACCAGCTCCCGGAAATCCACCCGTCCGTCGGCGGTGAAGAAGAACATGGTCTTGTTCCCCTCGAAGTTGCACTCCACGTCCACCAGCTTCATCTCCAGGCCGTGCTCGGCGATCTTCTGCTGGCAGATCTGGAAGGCCTCCTTCTCCCGCTTCTTGTTCAGCTCCTCGATCCGGAGGTCGTCGGCGGTGGCGATGCGGGCCACGGGGCGCAGGGGCTGCACCACGGCGGTCTCCTCCACCCAGTGGTTGCCCCGGCTGCACTCGGCGATCTCCAGACCCTTGGCCGTCTCCACGATCACCTTCACGCCGGTGGCGATCTCCATGCCGTTGGGGGCGAAGGAATAGCACTTGCCCCGGTTTTTAAAGCGAATACTGACGATTTCGATCAATGTTATACTCCTCTTTCGGCGATGGCATCCACCGCCAGCAATCCAAATAGTTGTTTCACGCCTGTGTTGACCCGCAGCATTTTCCGGCAGCGCTCCAGCAGGGCGTGCAACGAGAGCAGCTGCGCGGGGCTCATGCCCTCGCTTTGGGCTCTGCCGGTGAGCCGGTCCACCGTGCAGGCGCAGGCGCAGTCCAGAAAGACGCCCATGGTCCGGGTGTCCATGTTCTCGTTTTGGGCGCACCAGCGCAGCAGCTCCGCCCGGTCGCCCCGGGCCACCTGCCGCAGGAACTCCTCCGCCAGGGCCTTGTTTTCCGGGTCAAGGGGCGTTTCGCTGCCAAAGCGGCTCCACAGGGCGCAGCGGGAGCGGACCGTGGGCAGCAGCAAAGCCGGGTTCTGCGCACAGAGGAGGAAATACACCCCTCTTGGCGGCTCCTCCAGCAGCTTCAGCGCCGCGTTCTGGGCGGCGGTGTTCATGGTGTCCGCATCCTCGATGAGATAGACCTTCCGCTCGCTCTCGTTGGGCAGCACCGGCGCGTCCGCCGCCATGCTGCGCACCGTGTCCACGGGGATCTCCCGCTTGGGCCGGCCCTTGTCGTCCTCAGGCCGCTTCACCCGGATAATGTCCGGGTGGATGCCCTCCCGCGCCTTCCGGCAGGCCCGACAGACGCCGCAGGGGACCGGGCCGGCAGCCTGGCACACCAGGGCCGCGGCCATGTCCAGCGCCCGGGCCAGACATTCTTCCCGGTCGGGGGCGGTGACTATGGTGGCGTGGGCGATCCGGTCCACGGAATCGAACTGCAGCTGCGCCATCGTTCTCCCCCTCTCCTTTTGCAATCGTATTATTTTACAATTTAATTATCCCCGCGTCAATGATAAAAACTTTTCTTTTCCGATTTCCCTCATTTTTCTCTTTCTTCTTGTGTTTTTTTCCGCTTCCTGATACAATATTTAGTTGTAAATCCCCATGTGGAGATTCCGCACCACGATAAATAAAAGCATCGGCAGCATAGGGCTTTTACCGCATGCCATTCGCTTGCCGCGTCAGGGGCGAGAATGGCGCGTTTGAATCAAATGTTTACCATGGTTGCGCCAGCTTTCATAGTAACACATCATCCGTGCTGTCGCCCGGTTTCCCATTTTTCCCTTTTTGGAGAATGCCATGAAAAAGCTGAAGCTGATCCTTTTTATGATCCTCCTGGCCCTGTTCGGTCTGGTGGCCAACCATGTGGTGGACCTGCCCGCCGAAGTGCCCGCTTCCGCCGGGACGAGCCTGCCCGCCGAGGGGCGGGAAGAGACCGCTTCCACCCAGGACTCCGGCCGGGAGAGTCAAAACTCCTGGCTATCGTGGCTGACGGACGGACCCGCGGAGAAGGAGGAGCAGGACCCCGCCGGGCCAGCGCAGCCCTCCGCCGAGTATGCCGATCTCCTGCAGATCTCCGAACTCATGCCGAAGAACAAGGCCGCCGTGGCCGACGCCTCCGGGCGCTTCTTTGACTGGGCGGAGCTGGAGAACATCTCCGGCAAGACCGTCTCCCTCTCCGGCTGGTCCCTGACGGACCGGGAGAATCAGGCCCGGTGGAGCTTTTCCCAGGGGGAGCTTGCCCCCGGCGAGCGCACCGTGGTCTTCTTCGACGGGGAGAGCGGCCCTTCCTTTTCCCTTTCTCAGGATGAGACGCTCTATTTGCTCTCTCCCGAGGGCGCCCTGCGGGATCTGGCGCTCTGCTCTTCCGATCGGGCGGACTGCAGCCTGATCCGCAATGCCGACGGCAGCTTTACCGAGACGCCCTGGATCAGCCCGGGGCTGGAAAACGGCACCGCGGGCTATGAGCAATGGTGCCTCAGCCAAAGCGCCGGACAGAGCCTGGTGATCAACGAGGCCTGCGTCTACAACCGCCGCTTCGTGGCCCAGGGCAACTGGGACGCCTGCGACTGGGTGGAGATCAAGAACATCTCCGCCAACACCCTGGCCCTCGGCGGCTGCAGCCTTTCCGACAAGGCCGGCGAGGCCCGCTGGACCTTCCCGGAGGGCATGAGCCTGGCCCCGGGCGAACTGCTCATCGTCTGCTGCCACAACGACGAGGAGGAGGGCAGCATCGGCACCGCCCTGAATACCGGCTTCGATCTCAGCGCCGCCGGCGAGCAGCTTTATCTGCGAAACGCCTCCGGTGAGCTGCTGGACTTTGTTGCCCTGCACGACATCCCCTTAGGCTGCAGCATGGGCAGGCTGGAGGGGCAGCCCGGCTTCTTCTACTTCGCCGAGCGGACCCCCGGCAGCGAAAACGGCGAGGGCTGCCGCCGGGTCACCGACGCGCCGCTCACCGCCGAGCCCGACGGGGTCTACAACGACGTGGGCTCCGTCACGGTGACGCTCCTTTCCCCGGGGGAGATCCACTACACCCTGGACGGCAGCGTGCCCACCCTGGACTCCCCGGTCTATACCGAGCCGCTGCAGCTGAGCAGCACAGGCGTTGTCCGCACCCTGGCCAGGGAGGAGGGCGCCCTCTCCAGCCCCGTGGCCACCTACAGCTATGTGATCAACGAGAATCACACGCTGCCGGTGATGAGCCTGGTGGTGGACAGCATGGAGGACTTCAACAACATCTGGTACAACAAGATCAAGCACGAGGACGTGTCCGCAAACCTGGCCCTCTACGACGGGGAGCACAGCTTTAACCGCTCCTGCGCCCTGAGCATGAAGGGCTACACCAGCCTGGACCTGCCCAAAAAGAGCATGGGCGTCAGCTTCAAGGGCCGCTACGGCGGCAATCTGGAGGCCAATGTCTTCGATAACGGCGTGACGGAGTTCTCCTCCCTGGCCATTCGCGGCGGGCAGGACTACACCTTCTCCATCTTCCGCAACGAGCTCTTCCAGCGCCTCTGCGAGGAGTGCGGAGACGCCTGCCTGACCCAGGCCAGCAAATACTGCATCCTCTATGTGAACGGCCGCTATTTCGGCATCTACTGTCTGAAGGAGGACTTCTCCGATCAGTATTACGCCTCCCACGCCGGCGTCAGCGCAGGCAGCGTGGTGGGCAACAAGTGCCCGGTGAGTCTGGATTCGGAATTCCACAACGAGGTGCTGTCCTTCATCTACCACCACGACCTGAGCGTGGAGGAAAACTACCAGTATGTCTGCGACCATGTGAACATCGACAGCCTCATCGACTGGTTCCTGCTGGAAGGCTACTGCGCCAACACGGACATCCAGGGCAACACCCGGATGTACCGTTCCCCCGAAAACGGCAACAAGTGGCAGTTCTGCTTCTACGATCTGGACTGGGGCTTCTGGTACCCCAGAAGCGACTTCACCATCATCATGAACGAGATCGGCAACGCCGGCAACCAGATGCCGCCGCTGATCAAGAACCTGCTGAAAAACCGCTTCTTCCGGGACCGGGTGCTGGAGCGCTTTGCGGAGCTGAACAGGACCGTGCTCTCCAACGAGCACGTCCTCGCCCTCATCGACGAGTATCAGGCCCTTCTGGAGCCGGAAATCAAGCGGGAGCGGGACCGCTGGTATCTGCAGGCGGATCAGTGGTACGTCCGGGTGGACGAGCTGCGCAGCTTCATCAAGAACAACAACTGGGAAGTGCACAACATCGATCAGATCTGCTACTTCCTGAAGGTGGGCGATATGGAGCGCCAGCAGGTCTTCGGCCGCTGAGGACGCATCCTCTGTCCCTGTATGGAATGGCTTTCATAAAAAAGGAGGTTTTCACCGTGAAAAAAACCGGCAGCACCATTCTCCGCTATCTCATTGCCATCGTTCTTGTAGGCGTCGCGGGATTCCTGGTGACCACAGGCTTCCGCTTCCTCAACGCGCACAACGCCATGCAGAAGGAGGCCAAGATCGCCCTGGAGGACTATCTTTCCTCCGGCAGGGAGCTTCCCGTTGACGAGTTCGTGAGCTACGAGGCCCGCTGGGTGATCGGACCCTTTGCCACGGAAACGGAAACCCAGAGCACCAACGGCATCACCGCCACCTCCGGGGTCAATTCCTACTATTATCTGATCCTGGATGAGCCTGACGGGCTCTCGCTCATGGCCCTGGAATCGGAAAACGCACAGGAAAATGAAACCCTGGAGCGAATGAGCGACTGGCTGCTCAGCGTGGACGGCTATCCCTACGAGGGTGAAACGCTGAAGGTCCAGGGAAAGCTGGAGGAGATGAAGGACACCGAGCTGCGCCGCTACTTCAGCGAAGACCTGCAGGAGATCTTCGGCATCTCCCCCAACGATCCTGCCGTGCGCTATCTGGTGCTGGACACCACTGAGGGGCGGGAAGGGATCTACCTGATCCTTGCCGCTGCCGCCGTTGCCCTGCTGCTGATCGTGGTGATCATCAAGAAGGCAAAGAAAAAGGCCCCGGCCCCCGTGGCCGCAGCCCCTGCCGGGGAAGATACACCCAGGCCCTACGATCCCGAGATCCGCTGACAGCTTGGCCCGGCATGGGCCCTTGCAGGGGCCGAGGCTCTCGGCGGCCCGATGCCTTCCCCGCGCACGGGGAAGGTGGCGCGAAGCGCCGGATGAGGTCCCTGCGAAGCAGCATGTTTCCTTTCCCTGCAAGAAAACCGATGGGCGAATCCGCATCATTGCCATGGCGCGGATTCGCCCAACATTTCTGCCGCTCCGGGCTCGTTTTGCCGGGCGCATCGTGATGCGCCCCTACAGCGGGACGGGAAACGCGCAGGGCCTACCTCCTCCGCTTTTACCGCGCCTCCCTCAAACAACAAAAAAGAAGCCACGAAAAACGCAGCTTTCGTGGCTTCTTTTTTGCACTTACCTGGCGATCACTCGTCCTCGGGATCTCCGTCATCGTCGCCCAGGTCGAACTCCAGCTCTTCGCCGCAATTGGGGCAGCGGATGGAGCCCTTGGCCAGGGTCTCCTCGTCGAAGGTGATGACCTCGCCGCAGGAGGGGCAGGTGGCGTCATAGAGGACGCCGTCGATCTCCAGCTCCTCGTCCTCGTCGCTCTCTTCGGCCACGTCGTCCAGATCCTCGTCCTTGGCGAAGTTCAGGTCATAGATCTTGTCCGGATCCTCTTCCTCGTCCTCGTCAAAGAACTCGTCCTCATCGTCCCAGCCGTGGTCGGGCACGTTGTAGGCGTCCACCATCTCTTCCAGATAGCTCAGATCCTCGCACATTTCGTCCAGGGTGTCTGCAAAGTCCAGACTGCCGGACTGGAGGTCCTCGATCTCATGAGCCATGTCGGACAGCAAGTCGGTCAGCGCCCCCCAGAGCTTTCCCTCCCGGGAATCGGGCTCCACGCCCAGTCCTGCGGTCAGTCCCTTCAGATAAGCAGCTTTTTCAACGATCGTCATGATGAAAACCTCCCATCAAATAGTTTGAAAAAAGGGGGTAAGCTTGTAGACTCCCCCCCTTGATTCTTACGAAAGATGATGCTCAGGCTCTGGACAGATACTCGCCGGTGCGGGTGTCGATCCGGATCTTCTCGCCGCGCTCGATGAAGAGCGGCACCTTGATCTCGGCGCCGGTCTCCACGGTGGCGGGCTTGGTGGCGTTGGTAGCGGTGTTGCCGGCAAAGCCCGGATCGGTCTCGGTGACCTCCAGCTCCACGAAGAAGGGAGGCTCCACGTTGAAGACCTTGCCCTTGTAGGAGTAGATGGTGCACTCCATGTTCTCCTTGACGAACTTGAAGTTGTCGCCCAGGACGCTGCCGTCCACCGGCTCCTGCTCATAGGTCTCGGGGTTCATGAAATAGTAAAGGTTGTCGTCGTTGTACAGATACTCCATGGTCTGACGGTCGACGGTGGCGTTCTCGAACTTGGCGGTGGGGTTGAAGGAAGTCTCGGTGACGGCGCCGGTGATGACGTTCTTCATCTTGGTGCGCACGAAGGCCGCGCCCTTGCCGGGCTTGACGTGCTGGAATTCCACAACCTGCATGACGTTTCCGTCCATCTCGAAGGTAACGCCGTTTCTGAATTCGCCTGCAGTGATCATATATGGGTCCTCCCGTAATGTAGATTCTGTCTGAAGTACAGTCTTAGCTGATTTATTTTACTGTATATCTCTCTGTTTTGCAAGTGTTTTCTTTCAAGGGGCTCCGGAAGCCCTGTTCCGCCGCCGGAGCAGGCGGACGGCCAATGGTCGTCCCTGCGGTTCGTCCGGAACGGATGCCCGCCCGTAGGGACAAGCATCGCTCGTCCGCCTGACGATCCGGTCGGCGTCATCGGAGGTGTACACACTCCGCCCCTCCGGCGGAAAGGCAGCGGCACGATCATGGGATCGTGCCCTGCGCGGAGACCTCATCCGTCATCCGCCTCGCGGGAGATCGGCGGATGACACCTTCCCCGTGCGCGGGGAAGGCTTTCCAGGCGGGCGAGCGGTGAATCGTCCCTTCGGGGGAGCCATGGGCGACAGCCCCCTTCAGGCAAGGAGGTCAACGCGGGGCAAGTCTGCGACAATTCCGCACTCCGAATTGTCCCCGCTCCCTAAAAACGAAAAACTAAAAACTCAATTGTTCAGCACGATGAGCTCCATCTTGGGGGCCTTGGTGATGACCTCGGCGCCCTCGGGGCGGATGATCATCACGTCCTCGATGCGCACGCCGAACTTGCCGGGGATGTAGATGCCGGGCTCGGCGGAGCAGAGGTCGTTGACCTCCATGAGCGCTTCGCCCCGGGGACCGGCCATGGGCGGCTCGTGGATGTCCAGGCCCAGGCTGTGGCCGAAGCCGTGGCCGAAGTAGGCACCGTAGCCCGCCTTTTCGATGACGTCCCGGGCGGCATGGTCGATGAGCTTGCCGGGGATGCCGGAGCGGGCGGCGGCGATGCCTGCCAGCTGGGCCTCCAGCACGATGCCATAGATCTTCCGCATCTCCTCGGTGGCGTGGCCCACAGCCACGGTGCGGGTCATGTCGGAGCAATAGCCGTTTGTCAGGCTGCCGAAGTCCATGGTGATGAAGTCCCCGTCTTGAATCACGGTGTCCCCGGGCACGCCGTGGGGCATGGAGGTGTTCTTGCCGGTGACCACGATGGGGTCAAAGGAATTGCCCTCGCTGCCGTTGCGCAGCATGTGATACACCAGCTCCGCCATGACCTCCTTCTCGGTCATGCCGGGCCTGATGATGTGCAGCACTTCCTCCAGGGCCTTCTCGCTGATGCGCTGGGCCCGGATCATGCTGTCGATCTCCTCCTGGTTCTTGCTGGCGCGCAGACCCATCATCAGGTCGCCTGCAGGCAGGAATTCCCGCTCCAGGGCCTCTTCCAGGGCGGCCCAGCGGGCATGGCTCAGCTGCAGGTCCTCGGCGGCCAGGCGCTCCGCCTTCGCTTCGGTGAGGGCGGCGCGGATCAGATCCAGCTGGCTGTGCTGCCGGTCAAACATCTGCACGGTGCAGCAGCCCCCGGCGATGTTTTCGGCGGCTTCGATATAGCGGGAATCGGTGAGCAGCCAGGCCTTCTCCCTGGCGACCAGCACGGCCCCGTCGGTGAAGGCAAAACCGGTGGCGTAGCGCTGGTTCTTTTCATCGGTGATGAGGATGGCGTCCAGATCCTTCCGGATCAGCGCTTCCTGAATACGGGAAATGTTGTTCATGTTACCTCCTGTGAACTTGGCCGGGGGAAGGCTACAGTAAAGATCGATCCCTGCGGCGTATTTTGACCGACTTCGATGCTGCCTCCCAGAGCCAGCACCGTGTCGTGTACAATACTGAGTCCCAGGCCGCTGCCCCCGGCCTCCCGGGAGCGGGCCTTGTCCACGCGATAGAAGCGGGAGAAGATGTTCGCCCGGTCCTCCTCGGGGATGCCGATCCCCGTGTCGGAGACGGCGAGGATCACCTGCTTCTCGTCCCCCTTCAGGGCGATGCGCACCGCCCCGCCGGGGACATTGTATTTCACGGCGTTTTCCACCAGATTGAAGACGATGTGGAACAGATCGTCCTCCGTTGCGCGGATGCGGCAGCCTTCCTCCAGCGCTGTCTCCAGGCTCACCTGCTTTTCTTGAGCCAGGGGGCGCAGGGGCGTCAGGGTGTCCAGCACCACCTGCTTCATGTCCACGCTTACCAGCTCCCGCTCCGCGTTGTCGTCCAGACGCGACAGGGTCAGGAGCTTGTCGGTGGTGCGCTGGAGGCGCTTGGCCTCGTTGCCGATGTCGGTGACGAATTCCCGCATGGTTTCGGCGTCCACATTTTCGTTCTGCACGATGCTGTCCGCCAGCAGGCGGATGGAGGCCAGGGGCGTTTTCAGCTCGTGGGAGGCGTCTGACACAAAGCGCCGCCGCTGTTCCTCCGTGGTCTCCAGCCGTTCGGTGAGCTGGTTGAACTCCTCCCCCAGCTCGGAGATCTCATCCTTGCCCCGGTTCACATGGCGGTAGCTGTAGTCTCCCCCGGCCACCACCCGCATGGAGCGCACGATGTCACGGATGCGGTTCACCAGCAGGAACACATAGACCAGCGCCACTACCAGGGCCAGGGCCCCGATGCCGAGGGACGCCGCCCGGATCCGGTGCTGGAAGCCCAGCAGCATCTCGGCCCGCTCCTCATCCCGCTCGGTGAGATAGAGGGCGCCCGTCAGCTCCCCCTGGGCGCTGAGGGGAATGGCGATGCTGCTGAGGAAGGCCGCCTCCCGGAAGGAGGAGCGAAACACCGTCTTGCCCTTGAGACAAGTCAGCAGATCCGCCGGGATCTGGCCCCCCGCCTGGCCGGCGGAGTCGTAGAGGCTGCCGCCGGAGCGGTCGGCCACCAGCACCCGGGTATAGCCGCTGAGATCCAGGTAGCGCAGCACCTCGGCGATGTTTTCAGGGCTCAGCCGCTCCAGGCCGGAAAGGGAGGAGGCCAGGGTGGCCGCCTGGGCCGTCATGGAGCTGCGCTTTTCCTCGAACACCGCATCCCGGGAGGAGATCAGGGGATAGCTGTTCAGCAGCAGCAGCAATACCAGCAGCAGCGCCGTGATGAAGGAGATAAATTGTATGCGGATACTGTGCATAAGCAAAAACTCCGTTTTTGAAGGGAAAAGAGAAGAGTGAAGAGTTATGGTATCGGCTTCGCCGATGATTGAAACATCCCCTATCCCCCAGTGTTCGCACTGGGGACTTCCCCCTGAGGGGGAAGCAAGCAGGTATCTTGCCTCCCCCCTGGGGAGGCGGCCGAGCCGCTTGCGGCAAGGTCGGAAGGGGTTCATTTCTTCATTCTTCTCTCTTCACTATTCACTTTTCACTAAAATAATACCCCACGCCCCATTTGGTGGCGATGTAGTCGGGATGGGCGGGGTCCAGCTCCAGCTTTTCCCGGAGCCGGCGGATGTGCACGTCCACGGTGCGGGTATCGCCCTGGTACTCATAGCCCCAGACCAGATCCAGCAGCGCCTCCCGGCTGTAGACCCGGCCGGGATTTTTCATCAGGAAGAGGATCAGGTCGAACTCCTTCATGGTCAGCTCCACCGGCACTCCGTCCTTCCAGGCGGTGCGGCGCTCCTCATCCACGGCGATGTGCCCCCGCTGCAGCGCGGTGGCGGAGCCCTGGGCTCCCGGCGCGGAGAGGCCGGCCCGGCGCAGCAGGGCCCGGACCCGAGCCTTCAGCACCATGATGTCAAAGGGCTTGGTCACGTAGTCGTCCGCCCCGGACTCAAAGCCCATGAGCATATCCGCCTTTTCGCTGCGGGCGGTGAGCATGATGATGGGCACGGTGGAAAAGCCGCGGATCTCCTGGCAGGCCTCCAGCCCGTCCTTCTTGGGCATCATCAGGTCCAGGATGATCAGGTCATAGTTGCCGGTCCTGGCCATGGAGACGGCCATTTCCCCGTCATAGCCCACATCCACGGTGTAGCCCTCGTTTTCCAGATTGAATTTGATGCCCTTGACCAGGAGCTTTTCATCGTCAACGACCAGTATTTTCATTTTTCACTGCCCTCATTTTTAAGTTGCAATTCCTCTGCCCAATCTTTATAATGTTCATCGGATGGCGAAATCAATCGAGGCGTCGATTGATTTCGCTGCCAAACGACACGTTTGGCAGCGAATGATTCCACAAATCATTCGCCCGATGCTCATTGCAACGCATATAGGGCAAAACAGCCGTGCTGTTTTGCTGCGCCGCATAGCGGCGCGGCGAAAAGCTTTTTGGCTTTTCGCCATCCTATAGGCATTATAATAGAAGGATATAGCTGTCAAGGCCTTTGCGGCACGACGCCGCTTTCTTGATGGTTTATCATACCACATTCCGTGGAAAACGGGAGAACAAAATGAAAATTTTCAGAATTTTTCCCGTCCTGCTGGTGCTGTGCCTCCTCTTTGCGCTCTTTGCCCCCTGCGCCCTGGCGCTGGACGTGCCGCAGCTCACAGCCCAGGCGGTGCTGCTGGCGGATCTGGACAGCGGCGCAGTCCTCTATGAGCGCAACGCCGACGCCCAGCGCTCTCCCGCCAGCATTACCAAGATCATGACCCTGATGCTGACTCTGGAGGCGGTGGAACGGGGCGAGATCCGCCTGGACGATCCGGTCACCGCAGGGGCAGACTGCCGCCGCGGCATGCGGGACGACAGCAGCACCACCGGCATCGTGGCCGGGGAGACCCTGCGCCTGGAGGATCTGCTCTACTGCGCGGCGGTGGCCTCCGGCAACGACGCCTGCAACGTGCTGGCCGCCTATGTGGCGGGGGATATCCCCTCCTTTGTGGCCCTGATGAACCGGCGGGCCGAGGGTCTTGGCTGTACCCAGACCCATTTTGTGGACCCCCACGGGCTCTCCTATGACAATCTGACCTCCGCCCGGGATCTGTACCGCATCACCCTGGAGGCCATGCGTCTGCCCGCCTTCATGGAGTTCTGCGACTGTCCCGCCGTCACCGTTCCCGCCACCAACGTGTTTCCTCCCCGGGAGCTGAAGAGCTCCAACGCCCTCATCTCCGACCAGGGGATCTACGGGGACCGCTACCTCTACGAGGGCGCCCACGGGGTGAAGACCGGCTATACCCGGGCCGCGGGCTATTGCCTGATCTCCACGGCGGAGCGAAACGGCCTGCGCGTGCTGGCTGTGGTGCTGGGCTGCGACGGGCCCTATCTCTCCGACACCGATACCCGCTACAGCTTTGTGGACACCGCAAAGCTCTATGACTGGGCCTTCGAGAGCTTCCGCCCCCGGGAGCTCTGCACCCGGGGCCAGACCCTCAGCCGCTGCCAGGCGCTCTCCGCCTGGGGCGATCCCTGGTTCTCCCTGGAGGCCGGGAGCGCACTCTCCCTGCTGCTGCCCGAGGGAGCGCAGCCGGAGCTGCGGCTGGAGCTGGAGGACGCCTCCCTTCAGGCGCCCATTGCCGCCGGAGAACTGTTGGGGCAGGCGGTCTTCCTCCTGGAAGGACGGGAGCTGGGCCGGGTGCCTCTGGTGGCCAACCGCAGCGTGGACGAAAGCCTCTGGGCCTATGTGGCCCGCACCGTGAAAGAAACTATAGAAACGGGAGTTTAGCATGAAACAATCACGATTTCTTTCCTTTTTCCTGATCCTGTGTCTCCTTGCCGCCCTGTTCGCGCCCTTCGCCCTGGCGGAGGAGCCGGCGGAGACTGAGGAGTACCCGGAGGATCCGGGTCCCTCCGTCACCCCCACCCCGGAAGGGGTCAAGCTGGAGGGGCCGGAGCTCAGCGCCCAGGCGGTCCTCCTGGTGGATCTGGAGAGCGGCACCATCCTCTATCAGCTCAACAGCTCCTATCCCCGCTCCCCCGCCAGCCTCACCAAGGTCATGACCGTGCTGCTGGCCCTGGAGGCGGTGGACCGTGGCGAGGTGGGTCTGGACGATGTGATCACCGCGGGGCTTGACTGCCAGAACGGCATGGGAGAGGACAGCAGCAGCGTGTATATCGTGGCCGGGGAGCAGCTGACCCTCCGGGATCTGCTCTACTGCGCGGCGGTCTCCTCCGGCAACGACGCCTGCAACGTCATCGCCTCCTATCTGGGCAACGGTATCCCCAATTTTGTGGACCGGATGAACGAGCGGGCGGCGGAGCTGGGCTGCACCATGACCCGCTTTGTGGACCCCAACGGCCTTTCCAACGACAATCTCACCAGTCCCTATGATCTCTATCTGATCACCCGGGCCGCCATGGGTTACCCCTCCTTCATGGAGATCTGCGACTCCACCTCCTACAACGTGCCCGCCACCAACGTCAATCCCGTCCGGGAGCTGAAAAACTCCAACGCTCTCATCTCCCCCGACGGCATCTACGGCCCCGGCTACCTCTACGAGGGGGCCCACGGCATCAAGACCGGCTACACCCGGGCCGCGGGCTACTGCCTCATCTCCACCGCCGAGCGGGACGACATGCATCTGCTTGGCATCGTGATGGGCTCCGACGGGCCCTATCTCTCCGATACCGAGGAGCGCAAGAACTTCTCCGACTCCGCCAAGCTCTATGACTGGGCCTTCGCCAACTTCACCATGCGCACCGTCATCGCCGAGGACGAGGTGCTGGACTTTGCGGATGTGGCCCTGGCCGAGGGAGACGCCCGGGTGGGCTTGAAGCCCCAGCGCAGCGTCCGCTTCCCCTTGCCAAACAACGTGGAGCCGGGCCAGGAGGACATCCGCATCGAGCTCTTTGACCAGAACCTGACCGCGCCGGTGGAGGCCGGCACCGTGCTGGGCGTGGCCCACGTGCTCTATGACGGGCGGGAGTTTGCCTCCGCCCGGCTGGTGGCCTCCGGCAGCGTAGATCTGAACCGCTGGGAGTATTTCAAGCAGCACATCCGGGAGTCTCTGGCAAAGCCGGCGGTGCTCACCGTGATCCTGGTGATCCTGGTGCTGGTGGCGGCCTATCTGGCCCTGGTGACCCGCTACCGGCTGCTGCGCCGCAAGCACCTGAAGCAGCGCCGCCTGGCCGAGCAGCGCAGGCGGGAGTTGGCCCGCCAGCGGGCGGAGGAAGACGCCCGGGCGGAAAACGGCACTCCTTTTGACAAAGACCTGTTTTAACGATAAAGGAACCCTATGGAAGAACAGCTGAAAAAGAAAGAACGGGCCGTGCTGGCCGGGCTCTCCGCCGCCAGCATGGACGAGCATGAGCGCTCCACGGATATCTCCATGGAGGAGCTGGCCGCCCTGGTGGAGACCGCCGGAGGCGAGGCCGTAGCCATGCTGATCCAGTCCCGGCCCAGCCCCGAGCCCCGCAGCTTCATCGGCGAGGGCAAGGTGCAGGAGATGAAGCAGCTCATTGAGGACAATGACTGCGACCTGGCCGTGTTTGACAACGAGCTCTCCCCCTCCCAGATGCGGGTCCTCTCCGAGGATCTGGGCGTGAAGGTGCTGGACCGCTCCGGCCTCATCCTGGACATTTTTGCCCAGCGGGCCCAGACCAGAGAAGGCCAGCTCCAGGTAGAGCTGGCCCAGTACAAGTATCTGCTCCCCCGCCTCACCGGCATGTGGACCCACCTGGTGCGGCAGACCGCCTCCGGCGGCTCCTCCCCCATCGGCACCCGCGGCCCCGGCGAGACCCAGCTGGAAACCGACCGGCGCCACATCCGCCGGAAGATCCAGAAGCTGGAGGAGGAGCTGGCCGCGGTGCGCAAGGTGCGCTCCACCCAGCGCCGCCGCCGGGAGAAGAACGCCATGCCCGTGGTGGCCCTGGTGGGCTACACCAACGCGGGCAAATCCACCCTCCTCAACTGCCTCACCGGTTCGGACATCCCCGCAAACGACCGGCTTTTCGACACCCTGGACACCACCACCCGCCGCCTGCGCATCGACGAGAGCACCGAGGTGCTGCTCTCGGATACCGTGGGCTTCATCCGCAAGCTCCCCACCCACCTGATCGAGGCCTTCAAGGCCACCCTGGAGGAGCTGAGCTTTGCGGACGTGCTGCTGCACGTCATCGACATCTCCAACCCTGAGTGGGAGGAGCAGGCCCGGGTTGTCCACGAACTGATCCGCCAGCTGGGCGCCGAAGGCACCCCCTGCCTGCGCGTCTTCAACAAGTGTGACCGCTATATCGGCATCCTTCCCCACGGGGAGGACGTGATCTGCATCTCCGCCAAAAGCGGCGAGGGGGCGGACCGCCTGGTGCAGAAGCTCTCCCAGCTGCTGGACCGGGGCAAGAAGCAGGTGGCGCTGCTGCTGCCCTATGCCGCCGGCGGACTGCTGGACAGTCTGAACCGGGAGGCCAAGGTCCTGCGCACGGAGTACACCGACAACGGCATCGAGGTGGAGGCCGTTGTCCAGCCGGATCTCTTCGGTCGGGTGAAGCAGTATATCCCCGGCTACACCGAGACGAAAGAAGACTGGGAGTCCTGAGGATGGCTTCCCCGCGCACGGGGAAGGCTTTGTTGGCGGCTGAAAGCCCCTATGCGCTGCTGGGAGATCTGTCTATGTCCATCATCGAAACCGAGCGGCTGATCCTGCGCCCCTGGCGGGAGGAGGACGCCGCCGAACTGTACCGCTGGGCCTCCGACCCCGAAGTCGGCCCCGCGGCAGGCTGGGCGCCCCACGAGAGCGTGGAGGACAGTCTGAACGTGCTGCGCACGATCCTCATCAAGCCGGACACCTGGGCTGTTACGCAAAAGGGCAGCGATGCGCCGGTGGGCAGCGTGGGCATTTTCCCCAGCTCCTGCAGCCTGGCGGAGAAGCAGCCGGAGATCGGCTACTGGCTGGCCCGTCTCCTCTGGGGAAAGGGCTATATCCCCGAGGCCGTCCGGGCCCTGATCGGGCTGTGCTTTGACCGGGGCGCGGAGGCCGTGTGGTGCGCCCACGCGGAACTGAACCGCAGATCCCGCCGGGTCATCGAAAAGTGCGGCTTTGTGTATCGCTGCACGGAGGACTGGACCTCCGTCTTGGGAGATGTCCGCAAGACCCGGTATTACTCCATCCGACGGGAGGATTGGCAGCCAGCCGCGGGGACAGGCCTTGCTCGTCCGCAGTTGGACAGCGCAGAGGAAGAGAGCGGACGACCGATGGTTGTCCCTGCGAATGGATCGGAGCAGCAGCCATGACCGAATACTATGTCCCCACCGGGGCCGGCGAAAGCGAATATGTGGAAAAGCGCAGCCGCTTTCTGGGCCATGTCCGCCCTGTGTGTTCGGAGGACGAGGCCCGGGTCTTTGTGGCCGAGATGAAAAAGAAATATTACGACGCCCGGCACAACTGCTGGTGCTATCTGCTCAAGGACGGGCCGGAGCGCTATTCCGACGACGGCGAGCCCCAGGGCACCGCGGGCATCCCCATGCTGGAGGTCTTCCGCCGGGAGGGCGTCACCAACCTGGTCTGCGTGGTTACCCGCTATTTCGGCGGGGTGCTGCTGGGCGCGGGAGGTCTCTTCCGGGCCTATACCAAAAGTGCCAAGGACGCCCTGGACGCCGCGGGCCGCTCGGTGGAGCGCCGCTGGGTACAGCTGGAGATCCCCTGCTCCTATGCCGCGCTGGAGCGCTACAAGCAGGAGATCGCCGCCTTTGACGGGGCGGTGGAGGGCATGGACTACGGCGCCGGCGTCAGCATCCGGGCCCTGCTCCCGGAGGAGCGGAGCGAGGCCTTTCGCGCCCGGATCCTGGATCTGAGCGGAGGAGCGGTGGAGCCCGCCGTCACCGGCGAGAGCTTCCAGGCCGTACCTGTAGAATAAAAAAAACGGAGCTTTGAAAAGGATTTTTCAAAGCTCCGTTTTTTTATTCTATTGTTTACTGCCGGGCTTTCTTCCGCCACAGCACCACGCCGGTGCCCGCCAGGGCCAGGGCGCTCAGGCTCAGCAGCCCGATATAAAGGCCCATGTTGGTATCGCCGGTCTTGGGGGCCACGGTACCGCCGCCGCCTCCGGTGCGCAGCCACGCGGCATAGAGGGTCACGTTGCCGCCGGTGATCTGCACTTCATTGCCGGCAAAGTAGGCCGCGGCGCCGCGGCGGCTGGTGGCCCAGCCCTGGAAGGTATAGCCCTCCCGCGTGGGAACGCCGGTGGTGATGCGCACCCGGCCGGTGTAGGTGGTGTTGCCCTTATCGTCGGTGATCTTGGTCTGATACGGCACCACCGAGGCAGCGGGGGCATTCTCGCCGCCGTTGGCGTCATAGTTGATGCGGTAGTTCAGCTGCCACACCGCGTAGAGGGTGGTGTCCCTCGTGATGGGGATGTCCCGGCGGCTGGCCTTTTCGGCGTCGAACTTGTAGAGATTGCCGTCGTCGGTGGCGTCCGGGGTCTTGCCCCAGCCCAGGAAGGTGTAATACATCCGCTCGGGCTCCTGCTGGGGGATGTTCACGCCCAGTTCGCCGCCCTCGGTGGAGCCTACCACATGGATGATGGGCTCGGGTACATTCTCCACCTCCGGGGCATTGCCGTCAAAGGTCAGGGTGGCAAGCTTCTGGTCCACGTCGGGGATGCCGTCGCCGTTGATGTCCTCGCTGTAGGCGGCGTATACCGTCACCCGGCCCAGGGTGGGGATGGCAACGGTCTCGATCAGCGCGGGCTTCTCATCGCCGCTGGCATAGATCCTTTCTGTGGGGCTGGCGGTCCAGCCCATGAAAATCACGTCATAGCCGTCCACGGGGGCGTGGGTGGGCTTGGGCTCGGTCTTCAGCCTGTAGCTCTTCTGGGCGGGGAGCATCTCGATGCTGGGGCCGCTGTCCAGGTCGCCGCCGTTCACGTCATAGACCAGGGTGGAGAGCTCCAGGCCCAGCATCTTGGTATTGGCGGTCTTCTCGCTGCTTTCCAGGGTGGTGATTTTTTCCTCATCGGCCAGGGTGTAGCGCAGGGTCAGGCTGACCTTGCCCGTGCTGGAGAGATATTTGTCCTCGGTCTCGGTGCTGGCCTCGAACCGTTCGATGGGCAGATAGCCCTTGCAGGTGAAGGTCATGGGATCGCCCAGGGTGGAAAGCTGCTCCTGCCAGCCCTCCTTCAGCTTGAACTTGGCCAGGATGCGATGGCTGCTCTCCTCATAGGCAACGTCGCCGTCCAGTTCAAAAACAGCGCTTTCCAGTTTGGGCTCGGTCTGGAAGAGGATCACGTCCCCCACCATGCGGGAGTCCAGCTGAATGGTGATGAGGCCGGCGGCCTCGTGGATGTTGTCCTTCTGGGATTCCACCAGCTTCTGTACCGTTTCGCTCATGGTAAAGCTCAGGGTGTAGGGGATCTCGTAGCGCACCAGGATGGCCTCGGCCTCGACCCGTGTCAGGGTCTCGGGGGCGGTGAAGGTCAGGCTGCTGAAGCTCAGCTCCCCGGCGCCGGGCAGCAGATCGCCCAGATCGGTGGTCTCGTCGGCGGGCTGGAGGGCACGCTCCAGGAGCTTGGCGCCTTCCAGCAGCTCCACCACGGAGCTCTCGGCGGTGAGCAGGGCGGGCCGCTCGTTGGCCACATTCTCGGTATCCCGGATGGCGCTGCTCTCCTCCATGGTCAGCTGGCTCTTCTCGCCCAGATGCACGGCGGAGAGGCCGCCGAAGTTGCGCAGCTCCGCGCCGCGGCCCAGGGTCAGGCTGCCCTCGTCCCCCACGGAGACGATGGCGTCCTGTACCTGCTCGGGCTTCTTCTCTTCCTTATCCGCGGGCTCCTCGGCAGAGGCAGTCTGGGCGGCAGGTTCTTCGCTCTCCGTCTCCGGCTCGGTCTCCTGGGGCTGTTCGAAGAGGCTGCCCTCGTGGCGGCCGGCGTCGTCCAGGATCACGTTCATCAGCAGCAGGCTGCCCGCCTTCCGCTCCGAGCCCTCGGGGGCGCGCAGCTCGATCATGGCGGGGTTATAGTCCTTGCCCTTGAGGTCTTTGGCGGTCTTGAAATCCTCGGCGCGCTTCAGGGTGACGGTCTTGTCCGCCGCCAGGATGGAAATGTTCTGCCCGATGAAGCGGGCGGATTCCTTCATCTCCAGATCCGTCATCACCAGGATGTAAACCGGCCGGTCAGGGGTCTCGTTGGCCGCCTTGGCCGCCCGGGCAAGGCTTTGGAAGGGGGCCTGCTCGGAACCGTCGCCGCTCTCATCGTTTCCGTCCTTGGAGACATAGAGGGTCACTTCGCCCAGCAATTCGGGCACGGGCTCCTCCGCCGGCTGCTCCGCGGGCGGTTCCTCTTCTCCCTCCTTGGGCTCCTCCGGGGCTGTGGTCTCGCTCTCCTGAGGCTCACCGGGATCCTCCGTCGGTTCCTCCGCAAGGGCGGAGACCGTCAGCGTCATCAGCAAAGAGAGCACGAACAGCAGTGCCAGAGCTCGCTTGCACATTTTCTTCATGGCCGCTATCCTCCTGTGGGGTCAATGGTCAAATCTTCCCGGGAATTTTATGTCCCTTTTAATCTGGTATAATAGTATATCACAGTTTCCGCCGGAATGCCACGAAAATTTTTATATTTCGGGCTGGGCAGTTTTTGTCAAATCGACGGGACAGCGCGGCGTCCGCAGGGACGAGCTTTCCGCAGGGCGTCAAAAATTTTTGGGGAAAGAAAAAGGGAAAACAAAAGTTTCGTCGTATAGGATAAGTGGACGAAATTGAAGAGGAACGGAGGGATCCGGCATGTCTTGTCCCCGTTTGGAACGCGAACAGCTGGAGCATCTGCTCATCGGGCCCTACGGCGTGCTCTCGGAAGCGAGCCGGGGCCGTCTGCACCCGGAGCAGGAGTGCGACATTCGCCCCTGCTTTCAGCGGGATATTGACCGCATCACCCACTCCAAGGCTTTCCGCCGTCTCAAGCACAAGACTCAGGTCTTTCTCCAGCCGGAGGGAGACCACTACCGCACCCGCCTGACCCACACCCTGGAGGTCACCCGCCTGGCCCGCACCGTGGCGCGGGCCCTCCGGCTGAACGAGGATCTGGCGGAGGCCATCGGTCTTGGACACGATCTGGGCCACACGCCCTTCGGCCACGCCGGGGAGCGGGCGCTGAACAAGATCTATGAGGGAGGCTTCAAGCACTATGAGCAGAGCCTCCGGGTGGTGGATCTGCTGGAGCGGGACGGCCGGGGCCTGAACCTCTGTTATGAGACCCGCATGGGCATCCTGAACCACACTCACGGCGCCCCCGACGATACCCGGGAGGCCACCACCGTCCGCCTCTGCGACCGGATCGCCTACATCAACCACGACCTGGACGACGCCATCCGGGCGGGCCTTCTCACATCGGAGCAGGTGCCGGAGCGCATCCGTCTCACCTGCGGGGAGCGCAACAGCGAGCGCATCAACACCTTCCTCCAGGACCTGATCGCAAACTCCCGGGAGGGGGAACTGAAAATGTCCCCGGAGATCTGGGACACCTTCCTCTTCTTCCACGGCTTCATGTATTCCGACGTCTATACCAACCCCGTCGCCAAAAGCGAGGAGAGCAAGGTGGAGGGCATCCTTTCCCGGCTCTATGAGTACTACATTGCCCATCCCGAGGCGCTGCCGGCCGACTACCTGCCCATTGTGGAGCGGGAGGGCCGGAGCCGCGCCGCCTGCGACTATATCTCCGGCATGACCGACGGCTATGCCATGGAGAAGTACGGCGAGCTGTTTATTCCCTTTGCGTGGAGCGTCAAGTAAGTGAAAAACGAAAAGTGAACCGTGAACAGTTATGATATCACGCCTTTGGCGTGATGAATTGGAATCCGTCCGCGAAGCGGACACCATATCTCTTCACTCTTCTCTCTTCCCTCTTCACTTTCCAAGGAGGTGATTCCCCCATGGCATTTCCCGAAAAGTTCATAGACGAGCTGGTGGACCGCAACGACATTGTGGACGTGGTCTCCGGCTATGTGCGGCTGAGTAAGCGCAGCGGGGCCAACCAGTTCGGCCTCTGCCCCTTCCACAGCGAGAAGACCCCCTCCTTTTCCGTGAACCAGGAGAAGCAGATCTACCACTGTTTCGGCTGCGGCAAAGGCGGCAGCGTCATCAACTTCATCATGGAGATCGAGAACCTGGGCTATCGGGACGCGGTGGCCTTCCTGGCCCGGCGGGCGGGCATGGCCATGCCCCAGGAGCAGGAGGACGCCGAAAGCCGCAAGCGGGCCAGGATGCTGGCCCTGAACAAGGACGCCGCCCGCTTCTTCTACGAGCAGCTTTCCACCCCCGGGGGCAGCCGGGCCAGGGACTATATGGCACGGCGCCGCATCTCCCCCGCCACCGCCAGAAACTTCGGTCTGGGCTTTGCGCCGGACAGCTGGGACAGCCTGGAAAAGGCCATGCGCCAGAAGGGCTATTCGGACTTTGAGCTGGCGGAGGCAGGCCTTGTCCGCCGGGGCAAGAACGGCGGCTTTTACGACACCTTCCGGGACCGGCTGATGTTCCCCGTGATCGACGTGCGGGGCAGCGTCATCGGCTTTTCCGGCCGCATCCTGGGGGACGGGGAGCCCAAGTACATGAACAGCCCCGAGACTCTGGTTTTCAACAAAAGCCGGACTCTTTTCGCCCTGAATCTGGCGAAAAAATCAAAAAGCGGATATATTCTCCTGTCCGAGGGCAACATAGACGTGGTGTCCCTCCACCAGGCGGGCTTCGACTCGGCGGTGGCCTCCCTGGGCACCTCCCTGACGCCGGAACAGGCAAGGCTCCTCTCCCGCTACACCGACCAGGTGATCATCGCCTATGACAACGACGGAGCCGGCATCAAGGCCTCCCAGCGGGCCATCGGCATCCTGGAAAAGCTGGACGTGAAGGTGAAGGTGCTGCGGCTGGAGGGCGCCAAGGACCCGGACGAGTTCATCAAGGCCCGGGGGCCGGAGGCCTTCCGCAAGCTGCTGGAGGGCTCGGAGAGCCAGGCAGATTACCGGCTGCGGAGCGTGACGGAGAAATACGACCTGAGTCAGGACGAGCAAAAGGTGGAATTCCTCAAGGAGGCCTCGGACCTGGTGGCCCGTCTCCCCGGCGCCGTGGAGCGGCAGGTCTACGCCATGCGGGTGGCCGCCATGGCAGGCGTGCCCAACGACGTGGTGGCAGATGAGGTGGAGCGCCGCCGCAAGCGCCTGGTGCGAAGCGCCACCCGCGCCGAAGCAAGGGAGCAGGAGCGGCCGGAGCGCCAGGCCCAGCCCCCCGAAAAGGAGCTGCGCTATGACGACCCGGTGTCCGCCCGGGCGGAGGAGGGTGTCATCCGTCTGCTCTCCCTGGACCCGGAGCTGGGAAAACGCCCGGGGCTTCCCGATCCCGGGGACTTCTCCTCCCAGGCCCTGAGCCATATCTACGCGGTGCTGCTGGACCGGATCCGCCGGCACCTGGGCGTGAACGGGGCAAACCTCGGCGAAGAGCTGAGCGCGCCGGAGATGAGCCTTCTGGTGCGCATCCAGCAGGATCCGGTGAGCCTGCAGCAGGGCGGGCGCGCCTTGGAGGATTACATAAACTGCATCCGGGAGCACAAGGAACAACGAGATCAGAAAAACGCGCCGCTGGATCTGCTGGCGCTGGCCGAAAGGCAAAGAGAAAAAGGAAAGAGGTATACTGAAAATGGCTGACGAGATCAAGCTGACGGAAGAAGAACTGGAGAGCATGGCGGACAAGTTCCTGGAGGAAGCCAGTGCCAGCGATATTGCCGACCAGAAGGAGACGGAGCTGCCCAAGCCCAAGAAGCGCCCCGCCAAAAAGAAAGAGGCCGCCGAGCCCCCCAAGTCCCCGGAGGAAAAGCTCCGGGAGCTGCTGGAGAAGGGCAAGAAGCTGGGCCGCCTCTCCGCCAAGGAGCTGGAGGTCCTGGAGGACCTGAACCTGGACAGCGAGATCATCAACAAGTTCTATGAGACGCTGGAGCAGAACGGCGTGGACATCGACGTGGGCGGAGACGACAGCCTGCCCCCCATCGACGACATCCTGCCCGAGGTGGAGGATCTGGCGGAGATCGAAGAGGTCCCCGAAGAGGAGATCGCCGATACCGACGCCATGATGGACTCCTTCTCCACCGACGACCCGGTGCGCATGTACCTGAAGGAGATCGGCAAGGTCCCCCTGCTGACCCCCGAGGAAGAGATCGCCCTGGCCATCAAGATGTCCGAGGGCGACGAGGACGCCAAGCACCGCATGACGGAAGCCAACCTCCGTCTGGTGGTGTCCATCGCCAAGCGCTACGTGGGCCGCGGCATGCTGTTCCTGGACCTGATCCAGGAGGGCAACCTGGGCCTGATCAAGGCTGTGGAGAAGTTTGACTACACCAAGGGCTACAAGTTCTCCACCTACGCCACCTGGTGGATCCGCCAGGCCATTACCCGCGCCATCGCAGACCAGGCCCGCACCATCCGCATCCCCGTGCACATGGTGGAGACCATCAACAAGACCATCCGCGTCTCCCGCCAGCTGCTGCAGGAGCTGGGCCACGACCCCTCCGCCGAGGAGATCGCCGCCGAGATGGACATGCCTGTGGAAAAGGTCCGGGACATCCTGAAGATCGCCCAGGAGCCCGTGAGCCTGGAGACCCCCATCGGCGAGGAGGAGGACTCCCATCTGGGCGACTTCATCCCCGACGAGGACGCCTCCGAGCCCTCCGAGGCCGCTTCCTTCTCCCTGCTGCGGGAGCAGCTGGAGGAGGTGCTGGACACCCTGGCCCCCCGGGAGAAGAAGGTGCTGGAACTGCGCTTCGGCATCGCCGACGGCCGCACCCGCACCCTGGAGGAAGTGGGCAAGGAGTTCAACGTCACCCGTGAACGCATCCGCCAGATCGAGGCCAAGGCCCTGCGCAAGCTCCGCCACCCCAGCCGCTCCAAGAAGCTGCGGGACTTCCTGAACTGAGTATCGGGAAGAGGAAGCCAAGGCCATGACATACGATTTCACCACCGTGCTGGACCGGGCGGGGCATGACATCATCGCTGCCGACCTGATCCCCTTTCCCGGCGTAAAGGTGGAGGAAGGCTTTTCCACCATCCCCATGTGGGTGGCGGACATGAGCTTTCCCACCGCCCCCTGCATCCTGGAGGCGCTGGAGGAGCGGATCCGCTTCCCCAACTTCGGCTATTTCCGGGAGCCGGAGGCCTACTATCAGGCCATTCTGGACTGGCACCGGGACCGCAAGGGCGTCACGGATCTGCAAAAAGAGCATATTGGCTATGAAAACGGAGTCCTGGGCGGCGTGAGCACCGCCATCCGCATGCTCACCGCTCCCGGGGAGGAGATCCTGCTCCACGCGCCCACCTACATCGGCTTCACCCACGTGCTGGAGAGCACCGGGCGCAAGGCGGTCCACAGCGATCTCATCCGGGACGTCGAGGGCGTCTGGCGTATGGACTATGCGGACATGGACCGGAAGCTCAAGGAACACCGGATCCATCTGGCCATCTTCTGCTCCCCCCACAATCCCACCGGACGGGTCTGGGAGCGCTGGGAGATCGAGAAGGCCATGGAGGTCTATGCCGCAAACGACTGTATCGTCCTCTCCGACGAGATCTGGTCCGACATCATCATGCCGGGCTGCACCCACATCTGCACCCAGTCCGTCTCCGAGGACGCGAAAGCGCGCACCATCGCCTATTACGCGCCCAGCAAGACCTTCTCCCTGGCGGGGCTCATCGGCTCCTACCGTGTGGTATACAACGAGCGGCTGCGCCACCGGCTGCAGCGGGAGAGCGACCAGACCCACTACAACAGCCAGAACGTGCTGTCCATGGCCGCCCTGCTGGGGGCCTACACCGGGGGCGGGGCCTGGGTGGATGAGATGTGCGCCGTCATCGACAAAAACCACCGCTATGCCTGCGATTTCATCCGGGAAAACTTCCCCGGCGTGAAGGTCATGCGGCCCCAGGGCACCTACATGCTGTTTCTGGACTGCGGTGACTGGTGCCGGGAGCATGGCGTCCCCATCGGAGAGCTGCTGGCCCGGGGCGTCCGCGCCGGGGTCATCTGGCAAAACGGGGAAAGCTTCTTCTGGCCGGACTCCATCCGCATGAACCTGGCCCTGCCCCTCTCCCTGCTGCGGGAGGCCATGGACCGGCTGAAGGCACATGCCTTTGTGAGTCTCTAGTTTTTAGTTTCTAGTTTTTAGGGGAGATGCGCTGAAAGTGAAGCCGAATCATTCAACCTTTCTAAATACTAATATCTAGGTAAACGCTGATTAAAAGACCTTTTGTAAGCAGCTGGTGAGAACCAGGCTCAAAAAAAGGATAAAAAGGTGCAAAAACCGCCTCAATTTAAGGGCTTGTGTGGAAAACTTTCGCAAAATGGGCGCACGAAGCCCGC
>JAFSMZ010000044.1:0-3457 GCA_017447685.1 Oscillospiraceae bacterium
ACGCTCGCACACTTGCAGGCTGCAAAGTGTGTTTTCCGAGGTACACGCCCCCGGAAAACACGGATTGAACTTTATTTTTCGCCTTCCGAGGCGAAAAACTCGGTGAGACCTTTTCTTTTCTTGACTTTGTCTACACCTTGAGATCACCCATCCGGGTGATCTTCTTTTTATTCGGTCATGAACGGGACAGCATTCGTTTTCAGTGCTTCAGCAGTCGGTCACGGCGCTTTTGCAGGCGCTCCAGCTCCCGGTCGATCTCCTGCTTCAGGGCCCGTGTTTCCTCGTCGGCGCGGCTCGGGTCATAGAGGCGGTCGATCAGTTCCTCCTGCCGCCGTATGACGCCGTTTTTCACCGAGGCGATGGGCTCCAGCTCATAGGCAAGCTGTTCCTTCACTTCGCCCACCCGCTCCTCGGCCTCCCGGCGCAGACGCTCGCTCTCCGCCCGTACCGCTTCCATTCTGGCGGCGATGCGCTCTGTCTTATAGATGACCTCCGGATAGGCCTCGGCAAAGCGGCGGTGGAACACGGAGCGGTCCCGCAGCAGCAGCCGGATCTCCCGGCTGATCTCTTCGGTATTGTCCGCTTCGCTGCTCTCCACCCCGGTCTTCACCAGCTTCAGCACGAAATGGGACATGATGTAGTCCGCCAGGAAGACGCTCCCCAGCACCCCGGCCAGGATCTGACGCCGCAGCGGGGACAGGGAGCCGATCAGTCCCAGAAACAGCGGGTCCAGCACCTCAATGATCAGCACCCCGCCCAGGCCGAAGAGGATAAGATTGCCGATCCAGACCCGGCCGTGGAGGTTCATGGGCTTTTGGCTGTAATCCCACCAGCGGGCGTGA
Organism: Oscillospiraceae bacterium; assembly: GCA_017447685.1. Lineage (GTDB taxonomy): Bacteria > Bacillota > Clostridia > Oscillospirales > Oscillospiraceae > Limivicinus. The sequence continues at coordinate 843 of JAFSMZ010000044.1, forward strand.
AAGCGCTTTTCCATCACGTAGCTGGTCCCGTACTCCACCGTTCCGCAGAGCACAAAGGACAAGGCAAAGGTAGTGCCCACGGAGGATTCCAGCGGCGCCAGACCGTTCACCGCCAGGGTGATGAGCACCGCGCCGCTGCCGTAGATGGGAAGCCAGGGGCCGGTCAGAAAGCCCCGGTTGATAAAACGGTGAAACTGAAAGAATTTCAGCGTCACCTCGATACACCAGCCCAGAAAGGAGTAGGCAAAAAACAGTAAAACCAGATCAACTGCGTATTCCATGGCTTATTTTCCCACACAAAAGCGCTGAAAGATCCGGTCGGTCACGTCCTGGCGGACGCTGCGCCCGGTAAGCTCGCCCAGCGCGCTCATGGCGGTCTCGGACTCGGTGAGCACCAGGTCCGGGGTCAGGCCCTGGTCCAGGGCCTCCAGCGCCGCCCGGAGCGACTCCGCAGCTCTCCCCACGGCCTCCGCCTGCCGGGCGTTGGTCAGGATCTCCCCCGCCGGGGTCTGGGGCAGGGGGAAGAGGGCCGCAATGGCCGCCTCCAGCCGATCCAGCCCCTCGCCGGTGACGCTGCTCAAGGGGATCACCGGCAGGCTTGTGTCCACATGCTTCACAGCTGCGCTCAGGTCCTGCTTGGACAGCACCACCAGGCCGTGCCCGGCCCGCTCCGCCGCCCGGAGGATCTCCCGGTCCTCCTCGGTGTAGTCCCGGCTGCCGTCCACCACCGCGATCACCAGCTCCGCCCCCTCCAGGGCGGCCCGGCTCCGCTGGACGCCCAGCCGCTCCACCTCGTCCTCCGTCTCCCGGATGCCGGCGGTATCCGTCAGGCGCAGGCAAAGCCCGCCCAGATGCAGCCGCTCCTCGATGGTGTCCCGGGTGGTGCCGGGCACGGCGGTGACAATGGCCCGCTCATAGCCCAGCAGGGCGTTCAGCAGGGAACTTTTGCCCGCGTTTGGCCGTCCCACGATCGCGGTGGGAATGCCGGCGTTCATGAGCTTTCCCCGCTGAAAGCTTTTCAACAGGCGCTCCAGTTCCTCCAGAGACTTCCGCAGCACGTCCTCGTAAGCGCGCAGCTGAAAGTCCTCGATGTCCTCATCCGGATAGTCCAGCACCGCGTGGTAATGGGCGCTGATGTCGGAGAGGGCGGAATAGATCTCCTCCGCTTTCCGGTGGATGGCGCCGGAAAGCTGCCCGGCGGCGTTGCGCAGGGCCTCGTCGCTCTCGGCGTCGATGAGATCCGCCACGGCCTCCGCCTCGGAAAGGCCCAGCCTTCCGTTGAGGAAGGCCCGCTTGGTAAACTCCCCAGGCCCCGCCTGACGGGCGCCCAGGGCGAAGAGCTCCTCCAGGAGGGTACGCAGCAGCAGGGGCGAGCCGTGGCACTGAAACTCCACGGTGTCCTCCCCGGTGTAGCTGTTGGGGGCGCGGCTCACGGTGGCAAGGCACAGGTCCAGCAAAGACCCGTCCCGCCGGCAGAGCCGTCCGTAGCAGAGCTTCCGGTCCGGCTGCAGCGAAAGGGCCGGGCCCCGCTCCGGGGTGAAAAGCTGCCGGGCCATTTCGATCACGCCCTCTCCCGAGAGGCGGACGATCCCGATGGCGCAGACCTGGTTTCCGGTAGCAATGGCAGCAATGGCGTCTGACATGAAAAAACCTCCGAAAATGAAACGGGAGGGGCAAGCCCCTCCCCTACAGAGTATTCTAACTTACCCCTTGCGGGCTTCCCGGGCGGCGCGGGCATTGCGCTCGTCGATCCGCTCGGAGACGTAGTAGCTCAGAGACAGCAGACTGTCGGAAAAATGCACGTTTTCCACAATAGTGCCGCTGTTGGGCTCCGTAAGTTCCACATTGGTGAAGTTCCAGATCGCCTCCACCCCATGACTGGTCAGGATCTGGGTCACGGGCACGGCGGCGTCCTTCGGCACGGTGAGCACCGCAATGTCCACCTGATGCTCTTCCAGATACCGGGGCAGCTCCTCCATGGACATCACGGGGACCTTGTTGAAGGTGGTGCCGATGATCTCCGGCTTCACGTCAAAGGCGGCGGAAAGCTGGAAGCCCCAGTCGCTGAAGCAGAAGTTGTCGATCAGGGCGTGGCCGATGTTGCCAACGCCGATGAGGATGGCGCAGTAGTGCCGGTCCATACCCAGGATGGAAGCGACCTGTTCCCGCAGCGCAGGCACATGATAGCCATAGCCCTGCTGGCCGAATTCACCGAAACAGCTGAAATCCTGGCGGATCTGGGAAGGCGTCAGCCCAAGCTGCTGTCCCAGCTCCGAGGAGGAGACCCGGGTGATCCCCTGGGCAGTCAGCTCGTCCAGCTTCCGCAGATAGCGGGGCAGGCGGCGAATGACGTTGTTGGAAACCTTCAGTCGTTTCAAATCTGATCTCTCCTTCTCATCTCTTTCACTTTGTTTATTTTATCACATGATTATCCCCCTTGCAAGACCCGTCCCCCTTTTTTCTCCCGAAAGCATTGTAGGGTTTACAATGATGTGTGACAGTAGGAGAAAAAAAGAATAGCGAATAGGAGCGGCCTGTATTATGGTTGAGTTGTCCAGACAAAACCGAAAGGCAGGCACCCTATTCGCTATGGATAAGATAACACAAACCGCCCG
>JAFSMZ010000009.1:0-9553 GCA_017447685.1 Oscillospiraceae bacterium
GCACCGAAATACTGTGCCACCATCGAAACGGCCCAGGTAAAAAAGGATGAAGTTGTCTTTACTGGCGAGATTCCCGCCCGCTGTATACAGGCATACCGTACTGATCTGGCCTTTTACACCAACGGGCGGAGCGTATGCCTGACGGAACTGAAAGGGTATCAGGCCACTGTCGGCGAGCCGGTCATCCAGCCCCGCCGTCCAAACAGCCGCCTGGACAAGGTGCGCCATATGTTCAGTAAGATCACTTGATACACCACAGCGAGGAAGGTTATTGAATTTCCCTGTCTTTCGTGGTAAAATGTAGTTGTAAACCACCAGAGAAACCAATCTAATTTTACCGTTGATAGCCATTTCCTTGATAGCCAAATGATAGCAAAAGTTCGGCAAGCCCATAGGATAAGGATAATAGGTATCAGGAAAAATCAAATGGTATCAAATCCCCCAAACAAAAGCGTTTAGAATTAAGTTTCATTTTGCGAGTGGGAATAATTCAAAGTTTGACTTGAATTGATCCGGATTATCTCAAATTACTTGAAACAGCAGGCACTCTGCGGAGTGCCTGCTGTTTTCTGCTCTGCGCAAAGCGCGAAACTCATACTGACAGTATAGAATTTTATATCCGGTTAATATGACTGGTCTGTTCACTTTCCCGCTTCGATGCGGTATACTGTCTGCAGAAACACAAAGGAGGCGGGCGTATGAAGATGATGCTGGCGGAGAACATCCGCGCTTTCCGCAAGGAGCGGTCCCTGACCCAGGAGCAGCTTGCCGAGGCCCTGGGGGTGACGGCAGGCGCGGTATACAAGTGGGAGGCAAAGCTGTCGATCCCGGAGCTGGAGCTGATCCTTCAGATGGCGGACTTTTTCGATACCTCTGTGGACGTCCTGCTGGGCTATGAGGTAAAGGATAACCGCCTGGAAGCGACGGTGAAGCGTTTGCAGGAATACCGCCGCAGCAAGGATCGGGACGGGCTTGCGGAGGCGGAAAAGGCGCTCAAGAAGTATCCGCACTCCTTTCCGATCGTCAACGCCAGCGCCGCGCTGTACCGCGCGTTTGGCTATGAAAGCGGAGACAGGGCCCTGTTTCAGCGCGCGCTGGAGCTTCTGGAGCAGTCCCGTCTGCTGCTGCCGCAGAACCAGGATCCGCAAATCAGTGAGCAGACGATCTATGGGAGGATCGCGCAAACGTATCTGGGGCTGGGCGAAACGGACAAGGCCATAGAGCTTTGGAAAAGCCATAACGCGGACGGGGTGTTCAGCCCGCAGATCGGTCAGACCCTGGCCCAAAACGATCAGCTTGAGGAGGCGCAGCGCTTCCTGTCGGAGGCCCTCTTGAAGCTCGTCTCCGACCTGATCAACACGATCATCGGCTATATGAACGTATACCTGAAGCGCGGTGACTATGCCTCCGCACAGGCGATCCTGCGCTGGGGGATCGGGCTCCTGCCGGGGCTGCGGGAAGCGGACAAGCCAAACTACTTCGACAAAGTAAGCGCTATTCTGCTTGCCGCGCTTGCCGGGTCCCAGTTCCTGTCCGGGCAGGGTGACGAGGCGCGGGAAACTTTGATCAAAGCCAGAGAGCTTGCCGCGTTCTTTGATGCTTCTCCCAGCTATGACGAAAGCGACGTCCGCTTTGTGGGCCGCGTGGAAGGCGCCAGCGCCCATGATGACATGGGGGCGACAGCCAGGGAGGCTGTCGGTCATGCGGTCGCCCAATTTGAGAACGAAGAGCTGACCGCCCTTTGGCGATCCGTCATGGAACAGGAGGCGCATCATGAGTAAGAAAGAGCTCCAGGCGCTGCGGCGTCCTTTTCTCAAAGAACTGTTTCGGAACAACAAATTCAATCTGGCAATGACGGTGATCGCGGCTCTGTTCGGCGCCGCCGCGGAGCTGGTGATCTCCTGGCTCATCAAGGAGGTCGCCGACCTGATCTCCGGAGAATGCCCCTTCGGCTTCGGCACGCTGCTGATCATCACGGGATGCGCGTTTGCGCTGTTCGGACTGGGGTGGATCCTGGACAGGGCCTTCCTCTCCGCGTTCCGGGCAAAGGCGATGAAGCAGTATCGGGAATATGTCTTTGACCGTCTGCTGGAAAAAGGCATCCAGGCCTTCTCGGGTGAGAACAGCTCGCTCTATCTCTCCGCGCTCTCCAATGACGTGAACACCATCGAAACGGAGTTCATCGGGCGGCTGCAAAACACCGTTCAGGTGGGCATCGCGTTCATCGGCGCGCTGGGTCTCATGCTCTGGTGCAGCCCGCTGCTCACGCTGATCGCCATCGGTTTCTCCCTGCTGCCCATCCTCGTTTCCGTGGTTTTGGGAAACAAGGCGGCGATCGCGGAAAAAAACCTTTCCGACAAAAAAGAGCGCTACACCGGCATGCTGAAGGACGCGCTCACGGGCTTCTCTGTGATCAAGAGCTTCAAGGCGGAGAAAAGCATTGCCAGCTTGCATGAGGCAGGCAACGCCGACGTGGCGGAGGCCGCGAAAAAGCGCACGAGGGTGAACGTGCTGGTGGCCTATTCCTCCGGCGTTGCCGGCGCGATCCTGCAGTTCGGCGTGTTCTTCGTCGCCGCCGCGCTGGCGCTCTCCGGCAGGGGCATCACGGCAGGTACCGCGATTGTATTCGTACAGCTTCTCAACTACGTGCTGGGGCCCATCCAGACCTTCCCGGTGTTCTTCGCAGGTACAAAGTCCGCTTTCGGGCTGATCGACAAGCTGGCGCAGGCGCTGAACAAAAACATTCCCGACGATGGCGAGCAGATCCCGCCCCAGCTCACCGAGGGGATCACGGTCAGGGATCTTGCCTTTGCCTATGAGGAAGGAAAGCCTGTTCTGTCCGACGTGGACATGGACCTGCGCGCAGGCGGCTGCTACGCGCTGGTGGGCGGCTCCGGCAGCGGCAAGTCCACGATCCTGAACCTGCTGATGGCCTCCTCGAAAAGCTATCGGGGGCAGATCCTCTATGACGGAAAAGAACTCAAAAGCATCTCCGCCGGCTCGCTCTATGACCTGGTGTCCATCATCCAGCAGAACGTGTTCGTCTTTAACAGCACGATCCGCGACAACATCACCATGTTCTCCGAATTCCCGGAGGAAGAGATCGACCGCGCCGTGCGGCTCTCCGGGCTGAAAAAGCTCGTCGACGAAAAAGGCGCGGACTATCTCTGCGGCGAAAACGGCTCCGGTCTCTCCGGCGGCGAGCGGCAGAGGATCTCCATCGCCCGGGCGCTGCTGCGCAAGACCCCGGTCCTCTTTGTGGACGAGGCCACGGCATCCCTGGACGCGGAGACCTCCTTTGAGGTGCTGGACGCCATTTTGAAGCTGGACGGCTATACCCGCGTCATCGTCACCCACGATCTGGACGAGAGCATTCTCCGCCGCTGTACCGGTCTGTTCGCGCTGAAAAACGGCGAGGTCTCGGAGCAGGGGACTTTCGGAGAGCTGATGGAGCAGAAGGGCTATTTCTATTCGCTGTTCACCGTCTCCCAGCGATGAGCGGACCGCCGCAGCGCCGCTTGCAGCGGACCTCTGCGGCGACAGGGGAGGGAGAAGGCCAGCTCGGGCGGCAGCATTCCGTCCCGTCGGGAGGGACATACCCGCGGGGCACGCAGAGGCCCTCCCCCTGCCGTGAGGGCGGAATGCGGCGGCGGACGGATTCTTCCTTCCTCGTTCTTGACATTGGGGGGTGCAGTGTGTATGATTGCCTCAACCTGTCCGCGCAGAGAGCGCCCGATGCCCGCCGCCGGCCCCGAAGGGCCGCCCGCGGCGCTGCGGCGCACAAGGAGAAGGTCTATGCAGATGAGAGCTTTGACCCATTACAGTCCCTCCCTGGGGAAGGACATGCACATGATGATCTACGGCCACGCCGGCGTCCCCTTCCTGGCCTTCCCGACCCAGGACGGCATGTGCCGCCAGCTGGAGGACTTCGGCCTGATCGATCAGATCCGGGACTATATCGAGGACGGCCGCATTCAGCTTTTCGTGGTGGACACGGTGGATACGGAGAGCTGGTCTCTCCGGGACGGCAGCAAGGAGTGGCGCGCCCAGCGGCAGGAGCAGTATTTCCGATATCTCGTGGAGCAGGTCGTCCCCCTGATGCGCGAAGAGAACGACGCGCTCCCCTTTACCCTGGGGATGAGTATGGGGGCGGACCACGCGGCGATCACCTTTCTGCGCCGGCCCGAGCTCTTCCGGGGCATGCTGGCCCTGTCGGGGGTCTATGACGCGGACTATTTCTTCGGCGGATTCATGAACCCGACGCTGTACGACAACTCCCCGGAGCGCTTCCTGCCGAACATGCCCGCGGATCACCCCTACGTCGCCCTTTACAACCAGAAAAAGCTGATCTTCTGCGTGGGTCAGGGCGCCTGGGAGGAGGACGGGGTACGGACTCTACGTCATCTCCAGCGCGTTTTTGACAGCAAGGGGATCCACGCCTGGTGCGATTTCTGGGGCTATGACGTCAATCACGACTGGCCCTGGTGGTTCCGGCAGCTTCGCTATTTTCTGCCCTTCCTGCTGAACGACTGAGCCTCTATCAAAAAAGGAGAACACCCTGTGAATTTTGTTTTTATCTCACCCAATTTTCCCCACACCTACTGGCAGTTCTGCGCAGCCCTGCGCGGAAACGGCATCCGGGTCCTGGGCATCGGCGATTCGCCCTATGACAGCCTGGAGGCCCCGCTGAAGGCCGCCCTGACGGAGTACTACCGCGTGGACAGCCTGGAGGACTACGACCAGGTCTACCGCGCCGTGGCCTACTTTGCCTTTCGCTACGGCAAAATCGACTGGATCGAATCCATGAACGAATACTGGCTGGAGCAGGATGCCCGCCTGCGCACGGATTTCCACGTGACCACGGGCATCCAGGAAGGCCGGATCGGCTTCATCAAGGAGAAGTCCCTGATGAAGCTGCTCTACCTGCAGGCGGAGATCCCCACCGCCCGGCAGAGCGTGGTCTCCACCCGGGAGGCGGGCCGCGCCTTTGTCGACCGGGTGGGCTATCCCGTGATCGTCAAGCCCAACATCGGCGTGGGCGCGACCAACACCTGGAAGCTGGAAAACGACCGGGACCTGGAGGCCTTCTACGACGCGCTGCCGGAGACGCCCTATGTGATGGAGGAGTTCATCGAGGGGATCATCTGTTCCTACGACGCCATCGTGGACGCGGACTGCGAGCCTCTCTTTGAAAGCATGACGGTCTGGCCGCCGGTGATGGACATCGTGAACAAGGACCTGGACCTGATGTATTACACCTGCCCGGAGGTGCCGGAGGCCCTCCGCAAGCTGGGCCGCAGGACCGTCAAGGCCTTCGGTGTGGACCGCCGCTTCGTGCACCTGGAATTCTTCCGCCTGACCAAGGCCCGCAAGGGTCTGGGCAAGGTGGGGGATTTCGTGGCCCTGGAGGTCAACATGCGCCCGGCGGGGGGCTACACGCCGGACATGATGAATTTCGCCCACGAAACGGACGTCTACCAGATCTACGCGGATATGGTTGCCTTCAACAGCCGCAGAAAGGCGGAGGGTCCGGAGCATTTCTACTGCGTCTACGCCAGCCGGAAGGACGGGCACAGCTACGCCCACACTCACGAGGAGATCCTGGCCCGCTACGGCGGGGACCTGGTGATGCAGGAGGAGATGCCGCCCATGAACTGGCCGCAGATGGGCCGCTACATGTATACGGCAAGGCTCAAAAGCTTTGAGGACGCCCAGGCTTTCATCCGCTTTGTCCAGGGCTGACAAAAGGGCACGCTGCAAAATGTTAACGCTGGCAATGACAGCGCATTTTGCAGCGTGCTCTTTTTCTTTTCTCAAAAAAACCGCGGAGCCTGTCACATTTCAGCAAGAAAAGCTGTCTTTATAGATGAAACCCGCGGAAAGGAGTGAGTGTATGAAGCGAAAAGCGATTCTGCCGTTTCTCTTATGCCTGGTTTTTCTGGCCGCCTGCGGAAGCCCTTCCGCTCCGGCCGCAGCCGAGACCGGCGCCCCCTGGCCCAGCCACGCGCCGGAGGCCACCCCCTATGTGCGTCTGCAAACGGAGCCGGCAGCGGCCCCGCCCTCCGAAGCGGAGCGGGAAGAGGGGGAGCACTACGACAGCTGGGAAGAGCTGATCCAAAGCATGTATACCGCGGAAGGCGATTTCTACGGCATTGACTGGGAAATGCAGATGTTCCGGGAGCTGCCCCAGGACGAGCCCTTTGCCTTTGTGGTCCACACCGCCGCCATGCTCCAGGGCGCGGACAGCCTAGAGGACCACATCGCCCTGGCGCAGAAATTCATCGACCTGGGCTGCGAGGCCAAAGTGAAGGAGATGTACAGCGTGGAGCAGGGCCAGGTCTATACCGGCTGGGCAACCGTCATCATCACCACCCCCGCGCACATGTGGGAGATCAGCGAAAGTCTCGGCGAGCAGATTTTCCTCGAACAGCTCTACGAGAGCGTGGACATCCGCTTTGACAAAGTGGTCTGGCCGGAGACCTGAGGAGGCGGCGATGAACGATGCAAAACTGCTGCGCCGCTTGCAGCGGGGCGACGAAACGGTGCTGCCGGAGCTGATCCGGCAATACAGCGCCTATGTCTACGCCATCGCCTCCAACATCCTGTCCCACGCTCTGGGGGAGGAGGATATCGAGGAAGTGGTCTCCGATTCCTTTCTCAGTCTCTGGGAAAACCGGGAGCACATCGAAACGGAAATGCTCAAGGCCTATCTGGCGGCCATCACCCGCAACAAGGCAAAATCGGCCCTGCGGAAGGCCCGGGCGGAGGAGCCCCTGGAGGACGACCTGATCCAGATCAGCATCCCCAATCAGCCGGAGCGAAGGATCCTGCTCTCGGAGCTGCGGGACATCACCCGCGCCGCCGTGGATTCTCTCGGCGAGCCGGATCGGGAGATCTTCCAGCGCTACTATTTTCTTTACCAAAAGACCGGGGACATCGCCCGGGCCCTGGGCCTGAAGGACGCCACCGTCCGGGTGAAGCTGGCCCGGGGGCGCAAACGACTGAAAGACTATCTGGAAGAAAGGGGGTTTGGCTGTGAAGACACGCATTTCTGATCTTGTGGCGGATTGTTGTCCCGCGGAGGTCGATCTGGGCAAGCCCGACGAAGCGCTGGCCCTGCGCATCACCGGCAAAGTCCGGGAGCGCCTGGGCGCAGAAGCGGCCCCGCCGCGCAGGCGCAGCAAGCTGCCTCGCGCTTTCCTGCTGGCAGCTGCGCTGGTGCTGGCCTTCGGCACAGCGGCCTTTGCCCTTGCCGGATTCGGCATGAACCTGAGAAAGCCCACCGCAGAGGACCCGCTGGTTTCCGGCTTCCGCTATGAGGAGGTCGTGGACGGCAAGGTCTGGAACAGCGAGATCCTCACCTATCCCTACGCCGGCATGGTCTTCACCTTCTCCTGCCCGGAGGAGAGCTCTCATGCGGCGGAGTTTCGCTGCTTCTGGCTGCCCAGGGAGGCCACCGAGGGCCTCACCGACGAAGAGGGCTGGACCAAACGGCTCTTCTGCGACACGGGAAGCCGCATCCCCTATTGCATTGAAACCCGCGAAACCATCCGCGACGGCTCCCAGCGCGTCATCAACGGGGATGTGGAAGTGATCAAGGAAGAGCACTGGGGCGCCTGGAAGATCCTCGAACTCAGCTCCGATTACACCAAGCTGCCCGTTTCCGCCTATGACCGGGCCAACTATATCCTGCTCTTTGACGAAAGCCGCGGCTTTCTGGTGGTGATCTCCGGCGAAGAGGAGCTGGAGACCCTGGAGCATATCGCCCGGGAGATGGAGATCCGGGAAAGCGAGGAGCCCAAGTTTGTGTATCCGGGATCCTCCGGGATCGGCATCCTCGACCTGGGAAGAGGATGAAAGGACGAAAGACCATGCGCTTAACGGCAGGGAGCGATCCCTGCCGGTTTTTTATTCTTCCCGTAACGATACGGTGCCAAGAGGCGCCGCCCTCCGCCTTCTCCTTGACAAATATCCGGCCAAGGCTTTCCCGAAGCGGGCGCGCCTGCATCCGGAGGGAAAAGCCCTCGTTGAATCTCCCGCGCCGGCATGGTATACTCTTGCCATCCTCCTTGAAAGGAAAACTGCCATGCCTGCGCCCAACAAATACCGGAAGACCCTGCTGGCCTGCTACCTGGGCTTTGTGACCCAGGCGATCACGGCGAACTTCGCGCCGCTGCTGTTCTTGACCTTCAAAAGCAGCTATGCCCTGACGCTGGAGCAGATCTCCGCCATCCCGCTGGTCTTCTTTTTTACCCAGCTGCTGACAGATCTGGCCGCGGCCAGATTCGTGGACCGGATCGGATACCGCCGCTGTGTGGTAGCCTCCCAGCTCCTGTCCGCCCTGGGCCTCATGCTGCTGGCCCTGCTCCCGGAGCTGCTCCCCGCCCCGCTGACGGGGATCCTGATCGCCGTGATCCTGTACGCCGTCGGCTCCGGCCTCGTCGAGGTGCTGATCAGCCCCATCGTGGAAGCCTGCCCCTTTCCCAACAAGGAGGGGATGATGAGCCTGCTGCACTCCTTTTACTGCTGGGGCTCGGTGGGCGTGATCCTGGGCTCCACCCTGTTTTTTGTGCTCTTCGGTCTGGCGCGCTGGCGCATCCTGGCCCTGCTCTGGGCGGCTCTGCCCTTTGTGAACGCCTTCAACTTTCTCCGCTGCCCCATCGAACGCCTGGTGGATGAGGGGGAGAGCATGGGGATCGCGGAGCTCTTTCGCAGCCCGCTCTTCTGGCTGCTGGCCCTGCTGATGGTCTGCTCCGGCGCCTCGGAGATCTCCATGTCCCAGTGGGCCTCCGCGTTTACGGAATCCGCCCTCGGGGTGAGCAAGACCGTGGGCGATCTGGCGGGGCCCTGCCTCTTCGCCGTTCTGATGGGCCTGACCCGGGTCTTCTACAGCAAAAACAGCGCGAAGCTGGACCTGACAAGGCTCATGCCGGCCTGCGCTCTGCTCTGCATCGGCTGCTATCTGCTGGCGTCTCTCGCCCCCTGGCCGATCCTGGGTCTCACGGGCTGCGCTCTCTGCGGCGTCTCCGTGGGCGTCATGTGGCCGGGGACCCTCAGCATTTCGGCCCAGCGCTGCCCACGGGGCGGCACCGCCATGTTCGCCCTCCTGGCCCTGGGCGGCGATCTGGGCGGCTCCCTGGGCCCTGCCCTGGTGGGCGCCGTTTCGGGAGCTGCGGGGGGAAACCTGAAGCCCGGTCTCCTGGCCGCCGCAGTCTTCCCGGTGCTGCTGATCGTTGGCCTCCATCTTCTGAAAAGATCCGCCAGGCCCTGATCGCTTCCATCAAGTCAACTGCATCGCCTCTCCATTCTGAGGGGCGATGCTGCGATACGGAATAAGACTTGACAAGTCCGGAAAAAAGTCCTGATAATGGAGGAAAAAGGAAGCCAACTTTCACCGGAACAGACGCAATGTGTAAACGATGATGAAATCGGCGAGAGCAGATTGCGAGAGAATTTGCGTTCTGATGATGGCACTTTTTTGCAGGAATACTTTGTGTATTGCAAGAAAAAGTGACGAAATCAGGGCGGAAATTGTCCGCAAGATGCCGATGGC
>JAFSMZ010000064.1:0-4606 GCA_017447685.1 Oscillospiraceae bacterium
AAGGGATTCTTGATCACATTCAGGATCTGATTTTTTAATCTGGTCTTATTGAATGGTCGTCGCGCAGCTTTTGTTTTCACATCCGTTGCCCCTTTCTTGCCGGCAGGTCCGGCGTTTCGGCAGAAGCAAGCTTTCGCTTTCGCTATTTTCGGGAGATTGCTCATTGATTTAGCGGATACGTTTCCGTCTCATCTTACATAATTGATTATAGCAAAATCACGGTTTTCGTCAATAAATTCTTGAGATAATTCGATATTTTTGGTCTTTTTGCTGCTTTTGTCATACTTCTCTTGTCTATATTCACCACACCACTACACTGAATTCATAAATCAGCAAATATATTTTCCGTAAATTTCCGCGCTTGAAGCGCATCATTTCCGTCAAAAACACGCCTTTGTGCTATTTCCGATAATTTGTGAAAAAAATGACCGGGATCGAAATAATTCGGGACAAAAGAGGTTTCACTTCCCACTCCTGTCCCGAATCCGATCATCGTCTATGTAGTTTCAGCAGTAGAGCTCCGGTTTCTCGATGGTATCCACCTTCAGGAACCGGGAGGTTCCGCGGGAGGCATTCAGTGCGTCGCCGGCAACACAGGCCACATAGCCATCCCAGGCGGAAGGTCCGGTGAGTTTGCCCTTGTTCACAGAGTCTGCCCAGGCGCTCAGTTCGATGTCATAGGCTTCGATGAAGCGCTCCTTCCAGTCGGTCATGATGGGCATACACTCGGCCGGATTCAGGCTGTCCCAGCCGGCAGGACGGGCGCGTCGCACCACTGTGTAGGGGTCTGGGAGCTTCACGGTCCCGTTCTCGCAAACCACCTCACACTGGATGTCGTAGCCATAGCCGTCGGCCACCTGGACCTCCACGTCGATGAAGCAGCCCTTCTTGGTGCGCAGAAGAACGACCTGGGGGTTGTCATAGCCCCTGTTGGAGTTTGCGCTCTGGCGCACGCGCACGCACTGGGCATCCTCATACTCATCCCCCAGCAGCCAGCGGCAGATGTCCAGCTCGTGGATGGCCACATTGGTGATGCCGTTTTCGGTCTTGAAGCCCGGCCCCTGGGAGACGTTGCGGTGGCATGCCTTGATGAGCAGGGGCGCGCCCAGCTCGCCGGAGTCAATGATGCGCTTCATCTCGGCATAGCCCCGGTCATAGCGGCGCATGAAGCCAACCTGTACCAGGCGCTTGCCGATCTCCAGCTCGCGGGCGATGATCTCCTCGCAGTCCGCCGCGTTCTGGCTCAGCGGCTTTTCACAGAAGCACCACTTCTCGTGTTTGAGCACCTCCATCACATAGTCATGATGGGTGGAGTCGATGGAGGTGATGACCACTGCTTCCACCTCGGGATCCGCGATCAGGCCATTGCAGTCGCTGCCGAAGGAGCGGATGCCGTACTTGGCGGCCAGATCGTCCGCACTCCTGGCGGTATTGGAGGCCACGGCCACCACAGTGGCTCCGGGGACCTTCTCGATGATGCGGCGGCAGTGATCCTTGCCGATAGCGCCGCAGCCGATCAAGCCAACTTTCAAAACCTTATCCAATGTTATCTCCTCCTTAAAACTTTCTGGCAGTCTCCACATGGGCTGCCGTATCCCGGTAAGCTTCCACATTCCGGGGATTCTCGCTGACCTCTGTATCTCCAACACGCCACCAGGAACCGTAGCCCTCGGTCATGGACTTGGGCAGTACGCGGATATCGAACAGCACGGGCACGCCCTCAATCTTCTTGGCATCACGAATGGCCGCGCGCAGCTCCTCCAGGCTGTGGATGGTGTAGCCCTTGCAGCCGTAGCCCTCGGCAATCTTGGCAAAGTCCACGGGCATGAAGGGGCCGGAGTGGGCGCCGTCTTCGCCGCGGAAGCGCAGCTCCGTGCAGAGGGTGTCGTTGCCGTGGCCCACCTGCAGGTTGTTGATGCAGCCGAAGCTGGCGTTGTTGAAGAGGCAGATATTGATCTTCTTGTGCTCCTGGAGAGCGGTGAGCATCTCGGAGTGGAGCATGATGAAGCTGCCGTCGCCGGCCATGGCATAGACGTCCTTGTCGCCGATGGCGTACTTCACGCCCAGGGCGCCGGACACCTCATAGCCCATGCAGGAGTAGCCGTACTCCATATGATAGGTGTCGACAGCTTTGGGCCGCCACATGCGCTGCATGTCGCCGGGCAGAGAGCCGGAGGCGCCGATGACCACGTCCTCGGGGTCGATGCACTCGTTGATCACGCCCAGCACCGCGGTCTGCGTCAGCTCTGCATCCAGATCCTCCGCAAAGCGGAAGGCGGATCCGGCATTGGCGTCGTTCACCTCGGGCACGTAATCCGGGCCGAAGCTGATACCGTCCAGGCGCTTGAGCTCCTGCTTCCAGCGGGCGATGGCCTCGTCCACCTCGGTGGTATAGGGAGCCTTGTAGCCTTCCAGCTCCTTGAGCAGGGCGGGCAGGGCCATCTTGGCATCCGCCACCAGAGGGACGGCCGCATCCATCTTCAGGGCCTGGAACTCGGAGACGTTGATGTTCACGAACCTGGCGTCGTCCCGGAAGAGCCACTTGGAAGAGGTGGTAAAGTCGGTGTAGCGGGTGCCCACCCCGATGATGACGTCCGCTTCCCTGGCGATCTCATTGGCGGCTGAGCAGCCGGTGACGCCGATGCCGCCAAGGTTCAGCGGGTGATCCCAGACGACGGCGCTTTTGCCCGCCTGCGTCTCGCCGAAGGGGATGCCGGTCTCCTCAACAAAAGTGCGGAATTGCTCATGCGCCTCACTGTAGCGCACGCCGCCGCCGCAGATGAGGAGAGGCTTTTTGGCCGTGCGGATCAATGCCGCAGCCTCCGCCAGGGCTTCCGCCTCCGGCAGGCGGCGGGCTAAACGGTGGACCCGCTTGCGGAAAAAGCTTTCCGGATAATCGTAGGCTTCTCCCTCCACATCCTGAGGCATGGCGATGCAGACGGCGCCGGTATTGGCGGGGTCGGTCAGCACGCGCATGGCGGAGATCATGGCGCTCATCAGCTGCTCGGGGCGGACGATGCGGTCCCAATACCGGCAGACAGCGCGGAAGGCGTCGTTGGTGGAGAGAGACAGATCATGGATCTGCTCCACCTGCTGCAGCACCGGATCTGGCTGGCGGCAGGCATAGACATCGCCGGGCAGGATCAGCACGGGGATGTTGTTGGCCGTAGCGGTGGCGGCGGCCGTGACCATGTTGGCGGCGCCGGGACCAACGGAACTGGTGACCGCGATGATCTTCTTTCGCTTGCACTGCCGGGCAAAGGCCACGGCGGTATGGGCCATGCCCTGCTCATTCTTCCCTTGCCAGACCTTCATTCGGTGGGCCTCCTGGCCCAAAGCCTGCCCAAGGCCCACCACGTTGCCGTGGCCGGGCAGCATGATCACACCCTCCACGAAAGGATGCTCGATGCCGTCATAGGCGATATACTGGTTTTCCAGGAAGCGGACCATGGCCTGTGCCATAGTCAAACGTACGGTTTTCATCGTCTTCCTCCTTATCCCTTGAAGATGTGGTCGTTGGCGTCCGGTTTCCAGAGCCAGGCGTGTTCGGGATCGTCGATGCGGGTCTTCATCCAGGGATCCCCGTCCAGATGACGGATGCCCCAGGAATAGCACAGGGCGTATCCGGGGGCGGTGACCTGGGAGTGGAAGCCCGAGGTGATGACGCTCATGCCGTTGTGCTGGGTCTTGTAGATCTCGCCGTTGGCAAAGCCGGCGCCGAAGCCGTCGGGATAGTCAAAGCGGTAGAAGTAGACCTCCGGCTGGGGGTGATGATGGGGCGGATAGCTGGACCACTTGCCGGGGTAGCTGAGCACCTCACCCAGGACCATGTTGGAGAAGGGGGCGTTGTCATAGTCGAAGAAGGTCTTGATCTCCCGCTTCATGGCGCCCATCAGCTCGCCGTTGGCGCCGGCGTGTTGGGTCTGCACGGTCTCGGGGGTGTAGAGGATGGCCTCGTAGTCCCGCTCGTTGATGGTCTTCTGGATGTAGATCTCGCTGTGGCAGCGGGCGGTGAGACGGATCTCGGTGCGCCGGGGCGCCAGCAGGCAGTAGGCCTCGTGATGGAAGCAGTCGGGACGCCGGGCCTCAACGGCCTTGTCGTTCCAGGCGATCTCCACAGCGCCCTGGAAAAGCAGCACCGCGCATTCCTTCTCTTCCTCGCAGATGGAGAAGGTGTCCCCTTCTTCCATGAGCAGCAGGCCCACATCCATCATGGTGCCGTAATCGTCCTCGGCGGTGTCGATATAAGGATTGTAGCCCCGCTGCAGCTCGGCGTTCTTGTTCAGATAAGTCATGCCAGCCTCACAGTCCGGCGTGCTCGCGGATGTAAGTGCGGCCCTTGATGGCGTACTCCAGAGGATCGGCCTTGGCGGGATCCTGCTCGGCCTCCACCAGCAGCCAGCCCTGGTAGCCGGCATCGGCCAGCACCTGGAACACGGGGTCAAAGTTCACGTCGCCGTCGCCGGGAACGGTGAAGGCGCCGTTGCGCACGGCGGTGAGAAAGCTCCAGTTGTTCTTTCTGGCCTCCTCCACTACGCTGAGACGCATGTCCTTCAAATGCACATGGCCCACCCGGTCCACATATTTTTTCAGCATGGTCAGGGGA
>JAFSMZ010000010.1:0-47744 GCA_017447685.1 Oscillospiraceae bacterium
AAAAGAGGGCCATCCCATTCGGGATGGCCCTCTTTTGGCACGCTGTTGGGATTCGAATCATGTCCGAAAGCCACATAGGTGGCTTTCATCGTCCAGTTCAAAAACTGGACGATACCTCTATCAGATTTTCCCGTCCCCCGCAAGGGGAAATCTGATGCAGGCGAATCCCTTACAGCGTGCGTCCCGCCAGAGGCGGGACAGGAGGCTGGATAAGAGCGCGGAGAAAGTGACAGCGGAGAATTGCCGCGACCCGGGGACCTCATCCACCGCATACCCGCAGGGCACGCAGAGCGGTCCCCCTGCCCCGTGCGCGGGGAAGGCTTTGGCGAATCCCAACCAGCGTGCGTCCCGCGGTCAGCGGGACAGGGTGCTGGATAAGAGCGCGGAGAAAGTGACAGCGGAGAATTGCCGCGACCCGGGGACCTCATCCACCGCATACCCGCAGGGCACGCAGAGCGGTCCCCCTTCCCCATGCGCGGGGAAGGCTTTGGCGAATCCCAACCAGCGTGCGTCCCGCCGCAGGCTCTTCTTGCCTCGGCGCACAGACTCCTGTATACTATCTATATCAATCAACAGGCAGGCGGTGACAGCATGATCGATCTTACGAAATTGAGCAGGCGCTGCCGGGTCCGCGTCCTGCGGGACGCCGACGCGGATGCGATCCTGGCTCTCTGCCGGGATAATACCCAGTATTACGCATACTGCGGCAGGCAGACCTCCCGGGAGGAGATCCTCCGGGACCTGCATATCGCACCGCCGGGGAAGACGCTTGCCGATAAATACTATGTGGGCTTCTTTGACGGGGACAGCCTTGTCGCGGTGATGGACCTGATCGACGGCTATCCGGAGGAGCGGGACTGCTTTATCGGCTTCTTCATGATGAACAAAAGCCTCCAGGGCAGGGGGATCGGCTCGGAGATCATCGGTGAAGTCTGCGCCTGCCTGGGGGAGAGCGGCTACGCCGCCGTGCTCCTGGGGATCGACCGGGACAATCCCCAGGCCGCCCACTTCTGGAAGAAAAACGGCTTTTCCGTGATCCGCCAGGTGGAGCAGGAGGGCGGGATGATCCTAGTGGCAAGGAAAAGCCTGCTTTGCAGCGGCGATTGTTCATAATCATTTTGAGCTTTGTTCATGCCAAAGACATAAATCGGGGGTATTTTAGGACCATAAAATAAAAGCAAAAGAGGTCCTGAGCATGTCGGAACTCGAAGAAAGAGTTGAGACAGAAGCTTCCGTGACCGAAGCGGAAGCCGAAAATATGGAATCTGCTTCTCCTATGGTGGAGAAAGCTGCACCGGAAACCGAGGCAGGCGCTCCCGCCGCTGAGGAAAGCGAGCCCGTGATGGAAGCGGAGCCCTCCGCAGCGTCGGAAACGACCGGGACGGAGGAAGCCGCTCCCGAGGCGGAGAGCCGCCCCGCGGAGAAGAGCTGGTACGAAAGCGCCAGCTACCGCCCGGAAGAAAAGCCGCCCGTCTATGCCGACGCGCACTTTGAACCGGCGGGTTCCACCACCACGCCGCCACGCTACTATACCCCTCCTGTGCGGCAGGAGAAGGAGAAGCGCGCAAAGCCCGCCGCCAGGCGGCAGCTGGGCCTGCGCGGCGCTGTGGCCCTGTGCCTGGTCTGCGCCCTGCTGGGCGGCTGTGTGGGCGCCGGGTTCAGCACCTTTGCCAGCAACAAACGCTTCCAGGCCCTGGAGACGGCCCTGGAGGAGAACAGCCAGGCCGACGCCGAGACTGCCGCAGCCGTTGCCGCGGCGGCCGAGCGCCAGAGCTCGGCGGTCTCCCACGTAGCCGGCGCGGCTGGCCAGATGAGCCCGGCCCAGATCTATCAGCTGGCCTGCAGCCAGGTGGTGGGCATCACCACCAAGGTGACCACCCAGAGCTTTTTCGGTACCCAGACCGGCACTGTGTCCGGCTCCGGCTTCATCCTCTCCGAGGACGGCTACATCCTTACCAACTATCACGTGGTCGAGGACGCGGATAAGGGCAGCCTGCCGGTGACCGTTGTGCTCTACGACGGCACCAGCTATGAGGCCCGGATCGTGGGCAAGGAAGACGTAAACGACCTGGCCGTTTTGAAGATCGAGGCCAGCGGCCTGCAGGCTGCGGTGCTGGGCAACAGCGACGAGATGCAGGTGGGCGACGAGATCTATGTGGTGGGCAATCCCCTGGGCGAGCTGGAGTTTTCCATGAGCACCGGCCATGTCAGCGCCCTGAACCGCAGCATCACCACCGAGGGTGCCAGCGATGTCCCCATGTTCCAACTGGACGCCGCCGTGAACCACGGCAACTCCGGCGGCCCTGTGTATAACACCAAGGGCGAAGTGGTCGGCATCGTCACCGCCAAGAACAGCGGCAGTGACGTGGAAGGCCTGGGCTTCGCCATCCCCAGCAGCGATGCTGCCCGCATCGCCGAGGATCTGGTCACCAAGGGCTATGTCACCGGCAAGGCTTACCTGGGCATCTGGACCGATGAGCGCTACAACGCCATGGTCGCCCAGTATTACAACATGCCTCTCGGCGCCTATGTGGCCGACGTGTCCCAGGGCTCCGCGGCCGAAAAGGCCGGGCTCACTGCCGGGGACATCATCACCGCCCTGGACGATGTGTCCATTGAGAGCCCCTCGGATCTGCGTTCCGCCATCCGCCAGTACAACGCCGGCGACAGCGCGGAGCTGACCTACTACCGTGCCGGGGAGAGCCGCACCGTCACCATCGTGTTTGACGAGCGCACCCCGGAAACCGAATCCGCCGCACCTGCGACGGAACCCTGATTTGCTGCTTTTCTACTCCTTTATCCTCTCTTTTCTCCCAAACGAAGGACCGCAGGCCTGAAAACCTGCGGTTCTTTGTATTTCGACCATTTTCCCTCTTGATTTTTTCCGCGTTTCCTGTAAAATAAAATATCGGTGTTCCGGTGGAATACCGAGGGAATGAGTTGTAATATTGAATTCACATAGGAGGGAAACCCCATGACTTATGAAATGGACATCTGCGGCCTGAAGAGGGATCTGCCCATCTGCAAGGTCACGGACGATCTGTACATCGGCGCTTTCGTCATGTTCGGCGATGTGGAGCTCACCGTCCACTGCGCCGCCGAGCTGCTGAAGAAGGCTCCGGAGTATGACTACCTGCTGGCTCCCGAGGCCAAGTCCATCCCCCTGCTGTATGAGATGGCCCGCCAGAGTGGTGCGGAGAAGTACTTTGTGGCCCGCAAGGGCGCCAAGGCCTACATGACCGACGTCTTTGAGGTCAGCGTCCGCTCCATCACCACCATGCATGTGCAGAAGCTGGTGCTGGACAAGGCCGACGCCGAGATGATCAAGGGCAAGCGCATCCTGATCCTGGACGACGTGATCTCCACCGGCGAGAGCCTGCGGGCGACGGAAGAGCTGGTCAACCAGGCCGGCGGCATCATTGCCGGCAAGATGGCCGTTCTGGCCGAGGGCGAAGCCTATGATCGGGACGATATCATCGTCCTGGGCAAGCTCCCGCTCTTCAACGCCGACGGCACCGTCAAGGACTGAGCTTGGAAAAGGAAAAAGGGATGTGGTAAATCACATCCCTTTTTCATTATAGTTTTTAGTTTATAGTTTATAGTTTTTAGTTTTAGCCCGCGCAGTGACAAGCACGATACAGAAAAAGGTTTGGCGAACTCGTACACGAAGTTGCCAAACCTTTTTTGCCTATATGGTCTCTGCTGCCTGGCGGCTGATAGCCGCCCCTACGATCCGAATCCAGGATTCCTACTGCCTTGAGACTTTGACAAGGATGTAGTTTTGCAGGGTGAATTGGATCAGATCCTGGATCTGCTGCTCTGTCATGAGCTGCCAATTGTACAGATCTCTCCCACTCATGACTACGCGCCGAAAGGATTCCCGCGCGTAAAGATCGGATGACTTGTGGACGATCACGTTGAAATAGTACTGATCCGACCAGGCGGACTTCTGTGCTTCGAAAGAGAGCGCCCTCCCGTTGCCCAGATCCTTCGTCCAGCGCGTGTTCTTCTTTTTGAATCCCAACGGCTTCAGCGCCAGCTTGAAATGGTCAAGAAAGAGCTTTTGTCGTTCCTTTTTTAGCCGTAAGATCTCATCCTTCGAACAGTCCTTGTACTGCGCATAGAATCCACCGATCTTCTCGTCAGCAAGAAGCTCACTGTTTTCATCATGAATAAACAGGATGTTCCGCAGATGACATTCGGTGTCATCCCAACCAAAGCTTGAAAACCAATCCTCATCACCGGCCATCTGGGCAACAGAGGCAAACCCGTATAAGACGGTTACACCACATTCTTCGTCATAGAGGTTCACGACGAAGGCCGTTTGATTTGCAGACCGCTGGAAGAAATGTCCTGGTCTGCGCTGCGCTTCGGAGAAGCCGGACTGGAGGAGCCTTTCACGGTAAAGGTTATAGCGGTCGCTTTTGACGGGACAGACTTTTTCTTCATCCATAGGGAGCCTCCATCAAAAATCGTGGAATGAAAGGGATAGAACGGTCCCAGGCGAGCGTCAATACCCAAAATAGTGCCGGTGCAGCAGCCAGAGAATGGTGAGATGGACGGGATAGAAGCAGTAGAAGAAGTACTTGGCGGCCTTGCCGCGCACAAAGCCCCGCTCCCCGTTATAGAGGTTCAGGAAGGGAAAGGCACAGGCCACGCCGCCGGGCCAGCCCAGCAGGGTGATGCCCGCAAAAGCCTGGACCACGGGCTGCTCCGCCAGAAGATAGAGCAGCAGGATCAGGAGAAA
The DNA here is from genome assembly GCA_017447685.1 of Oscillospiraceae bacterium. Lineage (GTDB taxonomy): Bacteria > Bacillota > Clostridia > Oscillospirales > Oscillospiraceae > Limivicinus. The sequence goes on from JAFSMZ010000010.1 coordinate 4,748, forward strand.
GCCCTTCCAGCCGTAGTCCGCGTTCAGCTTTGCCGCGCAGATCCCCAAGGCGATCAGCGTCAGGCTGCTGGGCAGAGGCGTTTGGCGGAAGCGTTTCAGACACCAGATGCCCAGATGCCCCAGCAGCAGGGTGAAGAACACGTTCTGCCGCTCAAAGGGGAGAGTCCCGCAGTTGAAGAGATCATAGGGCGCCTCGGAGATCAGGGCAAAGAGAAACAGATTCAGGGCATAGCGCCTGGGCTCCCGGGTGTGGCGAAAGCCCTCCGCCAGCAGGAAGCAGAAGATGGGGAAGGCGATGCGCCCGAAGCCGCGGAGCAGGATATAGGGCGTGAAGCGGACATCAAAAAGAGTGAACAGATAGCGGTTCAGCAGCGGCTGGAAGCAGATGGCGGAATGGTCCACCAGCATGGCGACCATGGCCAGCACCTTCAGGGCGCTGCCGCTCATCACCCGGAAGCGCTCCGGGAAAACAGACTGTTGTATCATAGGGAGGCCCCCTCCTTCGCTTGCTGCCGTTTTGTCGGCCTCTTTATCATAGCACAGCGGAGACGCTTTGAAAAGAGTTTGGGAAGGAGAAGGCATTGACAAAAGCCTCGAATGTGCCTATGATTACCGGAGAAGAAAATGCGGAAGGGGAGAGCCTGATGAAAAAGATTCTGTTGTTCATTCTGTTGGGCATGCTGGTTCTCGGCCTTGCTGCCTGTGGCAGAACGGCAGAGATCGTACCGGAGGAAGAGGAAATCAGCGTATCCGCTCCGGAGGCATCGCCGGAACCCACGCCCGAGCCTACGCCGGAGCCCACGCCCACACCGGACGTGAAGACCGAGATCACGCTGCGGGACGATCTGCTGCCGGAGGAATACAGGCTTCTGGATTACGCCGCCTGCACCAACTCCACCCTGGACGCCCAGACCTATATCGACACCGGTATTTCGCCCACCAACAACACCCGCTTTTACCTGGATTTTGCGTGCCCCGGCGGCTTCAAGGTGAAGGACACCTGGTTCTTCGGCTGCTTCAACCGGGACAATCACATGTACATGGAAGTGGGCTATCACATGAGCCAGGGCAATCCCGCTCACTTCTATACCGTCACCGGCATCCAGTACAGCCAGTATGAGGATTCCGCCCTGCGCACGGTTGCCTGGTTCCGGCCGGGCAATTACAAGTACCCGGACGTGGTCAACGGCCGGACCCTCTATGCCTTTGAGGAGCCCTGCGAGCAGCACCTCTTCCTCTTCTCCCGGCAGCACATGGATATGGAGATTGCCGGGACCCATGACATTGAGGGAGAGTACGATCTGCGGATCTATGCCTGCCGCATCTGGCAGGAGGACGAGCCCGTGCGGGATTATCTGCCCTGCCTGCGTCTCAGCGACGGGCGGGTCGGCATGTATGACCTGGTGGAAGGCCGGGCGTATTTCAGCGACGGGACCGGGGAACTCACCGCCGGGGAGGAACTGCTGCCGGAGCGCAGCGTCAGCGCCACAAACGGCGAGATCGGAGAGAGCGTCACGCCTCCGGAGCTGCCGGGCTTCCTCTTTCAGGGCTATTTCACCGGCCCGGAGGGGACCGGAGAGCAGATCCTGGACGAGAACGGCAGACAGATCGCCAATGCCGGGACGGCGGAGGATCTGATCCTCTACGCTTTCTGGATCCGGGACGAGGCCTTCTTCGACGAGTACTGAGCCGTGATAAGGAACAGCGCGCGGCAGTCAAAATGCCTTCTCCTCAAGGAGAAGGCAGGGACGCTGCACTTTTGCACTGTCCGGCTCCGGGAAGGATCAAATAAAAACAAACGTGCGGCGAATTCGTACAGAATGCGAATTCGCCGCACGTTTTTTATCGGCTCCGGTAGACCACATCGTCCCAGGAACGGAATTCCTCCACCTCTTTCCAGTGGAGAAAGGCCTTTCGGATGGCCCGGCTGCGTTCGGTATCCCGCCAGCCGCCGTAGATCGAGGAGAGATCCGCCGGCGAGCCCACCACAAAGCGGAGCTCCTGCCCCCGGCTGTCCAGATAGGGCTTGACCATGGCCCAGGTCACCTTGCTGTTGCGAAACCAGCCGCTGCGAAAATCGGGCATGGAGTCGATAAAACTCACATCTTCCAGATTCCGGCAGTAGGACAGGTTCAGGTCCATCATCTTCGGCATGGAATAGAGACAGCTGAAATCTTCAATGTCACAGCACAGGAAGAGCTCCAGATACATGAGCTCGTGGAGATTTCCCAGCGGGGAGATGTCCGTGATGCGGGGATTGTCCGCCAGGATCAGCACCTGCAGCTCTTGAAGCTGGCCGATGAGGCTCAGGTCCCCAATGTCGCTGTGGCCCAGATCCAGGGCCCGCAGATGCCGGCAGAAGCGCAGCAGGGGATAGTAGTCCTCTTCCGTATAGCGGTAGGAAGACTCGCCGGTCCAGAGGGAGGAAAAGCAGCTGCAGTCGCTGGACACGGTCCACTGCTTGTGCCCCTCCCGGCCGAAGGTGAAGCTCCAGAGAAAGTCCACCTCCGGGTACTTCTCATAGAGCCGATCCATCAGGCTAAAGTCCGGTGTGAAGTCCCGCAGCTCCACGGTTTTCAACTCCGGCAGACCCTCCATGGCCTGCTCCAGCCCCTCGGCGGAGGAGAGGGAAAGCGTCTCGGCGTCGTCGGGGTAGACCTCGCCCTGCAGCGGGACGGTCCAGCGGATCTCACAGTCCGGCAGCAGCCGGCGCAGCTCCCGGAGCGCGGCGTATTCCGCGCTGCCCGCGGCGTCGATGCGGCGCAGGGTGGGGATCTCCGCCAGGGCCAGGATCTCCTCCGCGCTCTCCCCGGTCAAGGTCCACTCGGTGGGGGTCGGACTGGGCGCGGGACTCGGCTCCGGCGTCGTCACAGGGCTCGGCTCCGCCGTGGGAGGCGGGGGAGCGGCAGGCGCGCTTGCCGAGACGCCGCAGGCGCAGAGCAGGCATAAGGCCGCCAACACCGGCAGAAGCAGCGCTTCAGTCCTCCGTGCCATACATGTGCCGGAGAATGACCCGGCCGGCCGTCTCGGCGCCGAAGAGTTTGGTCATGGTGTCCACGGCGGGGCCGCCTTCCTTCACCAGTGTCTCCGCAAAGGCGCGGATCTTTTTGCCCTTTTCCGCGGCATCACAGGCAGGCGCATGGTCCGCCAGGGACAGAAACTCCCTGATGTAGCCCTGGGCCGCGGCGTTGAAGCGCTCGCTCAGCCCCTTTCCCGCGTGGTCGTAGGAGCAGGGATAGAGGATGGCGTCGTACCAGTGGGGCTTCTTTTCCCGCTGGGGCAGGTCCCCGTCCCGGTCTTTCAGGGCCTGAAGGCGCCCCAGCGCCTTTTCCGACAAGGGCTGCAGCTGGGTGTCGTAGAGCTCGGCGAGCATCGTCTCTTTCCCGGCGGCGCTGACCCAGTCCAGATTGAAGAGGGGCAGGTCCTTTTCCTTCGCCGCCAGGACCACCGTCTCCATTTTCATCAGGCCCAGAAAGGCCTTCATCCGGAGCACGCACAGGTGCCCCAGATCTTTTACCGCGTAGGATTCGGTTTCAAAGACCATGCCGCTTTTGCTGAGACGGGCGTCAGTGCCGATGTCCAGCTTTTCCAAAGTATAGCGCCCTTTCAGGGCGTCAAGGATGGCGGTTCCCAGATCCGCATGCTTGCTCATAACGCGATCCTCCTGTATTCAAGTATGATCTGCTTCGTCTTCCGCCACTTCGCCGTGGACCTTGACCCGGCCTCCGTCGGGACAGGCGCCGTCAAAGCAGCGGGCTTTCGTATCTCCGCGGTCCAGGCTCGCTCCGTTCAGGAGCGCGAAGACCTGGGGATAGATGCTGTTCCAAAGCTCGTGACAGAGCGGCGGACAGAGCCCCTCCACGAGAAACACGTCTCCCTTTTGGCAGCTGCCGTCCCGGCAGCGGCTTTCGGTGACGGTGAGCTTCACTTTTGCCATTTCAGCGTACTCCTTCCAGCCGAAGGGCGATCTCTTTGGCCAGGGCGAAGTAGCGCAGGCGGCTGTCTGCCTCCAGATCCCCCAGGATCCGCCGGTCCCAGCTGCCGTGCAGGGAATCGGCGCTGTAGAGGAAAGAGCAGAACTCCAGCCCCCGGAAATCGCAGAGGGCCTGCAGGGCGCTGCACTCCATCTCCACGCAGATGCAGCCCTGCTCCACCCGCCGGCGGAGATTGTCCTCCGTCTCCCGGTAGAAGGCGTCGGTGGTCCAGGTCTTGCCCCTGACATAGGGGATCTCCAGCGCATCCAGGATCGGGGCGAGCCGTTCGGCGTTGGGGAGGGCGATCTCCTCCGCGGCCGGGGCATAGTGGTAGCTGGTGCCCTCGTCCCGGACTGCCGACGTGGGCAGGATCAGCCTGCCCTCGGGGATGGGCGTCAGCGCACCGCAGGAGCCGAAGACCAGAAAGCGCCGGGTCCCGAACTGGACCCGCAGCTCCTCCAGCACCCCTGCCGCGGCGGGAGCGCCGATGCCGGAGAGGGCAACGCCGATCCGGCTGTCCTTCACCCGGTAGATGGGGTTCTTCCCGGCGGCGGAGCCGATGCTGAGTTTTGGGTGCAGCGGCTCGATGACACCGCTCTCCGTGAGAGCCAAAAGAAGCTTGCGGGAAAAGAAGACGATGAAGGTCTCAAGCTTCCATTCCTTTGCCAAAGCCAGGGCCTCCGGGGGAACAGCCTGTTCCGGGGTGATGATCTCCCGGGAGCGGGGATCGAAGCTCTCCGTGATCATGGCGCCGCCTCTTTTTTGCCGTTCTCCGGCAGCAGGGGCAGCCGGACGCCCCGGAAATAGGCCTCCACCGCCAGCCTGTGATCGGGGAAGCAGAGCTCCGGCAGCTCCTCCCGGGCGAAAAAGCGCAGTTCCAGAGACTCCTCGTCCACTCGGGGTTCGCCCGAGAGGATCTCCGCGGTATAATAGGCCCCAATGGTGTGGGCCCGGTCCCCGTTGGGCCACATCATGTCATAGTTGTGGTAGATCCCCAGCAGGGAAGTGAGCCTCACCGTAAGCCCGGTCTCCTCCCGGACCTCCCGGATGGCGGCCTCTTCATAGGTCTCGTCCAGCTCCATGATCCCGCCGGGAAGGCCCCAGGCGGCGTTGTCACTGCGGCGCTGCAGCAGGATTGTTCCCTCCCGGCAGACCACGGCACCGGCGCAGTTCAGGATGATCTTCTGATGCCCCAGCTGCGGGCGGATGCTTTTGATGTAATCCATGATTTCTCCTTCGGATCAGGCTTTGTCCGGCCCCTTCAGCTCGATGCAGAGCATGGTCAGATCGTCAAACTGGGGCGCCTCGCCCACAAAGTCGTTCACGCCCGCGTAGACCGCGTCCAGCACGCCCTTGGGGTCCCGGTCCTTTGCCTGGTTCAAAACCCGGAGCATCCGGTCGATGGTGAACATCTTTTCGTCCTTGTCGGTGGCCTCGGGCACGCCGTCGGTGTAGAGGAAGAGCTTGTCTCCCGGCTGAAGCTGCAGTTCGAAGTTCCTGTAGCGGGACTCGGGGAAAGCGCCCACCACCAGGCCGTGCCGGGATTTGAAGAGCTCGCATACGCCGTCCCGGCGCAGAACGGCCGCGTCGTCATGGCCGGCGTTGGCGGCAACGATCTTTCCGGTGGAGAGCTCCAGAACGCCAAGCCACAGGGTGACGAACATTTCCGCCTTGTTGTGCTTGCAGATCTCCGCGTTCACATAGTTCAGAACATCCGCCGGGCTCACGCCCATCTTGACATGGTCGCTGATGAGAATGTTGGTGACCATCATGAAGAGGGCCGCGGGGACCCCCTTGCCGGAGACGTCGCCCATCACGAAGGCCAGGTGGTCCTCGTCGATCAGGAAGAAGTTGTAGAGATCGCCGCCCACTTCCTTGGCGGGCTCCATGAAGGCGTAGATATCAAAGTCCTTCCGGTCAGGAAAGGCGGGGAAGACCGAGGGGACGGAGTTGTCCTGGATGGTTCCGGCCAGGGCCAGCTCCGCGCCGATGCGCTCCCGCTCGGCGGTGATGGCGGTGAGCTCCTCCATACGCTGGAGCATTTCCGTCTCCATCTGCTCGATGGAGTCCGAGAGCTTTGCGATCTCGTCGATGCTGCTGATCTGGCCCAGATCCTGGCCCTTGCTGTTCTCCCGGGCGAAGCGGGTGGCCTCCTCCGAGATCTTCTCAATGGGCACGATATAGGTCTCCTTCAGGAAGAGGACCGTAAACACGGAGGCCACGATAGCCAGCATAAAGGTGGAAAAGCCGATGGTGACCAGGTAGGACTCCCGCGCCTCCTTCAGCTCCCGCATGGGGCGCTGAACGCAGAGGATGCCGCTGACCTGTCCGTCGGAATTGTTGACCGGCACCATGGTGGTGATGTGGGGATGGGCACCATCAGTGGGCTTGACGCGGTACACCGTCTCACAGAGGGAACCCTCTTCATAGATCTCCCGGTATTTCTCCCGGTACTCGGCATTGGTGGCTTTTCGCCAGTGGCCCAGTTCCCACTCCACATATTCGGAGTTGTCCACGTCGTTGTTCACCGAGTTGAAGACGGAGACAAAGCTGCCGTAATCGCTCTGATCCACCCAGATCACATAGATCAGGGAAACGCCCATGTTCTTGCAGTAGGAGTCCAGGATCCTTTTCGTGTGCGCATACTCCTCCGGCTCTCCTCCGGCCAGATAGAGGTCCAGCCGGTCGCCGTTGACGAGCCTGGCGGCGGTGCTGGCGATGTGGAAGGTGGAGTTGGAATACTCTTCTTCAAAGGCTTTGGTATAGCTTGCGTAGCCCAGGGCGCTCATGACCAGGGCGAACACCAGCAGCAGGATCAGAATGACCCCGATGATGTTCACGGCAAGACTGGAGCGCTTGCTCAGTATGTTTTTCATGCGATGCTCCCCTTATTCTGCGGCGGTTTCTTTCCGGAGGAAGCGCAGCAGGCGCTCCTTGTAGTCCGGCGCGGTGTCGAAGGCGGCATGGCCGAAGCCCGGCTCATAGAGGTAGACTTCGTTTCCCGGACGAGAGGGCAGGCAACGGAAGATCTCTTCGCTTGCCTCCGCGCCCAGCACCCGGTCGTCCTTCGCGCCCAGCACCAGCACCGGGCAGGCGATCTTTGCCAGATCCGCCCGGAGATCGAAGCCCCGCAGACTCTCCGCCAGGATGACGAAGCGCCGCAAGTCCTCTGCCGTGTAGCTGTCCGCCTGAGCGAGCAGCAGATCCCGGGCACCCTCGAATACGGCCTTGGGATACAGGGCCTCGCCGAAGGCCAGGTTCAGCTCCCGGGCCTTCCCGGCCTTCGCCAGGCCGATCCAGCCTTCAAAGAGTCCGAAGTGCTCCCCGTCCACCCGTGCGGCGCTGGAGCCCGGCACAAGACGGGAGACCAGCTCCGGGTGCTCTGCGGCCAGCGCCATGGCGATCATCCCGCCCTGGGAGGCGCCGAAGAGGGCAACCCGGGAAAGCCCCAGCGCACGGAGTGCCTCCGCCGTATCCCGGGCCATCTCCCGGATGGGGTACTGGGCGGGCAGATCCTTCCGCCGGTCAAAGAGATAGATCGTAAAGTCCTCCGTCAGGACCTGATAGGCCTCCGCGATCAGCTCCCCCAGGCCCATCACGCTCTGCACGCTGAGCCCCGGCAGGATCACCAGAGGCTCCTTGCCCCGCCCGAAGCGGAGATAGTCCATGGTAAAGGCGTCGGTTTTTACGGTTTCGATGTTCATGGTTTTGTTTCCTTTCCTGGGATTGAAATCGAAATAGACGGAGGCGTCCTTTTCGGCAAAGGATCAAAGCCGGAATGTGGGGAAGTCGATCTGACAGAAGCACTCGTTCTGCTGACTGTCCTCCTGACCCCGCAATCTCCGGCTTGTTCGCACTTTTGGCTCCGGGAACAGATCCGCCGGCTTTTGCGTTCACGGGAACATGCGGACAAGCAGGGATCTATCTCCGTTTGTACATAACGATTTCCGGATCGGAACCGTTGCAGCCATACTCACAAACAAGAATAAAGTCTTCATTTGCGACAATGCCGTAACAGCGGTCCGAATCTGCCTGCTCAACCTGGTTTCCCAGATAGATATCGGCATCTTTCAAAAACTGGACCCTTGACCCGTTGGCAAGGGGATACGACAGGTTTACATAAGATCCGGTCAGCAGATTCAGGTCTGCGACAGCAAGTCCCTTGACGCCGAAAGCGTTGATTTCCTCGATCAGCCGCAGCTTCAGGGACGGGAAGTCTTTGTTTCTCTCCGTAACGCAGCTGCCGCCGAAGGGATGTCCCTGGCACTGTTCACAGCCTCCGCAGGCCAACAGCCTGTCACATTCTTTACAGCAGTTGTTTCCGCAATACGTGAACATATGTTTACCCTCTTTCAAACCTGGATGCTCGACAAATATACCAGATATCATCGCCTGTAAAACCGCATGTCTTGTACAAGTCCAGGGGCCTGGCAGTGTTGTCAAGATTTCCTGAAACTGTTACAAAATCAGCCCCAATGCCTTTGAGCCTCCATAGCAATACATCTACAATCTTTTTTCCCAGACCTCTTTTTCTGTACTCCGGAAGCACCTGAAGCCATTCGATAACGCCTTCCCGGCAGGTCTCATCATATTCCGCTATGCCCGAAGCTACCATTTTTCCACCGTCTGCATTTATGGAGACGCATAGGTCTTCACGGAAAGTATCGTGCTGTTTCCACTTCAGAATATCGTTTTCGTTCACAACGATATTCTCATGGTCATAGCACGCATGGATCATCTCAGCCAGTTGTGCTGCCTGATAATCGATCGATAAAGTATCATGATCAAAATCTATTGAACGCAGATCTTGCAGATCATGCTTGACCCTGAAAAACCTTTGATAATCGTCGTACTGTCCTTTCCAATCTCTGCAGTGAATGATTTTGATGGAATCGGGAATAACCAGTGTTTTGCTCTTCCAATATGGGATTGACAGTTGTCCACACGGATCCTGAAGGTATTCATTTATATCCATCAAATCTCACCTGACAAGCCCGATCATGCTCCATATTATCTCCTTCCGGACAATGAAACGACGGCCTCAACTGACTACAACCGAAGAAACAGGTCAACATATTCGAAGGCAGCAACTAAAATACGTACCTTGTACCATGCGAGAGCAATAATCCATCTGTCAATCTGATACACAGGATGATCGTGTTTTCATCGGAAAAATCATTATGTCCATTGTCGATCCATTCCGCAAAAACATCTCTTAGCTTTGCCGCTATATGCTTATTCTCTGTTTTTTCAAAATAACCCAGATTTATTCCTTTTCCATGTGCAGTAAACCATTCTCCAGTAACTGCTACAACAGGGTTATTGCGAATTTGCTGCATTTTGTTCGAAAGTGCGTAGGTAATAACATAAAAGCATTCATCCTCATAATATGCATTCACATAACGGACATATGGGATTCCATTTTCTTCTGTTGCTAAAGCGATCACGCTGTCTTTTCCAAAACGTTCTTTCATTATTTGTTCTGCTTCAATACTTAGTCTTTTCATGGCTGCGCTCCTGTTCTTTTGTTTTTAGCGCTGTTTTGGATAGCTCGCATCTTTCGGTTCATACGGTACAGAAATGAAGTCCTTCTTTTGGTGGTACAAGCAGCATACCGTCTCAATAGATTTCCAATTGAGAAACAAATCGAAAATACGAATTTGCAGGACTACAGCCTAATCAGATAATACTGGCTGATTTTTCCTTCTTTATATTTATCATTTTCTGTAATAAGCGTTCCGCCATTCTTTTGAATGGTTGCTGCTGATGCCAGATTCTCTTTATAACAGCCAAGTATGACCTTTCCCATTCCTTTTTCTTTGCACACTGACAATGCATATTCGAGCATAGCAGCAGCATAACCTTTGTTTCTTTTTGACGGCCTTACTCCATACCCAATATCGCCGATTTTCTCTGAAAGCAGTTCTGGCAGTTCATATCGAATACTTAGCAGGCCAATCAAGCTTTCTCCATCAAAGCAAAGATACAACAGTGATTTACCCCATTGTTCATCACCAGACAAAGCATTTTTCTTTATCTTGGTTACCCACTCTGAATAATCAGAGGATGACAAACCTAAGCTGGCACTGATACTACTTTCTCCATTGTCCTGGTGTTCCTGTACATATGCCTTCAGGATATCTTTATCGTTGATTTCAGGAAGTCTATATTCCATTTGTCTCACCTGCAAACGCCGAGTTGTCATTATCATGAATTCTTTTTCAGATACTCCGCATTCCTCGGCTCATACGGTACGGAAATGAAATCCTTCTTTTGGCGGTACAAGCAGCATACAGTTTCGATGTGTGAGTCGTTGTCCAAACTCAGCGACATATCTTCATCGATGATCGGAAGCTTAAATCGCGTAAAATTCGCTGTCTTGTCAATGCATAAGAAGAAAAAACAAGACTTCTTTCGACTAATACACCTCTTTGCGTACTACGGATCCGACAGAGTTGACTTCAAAGTTTACAAAACTTCGCTTTACACATTTCTTGTAAATACTATGACCGGCCTCATTCCTGGTATATATAACAGACATATCTCCTAACTGACGGGCCAACTCTTTTTGGAATAGTTCCGCGTTTTGCTTGTTGTTTCCAAGTAAAGAAGGGCATGCCATACTGTAATAGTATTGCGGTATACGATATGCTCGTTTCAGAATTACATACCGTGGATTATTCATGGGGGAAAGCAATTCTCTCATGGCATCTGCAAAGAGCTGCTTCTCCCGAAGCGTTCCGCCTTTTAAAGTACTGTAAATATGTAATCCATCAGAGTCGCCGCCCACCTCGACGCGACTGTTCTCTGAACGGATCGTACCATTCTGTTGAAAAGCAGATAGAATCGCCTTAGCAATAGCTTCGACCATTCGTGTCGGAGAAAGAAGTCGTATTGCATAATGGATTCCCCGCAGAAGCAGCACATACACCAATACCAACACAAGTATGGACAATAATCCTCCGCCAGTTCCACCAATACTCAAAATACTTTTATATGCGGAAATCTGTAAAACAGTAGCAGCCGTCATCAGTAACAGGTAGGAAGCCAGATTAAAGAATCCATGTTTGGTCGGTATTGCCTCTTTTCGGAATTCATTCTTTTGGCAGATCTCCATCTCTTCGTTGGCACAGTTGGCAATGGAACGATCCCAACGATCTCTTGCCCCAATGCGGTCTGCAGACAGTGCCAGCATCCTCCTGTTTGCTTCTTCTATTTCAGACCGCCCCATAAAACGATCGATACCCAAGCGCCCAATTCCGCTCTGAATGACGTCTTCCTTTAATGACGGCGCCATGAAACAGTCAAAACGTCTGGCGACAGTTTCATAGTCTTCGCCAAGTGTCATACTGTTTTCATAGACAGCATCTCCGCTCATTAATCTTGCAAAAGCAGCTTTAATGCCCTCATCGGTCTCTGGTGTGATCAAATGCCAGACATTTGATACTTTTTCGGGATTCATTGTGTCTATCCGAATGGCACGGCCACGCATCTGGTTTGACAGCATAAATGAACCAACAAAGCTTGCCAGAATGAGAGAATTGATGCATGGGCTGTCCCAGCCTTCGCCCAAAAGGGACTTGGTCCCTACCATGATATTGATTTCTCCCTGATGAAACAGCTTTGTTACGATACGCACTTTTTTCTTGTTCCCACCGGAGAATTCGACCCGGGAAAAACCGGTCTCCCGAATGGGCTTTATGCTGACAGAACATCCTTCTATGAGTGCAAGCCTGTTCAACGCAGTCAAAGCAGTATCAGGAAGAATTGTCAGTGTTCCGGAAAGAACCCCCAGCCTGGCCCCGGGAATCTTTTCCCGGCGCAGGCTCTCAAAAATCGGCACTGTACCCATTTCAACCAGAGGATCCTCGGTCCCAATGAGTTTAACAAGGTTCTTCTTAATGTAATCTGTGAGGATGACCATACGTAGATCATCTCCAAGATTCTCCGTTTCTTTTCTGACGATAGCCTGGATTCCTCCCAGTTTCCCCATGGAAGAAGCCAGCAATGCAGCAATGGTTTTGTCGGCAGTTACATCGATCCGTTTCCGATCTGTTACATGGCGCTCACGGAAGAACGCAAGCATCTCTTCCGATATGTTTTCTCCAAACAGATTTGTGTTATCCACCACAAACTGGCAACCCATTTGCGCCATCGTCCTGGAAAACCATGCTGTCTTTTTTCGCTCCGAGATAAGTTTGTGATACAGCTTTGGAATCTCCACACCGCTTTTACTAACGCAGTACAGGAAAGCCCGGAATTCTTCGATGTGCTGGTAAAGATAATCCTCGTTATCAGCATCTGTATTCTGCTGGAAGTATGTGAAAGCTTTTTCGAGGATACCGCTATTCATCACATCAGTGATAGCTTTTGATGCCCTTTGTTTCAGCGCATGGATCTCAACCCGCTCTTCTTTTGTAGGATATGAAAAAAAGACCAGATCCTGGTGAGGACAGAGCGTCTTTTGCCCTACCAATTGAGGGATGGAGATCTCTGCATCGATTGGTCCGCAAAGATCCGTATACTTTTTCCATTCTGCCGGAGAACTGTCATACGGTGGTGTCGCTGTAAGTGCAATCACAGTGACTTTATCTTCCAGTTCATCCAACAGCTTTGTGATAGATCTGTGCCATTCCGTACGGAGATGATGTGCCTCATCCAGGCATATCGTTGTAATATGTTTCTGCTTTATAATAGCGGCTACGTCGAGTCGGGATTGTGAAGCTGTATGTGCACCTGCTCTAAGCAGATTTGCTTCATCTTCTGTTTCTTCTTCGTCTGTCTCTTCCGAATCCTTACCTGTCATTGCTGAATATAGAGCCTGATAGGTGATACATGTAATTGCCCTGGGATCAGAAATATGGTAAGAAATATACGCTTCCGGCTGTTCCCCTTCTGGCAAATAGGCATCGATAAATCGTTCACCCCACTGCTGGCGGATCGTAATTGACGGTGCCAGAACAAGTGCCGGTTTCCCTAAGCGGCATATAAACTCCAACCCCAGGGTAGTTTTTCCTGAGCCTGGCGCTGCGACTATATGGATTTTTCCATCCTCCAAATAGCTTTTGGAGTCATCCAGAACCTTTTGCTGATAATCGCGAAAGGTCCCTTGGAATCTCAATTCACTCAGTTTCATTACAGAATCTCCCTAGAACCATACAATACCGCTTTAAATCATCTGAAAATGCTTTAGGGCCTCTTCAATTGCGATTACCTTTTCCTCCGGGCATCCCGGCTGTGGGGAATCCGGTGATTTCGGCTTGTTATAATTCTCCCGTTCAATGATTCCATGTTTACGCTTCACCTGCGCGATATTCAGGTGCGTCACATGAAATCCGTATTTCTCCTGAACCCATGCCTGGATCTCTTCGTATGTAGCCTTACTCTCAGCTGCGGTTACGTCCAACTCATCCATATCCACCTGGACGCTGATATGATGCTTCGCTTCTGAGAGTTTGGACAATGCGCATACCGTCTCGACGTGCTCCGTCCAGGGGAACATGTCCACGGGCTGGATCTTCTCCGCCCGGTATCCGCCGGCGGTGAGGATCTTCAGATCCCTGGCCAGCGTGGCGGGATCGCAGGAGACGTAGACCACCCTCTCCGGGGCGCATTTCAGCAGGGAGCGGAGAAAGCGCTCGTCGCTGCCGGCCCTGGGCGGGTCCAGAAAGACCACCTCCGGCCGCAGACCCGAGCGGGCGGTCTGTTCCATGTATTCTCCCGCGTCCCCGGCGGTGAACCAGCAGTTCCTGAGCCCGTTGAGCTTTGCGTTGCCGATGGCGTCCCGCACCGCGTCCCGGTTCAGCTCCACGCCGATGACCTGCTTGGCTTTGTCGGACGCGGTGATGCCGATGGTGCCGATGCCGCAGTAGGCGTCCAGCACGGTCTCCTTCCCGGTGAGCCCGGCAAAATCCACTGCGCAGCGGTAGAGCTTTTCCGTCTGGACGGGATTGATCTGATAGAAGGAGCGGGGAGAGATGCGGAAGCGATGGGAGCAGAGCACGTCCTCAATAGAACCCGGGCCGTAGAGGACCTTCTCCCGGGTGCCCAGCACCACGGGGCCGAAGCGGTCGTTGAGGTTCAGCACCACGCTGCGGATCTCGGGGTGCTTTTCCGTGAGGGCCTTCACAAAGGGCTTCTGCAGCTGGAAAATGGGGGACACCGCCACCAGCACCACAAGGATCTCCCCGGTGGCAAAGCCCCGGCGCACCAGCACGTGCCGCAGCCAGCCGCTGCCGCTGCGCTCGTCGAAAACCTTGATCTTGAAGGCGGGCAGCATGTCCCGGATCGTGCGGATCACGGCGTCGCAGGCCGCGTCCTCGATGAGGCAGTCCTCCACCGGGACGATGGCGTGGCTCCCGGGCTGGTAGATGCCGCAGGTGGGCCGGCGCCGATTGTCCAGCGCGAAGGCCGCGTGGACCTTGTTGCGGTAGCGGAAGGGCTCTTCCATGCCCAGAATGGGCTCCACATGGCAAAACTCTCCCAGCAGGGCGATGCAGCGCCCGTTCTTCCGCCTCAGCTGCTCTTCATAGGGCAGCTTCTGCAGCTGGCAGCCTCCGCATTTCTTATAGTAGGGGCAGGGGGGCGAAAAGACAGCTTCCATTCGCGCCGAACCTCCTGGCAAATCATAATCTTTCATATTATAATAGCACGGAATTTCCGGTTTGCAAAGGGAGAAGACTGTGTTAGTATAGAGAAAAACAGTTTCGGGAGGAAAGAAGATGGAGATCCTCTACCGGGATAAGTCGGTCCTGGTCTGCCGTAAGGACCCGGGCCTGCTCTCCACGGACGAGCCCGGCGGCGTGCCGGAGGCACTGCGGCGGCTTCTGGGTGACCCGGGAGCGGAGCTGCGCACGGTGCACCGGCTGGACCGGGTGGTGGGCGGCCTGATGGTGCTGGGCTGCAGCGCCGCGGCGGCGTCGGAGCTCTCCCGCCAGATCCGGGAGGGACAGTTTGAAAAGGAGTATCTGGCGGCGGTCCACGGCCTGACCCCGGAGAAAGGCAGCCTGCGGGACCTGATGTGGCGGGACAAGGCCAGGAAGATGAGCTTTGTGGTGGAGGCCCCGGGCAAAGACGTGCAGGAGGCCCTGCTGGACTTCCGCCGCCTGGACACGGCCGAGGGACTGAGCCTGGTGCGGGTGCGCCTGCACACCGGGCGCAGCCACCAGATCCGCTGCCAGTTTGCCTCCCACGGCTGGGCTCTTGCGGGAGAGCGGAAGTACGACACCCGGGAGGACCCCTGGCCCCTGGCCCTCTGGTCCTGTTACCTCGCCTTCACCCACCCGGAAAGCGGCGAACGGCTGTCCTTTACTCTGCTGCCCCCGTCGGCGGAGCCCTGGACCTTCTTTGCGCCGGACGCCCTCCTTTCCGGGAAGTGGTGAATAATCTGAAAACTGACAAGCCCTTCCCTTGCAAAGTGGGGTGGGGGAGGGTATAATGACGCCAAAGGCGCTTTTCGGACCCATACGAAAGCGCCGATCCTGTTGGAAGGACATCCTTCGAGGGAGTGTATCATGGATATTTGGAAGTACGCGCTCGTCGTCGTCGCGGGATATCTGCTGGGTTCGCTGAGCGCTTCGATCTTTCTCTCCCGCACCGCGCTGGGGGAGGATGTGCGCAGCAAGGGCAGCGGCAATGCCGGCGCCACCAATATGGCAAGGGTCTACGGCCTTGGTATGGGCTTTCTCACCCTGGGGGGCGACATGCTGAAGACCATCCTGGCCACCTGGCTGGGATCCTACCTGCTGGGGGACCTGGGCCTTGCCCTGGGCGGCCTCAGCTGCATGCTTGGTCACTGCTTCCCGGTGTTTCACAACTTCAAGGGCGGCAAGGGCATCTCCGTGGGTGCGGCTCTGGGCCTGATGATCGACTGGCGGGTCTTCCTCTGCATCATC
This sequence comes from Oscillospiraceae bacterium, assembly GCA_017447685.1. Classification (GTDB taxonomy): domain Bacteria; phylum Bacillota; class Clostridia; order Oscillospirales; family Oscillospiraceae; genus Limivicinus. The sequence goes on from JAFSMZ010000010.1 coordinate 20,616, forward strand.
GCCACCTTCCTGATCGTGGCCTTTCTCACGAAGAAGGTCTCCCTGGGCTCTCTGGCCGCGGCGGTGGCCATCACCGTCTTCGCCATCGTTTTTCGCGTGAGCACGCCAAAGCTGGTGCTGGCCATCGTGGCCATGTGCCTTGCCATTTTCCAGCATCGCACCAATATCGACCGCCTGAGCAAGGGGACCGAGCCGGACTTCAAGGCTGCCGATGCGGACAAGCTGAAGAAGAAATAAGCTTCTGCCTGTCAACTACTACATCATGAAGAGGAGCGGACTATGAACGAAGAACTGCGGCGGGATCTGGATCGTTTTGCCGAGGAAAACGAAGCGGCCATTTTCCGGGATATCGCGAGACTCGTGGCTATCAACAGCGTGGAAGGGGAGAGCGCGGAGGGCGCGCCTTTCGGACCGGGCCCCAAGGCCGCCCTGGAGAAGGGCCTGGAGATCGCCCGGGAACTGGGACTCAAGAGCGTGAACTGCGCCGACAAGATCGGCTATGCCCAGCTGGGCGAGGGACCGGAGGACCGGTATCTCGCCACCATTACCCACCTGGATGTGGTCCCCACCGGCGAGGGCTGGTCTCATGACCCCTTCACCATGCGGGAGCGGGAGGGCTGGATCATCGGCCGCGGTGTTTTGGACGACAAGGGCCCCAGCGTCCTCTGCCTCTATGCCCTCAAGTATCTGAAGGAGCGGAACATCCCCCTGAAATACCCGGTCCGCGCCCTGCTGGGCGCTAATGAGGAGACCGGCATGGGCGATGTGGCATACTATCTTGCCAACTATCCTGCGCCCCTTTTCTGCTTCAGCCCCGACGCCAACTTCCCCCTCTGCAACGGGGAGAAGGGCATCTACCACGGCCGCATCCTCTTCCGGCAGCCGCTGAACCGGATCCGGGAGATCCACGGCGGCATCGTGGCCAACGCCATCCCCGACAAGGCCGAGGCCCTGGTGGAGGCGGAGCATCTGGAAAATGCGGAGCGCGTCACCGTGGAGCAGCGGGAGCCGGGCCTCTGGCGGGTCCGCAGCGAGGGTCTGGGCGGCCATGCCTCCCTGCCCGAGGGCACGGTGAACGCCATCGGCGTGCTGGTGGACTATCTGCTGGCAAACGGCGTGGGCGATGAGAACGAGCGGCGCATGCTGGCGCTTCTGCAGAAACTGCACAGCGACTGGCGGGGCAGGGGCCTGGGCGTCCAGGCGGACGACGGCCTCTTTGAGCCGCTGACCATCATCGGCGGCGTCATCGGCACGGAAGACGGAAAGGTCTTCCAGACCTTGGACAGCCGCTATCCCACCAATACCAGCGGCGCCAAGATCGCGGAGACGATCGGGCGCCTGGCCGGGGACCTGGCGGAGGTCACCATGGACCGGGACGCCGCGCCCTTCTATATGAGTCTGGACAATCCCTCCGTGCAGGTCTGCATCGAGGCCTACAACGCCGTCACCGGGGAAAACGCCAGACCCTATACCATCGGCGGCGGCACCTACGCCCGGGACTTCCCCAACGCAGTATCCTTCGGACCGGAGCACCCCGAGCGGCCCATGCCGGATTTTGCCGGACCCATCCACGGCGTGGACGAGGCGGCCAGCAAGGCATATCTGCTGGAGGCGCTGAAGGTCTATATCCTGGCGCTGATCGAGCTGGAAAAAATTGAGTATTGAGGGAAATCACATTTCCAGCAATGGTTTCAAGATATTTCCAGGAAAATCTTTCCGGATTCGTATATTTTTCACAAGAGAAGCCGCAGTCGAAGGACTGAGGCTTCCCTCTTTTGACGGACCAAAATTCGTTGACAAAGAGGGCCGAAAACGATATACTTACACAAGTATACCAGTATTGTGGGCGCATAGTACGCAGGGAGCAGAAAGGGAGAAAAGCGGTGAAGGCACGGGTCGCATTTCGAAAAACGGCAGCTTTCCTGCTGAGTTTCGCGCTGCTCTGCGGCCTGTTTCCCGTGTCGGCCCACGCGGAGCCCGCCTCCCTGTGGGAGCGGCTTTTCTGGAACGCCGAGCCGAGAAGCGAGGAGCTGACGGATGAGCAACGGGAAGAGAATGTCCGCATCGCCACCGCCTTTCTGCGCCAGGAGCTGAAGCTTCCGGATTCCGCCGTGGCGGCGGTCCTGGCCAATATCTACCGGGAAAGCGCCTTTGATCCCCTGGCTGTGGACGGGGATCGGGAGTTTTTCGGCCTTTGCCAGTGGAGCAAGCTGCGCTGGACCAACTGCTTCTTCTTTTGCCGGGAGCAGGGGCTGGACCGGCTAAGCATGGAGGGGCAGCTGGCCTTCCTGAAGTACGAGCTGGAAGGGGAGTATCTCTGGATCTATGAGACTTTCCTGCTTCCCGCTGTGGATGACGAGGACGGCGCCCAGGAGGCACAGTATTATTTCTGCGAACTCTTTGAGGTCCCCCTGGATCTGGACTGGGAACAGGTGGTGCGCAGCAAGCTGGTGGCCTATGCCTACTGGCCCTATGTTTCCGAAGGCAAGGCGCTGGACTGGAACTGGACCACGTAAAGGAGTACCGCCGTGCTGGGTGAAAAGATCCGCGTCAGCGTGAAGCTGAAGGAAGGCTGCGAGCCAGAGGCATTTCTGCCGAAGCTGGAAGAGCTGCTGGATCGCCCGGTCTGTCCGGTGAGGATCCTGAAGCGTGCACGAGTCCTGTCCCTCTGGATGACAGGGACAGAGCTGGAAAAGACGGCCGCCCTGCCGGAGGTCCTGCTGGCCCGGCCGGAGGGGAGGGCGGAGCTTCCGCCGAAGCCCCGTTTTCCACGCGAATAATTTAGCGAAATAGGTATATAAAGTGGAGACACCTTATATAAAGTATCTTAGAAGGAGGAAAGAAGCATGAGAAGGACCTGGAAAAGTTTCCTGTCCTTGCTGCTGGCGATCGCGATGATCCTTTCCCTGGGAACTGCGGGCTTTGCTCTCGATGACGAGAACGAAGCTGCCGAACCCGCGGAAGAGATCGCCGAGGAAGCCGGCGGCTCCGGTGTCGAGCTTCCCTTTGAGAAGGTCGACAACGACATCATTTCCGAACGGCTCCCCCTCGCCAGCCAGGAGGTTGAAGAGGAAGAGCCCACCTACGCAGACGATGAGCTCGTCCGCGTATCCATCGTGCTGAACGGTGCTTCCGCTCTTGACGCGGGCTATGCACCCGCCAGCGCTGGCGCCTACCGCGCAGGCCTTCTGGCCGAGCAGCAGGCTATGGCCAGCAAGATCTCCGCAGAGGCTCTCGGCGGCGCCCAGCTGGACGTTGTCTGGAACCTGACCCTGGCCTGCAACATCATTTCCGCCTACGTTCCCTACGGCTCCATTGAGGCCGTCCGCAACGTGATCGGCGTTAAGGATGTTGTGATGGAGCTGCGCTACTTCCCCAATGAGGAGGAAGTGAACAACAGCATCGCCACCCAGATGACCGGCGCCACCGAGGCCTGGAACCTGGGCTACACCGGCGCCGGCAGCGTCATCGCCATCGTGGACACCGGCCTTGACATCAATCACCAGTCCTTCGACCCCGATGCGTTCCAGTATGCCATCGACGAGTTGGATGAGACCCGTGACGTCCCTGTCAAGCTGATGACCGCGGACGACGTGGCCGCTGTGTGGGATCAGCTGAACGCGGCGAAGTTCCTGGATCTGGACGGCGTGTACCGCAGCGCCAAGGTCCCCTTCGGCGCCAACTACGTCGACCAGGACTATGACATCACCCACGACAACGACGCCCAGGGCGAGCACGGCTCTCACGTGGCCGGCATCGCCGCTGCCAACAAGTACATTCCCTCCGGCGGCGGCTACGACAAGGCCCTTGACGCTGTCAACACCCAGGGCGAAGCTCCCGACGCTCAGCTGATGATCATGAAGGTCTTCGGCAAGGGCGGCGGCGCTTACGACTCTGACTACATGTCCGCCATCGAGGACGCCATGACCCTGGGCGCCGACTCCGTCAACCTGTCCCTGGGCTCCTCTGTGGCCGGCTATGTGGAGAATGCCACTTATGCCGAGACCCTGAACAAGCTGGTGAGCTACGGCATGGTCTGGGCCAACTCCGCAGGCAACAACTTCAGCTGGACCAACGATTCCACCGGTCCCCAGAAGCTGTATGCCGACGACGTGAACTACCAGACCGGCGGTTCTCCCGCTACCTACCACAACTCCCTGTCTGTGGCTTCCGTTGACAACACCACCGGCTCCATTTCCGTTCCTCTGGTGCTGTCCGACGGGACCAAGGTCACTTTCTCTGAGACCCAGGGCTACGGCAACGCCCCCCTCAGCACCATCAGCGGCGAGTTCACCTACATCATGCTCGACCGTGCCGGCTCTGAGGAAGAGGATTTTGCCGCTCTGGCCGATGTTCTGCAGGGCAATGTGGCTGTTGCATGGCGCGGCGGCTCCTCCTTCTATGTGAAGGCCAACGGCGGCGCCCGCAACGGCGCTGTGGCTACGCTGATCGCCAACAACGCCGCAGGCGTCATCAACATGAACCTGACCGGCTATGAGTTCACCGCTCCCGCTGTCTCCATCATGCAGAACGACGGCTTCCTGATGATGGCTCTGGCGGAGCAGAAGGAACTCAACGGCGTCGTCTACTATGAAGGTACCATCACCATCCCCGAAGGCGTGAGCAACACGCCCAAGTCCGAGTTCCAGCAGATGAGCGACTTCAGCTCATGGGGCGGCAACGGCGCGCTGACCATGAAGCCCGAAGTCACCGCCCCCGGCGGCAACATCTGGTCTGTCTGGGGCTCCAACAAGGGCAGCAGCGCTCCCACCACCGCTCACGACCGGTATGAGATGATGTCCGGTACTTCCATGGCCTCTCCTCAGGTCGCCGGCGTGAACGCTGTGCTGAAGCAGTACATCCGCGAATCTGGTCTGGCTGAGAAGTTCCCCGAACTGACTGAGCGTGCCATCGCCCAGTCTCTGCTGATGTCCACCGCCATGCCTCTGCGCGAGGCGGCCACCGGCAACTACTGGTCCATCATGAAGCAGGGCGCCGGCCTTGTGGATGTGAACGCGGCGATCACCGCCCGCTCCCTCATCCAGGTCGTCGGCCTGCCCGGCAGCGCTCCCGCTTCCGCCTATGACTCCATTGCCGACGGCAAGGTCAAGGTGGAGATCGGTGAGGTGGACAGCGGCTTTGCCACCAGCTTCACCGTGACCAACTTCACCGACGAGCCCATGTCCCTGTACCTCAACGGCGAGCTGTTCACCCAGTGGGTCAACAGCGGCGTCTTCCGTACCCAGTACACCGTTCCCGTTTACGCCAACTTCAGCTGGACGGTGAACGGCGAGGAGTACGCTCCCGCCGACCTTGGTCTGGACTTCAACAACGACGGCGTCTCCAACAGCGCTGACGCGCAGATCCTGCTTGACTGGTGCGCTGACGACAGCATCGAGATCTACAATCTCCAGGATGCCGATCTGGACGGCGACGGCGACGTGGATACCGCCGACGCCAAGATCGCCTTCGAGACCCTGAACGGCGCCTCCATCCAGCTGGCTGCCGGCGAGACCGCTGTGGTCAGCGCCTATGTCAACTACGACATGAGCGAGTATGACGCCTTCAACGGCAACTATGTGGAAGGCTTCCTCTTCGTCCGTGAGGGCGAGAGCGCCGACGGTGCCCTGGGCATCGAGCACTCCATCCCCGTCTTCGGCTACAACGGCAGATACACCGATGCCACCATGTTCGACCGCGGCTCCCGCCTGGAGTACATGTATGGCTTCGGCGACGGCGATGAAGAAGAAGGCGTGCTCCCGTACATGTACTACGCTGCTGCCACCGCCGGCGGCCTGGGCGAGGCTGCCCTGGAGCAGGAGACCTTCCTGGTGAGGTATACCGGCGACAGCGGCACCTACTACTTCGGCGGCAACCCGCTGATCGACGACGAGACCTATCACCCCGAGCGCAACGCTCTGAACGCCGCTGACGTTCTGTACGGCGCGCGCTTCACCCAGATCCGCAACTCCGGCGCCTCCCGCTTCTACGTGACCGACAAGTACGATCGCTTGGTGAAGGGCTCCGAGATGATCGGCGGTCCCGCTTACGCGGCTTACTACTACCGCAACCAGGCGACCTGGCAGACCACCACCACCAGCCCCGCCTTCAACTATGTTCCCAGGAACGCGAAGGAAGGCGACGAGCTGACCGCCCACTACCAGCTGGCTCCTGAGTACTATGTGGAGCCTGACGGTTACGTCCGTTGGGAAGATCTGGGCGAGGGCAGCGAGATCTCCATCCCCTTCGTGATCGACAGCACCGCTCCCGACATCGTCAAGGTCTACCGCGACAGCAGCTCCGCTCCTGAGCAGGACGACTATGAGCTGCCCATCAACGGCCAGGATGCCGGTGTGAACGAGGGCGAGGACGATCCCATCACCGACGAGCCTGAAGAGCCCGCCACCGATACCCTGGAGATCATCACCCACGATAACCAGTACATCGCGGCTGTGGCCCTCTTCACGGATACCGGCGACCTGATTGGCGCTGCCGGCGCTGTGGAAGACACCATCCGCGGCAAGGAAGTGTACTACAGCTTCGACCTGAAGGCGATCTTCGGGGAGAACGTGTACCCCTACCTGCTGGTTCAGGTGTACGACTACGCCTCCAACCTGTCCACCTACAAGGTCAACCTGGTGGACGACCTGGAGAACGCCGAGGTGGAGAGCGTTGAGCTCAACACCAACGAGGCGACCATCATCGGCACCGGCAGCATCCGCCTCACCGCCATTGTGCGGCCCTGGGGCATCGATGACGCTGTGACCTGGACCTCCGACAACGAGGCAGTCGCTGTTGTGGACGACAACGGCCTTGTCACCGGCGTGGCCGAGGGCACTGCCATCATCACCGCCACCTCTGCGCTGGATCCCACCAAGTCCGGCAGCTGCGAAGTCACCGTCAAGTTCATTGACAAGGAACTGAGCGGCATCGTTTGGGACGAGAACGGCGCGGTCTGGTTCTCCGACTTCAACCTGAACAGCCTGCCTGGCTATGAGAAGCTGAATGCCTCCAACCTGCGGCTCTCCATCAGCTCCGCTGCCTACGATGAGAACGGGGTTCTCTACGCTGCGGATCTGGACAGCGACGAACTGATCTCCAACCTCTATACCGTGAACACCGAGGATTGGTCCGTCGAGATGATCGGCGCCTCCTCCGTCGGCTACATGGATATCTGCCAGGCCCCGAGCCTCGGCGAGAACCACATGCTGGCGGTCTACGGTCCTTATGTGCTGATCGTGAACAAGGAGACCGGCGATTACGAAAGCGCTTTCAACTTCGCCAGATACACCGGCAATGCTGCGCTGGTCGGCATTGCTTACGAGGAGCAGTACGATCATCCCAGCTATGGCCTTACCGACTGGGTCTTCCTGGTCGACACCAACGGCAAGCTGTATAATGTCGGCTTCCTGCCCTATAACGGCAGCTATGCCAACTTCACGCCGAGCAGCTTCGGATCTCTGGGTTACACCTGCGATCTGGATTACTGGCAGTCCCTGTACTATGACGGCGCCAGCCTCTATTGGAGCTGCTTCAACATGGCTTCCAATAAGGTCGACATCATCATGGTGGACGATCTGTACCACGACGGCAGCATTTACATGACCGGCAGCTTTGCCGACGGCGTGTGGCCTGTCGGCGGCCTCTTCGAGAACGGCATCAATCCGTACTTCGGCGAGATCGAACAGGCTGACCACAGCGACGCTGTCATTGACCCGAACTCCGAGATACTGAAAGAGATCCAGCCCATCACCGGCAGAACGCCCGCTCCTGCGGACCCGTCCGATGAGGAGCCCATCGACGAAGAGGAAGAGGGCTTCATCGAAGACGTCGACGACGATAACAGCGGCGTGATCGGCGGCACCCTGACTGCTGTCAGCGTGGAAGCCGCTCCCACTCCCGGCACTGCCGAGCAGCAGAAGGTCGACACCATGGCTATGGTGCAGATCTCTGCGGATGAGCTGAGCTACAACGGCAAGATCGTGGTCGACTTCGATCCCGAGACCGCTACCCTGATCAGCGCCAGCTCCTCCGCCCAGTTCAACGGCATCCTGAACCGCAGCGAGGATCTGGGCAAGTACGTGCTGGCCTGGGTCGACCTGGATGGCATCGATGCTGACGAACCCATCCTCACCCTGATCTTCGACAAGGACAGCCAGGGCACCGTGACCATCACCACCCTGGAAGTGAACAACGAGTCCGAGCCGAAGGAGGAAATGGTCAAGCTGAACCTCTCCGAGGTGCTGGAACCCCACGATCATGCCTATGACCTGATCGGCTGGACCTGGGCGGATGACTTCAGCAGCGCCATTGCCAAGTTCACCTGCCCCGCGGATGGCTCCACCAAGTCCGTTGAGGCCGTGGTGACCGAGAGCATCCAGGAGCCCACCTGCACCGAGGCCGGCCTTGCCACCTACACCGCTGAGGCGGAGTTTGAGGGCGAGACCTACACCGACGTGAAGGAAGCCGAGATCGAGGCCATCGGCCACGATTGGGGCGAGCCCACCTGGACCTGGGACGGCATCAAGGCCGCCGAAGCCAGCTTCGTCTGCAAGAACGATCCGACCCACATCACCAAGCTGGAGGCTGAGATCAGCAGCGAGAGCGCTGAAGGCATTGTCACCGCCACCGCCACGGTGGAGTTCGAGGGCAAGACCTACACCGATGTGAAGACCAGCGCTGTTTCCGCCACCATCGGCGGTTCTACGCTGACCATCGGCGACATCTTCTCCGTGCGTATGTACATCATCCCCTCTGAGGAGATCCTGGCCGATGAAGGCGCGTATGTGACCCTGAACGGCAACAAGATCGCCCTGAGCGATGCTGTGCAGACCAAGAGCGGCGATGCGACCCTCTACGGCTTCAGCTATGCGATCGGAGCTGCGATGTTCAACGATGATGTGACGCTCAAGCTCTTCGACGGCGAGGACAACGAGCTGACTCTGGTCAAGAAGAGCGGCGAAGTGCTTCCCGACGGCTACACCTATCGCGCTCAGAACTACATCAACAAGTACTCCACTTCCAGTGATGAGAAGCTGGCGAACCTGCTGGTAGCGATGAACGACCTTGGCAATTACGCCCAGACCTTCTTCGACTACAACACCGAGAACATCGCTCCTCTTAAGGGTGATGTGTCCGGCGTCAGCGTTGAGGACGTGGAGAACTACATCCCCGTCACCGAGAACCTTGCTGAGAAGATCACCTACAAAGGCAGCACCGTCCTCCTCGAGTCTGAGCTGAAGATCCGCCAGTACTACATCATGGTTGAAGGTGTGGACGCCTCCACGCTCAGCTTCACCATCGACGGCGTTGAGGTCCAGCCCACTGTGAACGGCGATACCGTGAGCGTGACCAGCAAGAACGTACCCGCCAAGACCCTTGACAAGACCTATGTCTTCGAGGTCAAGGACGCTGAGGGCAACGTGATCCTGAGAAGCGAGTACAGCGTGTTCAGCTATGTTTGGTCCGTGCTTACGAAGGCAGCCGACAATGAGCCTCTGCTGAATCTGGCCAAGGCACTCTACGTCTACGGCAACGCCGCCCAGGCTTACTTCGCCAAGTAAGGCTGCAGCGAATCCCGTACCCAAACAGTCCGGGAACGAAGGGCACTCCCTTCGTTCCCGGACAGACCGGGCGAAGCTCCATGGGTCCGGACAGCCTGAAAATGGCGTATCCTGGCTCTTGACAAGAAGCTTGACCGGGTGTATAGTTCTACATATAAGTGAAAATGGTGTGTTATGTCACCTTTTTGGAAGCTATGCAGACCGGTGGGGCGTGATCAAGCGCCTGCCCGGACGGAAATTGAATGCGGAGGCAAAACAATGAAAAAGATGTACCATAATCCCGAGCTTCAGATCGTCTTTCTCGATCGCTGCGATATCGTGACCGACTCTGATCCGCTCCCCATCGACGTCGACAGCATCGGCGATTCCGGGATTTGAGGCCTGATGAAGAAAAAACTCCTGTGGGCGCTGCTGGCGATCGCTGTGATCGTCATCCTGATCCTGGCACTCGCTCTGCCGCGTGACGGCCGCGGAGACAAGGCGGCGGAGAGCGTCGAAACCCAGGCTGAGCCGACTGCGGAGCAGCCTGTCGAAGCGGCAGCGCAGCAGACGGCAGAACCGGAAACGGTGACCATCCAGGTTCCCGAGCATGCTCCCGGCGAGCTGCCCATGGATACGAGCTCTTCCGGGACTGTTACGGGCACCGGTGAGATTCAGCCTGCCCCCACCGGCGAGCAGGAAGAAGCTGCACCCGCAACGGATCCCGCCACCGGCATGGAGCTGGATGAAGACGAGCTTCCTCTGGACACGCCTTGAATCTGCGCCCGCCTCGAATTGCTCGAACAAGCGAAAAAACCTCCCGTTTTACGGGAGGTTTTTTGCGTTGTCCGGCTGCTTTCCGTTGCGTTTCCCGGAAGACTGTTGTAAGATAGAGAAAAAAGGAAAGGGAGTGCCCGTATGAAAAATATCCTTGTGAACCTGCAGGTGGAGCCCCGTCATAAGGCGAAGCTGGAGGCTGCCGCCCCCGGCTGCGCCTTTTGCTATGCCCCCGGGAAGGAGCTGACCCGGGAGCAGGTGGAAAACGCCCAGATCATCATTGGCAACCCCCCTCCCGCCTGGATCGGCGCGTCGGAGAAGCTGGAGCTGCTGCAGCTCTTTTCCGCCGGGGCGGATCCCTATCTTAAGCCCGGCGTCCTGGCACCGGGAACGGCTCTGACCAACGCCACCGGAGCTTACGGCAAGGCGGTCTCCGAGCATGCCTTTGCCCTGACCCTGATGCTCATGAAGAAGCTGCACCTCTATCGGGACTATCAGCAGCTGCACGCCTGGAAGGACGCGGGTCCTGTCACCAGCCTCTCTGACGCCACGGTCCTGGTGGTGGGCCTGGGGGACATCGGTCTTGCCTATGCCCGCCTGGCAAAGGCCATGGGCGCCCGGGTCATTGGCGTGAAGCGCAGGGGAGGCCCCTGCCCGGAGGGGATCGACGAGCTCTGCCTCACCGCCGAGGTGGACCGGGTCCTGCCGCAGGCGGACGTGATCTTTTCCATCCTGCCCGGCACGGCGGACACCTTCCATTTCTACACGGCGGAGCGCTTTGCCGCCATGAAGAACAGCGCCGTCTTTGTTAACTGCGGCCGGGGCAGCGCCGTGGCCATGGATGTTCTTGCCGGGGCTCTGCGGGAAGGGCAGATCGCAGCCGCCGCCATCGACGTGGTGGAGACGGAGCCCCTGCCGGCGGAGAGCGAGCTCTGGCAGCTGGAAAACCTGCTCATTACGCCCCATGTGGCCGGAAACTTCCACCTGCCCGACATTCTGGAGCAGATCGTGGACATCTCCTGCGACAATCTCCGCGCCCATCTGGCGGGAGAGCCCCTGCGGAATGTGGTGGACTTCTCCACCGGATACAAGAAATAGTCCGAAAGACGTGATAGGACTGGAAAAGCGAAAAATCGCGTGATATAATAGTATATCGTAAGTTTTGCCGTGCCATTGAGGAAGGATCAAAGGAACAGGAGAGATCAGATATGAAGTGTCCGTTTTGCGGTTATACCGAAAGCAAGGTCATCGATTCCCGCCCCGCGGAAGAGGGGGCGACCATCCGCCGCAGGAGAGAGTGCCTGGCCTGTCAGAAGCGTTTTACTACCTATGAGATCATCGAGCGCCTGCCTCTCGTGGTCGTCAAGCGGGATGGCAGCCGGCAGTCCTTTGACAAGGTCAAACTCATCAACGGCATGGTCCGCGCCTGTGAGAAGCGGCCCGTCTCCCTCCAGACCCTGGAGCAGATCGCCGATGATATCGAGCAGGAGCTGCAGAGCAATCTGGAGCGGGAGATCAGCACCGTCAACATCGGCGAGATGGTGATGAACCGCCTGAAGGACGTGGACGAGGTGGCCTATGTGCGCTTTGCCTCCGTCTATCGCAGTTTCAAGGATATCAACACCTTCATGGAGGAACTCTCCAAGCTCCTCACTGAAAAGCCGGGAACCTAAAACACCGTTCCCGGGGAGACGTGCTCCATCCGAGCCAGCGTCTCCAGATGATAGCGCAGCAGCTCCAGCGCCGCAGGCCAGGCCCTGTCCTCCTGCCGCAGGAGCTGCTCCAGCGCGGCAAAGGCCCCCTGCAGACTGTCCAGATCCGGGTGACGGAAAAAGATCTGGGTGTAGACGCCGGAGGCCTGCCACAGACGCCGCCCCTCCCGCAGCGCCGCGAGAGCGGCTTCATAGTCTTCCTGCCGGGCGGCCTGTTCCGCCCGGTCTAAACTGTCCTCCACCAGGCCTGTGAGCCGGTCGGCGGTGTGCAGGTGCCAGAGGCTTCCTGCCGCAAGAAGCAGCAGGAGAAGCGCGGCCCAGAGTTCCCGCTTCATTTGCCCGCCTCCTTGGCCGCAAAGTAGCTTTCCCCAGCGCTGCTTGCCGTCAGCAGGAAGACCTCCCGGGGACTGCGCACGCCGTGGCGGTGGAGCTGCTCCTCCAGCCAGCGGCGGTCCAGACCCAGGTGGCGGAGATTTCCCTCCAGCACCCTGCCGTCACTGATGACGATGCTGGGATAGCCCCTGTCCTCCGTGGGGAGCTTTATCTGCGCGGCGGTGACGGGCAGCTGGGCGGGGGAGAGGATCAGACTCAGCCTGCCGTTGGTCTCCAGCACGCCGTATTCCACATCCTGCGGGTCGGTGATGCCCTGGGAGCGCAGCTCCTGCATCAGCTCGTCCAGGGTAAAGCGGTTGCGCAGCATCTCCTGCTGCAGGATCCTGCCCTTCACGATGAGGAGGCTGGGCTTGCCGAAGATGAGACTGCGCAGGCGAATGCTTTTGAGACTCAGGCCCGCGATGAGCACCTCGCAGCAGAAGAGCACCAGAATGGGCAGCAGCCCGTTCAAAAGGGGGATCCCCATGTCCTGCAGCGGGTGTGCGGCCAGGTCCGCGATCAGGGCAGCCACCACAAATTCCGAAAGCTCCATCTCGCCCAGCTGCCGCTTGCCCAGCAGACGCAGGGTCAGCAGCAGGGAGAAATAGATGATGAGCGTACGTACCAGAACGATTGCCATAGCGCTCCCTCCTTTGCTCCCTATTTTGCCCGGGAGGCTTGGCTTTTATTGAAAGGATTCGCATGAAAACCATCGTTTGCGAAAAAGAAGACTGCTGCCGTCAGGCGGCGGATCAGATCGCGGCTCTGATCGCGGAAAAGCCGGCGGCCGTTCTGGCCCTGGCCTGCGGACGCAGCATGCAGCCCCTGTTCGAAGAACTGGCGAAGCGCTGCGCCGCCGGGGAACTGAGCCTGCGGGATGCCCGGGTCTTTGCCGTCACGGAGTTTGAGGATTGCCCGGAGGAACAGAGCTGCCGTGCGGAGCTGGAGCGGGAGCTTCTGGCCCGGACGGATCTAAGAAAGGAGAACTGCTTCTTCCCGGGAGGGGAGGACTATGAGGCGCGCATCGCCGAGGCAGGCGGCCTGGACCTGGCAGTGCTGGGCCTGGGGGACAATGCCCACTTCGGCTATAACGAGCCCGCCACCCCCTACAACTCCCGCACCCACCGGCAGAAGCTCACCGACGCCACCCGTCGCCAGCTGGCCTGGCGCTTCGGCGCGGAGGAGGCGGTGCCTGCCTTCGCCTGGACCATGGGGGTCAAGACGGTCCTGGCAGCCCGGCAGATCCTGGTGCTGGCCTTCGGGGAAGAGAAGGCCAAGCCCGCCTTCCAGATGCTCTATGCCCGGGACGACAGCTTTGTCCCAGCGGCCTTCCTGCAGCTGCCGCTGAACGTCACGGTCTATCTGGACCCGGCGGCCGCCGCCAAAATCTGAACGGATCGAAAAAAACAATAAAGGAGAGAGCCAGAATGAAGAGAAACGTGATCTTTTGCTTTTCCGGCACCGGCAACTGCCTGGACATGGCCAAAAACATTGCCAAGGGTCTGGGAAACACCGACATCATTATGATGCGCCGGGAGCCCGTCGTCACCGACGTGCGGGAGGCCGAGCGGGTGGGCTTTGTGTTCCCCTGCTACGGCGGCGGCGCCCCGGAGGACGTGCTGAATTATGCCAAGTCCATCCGCGTGAGCCCCGAGGCCTATACCTTTGCTGTCAGTCAGTCCGCAAGCTACGCCGGCACCGGCCTCTATGAGCTGGACAAGATCATCCCCCTGCACTATTGGCGCGCCGTCACCCACCATTGCAGCTGCATCTGGCTCTTCCCCCACAACATGATGGTCCCGCCCCTCAGCGTGGAGAAAGCCCAGAAGCGCAGCGAAAAGCTGGCCCAGGCGATTGCCTATGACGTGGCCACCGGCAAGTGCAGCGACAAGCGTCCTCCCCACAATCTGCTGAACGCGGGGGAGAACAAGGCCTGGGGAGCCATCGCCGCCAAGAAGGCCGCCGCCTTCCAGGTCAGCGACGACTGCAACGGCTGCGGCCAGTGCGCCCGCCTCTGCCCCCGGGGCAACATCCGCATCCAGGACGGCCGCGCCGTCATCGGCACCAACTGCGTCCAGTGCCTGGGCTGCCTCCAGTTCTGCCCCACCGAGGCCATCTCTCTGGGCAAGATCACCATGAAGCGGGAGCACTACCACAACCCCAACGTGAAGCCCGCCGACCTGATGGAGACGATCATCGAAGTCAAGTAAGTACGAAGGCGTTTTGTGCACCTACAGCTGGTTTTGTACAAAATTGAACGCGCAATAAGGAGTCAGACCTGCTGTAAAATGTGAAAAGAAGCAGAAACCTTGGTTGCACCGTAGGGGAGGGCCTTGGCCCTCCCGGCGTAAACTGGTCCGTATAACAAGAACTGGTCGGCGAATTCGCAGATTTACAGATCTGCGAATTCGCCGACCAGTCTTTTCAAGACAGTGCTTCATGCTGCCGGGAGGGGCAAGCCCCTCCCCTACAGTGTTGACTGGAATTTACGCGTTTTACAATAGCCCCAATTTGTTATAGCATGCTCTTGTAATCCGGCTCGCTCTCCACCACATTGGGCGGGAAGAACTCCTCCACCGGGAAGCGGATCTTGCTGAACATCTCGCAGGGATCGTCCTGGTCCGTGCTGGGGCACTCCTTGTCGGGCAGGCTGTACTCATAGGCCGGGATCAGCAGCTGGGTGTCCCGCTCCAGACGCAGGATGGTGAACTGCCCGACGGTGACGTACCAGCGGCGGCCGGTATCCGTCAGCACCAGCGGCTCGGGGAAGGCGTCGGCAATGAAATCGGGGATGGCTCGCTGCTCCGGCTCCCCGGGGGCGGGGGCGTCCGCCTCGGTGAGCTTCATGTGCAGGGCAATGGGGTCCACCGCGTTCACCACCGCCACCGGGAGATCGTCTGTCTCCTCGATGTCTTCGTCGCCCTCGGAAGAGAAGGTCTTGACGCTGCCCTCGCTCCCGAAGAGCATGGCCCGCTTGTCGAACACGGCCAGACCCTGGACGGTCAGGCCGCCGGGGAAGGTCTCGCCGGTGACCCGGTAGAAATAGCTGCAGTCCACGGTGTAATAGCCCCGGTTGAAGCTGATGGGCTCCACGTTCACGGCACAGTAGAGCAGCTCCGCCCTCCGGGGCCGGATGCTCAGGGCGGTATCTATGTAGCTCTGGGATGTGAGCGTGGGGAATACTCTCAGATCGTCGATGCAGTCCTTGTCGCGGCAGCTGTCGAAGATCTTGCGGGTGTTGATGGATACGGCTTCCCGGATCACGGCCTCTCTGTTCACCGGTCCGGGCATGACGCGATCTGCCATAATCTTGCCTCCTGTCCTTGGGATTTCAACACAGTCTATGCACCGGAAAGCTATCATGTGATTTTTACCTTGAAAAAAAGCCGGAATGCAGTATAATAAATAAGATAAGAAATGCATGACGGAGGGCTTTCCATGGACCAGCTGGGCTTTATTCACGACAAACTGGATATCAAGATCCTGATCCTCTTCGTGCTGCGGCGGCTTCCCGCGCCGGTGGACCCGGAGACGCTGCTGGAGCTGTGCCAAGTGGACGGCGGCATCGGCTATTTCGATTACTCCGATTGCATCAGCGATCTGCTGAAGAGCGGCCACATGGAGGAGACGGAGGAGGGCTTCCGCATCACGGAGAAGGGCGCCCGCAACGCCGAGACCGTGGACAACTCCCTGCCTTATTCCGTCCGCGCCCGGGCCATGAAGCGCATTGCCCCCGTGGAGGAGCGGATGCGCCGCCAGGCCATGATCACCGCCCGCCACACCGTGGACGAGAAGGGCTGCATGGTGGAGCTGGCCGTGGCCGACGGGAAAGGGGAGATGATCCATCTGCATCTGCTCTGCTCCGGAGAGGAACAGGCCAAGAAGATGGAGAAGCGCTTCCGCAAGGACGCGGAGAACTACTATCAGAAGATCGTGGAGCTGCTCAGCGAGTGAAGCGACAGGTTGACATAATATTAAAACGACCCGGCTTGTGAAAGCTCACAGGCCGGGTTTTGCTGTTTATATAGAATCAAATAGGCGAAATAACAGCGATAACAAGAATAAATAGATCACTATATTAACATAACTTAGTTAACATAAAAAACTAAACAATATGGGACTGCACGATCAGCATCGTGCCCTCCCGCAGGCTGATTTCCGCCATCGGAGCTGCCCACTCGTTGCTGACGCCAAGAGGAAAGTCGTTCGTGAGCTCGGCGTCGTGGAGTTCATATTTTGCACCGGTGATGCTGACGCCCCGGCAGCGATCCTCCGCCGCGAAGACGGAGAGGGACCAGCCCTCCTTCCGGGGAAGGCGCAGGCTGCCCGGGCGCAAGGTCAGGATCTCGGTATCCGCGCCAACGATGCGCAGGGCAGCTCCCCGTTTTGCGGCGAAGACGGCGGCCTGGAGATTGGCCAGCAGATGGTCCAGCCGCCCGCCCAGGGCGCAGACCAGTGTGATCTCCTCAAAGCCCCGGGAGAGGGCACAGCGGAGGGCGCTCACGGTGTCGGTGTCATCCTTCTCCACGGGAAGCTTCCGCACCGGGATCCCCGCGTCCACTTCTCCGCCGTAGGAGTCAAAGTCGCCCACCACCAGATCCGGCCTGACGCCGCAGCGCCGGGCATAGGCATAGCCCCGGTCGCAGGCTATGACGAAGGCGCCCTCCGGTACGGTGAAGGGGGAGAAATCCCCGCCGGAGATGATGAGGCAGGATGACATGGCAAAAACCTCCGATCGTTCCGGATTGTGTCCTCAGCATAGCACAGTTTCGAAGCTTTGGAAAGCAGGTTTTTGCAGGAGGGAGCCGAAGCAAAAGAGGATCATGAAAGTTGAATGAAATCTGTTTATCGTGTATACTTGATTTGAAACCTTTTTGGCCTCTCATTCGTTATACTATTAGAGGAAACGGCATGGGGTCGGGATGTATGCCGTCGGTTTGCCTTATGAAGGGAGAATGGATCAATGAAAATCTGGAAGAGTCTCTTGATTGTCCTCTGTGTGCTATGCATGTGCGTGCTTTTCATTGGCTGCGAAACCTCGACTCCCCGACCGGATCTTTCCGTGACGGAAATGGAACGGATCTTTCTTGCAAATCAGGCTGATTTCCATGCGCTGCAAGAGCAGATCGTTCCTTTGTTTCAAGACCGAAACAAGGAAGGGGAGCATCCGACGCTTCTTATTTCAAGATCTGATGCGGAGAAAACAAATAGGGACGGAGCAATAGAGGCAGAGTTGATCCTTTCCACGGATCTTTCGATTTCCGAAGAGGAGCGTCTTGCACTTCTGCAGGCAGCCGAGCCTCTGTTTGATCAGACCCCGATCCTGGACATCTTTGCGAACAAGCGTGAGGTCTATTTTTATTTCTATGAAAAATGGGGCTATGAGCACTATGTTGCGTATCGGGAGGATGGTACGATCCCGAGCGGCTCTTTCGGCAATGTGCAAGACAGCAGACAGATCGACGCAAGCTGGTACGCGGTCATAGTGTCTGACTGAAGATTTCCCGCGAGTGAACGAGCAGATGAGAGGGAATCGCTTGCATTTGCTTTTCCCTTGCGGCGCGAAGCTAGTCCTTCAGGGCGAGGGACGGGAGACGGAATGAAGAGATCTACCAAACTGCGAGGTTACGATGCGAATCATTGATAAAAACGCGGATTATTACGACTTCTGGCAGGGCGTCTATCGGGACGACTCGATCACGTTCGATCGCACAGACTCCTTTACACTCACAAAGGAGCTTGTGTGCGAACACCTCTGGAACGCCAGACCCGGTCGGCGCGACAGAAGAGAATACTACGGCTATAGCTTTGTTCTGCTCCAAATCTGCCATAGCTTTTGGCTTCTCCTGGTTGAGGACGAGAAAACTCTGGAATGCGGCAAGCCGACGGATTATTCCATGGAGCTGTTGTCCTCCTGGAAAGACTATGACAGGCCGCGCTGCCTGATCAGGTTGGAAATCATAAACTTCGGCCACGATGTATTCTGGCGGATGACCAACTATTCCTATCGATCCGGACTCCGTTATGACAAGACGAAAATCCTGGAGCGTCTCGGTACGCTCAAGGATGAGATCCATCATGGCAATTACACAGTCATGGAGAGCATGAACCAATACATCATGTCTATGGGCGACGGCAAGAAAAAAGAGAAGCATATTCCGCTTTTAAAGGCTTCCGGGATCTCAGCCTGCGCGGATGCACATGAGGTTTACCTGTCCTTTGAGGAGTTTTTCCTTCTCGAGAAGGCTGCTTCAGAGAGGACCGAATCGGTCGGATTGACCAACAATGAAAAGGTCGAAAACCACGGATTTGATCTGACCAGATCCTTTCGGGGAAAAATGGGGGAGTAAAGCGGAAAGTGGGAATAAGCGCTTGAGGCCAAGGGGGTGTGCATGCTGTCTCTGCGAACTGTACGAGCAGAACAAAGGGGTTCCCGTCCCCGCCGTAGGGGCCGAGCAAAGCTTGGAACGTCACGCGTTTCTCGCGCGTCGGACTGCCCTCGGCGGCCCTCAAAGCCTTCCACGCGCACGGGGAAGGTGGCGCGAAGCGCCGGATGAGGTCCCCACGAAGCGGATTCATGCTTCATTTGTGCCGCTTCAGGCGGGACAGGGAACCGTCTCCTGTCCCATACATGGGAGCTTTGCGCCTCTGTGCGCAGAAGGAGGATGAAGATGAACAGCAACAAAGGAACATATGCACTTGCCGTCCCGGCCGGCATCTTTCTGCTCCTCTACGGGCTGATTTCCGTGATTTGCATGCTCGGTTTTTTTGCCACGCCTGTGCTGGAAACCTTCCTGGACTGGACACGTTACCTGCTCCCTGGCCTCGCGGGGCTTTTCCTGATTCTTCGCAAACCCAAAGCCGCCGCAATCCTGATGGCCCTTGCTGCGGCCGCCGTTTTGCTGCGAGAGCTGCCGGAGATTCCCCGCTATCTGGAGCCGAACGGCTATCTGGCCAATCCGTGGGTGAAAATCGAGTACGCGGAGTATATTCCCGGCAAGTATGTGATTCTGCCGATCCTGAGCATCCTTGCGGCGCTGTGCTTTGCCGCCGCCCTGTTTCTGCGGGGCTGGCCCTCGCTGCTCCTTTCTCTCTGCGCAGCCGCGGCAGAGCTGGCTTATATGGTGGAGCAGATCGCTTCGATTGCCTATGTCACCGGGCACCCGACGGGGTTCAACGTCTTTTTCCCCCTCAACTTTGCCCTTGGCGCCCTGTTCGCCGGGCTCTATCTCTTTTCCCTGCGAAAGAGGGAAAGAGAATAGCTGCTGCCCTGTCTCTCTTCGTGATTTTCGTTTTTCCGGCGGGCGGGGACAAGCCGCCGCCCCTACGGCAAAGACGGTGGTGCGGTGTGACTATCCATGGAGACGCCAGAATCCGACCCGGCGCCGCCGGGATCCTTCGTCGGTTTCAGCTCCGAAGCCATGACGCCCCTTCCAGTTCCGGACTGCGGGCAGCACGGAACCACCTCCCCCGACGGGGAGGCAAAGGCGTCCCACTCCCGCCGGGAGGGGCGAACCCTCGGCGGCCCGATACGCCTTCTTGCGCACCCCAAAGCCGACAGACTGCGCGGAGCCCATGAACGGAAGGGCGGCCGACCAATGGTCGGCCCTACGCTCGGTCGCCCGACCAACCTGGAGGTCGCCGTCTCAGGCTGCACGCGTAGGGAGCGATCCCCAGATCGCTCCGCCTGTTTGTGCCCATGAACGAAATATAGCGGGATTCGTGCACCGGCATGTACGATTTTGATTCGATTCCCCTCATCCGCTCCACAAAAAAAGACCGCCGAGAGGCGGTCATTTTTGTGGAGCGGATGAGGGGAATCGAACCCCCCTTATCGGCTTGGGAAGCCGGCGTTCTACCGATGAACTACATCCGCGTGTATGGGAAGTATAGCACGGAACGGAAAAAGAATCAATCCCTTTTCCGGCGATTTTTTTCGACCGGATCCGGGGAGGAACAAAGGAGGGACAAATTCGTCTTATGTCCGGTCATACCGGTAAATGACCCTTGATTTTTACGGCGTATTCCACTATATTTAATCGTAGGACAGTAGCGGAGTAAATCGACTCCGCGCCCAAACAAGTTCAAAACATTTTCGTAAATACGGAAAGGAGAAAACACTATGGGTCTTATCTCTGCAGCATTGGGTGCCGCCACCGGCGTTCTTGCCGATCAGTGGAAGGAATATTTCTACTGCGAGGCGCTCCCCAACAATGTTCTGGCCGTTAAGGGCAGAAAGCGCGTTTCCGGCCGCTCCTCCAACCGGGGCAGCGACAATATCATCTCCAGCGGCTCCGTCATCGCCGTGGCTGACGGCCAGTGCATGCTCATCGTGGAGCAGGGCAAGATCGTGGACGTCTGCGCCGAGCCGGGCGAGTACATCTATGACTCATCCACCGAGCCCTCCATTTTCTCCGGCAAGCTGGGCGAAGGCATCCTGGAGGTCTTCAAGCAGATCGGCAAGCGCTTCACCTTCGGCGGCGAGGTCCCCAAGGATCAGCGCGTGTACTACTTCAACACCAAGGAGATCACCGGCAACAAGTACGGTACTCCCTCTCCCGTGCCCTTCCGCGTGGTGGATCAGAACATCGGCCTGGATATCGACATCTCCATCCGCTGCTTCGGCGAGTACAGCTTCCTCCTCTCGAACCCCCTGCTGTTCTACACCAACGTCTGCGGCAATGTCTCCGCCGATTATACCAAGGAGCAGCTGGAAGGCCAGATGAAGACCGAACTGCTCACCGCGCTGCAGCCCGCCTTTGCCCGCATCTCCGAGATGGGCATCCGCTACTCCGCCCTCCCCGGCCACACCACCGAACTGGCCGACGCCCTCAACGAGGAACTCTCCGCCAAATGGCGTGACCTGCGCGGCATGGAGATCGCCTCCATCGGCGTCTCCAGCGTGAAGGCCAGCGAGGAAGACGAGGCCATGATCAAGGAGCTGCAGCGCAACGCCGCCTTCAAGAATCCCAACATGGCCGCCGCTCACCTGGTGGGCGCCCAGGCTGCCGCCATGCAGGCTGCCGCCTCCAACACCGCTGCCGGTCCCGCCATGGCCTTCATGGGCATGAACATGGCCGGCCAGGCCGGCGGCGCAGACGCTGCCAGCCTCTTCCAGATGGGTCAGCAGCAGGCTGCCGCACCCGCCGCTTCCGCGGCCGGCGCCTGGACCTGCCCCAGCTGCGGCGCCACCGCCACGGGCAAGTTCTGCCCCGAGTGCGGCGCCAAGAAGCCCGAGGCCGCAGAGGGCTGGACCTGCCCCAGCTGCGGCACCGTGAACAAGGGCAAGTTCTGTGCCGAGTGCGGCGCCAAGAAGCCCGCCGGCGCCATCCAGTACCGCTGCGACAAGTGCGGATGGGAGCCGGAAGCCGGCGCCAAGCCGCCCAAGTTCTGCCCCGAGTGCGGCGATCCCTTTGACAACGACGACATTGTCGGCTAAGCCCCTGCGGGAGAGGCGCGGCAGACTCCTGTGCCTTGCGCTGGCGCTGGCGCTGCTGCTGTGCCTCTCCGCCTGCGGACAGGGCGACCCGGCCTGCGGACGATGGACCTGCGTCTCGGCCGAGACCGGGGAGCTCTCTGTGCCCGCGGCCCTGTTAAGTGCCGAGCCGGTGCTTCTCCGCCTCAGCGCCGCCGGGATCGGGACCCTCTCCCTGGACGGCAGCGAGGGCAGCCTCCGCTGGACGCGGGAGGAGGGACAGCTCTTTCTCCTTCTGGAGGAGAGCCGCATCCCCTGCACCATGGAGGAGGATCGCCTGCTTCTGGAACTTCAGCCCGGTCTGACCCTCTGCTTTGCCCGGGGGGACCGGGCCGCGGAGCCTGCCGTGGAGGAGAGTCTCAGCTGGTACGGCTGGTGGGAGGTCTCGGACTCCACCGGCCGGATGCCCGATTCCTGGCGGGACTGCTGCGCCCAGCTCAGGTCCGGGGACTTCGGCCCGGAGCTTCGCCTCTGGGACGAGGACGGCTCCCGGGAGGAGCCGCTGGCCGTCCTGCAGATGCGTTGGGACGGCAGCCGCTTCCTTTCCCAGTCTGGCTTCTTCCTGCTGGAACAGCCGGGGGAGGGCGCCTGGGTCCTGGAGTCCGATGCCTCGCCCCTGGAGTTCTCGGGGAACTACCGGCAGGGGGAGGAGAGCTTCTCCTATCATGTTTTGCTGCGCCCCTGGGGCCAGGAATGGAGCGGGGAGCAGCGTCTGCCCTTCCGCTACAACGACTGGTATTTGCCCCTGATCGGATCGGGGGAGGCCATGCCGGAGCGGATCGGCTGATCAGCAACTTACGAGAGGAGGACAGATATGCCCTCGCAAATCACGAACTATCAGTGTCCGGCCTGTACGGGACCGCTGCGCTATGACGGCGGCAGCGGCAAGCTTGTCTGCGACTACTGCGGCAGCGCCTTTACCGTGCAGGAGATCGAGAAACTGTATCAGGAAAAGCTGGACCAGGCGGAGGCCGCCGGGGTAGCGCAGGCGGCCAAGGAGGAAGCCCAGGCCGCGGCCGCGGCGGAAGCCGCGCAGATTGGCGCGGAGGACCCGGAATGGGATCTGGCCCAGGCGGGGATGAAGGCCTACACCTGCCCCTCCTGCGCCGCGGAGCTCATCTGTGACGCCACCACCGCCGCCACCAGCTGCCCCTACTGCGGCAACCCCACCGTGGTGCCCGCCCAGTTTCACGGCATGCTCAAGCCCGACTATATCCTGCCCTTCAAGCTGGATAAAGAGGCCGCCAAGAAAGCCCTGCGCGCCTTCTACAAGGGCAAGCGTCTGCTGCCCCGGGCCTTCACCACGGACAATCATATCGAAGAGATCAAGGGCGTCTATGTGCCCTTCTGGCTCTTTGACGGGCAGGGAGACGCGGATCTGAACTTCACGGCCACCAGGGTTTCGACCCATCGCGCCGGAGACTATCAGGTGACGGTGACGGATCACTACGCCGTGCGCCGGGCCGGTACGGTGGACTTCCACCGCATCCCCACGGACAGCTCCAGCAAAATGCCCGACGCCCATATGGACGCCATCGAGCCCTTTGACTTCTCCGAGCTCAAGCCCTTCTCCACCGCCTATATGCCCGGCTTCCTGGCCGAGCGCTACGATGTGGACGTGGCCGAGTGCGAAAAGCGGGCCCGCCGCCGGGCGGGCAACACCACCGAGCAGGTCATTGCCAACACGGTCCGGGGCTACTCCTCGGTGACGCCGGTGGGAAAAAACGTGTTCATGCGCCGCAGCGCGGTGAGCTATGTGATGCTGCCGGTGTGGATGCTCTCCACCCGCTGGAACGGCAAGAGCTTCCTCTTTGCCATGAACGGCCAGACGGGCAAGCTCATCGGCGATCTGCCGGTGTCCATGGGCCGCTTCTGGGGCTTGTTCGGCGCCATCGCGGCGCCCCTGGCGGCGATCCTGACAGGATTGCTGTTCCTGATGTAGGGGGTGCGGGATGAAAAAAAGAATCTGCGCGCTTTTGACGCTGCTGCTGTTGTTCGGCTTCTGCCTGGGCGGCTCCGCCCTGGCGGAAGAGACGAAACAGAGCCTTTCCTATGTGACCGATTCCGCCGGGCTTTTGTCGGAGGAGCAGCTGAGCTCTCTGGAGAACACTGCCGCCCGCCTGAGCCGGGAGGGAAAGGTGGCGCTCTACATCGTCACCATGGCCGATTATCAGGAGTATTCCCAGGGCAGCGCATTGGATTGCGCCGGGGAACTCTATGACTACTTCGACCTGGGCGCAGGGGAGGACCGCAGCGGTGTCCTGCTGCTGCTGAGTATGAAGGAACTGGACTACGCCATGCTGGTCAATGGCGATTATGCAGGCTACTGCTTCGGCGAAGAGAACCTGCGCCTTGTGGAGGAGAGCTTCCTCAACGCCTGCCGCGGCGAAAACTGGGCCGGAGGCTTCGAGACCTTCCTGGATCTGTGCGGAGACGTGACGCTGACCGCCGCGGACCGGGGACTGAGCTTGGATCAGACCGACCAGAGCCTTCCGGGACTTGCCTATCCGGAGAACACCTATCTCTACGGCGTGACCGACGTCCAGACCGACGGAGCGGCGGAAACGCCAGAGCAGGCTTCCCAGGAGACCGGGGAGGAGAACCAGTTCAGCTATATTACCGACAATGCCGGGATCCTCACGGAGAGAGAGCGCAGCAGCCTGGAGGCCCGGGCCGCCCAGCTCAGCGAGGAACACGGCTGCAGCCTTTACATCGTCACCGTGAGAGATCACAGCGAGATGAGCCCCGACGTCTATGAGGCGGCCAAAGGCATCTTCAATTATTACAAGCTGGGCTACGGCGAGGGAAAGGACGGCGTTCTGCTGCTGCTCAGCATGAACGAACGGGATTATTCCTTCGTGGGCCACGGCGACAAGGGCGAGACCATCTGCGGTTATGAGAGCAGCTGGCTCGTGGAGGACGAGTTCCTGGATGACTTCCGCCGGGACGACTGGTACGGCGGCTTCGCCGACTATCTGGAGGCCTGCGGCAAGCAGCTCACCAAGCTGGAGCAGGGCGAAGACATCACCGAGGGCGCCGAGATCATCCAGGGAGGCGACGGGCTGGAATACCACAGCTATAACGCCCCCGGACAGCCCACCCGCATGCCCACCGGGGCCAAGCTCGGCATCGGCATCGGGGCACCCTGCCTCATTGCCCTGGCGATCTGCTCCACCTTCAAGGCCCAGATGAAGACCGCCAAGGAGAAAACCACCGCTGAGGAATACGTGGTCCCCGGCAGCGCCGCCCTGCGCATCCGGGACGACCGCTTCATCAACCGCACCGAGACCCGCGTCCCCATCCAAACGCATAGCTCCTCCGGACGGGGCGGCAGCTCCGGCGGAAGCAGCTTCCACTCCGGCGGCGGCTTCTCCGGCCGCAGCGGGAAATTCTGAAAAGGCTGTCTCAAAACGATTCCGCTTTGTCATCCTGAGGAGAAAAGCGACGAAGGATCTCTTTCCGATCGGACTCTCGGGCCTGCTTGAAAGAGATTCTTCGCTGTGCTCAGAATGACAGCTCGTTTTGAGACAGCGTTTTTTCAAAGGAGTACGCTATGAAGATCTGGATCATCTGCACCGGCGAAAAGGAGGGCTTCCGCCCAAAGCGCTGCGGCGCGAAGGACTTTGACGCCCTGTCCCTGCGCGCTCAGGAGGAGGACCCCGGACCCCGGCAGGAGAAAAAGCTCCCCTGGGAGGGAAAGCCGGTGCTGGCCGCCCCCTGTCCCGCCGCGAAAAGGACGGCGGCGCTGCTCATCGACGGGGGAGAAGTCCGGGAAGAGCCCTTGCTTGCCCCGGTGACGGAGCGGGCCGCCCGGGATCTTGGCAGCCTGCCCCTCTGGCTCTGGCGGGAGGCGGCGCGGATCCAGCGCGGCGCGGGGAACCGGCGCCAGCCGGAGAGCCGCAGGGAGATCGCCGCCCGGGCGGAGCAGCTGATGGCCCGCCTGGAGCGGGAGGAAAAGGACTGCGTTCTGATCGCGGACTGCATCCTCACCGAGGAGCTGCTGGACCGGGCGCGGGTCCGGGGCTATACCAGAGCGAGGACCGGGATCTTCCGCTATCGGCCCTGGGAGCGGGTCCTGCTCACCAAGCGCAACGTCCACTGCGGCGGCTGCGCCCACAACTGCCTGCTCTCCAATCCCGGCTGCGGCATCGGCAGAGACAAGGCCGCCAGAAAAAGTGAATGAAAAAGGGCTCGCTGCATCATAAATGCATAGCCCGGTCAGCACCGTAGGGGAGGGGCTTGCCCCTCCCGACGGAACCTGGCCGTAATGTGTAAAAAGGTTCGACAAATTCGTAAAATCTGCGAATTCGCCGAACCTATTCTTGAATCTATGCTTCCTGCTGCCGGGAGGGGCAAGCCCCTCCCCTACGTTATGATCAGAGCTTTGCGATCTTCTTTGTGTTATGCAGCACGCCCTCAGCCGTTCAGCTTCCAGACGCCCAGGTTGAGCCAGGCGGCGAAGAGCACCCAAAGCAGATAGGGGATCTGCAGCCAGGCGGCGGGCCGGTCCACGTCGTAGAAGGACAGCAGCATCCGCACGATCAGGACCCAGAGCACCGCCAGCCACAGGAAGGCCAGCCCATAGGCCCGGAAGGAGAAAAACAGAAAGCTCCACACGAAGTTGAAGGCCAGCTGCAGCAGGAAAAGCCGAAGACTTCTGCTCCGCCCCACAGAGGGCGGCTTCAGCCAGATCCTGGCCGCGCTTACGCCCATCAGCGCATAGAGGATGCCCCAGGCGATGGGGAATACGATGGGCGGGGGAGACAGCGGCGGCTTCAGCACCGTGTTCTTGTAGATCTCCATGCCGGAGCGGGTCAAAAAGCCTGCCAGGCCGCCCACGGCTTCCGTGAACAGGATCCAGGCGGCATAGGGTTTCCAGTTTTTCGCGTTCATTTCATCACCTGGTATCAGGGTATGCGAAAAACCGGCCCTTCATACATACTTTGGCTTCAGGCTTTGTGCAGCTGTTTCTTTTCCACCGCTTTTTCCGCGACTTTCTCCACGGCTTTCTTTGCGATCATTTCCATGCCTCCTGTCGGATAGATGAAAGCAGCATAGCCCATCCGATGTCGGAAGAAAAGGCGGAAAGCGCTCTGCGTTTACCCGGAAAAAGGGCGTGTTGCAAAATAAGCGCTTAGCTCTGTCAGCACCGTAGGGGAGGGGCTCGCCCCTCCCGGCATTTTGGAGCATGAATTCAAGAAAATGTTCGGCGAATTCGCAGATTGTACGAATTCGCCGAACTTTTTATCAC
>JAFSMZ010000011.1:0-40396 GCA_017447685.1 Oscillospiraceae bacterium
GGTACACGCCCCCGGAAAACACGGATTGAACTTTATTTTTCGCCTTCCGAGGCGAAAAACTCGGTGAGACCTTTTCTTTTCTTGACTTTGTCTACACCTTGAAAATGACGCAGCCGAACCGGCTGCGTCATTTTCACATATTGGTGTTTTTTTACTTCTGCTGTTCCTTCAGCTTGCGCACGGCGATTTTCCGCTGACGGTTGCGGATGAACTCCGGCAGCACCTTGGGACGGTCAAAGTAGTCGATGCTCTCCTGGAAGGTGCGCTTTTTCAGGTGGATGGCGTCGAACTTGCAGCGGGTGGTGCACACGCCGCAGCCCAGGCACTTGTTGGGATCCACGAAGCTGGCGCCGCAGCCCAGGCAGCGGGCGGTCTCGGCCTTGACCTGCTCCTCGGTGAAGGTCTTGCGGTCGTCCTTGAAGGTGTTGGCCTTGCTCTCGTCCTTGCCGGGGACCTGACGGGCGGCGGCGTTGTAGTCCCGCTTCACGGTGTCGAAGTCCACGTTCTCCATGTCAAAGGCATGGTAGGTGAGACGGTCACGGCCGATCACCAGGCTCTGGCCGGGATGGACGTAGCGGTGGATGGAGATGGCGGCCTGCTTGCCCTGGGCAATGGCGTCGATGGCAAACTTGGGGCCGGTATAGGCGTCGCCGCCCACGAAGATATCGGGCTGGGCCGTCTGATAGGTCATGGAGTCTGCCAGCACGCGGCCCTTCTCGTCGACCTTCAGTTCGCCCAGATCCAGGCCCTTCAGGTCGATGCGCTGGCCGATGGCGGCCAGGATCGCGTCGCACTTAATCTTCTTGTCGCCCTCGCAGATGAGCGCGGCCACCTTGCCGCCCTTGCCCTCGACCTCCACGGGCTTGTGCTCGAAGAGGAACTTCACGCCCTCTTCCTTGGCCTCCGCCACCTCGGCGGGATCGGCGGGCATGTCGCTCTCCTTGCGGCGGTAGGCAACGGTCACGTCAGCGCCCAGACGCACGGCAGTGCGGGCCACGTCCATGGCCACGTTGCCGCCGCCAACCACGACGATCTTCTTGCCCAGCACCGGGCGGGTGCCGCCGTTGACCACGCGCAGGAAGTCGATGCCGCCCCAGACGCCCTTCAGATCTTCGCCGGGGATGCCGAGAGAAGCGGACTTCTGGGCGCCGACGGCCAGATAGAAGGCGTCATAGCCCTGCTTGCGCAGCTCTTCGATGGTCACGTCCTTGCCGACCTCCACGCCGCAGCGGAAGATCACGCCCAGCTCCTTGAGCACGTCGATCTCCGCGTCCAGAACGGTCTTCTCCAGACGGAAGCTGGGGATGCCGTAGCGGAGCATGCCGCCGGGCTGCTCGTTCTTGTCGAACACGGTGACCTTGTAGTTGTCGGCAGCCAGGAAGTAGGCGCAGCTCAGGCCGGCGGGGCCGGCGCCGATGATGGCGATCTTCTTGTCGCTGAAGTCATAGAGCTTCCGGGGCACGAAGCGGGTGTCGCGGTTCAGCTCCTTGTCGGCGATGAACTTCTTGACCTCGTCAATGGCCACGGCCCGGTCCAGATTGCCGCGGGTGCAGACTTCCTCGCACTTGCGGTTGCAGATGCGGCCGCAGACGGCGGGCAGGGGATTTTCCTTCTTGATGAGCTCCAGGGCTTCCAGATACCGGCCCTGGGCCGCCAGCTTCAGGTAGCCCTGCACGGCGATGTGGGCGGGGCAGGCGGTCTTGCAGGGCGCGGTGCCCTCGGGGGCCACATACTCCCGGTTGGTGCGGTGCTCGGGATTCCAGTGCTCCGGACCCCATTCCTGATCGTCGGGCAGTTCGTGGGGCTTGTGCTCGATGGGCGTCTTGGCACAGAGCTTCTGGCCCATCTGGATGGCGTTGTTGGCGCAGCGGTCGGTGCACTGGCCGCAGGCCACGCACTTTTCCTGGTCGATCTCCGCCACGTAATTGCTTCTGGAGGTGGCGGGGGTGTTGAAATACTGGCTCACGCCCAGAGCCAGGCAGCTCTCGGGCATGCAGTTGCAGATGGCAAAGGTCTCGCCGGAGTGCAGGGTGGTGATCTGGTGGACGCAGCCGCGGGCGTCGCACTTTTCGATCAGAGCCTTGGCCTCGGCCACGGAGACGGGCTTGCCTCTGCCGGTGTGGTTGAACATATCGCCCACGTGGCCCATGAAGATGCAGAGCCCTTCATCCAGATCGCCGCTGCCCTCGCCCATCATGCGGCGGACACGGCGGCACTGGCAGGGCGTCACGCTCAGGTGGCCCTCGTTGTCCTCAATGTACTTGCTGCACTTCTCGTTGTCGATGGCGATGGCGTCGGCGGGGATGGCGCTCTCGACAGGGATGACGCGCATGATGCCGGCACCCATGGGGGTGTTGGGAGCATGCTCGATCTGGCTGTCGGTGGCGTGCTGATGGAAGGCATAGGCGATCTCGGGGTGGGCGATGCAGAACTTCTCGTTGATCAGCAGAAATTCGAAAAAGCCGGGGGTATAGGGGGGCAGCAGATAGATCTCCAGGTTCACCTTCGGCACGATGACCTGGACGACCATACCGATGTCGGTCATCTCATGCAGGACTTCGCGGGTGCGCTTGACAGACATTTTGGCCTTCTTGGCAATGATGGGCACGAAGGCGGGCTTCATGCTGGTCAACGCCAGCAGGACCGTGATCTGTTCGTCGGTGATCCACTTCTCAAAAAGCTTGTACTCGGCACAGTCGGGGGTGATTTTATAGTGCCCGTCGTTGATCTTTTCGCACAGTCGGATCAGATTCTCTCTCACTTGCAAAAACAGCATCCTCCTTTGTATCCCGGCCTGTGACCGGGGCTTTTGTTTGCCACATCATAGTTTATTCGCTTTGACAATAAAAGTCAATCCGAATCGCCTCTCGTCAGGAATTTGACGAACCCGGCCGGGGCTGTGAGGATCCCCTTTGAGAAAAAGAAAAAAGGAGGAGGAAGAAACACTTGACAAGCGTCTGCGGGACCGATATAATAATCATGTTTTGGAGTACATGATCAGCTTTGCTATAAAGGAGCAATTTGATATGAAGAACTACGTGGAACCCAAGCTGGACGTCGAAGTGATCGAGAACGACATCATCACCAACAGCTTTGCTCTGCCCATCCTCGGCGGCGAGTCTGACGATCTCCTGGGCTGAGTTCATCCTCTGAAGGATAGCGTTTCTTACATCGGTTTTTTGTAAAACGGGCGCTGGCGGCACAGTCGTTTTGCGCCCTTTTTTGTTAATGTAAAAATTCTTAATACCTGAGCAGGCCTTTGGGAGCCGGGTCGAAAGATAGTGGATGCAATGCCTCCGCGAGACAGTGATTTGTTCTGTTTGCGGAGCGCGCTGCATCTTTTGTTTTGTCCCCATGGGGGATGAAGGAGGAAATCATGGAAAACACTTCTCAGGAAGCCATCAAAATATCCAGGATCAGTATTCTGGTCAATCTCCTGCTCAGCGCGGGGAAGCTGGCAGCGGGCCTTCTGGCCAACTCGGGCGCCATGATCTCCGACGCGGTCCACTCCGCCTCGGATGTGTTCAGCACCCTGGTGGTGATCGTGGGGGTCAAGCTCTCCGGCAAGGATTCGGATCGGGAACACCCCTACGGCCATGAGCGGATGGAGTGCGTGGCGGCGATCCTGCTCTCCGGCATCCTGCTGGCCACCGGCCTTGTCATCGGCTGGGAAGGGATCCAGAAGATCCTCTCCGAGCGCGCCGAACTCCGGGCGCCGGGGATCCTGGCAGCGGCCGCGGCGCTGGTCTCCATCCTGGTGAAGGAGCTGCTGTTCCGCTACGTCCGGGGCTTTGCGCGGAAGCTGGATTCCACCGCTCTGATGGCGGAGGCCTGGCACCACCGTTCCGACGCGCTCTCCTCCATCGGCGCCCTGGCCGGCATCCTGGGCGCAAGAGCCGGCTTTCCCGTTCTGGACCCCCTGGCCAGCGTTGTGATCTGCGTCTTCATCGCCAAGGCCGCGGCGGACATTTTCCGGGACGCGGTGGACAAAATGGTGGACCACAGCTGCGATGAGGAGACGGAGGACCAGATTCGCCTCTGCGCTGTGGAGCAGCCGGAGGTGGAGCGGATCGATCTGCTGAAGACCCGGGAGTTTGGCAACCGCATCTACATCGAAATGGAGATTGCCGTGAACGGAGATCTGCCGCTGCGGCAGGCCCACGAAGCGGCGGAGCGGGTCCACGACGAGATCGAGCGCCGCTTTCCCAAGGTCAAGCACATCATGATCCATGTGAATCCGGCAGACTAAAAAACGAAGATGTGAATCGCGTTCACATCTTCGTTTTTTCTTGCTCTTTGTAGGGGCAGTCCGGCTTGCCGCAGCCGCAGGCTGCGCAGTTTCCGCTGCAGCCGGCACTGCCGCAGCTGCAGCTGCCCTTGCTGCGGACGGTTTTGCGCAGGGCGAAGAACAGGATGACGGCCAGCGCCGCCAGCAGGATCCAGTCGATGATGTTCATGGTCCTGCCCTCTCATCCCAGGCCCAGCGCCATGCCGATGAGCCGCAGCAGCAGCGCCGCGAGCCAGGCCACACCGCACTGCCACAGCACCACGGCCACGGACCAGCCCCGTCCCAGCTCCCGGCGGATGGAGGCGATGGCCGCCACGCAGGGGGTGTAAAGCAGGCTGAATACCAGCAGGCAGCCGGCGGAGAGCGTGGTGAGGGCGGAACGCACGCCGCTTTCAAAGAGAATGTTCAGGGTGGAGACCACGCTCTCCTTGGCAAGGAAACCGGTGATCAGGCTTGTGGCGATGCGCCAGTCGCCCAGACCCAGGGGAGCGAGCAGGGGAGCCAGCCATCCGGCCACCATGGCCAGGATGCTCTCCCGGGAGTCCTCCACCAGGTTGAAGGTGGGATCGAAGCTCTTTAGGAACCAGATCACAATGGTGGCTACCAGGATCACCGAGAAGGCCCGCTGCAGAAAGTCCTTTGCCTTTTCCCACAGCAGCTGCAGCACATTGCGTGCGCTGGGGAGACGGTAGTTGGGAAGCTCCATCACAAAGGGAACGGCCTCGCCCCGGAACAGGGTGTTTTTGAAAAGCAGCGCGCAGAGGATCGCCATCACGATCCCCAGCACATAGAGCCCGGTCATCACGAGCCAGCCCTTGCCGGGGAAAAAGGCGCCCACAAAGAAAGCGTAGATCGGCAGCTTTGCCGAGCAGCTCATGAAGGGGGTCAACAGAATGGTCATCTTCCGGTCCCGTTCACTGGGCAGAGTGCGGGTGGACATCACCGCCGGCACCGTGCAGCCGAAGCCGATGAGCATGGGCACGATGCTGCGGCCGGAGAGACCGATCTTGCGCAGGAGCTTGTCCATAAAGAAGGCGACCCGCGCGATGTAGCCGCTGTCCTCCAGCAGGGAAAGGAAGAAGAACATGGTCACGATGATGGGCAGGAAGCTCAGCACACTTCCCACACCCTCAAAAATGCCCTCAATGATGAGACTGTGAATGGAAGGGTTCACATTTGCCGCAGTGAGACCGGCGTCCACAAGCTCTGTGAGCGCGCCGACGCCCGTTTCCAGCAGCCCCTGCAGCCAGGCGCCAACTACCGCGAAGGTCAGGTAGAACACCAGGGCCATGATGCCGATGAAAACCGGAAGGGCGGTATACTTTCCCGTGAGCACCCGGTCCAGCCGCTCCGAGCGCAGATGCTCCCTGCTCTCGTGGGGCTTTTTCACACAGGCGGCGCAGACCTTGCCGATAAAGTCAAAGCGCATGTCCGCCATGGCGGCGCTGGGGTCCAGGCCCCGCTCTTTTTCCAGCTGGAGGGTGATGTGTTCCAGCATCTCCGTTTCGTTCTGGTCCAGCTCCAACTGCTTGAGGATCAGCGCATCCCCTTCGATGAGCTTGCCTGCCGCAAAGCGTACCGGCAGCCCCACCCGCTTGGCGTGGTCCTCGATCAGATGGATCACCGCGTGCAGGCAGCGGTGCACCGCGCCGCCGTGGTCCTCCTTGCCGCAGAAATCCTGCCGCAGGGGCTTTTCCTGGTAGCGGGCGATATGCACCGCGTGGCGCACCAGCTCGTCCACGCCCTGGTTCTTGGCGGCGGAGATGGGCACCACCGGCACCCCCAGCATCTCCTCCATGCGGTTGACGTCCACGGAGCCGCCGTTTCCGGTCATCTCGTCCATCATGTTCAGGGCGATGACCATGGGCAGACCCATCTCCAGCAGCTGCATGCTCAGATAGAGGTTGCGCTCGATGTTGGTGGCGTCCACGATGTTGATGATGGCTTTCGGTTTTTCCTTCAGTACATAATCCCGGGATACCAGCTCCTCGCTGGAATAGGGGGACATGGAATAGATGCCCGGAAGATCCGTGATGCTCGTTTTGGGATAGCCCCGGATCACGCCGTCTTTCCGGTCCACGGTGACGCCGGGGAAATTGCCCACATGCTGGTTGGAGCCGGTGAGCTGGTTAAAAAGCGTGGTCTTGCCGGAGTTCTGGTTGCCCACCAGGGCAAAGCTCAGCACCGTGTCCTCCGGGAGGGGATCGCCGCTGCCTTTGGGGTGGAATTTGCCTTCCTCGCCAAGACCGGGGTGCAGCGCTTCCCTGGAGAGCTTCAGCGGGGCCGCCCGGGTGACCGGCTTCTCGATCCGCTCCGCTTCGATCTTTTCCGCGTCCTCCAGACGCAGGGTCAGCTCATAGCCGTGGATGCGCAGCTCCATGGGGTCTCCCATGGGGGCAAGCTTCACCACCGTGACCTCCGCCCCGGGGATCACGCCCATATCCAGAAAATGCTGCCGCAGCGCGCCCTCGCCGCCTACGGACAGCACCCGGGCGCTCTGCCCGGGCTTGCAGTCTTTAATGGTCATAACGACCTCCCACAAACAGCTTCTGTCTTTTTTTTGCGATACATGTCAGCTTAGGTAATTTACCACAAAAGCCTCCAAACTGCAAGACACGGCGCCTGCTTTTCCGCCCATCGCCGGAAAAAACGGTGGCGGCGGAGGAAAAGCTGTGCTATACTGTCGCGTAAATGAACTTTGCAAAGGAGAAGCTATGGAACAGATCATTTCTCTTCTGGCCCGGGAGCTGAACGCCCGGCCGGAGCATATCGAAAATGTGATCAAGCTCCTGGACGAGGGGAATACCATCCCCTTTATCGCCCGCTACCGCAAGGAACTCCACGGCGCCATGGACGACAGCTCCCTGCGCACCCTGGAGACCAGGCTGCAGTATCTCCGGGGCCTGCAGGAGCGGCGGGATACCGTCCTTTCCGCCATTGAGGAGCAGGGGAAGCTCACCGAGGAGCTGCACGAAGCCATCGACGCTGCCCAGACCCTGGCGGAGCTGGAGGATCTGTACCGTCCCTATAAGCCCAAGCGCCGCACCCGGGCCACCGTGGCCAGGGAGAAGGGATTGGAGCCGCTGGCCGAACTGCTTTTCCGGCAGGGACGGGACTGTCCCGTACCGGAGGAAGCGGCCAAGAATTATGTAAACCAAGAAAAGGGCGTTGACACGGTGGAAGAAGCCCTGGCCGGCGCCTCCGACATCATTGCCGAGCAGATCAGCGACGAGGCCGCCCTGCGCAAGCGCCTGAAGGAGCAGATCGCCCGGGAAGGAAAGCTCCGTTCCGAGGCTGCTGCGGAGGAGGACAGCGTCTATCGCCTGTACTATGACTTTTCCCAGAATGTGAGCCGCCTGCAGGGTCACCAGATCCTGGCCCTGAACCGGGGGGAGAAGGAAAAGCTGCTGAAGGTCTCCCTGGAGCTGGACCACGACCGTGCCATGCAGACCGTGTACCGTGAGGTGGTGATCCCCGGCAGCGCCGCCATGGCCTTTGTGAAGTCCGCGGCCCTGGATGCCTATGACCGGCTGCTCTTTCCCTCTTTGGAGCGGGAGGTCCGCAGCGAACTGACGGATAAAGCCAATGAGGGCGCCATCGGCCAGTTTGCCCTGAATCTGCGCCCGCTGCTGCTGCAGCCGCCGGTGAAGGGCAAGGTCACCATGGGCCTGGACCCCGGCTACCGCATGGGCTGCAAGGTGGCGGTGGTGGACGGCACCGGCCGGGTGCTGGATACGGCGGTGGTCTATCCCACCTACGGCCAGCGGCAAAAGCAGGAGGCCATCCAAAAGCTCGCCTCCATGTGCCGCAAGTGGGGCGTGGAGCACATTGCCATCGGCAACGGCACCGCCAGCCGGGAGACCGAGCAGATGGCGGTAGAGCTCATCCGGCAGGAGAGCGACCGGGGCCGGCACATGAGCTATATGATCGTCTCCGAGGCGGGCGCATCGGTCTACTCCGCAAGCCCCCTGGGGGCGGAAGAGTTTCCCCAGTTTGACGTGAACCTGCGCTCGGCGGTATCCATTGCCCGCCGGCTCCAGGATCCCCTGGCGGAGCTGGTGAAGATCGAGCCCAAGGCCATCGGTGTGGGCCAGTATCAGCATGATATGCCCCAGAAGGAGCTGGAGACCGCGCTGGACGCCGTGGTGGAGGACTGCGTCAACGCGGTGGGCGTGGATCTGAACACCGCCTCGCCATCCCTGCTGCGCCGGGTCTCCGGCCTCACGGCGGCCACCGCCAAGAATATCGTTGCCTACCGGGAGGAAAACGGCCCCTTCCCGGATCGCAGACGCCTCCAGAAGGTGCCGAAGCTGGGCCCCAAGGCTTTCCAGCAGTGCGCGGGCTTCCTGCGCGTGCCGGAGAGCAAAAACGTCCTGGACAATACCGCCGTCCATCCGGAGTCCTATGCCGCGGCGGAGGGCCTGCTGCAGCTCATGGGCTACAGCCTGCGGGATGTGGAGCAGGGGAAGATCCGGGAACTGCCGGACCGGCTGAAGGCCTACGGCAGAGACAAGGCTGCCGCCGAGCTGGGCGTGGGCCTTCCCACCCTGAACGACGTGGTGTCGGAGCTCCTCAAGCCCGGCCGGGATATTCGGGACAGCCTGCCCAAGCCCATCCTGCGCACGGACGTGCTCTCCATCGCGGACCTGAAGCCCGGTATGAAGCTCTCCGGCACGGTGCGCAACGTCATCGACTTCGGCGCCTTCGTGGATATCGGCGTCCACCAGGACGGTCTGGTACACATCTCCGAGATCGCAGACCGCCGGGTGAAGCACCCCTCCGAGGTGCTTACCGTGGGGGATGTGGTGGAGGTCCTGGTGCTGGAGGTGGACGAAAAGAAAAAGCGCATCAGCCTCTCCATCAAACAGGCAAAGAATAAGTGAAAAGTGAAGAGAGAACAGAGAATAAAGAAAAGAAAATAGAGAAGAGAGAAATGGGAGGCTGCGGAATGGAACAGAGCATCCATTTGCCCGGTCTGAACCATAACGGGGTACGCAGCGGGAGCTTCTTCGGAGGCTCCCGTTCTTTTTCGCCGTTGCCAAGAGGCAAGCGGCGTGTTATAATACCAATTCAGATTGTAAAAAAGGCAGGTATCCGCAGATGCTTACAAGAGAGAATACCAGACAGATCCGGGTGGGCGGCCTGGCCCTGGGCGGCGGCGCCCCGGTGACGGTCCAGTCCATGTGCAACACCAAGACCTGGGACGTGGAGGCCACCGTGCGGCAGATCAAGGAGCTGCGGGCCGCGGGCTGCGAGATCGTGCGCCTCGCCATCCCCGATGAGCGGGCGGCGCTGGCCATCGACAGGATCAAGGAACAGGTGGACGTGCCCCTGGTGGCGGACATCCATTTTGACTATCGCCTGGCCCTGCTGGCGGCGGAGCGGGGGATCGACAAGATCCGCATCAATCCCGGCAACATCGGCGGGCCGGAGAATGTAAAGGCGGTGGCGGAGGCCTGCAAGGCCAGAAACATCCCCATCCGCATCGGGGTGAATGCCGGCAGCCTGGAAAAGCCCCTGCTGGAAAAGTACGGTCACCCCTGCCCGGAGGCCATGGTGGAGAGTGCCAAAGGCCATGTGGAGCTGCTGACCCGCTTCGGCTTCGAGGACATCTGTCTCTCTCTCAAGTCCTCCACCGTGCCCCTCACCATCGCGGCCTACCGCATGGCGGCGGAGACCTTCCCGTACCCCCTGCATCTGGGCGTCACCGAGACGGGCACCGAGTGGAACGGCACCATCCAATCCGCCGTGGGCATCGGCACCCTGCTCTCTGAGGGCATCGGCGACACCATCCGGGTCTCCCTGACGGCGGATCCGGTGAAGGAGGTCTCCGCGGGCATCGCCATTTTGAAGGCGGCGGGCCTGCGCAAGGGGGGCGTCAAGTTTGTCTCCTGTCCCACCTGCGGCAGAACGGAGATCGACCTGATCGGCCTTGCCAACCGGGTGGAGCCTCTGGTGCGGGATCTGGACAGGGACATCACCGTGGCCGTTATGGGCTGCGTAGTGAACGGTCCCGGCGAAGCGCGGGAGGCGGATTACGGCATTGCCGGCGGCAAGGACCGGGGCCTTCTGTTCCGGAAGGGCCAGGTCATCGGAACCTACGGCTACGACCAGCTGCTGGATAAGCTGATGGAGCTGATCCAGAGTGAAGAGTGAACAGTGAAGAGTGAAGAGAGCGAGGGAGTGACAGCGTTGAAAGAGAGCGCTCTTTCGGAACAATCTCTGGACTTCGCGGCAAAGATTCTGTCCTTGGCAAAAAGACTCCGCAAAGATGGAGACTATATTGTTTCCCATCAGGTCGGCAGAAGCGGAACTTCTATCGGCGCAAACATAAGAGAAGCGCAGTATGCCAACAGTCGGGCTGACTTCATTGCAAAAATGCATATTGCCTTAAAAGAGACCAATGAAACCGTCTATTGGTTGGAATTGCTGAGGCGTATAAAGGATATTTCCGAAATCGAATTCGATTCTTTGCTGGCGGAATGCACCAGCATTCGAGCCATGCTTGTCGCCTCAATTAAAACCGCAAAAGAAGGAGCTTCCTGTGAAAAGAAAGAGTAACTATTGTCAAAAACTCTGTTCACTTTTCACCCTTCACTTTTCACTCTCATTCGACCAACGGGAGAATATCTATGCCTGACCATACCCCATTTTTAACGGTCTTTCCCGGCTGCACGGACCTGATGAGTCTGGCGGGCGGCCTGGAGAAGGCCTATATCACCGATGTGCAGATCGACCTGCGGGAGAGGAGCATGAACGTCTCCGCCCGCTTTTCCGCCATGCCCTCCATGGTGGACCTGGGCGCTCTCTGCGATCGCCTGAAACAGGACTACGCCCTGGACGGCGTGAGCATCGTGCCGGACTATCCCAAGAGCGTGAAGGCCAGTACGGCGGCCATGGTGCCTGGGAGCGCCTCTTCCCCCGCTTCTCACGGCGATGTGCTCTACGGCCGGGCCATCAAGCAAAAGCCCGTCCCCATGAACACCCTGACCATGGACTCCGGCCGGGTCACCGTGGAGGGGGACGTGGTGGCCGTGAACAGCCGCTCCACCAAAAACGGCGGTGCCGTGCTGGGCTTTGATCTCACGGACCTGAGCAATACCATCCACGTCTCCAAATACATGAGCTCCGAGGACGACCGCAGCATTCTCGATAAGGTCGCTCCCGGGGATCACCTCATCGTTCAGGGAGAGGTGGGTTACAACAAGTTTGACGACGACATGGTCCTCACCCCCCGGAACATCGCCAAGGGGAAGAAGCAGATCCGGCCGGACAACGCCCCGGAAAAGCGGGTGGAGCTGCACATGCACACCCGTTTCTCCGCCCTGGACGCCCTGACGGACCCCGCCGCCATCGTGAAACGGGCTGCCTACTGGGGCATGCCCGCCATCGCCGTGACGGACCACGGCGTGGCCCAGGCCTTTCCGGATATGTGGAAGGCGGGCAAGAAGCACGGCGTCAAAATCATCTACGGCATGGAGGCCTATTACTACAACGATATGGACGGCAATTCCGCCGTGGTGGGCAAGTCCAGGCTCCCTCTGGATACGGAGTACGTGGCCTTCGATATCGAGACCACCGGCCTTAACGCCCGGGACGACCGCATGACCGAGATCGGCGCGGTGATCCTCTCCGGCGGCGAGGTGAAGGAGACCTTCAACACCTTCGTCAATCCCCACATGCCCATTCCCGCCAACATCGTGGAGCTCACCGGCATCCATGACAGTGACGTGGCGGACGCCCCGGACGAGAAGGAGGCCATGGAGGCCTTCCTGCGCTTCGCGGGGGACCGGCCCCTGGTGGCCCACAACGCCCATTTCGACGTGGGCTTCATGACTGCCGCCGCCATCCGCAGCGGTCTGCGCTTCTCCCCGGTGTTTCTGGACACCCTGGCCCTCAGCCAGGCGCTGCTGCCGGACCTGAAGCGCTTCAAGCTTGACATCGTTTCCAACTACCTGGACCTGCCCCAGTTCAACCACCACCGGGCCTCGGACGACGCCCTGGTCTGCGGCAGGATCCTGAACAAGTTCCTGCCCATGCTGCGCCAGCAGGGGGCCAAGACCGTGGACGATATCGAGACGGTCTATCACTCCATCCGGCGCACGGACCTGGCCAAGACCTATCACATGGTGCTGCTGGTGAAGAACCGGAAGGGCCTGAAGAATCTCTATGAGATGATCTCCCAGTCCTATCTGAAGTTTTTCCACCGCACGCCCAACATCCCCAAGAGCTTGCTGCAGCAGCACCGGGAGGGCATCCTGGTGGGCTCGGCCTGCGGCATGGGCGAGCTCTACGGCGCCGTCATGCGGGGTGAGCCGGAGCGGGAACTCAAAAAGATCGCGGAACTCTACGACTATCTGGAGATCCAGCCCATCTGCAACAACGGCTTCCTGGTGGACAACGGCCGCGTCAAAGACGTGACCGTGCTGCAGGACTATAACCGCACCATCCTGGAACTGGGCCGCAAGATGGCCAAACCCGTCATTGCCGCAAGCGACGTGCATTTCCTGGACCCGGAGGACGAGCAGTACCGCAAGATCCTCCAGGCCGCCAAGAAATTCTCCGACGCGGACCGGGACTGCCCCATCTTCTTCCGCAACACCGAGGAGATGCTGGCGGAATTCCAGTATCTGGGGGAGGAGACCGCCAAGGAGGTGGTCATCACCAATACCAGGGCCATCGCCGACCAGGTGGAGGAGATCGAACTGCTGCCCAAGGAGCTCTTTCCGCCCCGGATCGAGAACTCCGCCCAGCAGCTGCGGGACCTGGTCTACGGCAAAATGCACCGCATCTACGGGGAAAAGCCGCCGGAGATCGTGCAGAGCCGGGTGGATACCGAGCTCAACACCATTCTGGATCACAACTACGACGTGATCTACATGTCCGCCCAGAAGCTGGTGCAGAACTCTCTGGAAAACGGATACCTGGTGGGGAGCCGTGGCAGCGTTGGTTCCTCCATCGTGGCCTACATGT
Organism: Oscillospiraceae bacterium; assembly: GCA_017447685.1. Classification (GTDB taxonomy): domain Bacteria; phylum Bacillota; class Clostridia; order Oscillospirales; family Oscillospiraceae; genus Limivicinus. Next base: position 13,262 of record JAFSMZ010000011.1, read on the forward strand.
CCGGCATCACGGAAGTGAACTCCCTGCCGCCCCACTACGTCTGCCCCAAGTGCTGCCACTCGGAGTTCATCACCGACGGCAGCTTCGGCTGCGGTGCGGACATGCCGGAGAAGGACTGTCCGGACTGCGGCACCCGCATGAACCGGGAGGGCTTTGACATTCCCTTCGAGACCTTCCTGGGCTTCCCCGGCAACGAGAAGACCCCCGATATCGACCTGAACTTCTCCGGTGAGTACCAGGCCAAGGCCCACAAGTACACGGAAGTGCTCTTCGGCTCGGACCACGTCTTCCGCGCCGGCACCATCGGCACCCTGGCGGAGAAAACCGCCTACGGCTATGTGAAGAAATACCTGGAGGAGCGGAACATCCAGGCCACCAAGGCGGAGGAGAACCGCCTGGCCCTGGGCCTGGTGGGCATCAAGCGCACCACCGGCCAGCACCCGGGCGGCCTTGTGGTCATCCCCCAGGATATGGACGTCACGGACTTCTGTCCGGTCCAGCACCCGGCGGACGACCCCAACAGTGACATCATCACCACCCATTTTGAATACCACTGCATGGAGGCAAACCTCCTGAAGCTGGACGAACTGGGCCATGATGACCCCACCATGATCCGCATGATGGAAGATATGACCGGCATGGACGCCAAGACCATCTCCCTCTCGGATCCGGACACCATGTCCATCTTCACTTCGCCCGCAGCCCTGGGCCTGCCGGACGACGATCCCATCATCGGCAAGACCGGCACCATCGGCGTGCCGGAGTTCGGTACCTCCTTTACCCGGCAGATGCTGGTGGACACCCAGCCAAGGCAGTTTGATACCCTGGTCCGGCTTTCCGGCTTCTCCCACGGCACCGACGTGTGGGCCGGCAACATCCACGATCTCATCGTAAACGGCATTGCCGACGTCAACCAGACCATCGGCTGCCGCGACGATATCATGATCTACCTGATCCAAAAGGGCATGGCCCCGGCGCTGGCCTTCAAGACCATGGAGGCCGTGCGTAAGGGCAAAGTGAAAAAGAGCGGAGAGTTCCCCGGAGACGCCGAGGAGCAGATGAAAGCCATGGGCGTGCCCGACTGGTGGATCGAATCCGCCCGGAAGATCGCCTATCTGTTCCCGAAAGCCCACGCTGTTGCCTATGTTATGATGGCCTTCCGTATCGCCTGGTTCAAGGTTCATGAGCCTCTGGCCTTCTACAGCGCCTATTTCTACCGGCGCAGTCAGAAGGGCGGCTTTGACGCCGGCATGATGTGCACCGGCACTGACGCGGTACGGAGAAAGATCAACGAGATGAAGCGCCGCAACGACCTGACCGCCAACGAGGAGGACCTGATGGTCACCCTGGAAGCGGTGTATGAGTTCAATATGCGCGGCTTCACCTTCGCGCCCATCGATCTCTATCAGTCCGACGCCCGCAAGTTCCTGCCCGCTGGCAAGGCCCAGCTCCGCCCGCCCTTTGTGTCCGTTGCGGGCCTGGGCGAAACGGCGGCGGACGACCTGGCCCGGGTCGGCAGCACCGGAGAGCAGTTCATTTCCATGGAGGAACTCTCCGCTGCCTGCCCCAAGGTCAGCCAGACCCACCTGGATACCCTGAAAGCTATGGGTGCTCTCGGCGACATGCCGGAGAGCAGCCAGATCAGCCTGTTTTGACAGAAAGCAAAGAATAGGAAAGTGCCCCTGTATGAAGAGATTTTCTCTGATCCTGCTGCTGTTCCTGGTCCTGCTGCTTGCGCTGACTGCCTTCCATCCGGAAAGACAGCCTGCCGCAGCAACGCCTGCGCCGGAGCCGCCCCAGACCTCCCTGCCGGCAGAGCTGCCTGTTCCGACTGCGGAAGAAACGCCGGAGCCTGCTCCCCTTTCCATGGGCGAGCCGTCCCTTGCGCCGGAACCGGACTACAGCCTCGTCATCAGCGAGGTGATGAGCCATAACCGTGCTGCCCTCGCCGGTGACGCCGACAGCTTCCCCGACTGGGTGGAGCTTCTCAATACCGGAACGGAAGAGCTTTCCCTGGACGGCCTGCGCCTGCAGTGCGGCGATAAGAGCTGGGAGCTGCCGGATTTGACAGCCCGGCCCGGCGCGTATCTCCTTCTGCTCTGCGAGGAAGATACGGACTTTTCCATCCCTTCGGAAGGGGAGAGCCTGAGCCTGTTGAGCGCCAGGGGAACGCTGATCGACCGGGCGGAGATCCCGGCCCTGGATTCGGATACCGTCTGGACCCCGGAGGGGATCAGCGCCTGGCCCAGTCCCGGTTTTGAAAACAGTCCCGCCGGCTATGAAGCTTTCCAGTGCGGCCGGACGGTCCGGAGCCTTGCCATCAGCGAAGCGGTGGTCTATGACGCCGCAGGAGACTGGGTGGAGATCGTGAACCTGGGCAGCAGCACCGCACAGCTGGAGGGCTGGGTGCTCTCCGACAAGCTGGACCGCGCGGAGAGCTTCAGCCTTCCCGCCTGGGAGCTAGGTCCCATGGAGTGCGTCCGGGTCCGGCTGCCGGAAGACAGCTTCAGCCTCAACGCCCAACGGGACCGGCTCTATCTCTTCGATCCCCAGGGAAAACTGCAGGACTATGTGAGCCTGCACGACATCCCCCTCGGCGGCAGCGTGGGCCGCGTGCCGGGAGAAGAGGGCTTCTGGTATTTTGCCTCCGCCACATCGGGAGAGAAAAACGGGGACGGCTTCCGCCGGATCTCTGCAGAGCCGGTGAGTCTGGAGCGCGACGGCGTCTTTGAGGGCGTGAAGTCCGTGAAGGTCACGCTCTCCGCTCCGGGAGAGATCCGCTATACCACCGACGGCAGCATCCCCACGGAGGAGTCGGAGCTTTATACCGGCCCGCTCACGCTCAGGGAGACCACGGTCCTCCGGGCGGTATGCTTTGAGCGGGACGCTCTGCCCAGCCGGCCCCTGAGCCTGAGCTACTTCCTCAACGAGGGGCACAGCCTCCCGGTGGTGAGTCTTGTCAGCGATCCCCAGGGACTCTTCGGCGGCGATAAGGGGATCTATTCCAACCCCGAGCTGGATGAGGAGCGCTTTGGCGCGGTGATGTTCTATGACGGAGAGGACGGCTTCGCACTGGACTGCGGCGTGGAGCTTCACGGCGCCACCTCCCGGATCTATCAGCCCAAAAAGTCCTTGAAGCTGCGCTTCCGCTCCCGCTATGAGGGGGAGCTCCACTACGATCTCTTTGAAAACGGCGTAACGGACTATGCCTCCATCCTGCTGCGCGCACCCCAGGAGCCGGGTTACTCCAGCCTGCTGCGGGACGCGCTGATGCACGAGCTGGCCTCCGAGGCCTTCCCGGCCCTGCCGGTGCAGGATTCCCGCTATGCGGTGCTCTATCTCAACGGGGAATACTGGGGCGTCTACAGCATTCGGGAGGTCCACTCCCCGGAGAGCTATGCTTATCACCACGGCCTGGATCCGGATACGGTCTACCAGTACCGCGGAAAATGGGAGCCGGAGGCCGAGGCCTCCGGGTTTTACGGCATCGCCCTCAACTCGGACCTGAGCAATCCGGAAAACTACCGCAAGGTGGCGGAGCATGTGGATATCGACAGCGTCATCGGCTGGGCGGTGATCCAGGCCTATTGCGGCAACACGGATCTGCACAGTGACAACATGCGCTTCTACTATACTGCGGAAGATGATGTGCTCCACTACGCCCTGGTGGACGTGGATCACGGTATGGAAAGTGAGCAGGCCTTTGACTGCCCCATCACCATGGGCTATAAGTACAACAAGCTCTTCGCCGCCCTGCTGAACAGCGGGGAGTTTCGCGCCCGGCTGATTTCCCAGATGGAGGAGGCCTTTTCGGACGTCCTGAAAGAGGAGAACGTGGTGGCCAGGATCGATGAGATGGCTGCTCTCATCCGCCCCGAGATGCCCCGGGACCGTGAGCGCTGGGGAGCAAAGATGGCCGGGTGGGAGCATCTGGTGGAGAACAACAAGAATTATTTCCTGAACTTCGGAGGCCGTACCTCCCTCGTGCGGGACAGCCTGAAGAATTATATCGGCGGCACCGCCGAATGGCGGGATTTCTACTATAAGCCGAAGAATAACTGAAAAACACGCCCGATCACGGAACGCGATCGGGCGTGTTTTTCCGCCTGGCCGCTTGCGTAGCCCGTCGGCAGGGTGTACAATATAAAATAATACGAAGGAAAGGCGGTAATTTCCATGACGATCACATTTCTTGGCGCGGCCCATGAAGTCACCGGCAGCATGACCCTGCTGGAGGTGGGGGACAAGAAAGGCCTGGTGGACTGCGGCATGGAGCAGGGGAAGGACCTGTTTCAGAACGAGGAACTGCCCCTTGCCGCCAAGGATCTGGACTTCGTTTTGCTGACCCACGCCCATGTGGACCACAGCGGCATGCTGCCCCTGCTGTATAAAAAGGGCTTTCGCGGCCCCATCTATGCCAGCGCCGCTACCTGCTCCCTCTGCGACATCATGCTCCGTGACTGTGCCAATATCCAGATGAGCGAGGCGGAATACCAGAACCGCAAGGGCCAGCGCAGCGGCGCCGCCCCGGTGGAGCCGCTCTACGATCTGGACGACGCCCTGGGCGCCGTGAGCTGCCTGCGCCCCTGTGATTACGGGCAGGTCATCCAGGTGAACGAGGGCGTCTCCATCCGCATGACGGACGTGGGCCATCTGCTGGGCTCCGCCGCCATCGAGACCTGGCTCACCGAAGGGGGAGAGACCCGGAAGATCACCTTCTCCGGCGACGTGGGCAATCTGGACCAGCCCATCCTGCGGGATCCCCAGTTTGTGGAGGATACCGAGTATCTCATGATCGAATCCACCTACGGCGACCGGCTCCATACCGAGGAGCGGGTGGATTATGTGGCGGAGCTGGCCCGGCGCATCCAGGATACCCTGGACCGGGGCGGCAACATGATCATTCCCTCTTTTGCTGTGGGCCGCACCCAGGAGATGCTCTATTTCATCCGGGAGATCAAGGAGCGTGGCCTGGTAAAGGGCCACGGAGACTTCCCCGTGTACGTGGACAGCCCTCTGGCCATCGAGGCTACCTCGGTTTTCCTCCAGTGCGACACCCAGTTTCTGGACGAGGATATGCAGCAGCTGATCCGCTCCGGTGTGAACCCCCTGGTGTTCCCCGGCCTGGAGCTCACGGTCAGCGATCTGGAATCCAAGGCCATCAACAACGACAAGACCCCCAAGGTCATCCTCTCCGCCTCCGGCATGTGCGACGCTGGCCGTGTGCGCCACCACCTGAAGCACAACCTGTGGCGGCCGGAATGCACCCTGCTCTTCGTGGGTTATCAGGCGGTGGGGACCCTGGGCCGCATCCTGGTGGACGGGGCCAAAAGCGTCAAGCTCTTCGGCGAAGAGGTCCAGGTCCGCGCCCAGATCGACACCCTCCCCGGCGTCAGCGGCCACGCGGACAAAGCGGGCCTCATCCGCTGGCTGGGCGGCTTCCGGGAGAAGCCGAAGCTCATCTTCGTAAACCACGGGGATCCGGAGTCAGCGGACGCCTTTACCAAATGCCTCAACGAGGAGCTGGGCTGCAAGGCCTTCGCGCCTTACAGCGGCACCAGCTTCGATCTTCTCTCCGGCCGGTTTCTCCGCATCACCGAGGGCGTCCCGGTGGAGAAAAAGGGCGCCTCCGGCCGCAAGGTCTCTCCCGCTTTCACCCGGCTCATCGCTGCGGCGGAGCGGCTGCTGGCCGCCTGCCGCAAGCTGGAGGGCCACGCCAACAAGGAGCTGGCAGGCCATGCCGACCGGATCGAAAAGCTGGCCGCCCGGGTGGAAAGGGATATCTGAGCAAAGCGGGAACGCAGAAAGAACCTTCCTTCAGGCATACGAACAAAGGTAACAATATAAAAACAATTTATGTCATAATGTCACATAAATGATCGGTTTTCACGGAAACCGATCATTTTTTCAGACTTTTTCATAATCTTATCAGTTGACATAATATTATCCCCGTGATAAGATAAAGTGACGAATTATCTCAGGGGTGAGATCATACTAAACTCTGACAGAAAGCTTCCAAGTGATTTACGAGCAGAATTCGTGTCAGACGAGGCGGCTTTCGCAGAGCATAATGGAGATATATGGTCAAGAAAGACAACGAAGTATGGCACGAATACTGCCGGAAAGCGCGGAAGATTTCTGTTAGAGGATAGTATAAAATGAGCAACTTGGAATTTCATCCGGAAAAAGCCATCGGAGAGGGACTGCTGCGCCTGGATAAGCAGGAGCTGCTGCAGTTCGTGTCTCAGCTGTGCCTGTATCTGAAGGCCCAGGTGGGTTCCCGCGCCTATCACGGCGGCATCTTTCCCGAAAACATCTGCCGGGACGAAAGCGGCGCCTTTGCTGTGGGTCCCGCCAAAATGGAAAAATGGACCGGCCAGGAGCTGGAGTTTGTGGCGCCGGAGATGTACTGGCACGGAGACGCCAGCCCCGCGGCGGACGTGTACTCCCTGGCCCTTCTGGTGATCTACGGCCTGAATGAGGGGATGCTCCCTTACGATACGGCTACCTCCAGCGGGAAGCTGGCCCGCATGAGCGGCAAGCCGCTGCCCATGCCCAAATCAGCCGGCAAGCGCCTGGGCGAGGTGCTGGAGAAGGCCACGGCTTTCCAGGCCCAGGACCGTTACCAGAGCCCGGAAGAACTGCAGATCATGCTGGAAAGCTGCATGGACAACAAGTACCTGGGCGGCAGCTCCGGCGCGGAGGCAGTCTTCAAAAAGGAAGCGGATGACCTCAGCGAGATCGAGCGCATGATGGTGGACATCATCGAAAAAGGCAGCGAGCCGGAGGAGAGCGGGGAAGAGGAAAGCCCCGTGCTGCCCGAAGGCCTCAGCGTGGAGGAGCAGGCGGGCCTGGAAAAGCCGGAGCCTGTCCCGCAGGAAAAAGAAGACATCAACGCCATGGTGGAGGAGTTCTTCGGCCTCAGCGGCGAGGAGCAGACCCCGGCCCCCGATCTTCAGGACGACGGGGAAGAGGTCCGGGTCTACGAGCCCTCCAAGGAGAAGAAGGAGCGCCAGCCCATCCCCATCCTGACGGTGGAGAAGTACCCGGAGCTGGAGCCTGTGGTCCTGAAGCAGCAGCCCCGTGTGGAGCGTGCCAAGCCCGTCAAGGAGGAGCAGCCTGCCCAGCCGGAGCCGCCAAAGGACGAGAAAAAGGTGCGCCGCCGTCGTGCGCGCAGAGCCATCGCCTCAGTACTGATCGTCTGCCTCCTGCTGGTAGCCGGCGCCCTGGGCCTGAACCTCTGGTGGAACCGGGACCGGAGACCCACCCAGATCAATCCCACGCCGGATCCCGGCAGTCTCCTTGCGCCCCAGCCCACAGTGCAGCCCACGCTGCAGCCCACGGAGCCCAGCGAGATCCTCTCCATCCCCACCGAAGCGCCCCAACAGCCCCGCTACAAGGTGGTGAAATCCGACCTGAGCTGGACCCTGGCCCGGGAGGCCTGCCTGGAGCAGGAGGGGCACCTTGCCACCATCTCCGGCCCGGAGGAGCTGGCGGAGATCACAAAGCTTGCCGAAGAGCTGGGCCTGACCCGCATCTGGGTGGGCTGCCGCTGGGTCAACAACGAGCTGCTTTGGGAAAACGGCGAGCAGAACGAGTATTTTGTCTGGGCGGCCAACGAACCCAGCTCCTGGGACTTCTATGACAATGTGCCCGAGAACTATATCATGATCTTCCGGGAAGGGGACCGCTGGCTCTTCAACGACTGCCGGGACGATCCCGCCGGGGACTATCCGGAGTTCTACAGCGGCGTGATGGGCTACGCCATCGAATTTGAGCGCTGAACCAAATAGGAATAATCCAGGCAGGGCGGAGACAGATCTCCGCCCTGCTTTCATGCTTTTTGTTCATGTTTTGACACTTCACCGCACTTTGCCCAGTTGCCAAGTATTTAACAGGATTGTTAGAAACTTGTCTATAAAAACCGACCTTTTTCCCCCTTCGGCTTGTAGACAAGCAACAAAAAATTGTGCTATTATACCGACGTATGATTTTTAAACGAGGTGAAGCTTATGACCCACACGTTCCATGGCGGCGTGCACCCCAACTATATGAAACGGCCGGATGTTCCCATCACGGTCATCGCGCCGCCGCAGCAGGTTGTGATCCCCCTCATCCAGCATATCGGCGCTCCCTGCAAGCCCCTGGTCCAGAAGGGCGATCTTGTGAAGATGGGACAGAAGATCGGCGAAAACCCCGCGCCTGTCTCCGCTCCGGTCCACGCCTCCGTCTCCGGCAAGGTGGTGGCGGTGGAGCCCCGGCCCCATCCCCTGGGAGACATGATCCCCTCCATCGTCATTGAAAACGACGGGCTGGACACCCCCGCCTTTATGGAGCCTCTGACGGAACAGCAGCTCAAGGACCCCGACGCGATACTTGAGCGCATCCGCGAGGCCGGCGTTGTCGGCATGGGCGGCGCCATGTTCCCCACCGCCTTCAAGATCAAGGGCGGTATCGGCAAGGTGGACAAGCTCATCATCAACGGCGCCGAGTGCGAGCCTTACCTGAACGGCGACCATCTCACCATGCTCAATTTCCCCGAGCAGCTGCTCCGCGGCATCGAGCTCGTGCGCATCGCCAGCGGCGTGGAGAAGGCCTACTACGGGATCGAGGTCAACAAGCAGGACGCCATCGATCTGCTCAACTCCCTCCATCCGGAGAAGTACGGCATCGAGATCGTGCCCGAGAAGGTCAAGTACCCCCAGGGCGGCGAGAAGATGCAGGTCAAGGCCGTCACCGGCCGTGAGGTCAAGCCCGGCGGGCTGCCCTCCGGCGTGGGCGCAAACGTGGTCTCCACCCGTACCTGCTACGCCATTTATCAGGCCTGCTACGAGGGCAAGCCCGTCATCGAGCGTATCGTCACCGTCTCCGGCAGCGCCCTGAAGGACACCGTGAACGCCCTGACCAGGGTGGGCACCCCCTTCGGCTATCTGGCCGAGCAGTGCGGCGGCTTTGTGAAGACGCCCCGCAAGATCGTCCTGGGCGGCCCCATGATGGGCATCTGCGCCACCAGCTTCGAGGCGCCCACCATCAAGGGCACCGCCGGCGTCCTCTTCTTCACCGAGGAGGAGGACCGGCACGTGGACGAGCCCACCTGCATCCGCTGCGGCAAGTGCATCACCGTCTGCCCCATGAAGCTGGAGCCGGTGTTCCTGTACATGTATTACAGCAAGGGCGACTACGATATGCTGGAGAAGTACCATGTGATGGACTGCTTCGAGTGCGGCAGCTGCTCCTATAACTGCCCCGCCCGCATGCCGCTGACTCACGCCTTTAAGACCGCCAAGCTCATGTTCCAGGCCAGGGCGGCCAAGGAGAAAGCCAAGGCCGAGGCTGCGGCAGCAAAGGAGGCCAAGCAATGAACGAGAAGAAAGAACGCATCATTCTGGATGTGGCCTATCAGCCCCAGATCCGCACCAAGACCGACACCCAGCGTCTCATGCTCTGCGTGATCCTGGCGCTGCTGCCGGCGGTGATCATGGCCGTGTGGCAGTTCGGACCCAAGACCCTGGTGGTCATGGCTTCCTCCATTCTCTCCGCCGTGTTCTTCGAGTGGGCCATCCGCAAGTTCCGCAAGCAGAGCGCTTCCATCGGCGATCTCTCCGCCGTGGTCACAGGCCTGCTCCTGGCCCTGACCCTGCCCCCCAGCTCCCCCTGGTGGCTGCCGGTGATCGGCACCTTCTTCGGCATCGTGGTGGTCAAGCAGCTCTACGGCGGCATCGGCAAGAACTTCCTGAACCCGGCTCTGGCCGGCCGTGCCTTCCTGCTGGCGTCCTACGCCATGCTCATGGGCCGCTTCGCCGCCCCCGCCGCCATGAACGGCATTCCCGGGGTGGACGCCATCTCCGCCGCAACGCCCCTGTCTTTCCTCTACGGCAGCGAGGGCATGCCCGCGTACTACAGCGTCAAGGCCCTCTTCCTGGGCTTCGTCCCCGGCGCCATGGGCGAGATCAGCACCCTGGCTCTGCTCATCGGCGGCATCTACCTGATCGCCCGCAAGGTCATCTCCTGGCGCATCCCCGTGTCCTTCCTGGGCACGGTGGCGCTGCTGACCCTGATCTTCGGCCACGAGGGCATGAGCAATGTGGAATTCATGCTCTATAACCTGCTCTCCGGCGGCCTGGTGCTGGGCGCCTTCTTCATGGCCACCGACTATGCCACCAGCCCCGTCACCCTGAACGGCCAGCTGCTCTACGGCGCGGGCTGCGGCCTCATCACCGTGCTGATCCGTTACTTCGGCGGCTTCCCCGAGGGCGTGAGCTACGCCATCCTGCTGATGAACCTCTGCGCCTGGGCCATCGACAAGGGCTTCCACCGCCACCAGTTCGGTGTCAGCAAGGAGGACATCGCCGCGGAGAAGGCGGCCAAGAAGGCGGAAAAGAAAGCTGCAAAGGAGGCTGCGAAATGAATAAGATTTTGAAGCTTACCCTTGTGCTCTTTCTGATCTGCGCCATCGTGGCCGGCATCCTGGGCGCGGTGGATCTCATCACCCGGGACCGCATCAGCGCCTACCAGACAGCCAAATCCAACGCGGCGCGCACTGCGGTCATGCCGGTAAACGTTCCCGAGGGCCAGCCGCTCTACACCGACCTGGACCTGAAGGAGCTGGGCACCCCCACGACGATCAATTCCAACGGCCAGAAGATCAAGATCCTCTCCGTTTCCGAGGCCAATGACGGCAGCGGCTGGGTGGTGGAGACCGAGTTCTCCGGCGCCCAGGGCACCATCGTGATGATGGTGGGCGTGAACCGCTCCCTCCGCTGCACCGGCATTTCCATCACCCAGCATTCCGAGACCTCCGGTCTTGGCGCCAACGCCGCCAGCACCGCGGAGGTGGGCGTGAACTTCCGTGCCCAGTTCAAGGGCGTGGACGAGCATGTGCAGCTCAAGAAGGCCGGCGGCGAGATCGACGCGCTTTCCGGCGCCACCATCACCTCCCGCAGCGTGACCAATGCCACCTCCGCGGCCATCCAGTTTGTGGAAGCGCTGCAGAGTGCGAACTAAGGAGGGAAGGGCATGAACTTTAAGAAACAACTCAAAGAGGGCGTTATCACCAATAACCCCATCCTGGTCCAGCAGCTGGGCATGTGCGCCACCATGGCCATCACCACCTCGCTCTTCAACGGCGTGGGCATGGGCCTCTCGGTGCTCATCATCCTGACCTGCTGCAACGTGGCGGTCTCCGCCGTGCGGAAGTTTATCCCGGACGAGATCCGCCTGGCCATCTTCGTGGTCATCATCGCGGGCTTCGTCACCATTGTGGACCTGCTGCTGCAGGCCTATATCCCCGCCCTCAGCGAATCGCTGGGCGTGTTCATCCCGCTGATCGTGGTCAACTGCATCATCATCGGCCGTGCCGAGGCCTTCTGCCAGAAGAACCCCATCGGCCCCTCCTTTGTGGACGGCATCACCCAGGGCCTGGGCTACACCGTGGTGCTGATCGTGATGTGTGTGATCCGCGAATTCCTGGGCAGCGGCCGTTTCGGCGGCGGTCTCATCGACGTGGCCAAGGGGATCACCCTGGACGGCACCGGCTCCGGCATTCAGCTCTTTAATTCCGATTACGGCGCTTCCATTCTGACCCTGCCCGTGGGCGGCTTCCTGACCCTGGGCTTCATCTTCGCCGCCATGCAGGCGGCCCTGAAGAAGGCGGCCAAGAAGAAAGCCGCAGAAACCGATGAAGAGGAGGATGAAGAGGCATGACAGTCACCGAATATCTGTCCATCGCCATCGGGGCGATCCTGATCAACAACTTCATTTTCTCCCAGTTTCTGGGCTGCTGCCCCTTCCTGGGCTGCTCCAGCAAGGTGGAGACGGCCTCCGGCATGGGCCTGGCCGTGGTCTTCGTCATGGGCCTGGCCTCCGCCATCTGCTATGTGGTCAACGCCTTCATCCTGGTCCCCCTGGGCCTGGCCTTCCTGAAGACTCTGGCCTTCATCCTGGTCATCGCTGCGCTGGTGCAGTTTGTGGAGATGTTCCTGAAAAAGGCCGTCCCCAGCCTGTACTCCGCCCTGGGCATCTACCTGCCCCTCATCACCACCAACTGCGCGGTGCTGGGTGTGGTGCTGCTGAACGTGCAGAACGGTTATGATTTCCTGGGCTCCGTGATCTACGGCATCACCGGCGGCCTCGGCTTCATGCTGGCCATCGTGCTCTTCGCCAGCGTCCGGGAGCGGATCCGTTATGCCGATTATCCCGAGTGCTTTGAGGGATTCCCCATCTGCCTGATTTCCGCCGGCCTTGTCGCTCTGGCCTTCATGGGCTTCAGCGGTATGAAGATCTTTTAAGGAGGGTGAGAGATGTCGATCCTCTATTCTGTCCTCGTTCTCGGCGCCCTGGGCGCCATCTTCGGCGCGCTGCTGGCCTTTGCCGCCAAGATCTTCCACGTTGAAGTGGACCCCAAGCAGGCCGCTGTGCGGGAATGCCTGGCCGGCGCCAACTGCGGCGGCTGCGGCTATCCCGGCTGTGACGGCTATGCCGCCGCCGTGGCCAAGGGCGAAGCGCCCTGCAACAAGTGCGTGGCCTCCGGCCCGGAAGCTGCCGCCAAGATCGCCGAGATCATGGGCGTCGCCGCTTCCGATGCGGAGAAGATGGTGGCCTTCGTGCCCTGCTCCGGCTGCAAGGACGTGGCCGAGATGCGCTTCCACTATACCGGTCCTGAAGACTGCCGCGCCGCCATGCTCTTCGGCGGCAAGAGCAACAAGCTCTGCACCTTCGCCTGCATCGGCATGGGCAACTGTGTCAAGGCCTGCAAGTTTGACGCCATGCATATCGTAAACGGAGTCGCCAAGGTGGACCGTAGCAAGTGCGTGGGCTGCGGCGCCTGTGCTGACGCCTGCCCCAAGGACATCGTGAAGCTCATTCCCGAGAAGCAGAAGCTCATGGTGGCCTGCCGCAGCCAGGACAAGGGCGGCCAGGTCATGAAGATCTGCAAGGCAGGCTGCATCGGCTGCATGAAGTGCCAGCGGGAGTGCCCCAACGACGCCATCCACGTGGAAAACTTCCTTGCGAAGATCGATCCCGAAAAGTGCGTGCAGTGCGGTCACTGCGCGGAGGTCTGCCCCCGGCAGATCATCAAAAAGCTGGACGCCTGACCTGCGAGCCCGCGTTGATACCTTGATACAGACAAAAACACCGGAAATCAACTGGATTTCCGGTGTTTTTTCTATGAAAGCCGGCGCTTCCATAGGAAACAATGGATTCAAACGCGCCATTCTCGCCCCAGGAGGGGCAACCGAATGGTATGCGAAAAATCCCCATGCGCATGAGGCTTTCATGCATCGTGGTGCGCCGCGGGGCGCATGGGGATTGTGTATGGACCCGCAAAGGCGGAAGACCTGCGGATCGGGCTTGACAAATACCCCAAGGGGGTATATATTGGAGCCGATGAAAGGATGTGCTGAAGATGGAAGAAAAATGCTGCTGTGCGCCGGAAGAAGCCGGAGAAAAGAAGCTCCGGCACCGCACACCGGAAGAATACAAGCGCCTCTGCAATCGTCTCAGCCGGATCGAGGGGCAGATCCGGGGTATCCGCCGCATGCTGGATGAAAGCGCCTATTGCCCGGATATCCTGACCCAGGCGGCCGCCGCCAACGCGGCGCTGAACGCCTTTTCCCGGGAGCTTTTGAGTCAGCATATCCGCTCCTGTGTGGTAAACGACCTGCAGGAGGGGAATCCTGATACGGTGGACGAGCTGCTGGACACCCTGCAGAAGCTGATGCGGTAAGCAGGGCCTCGTCTGTCAGCGGAAGCAAAAAGGAAGACTGATGGAAATGAAACAATACAATGTCACGGGCATGAGCTGCGCCGCCTGCTCGGCCCGAGTGGAAAAGGCGGTGAACGCCGTCCCCGGCGTCACCTCCTGCTCGGTGAGCCTGCTCACCAACTCCATGGGCGTGGAGGGCACGGCGGAGGACAGGGCTATTGTGGCCGCGGTGGAGGCCGCGGGCTACGGCGCCAGCCTCAAGGGCGCAAAGCAGGCGCGTGCTTCCGCCCCGGCGGAGGACGCCCTGGCTGACCGGGAGACCCCGGTGCTGAAAAAGCGTCTCATCAGCTCGCTGGGCTTTCTGGTACTGCTGATGTACCTCTCCATGGGGCATAACATGGCGGGCTTCCCGGTTCCACGGTTCCTGGAAAACCCTGTGGCCATGGCCCTGACCCAGATGCTCATCGCCATTGTGGTGATGCTCATCAACAAGAAGTTCTTTACCAGCGGTTTCAGGAGCCTTTTCCACAGAGCCCCCAATATGGACACCCTGGTGGCCCTGGGCTCTGCCGCCGCTTTTGGCTACAGCCTGGTGGAGCTCTATCTCATGATCGCCGCCCAGGGGGCGGGGGAGATGGAGACGGTCCACCGCTTTGCCCACAACCTGTATTTTGAGACCGCCGCCATGATCCCCTGCCTCATCACCGCGGGCAAGATGCTGGAGGCCATGTCCAAGGGCCGCACCACCGACGCGCTGAAAAGCCTGATGAAGCTGGCGCCCAAGACCGCCGTCCTCTGGCAGGACGGGAAAGAGGTGGAGGTGGAGATCGACCGGGTGCAGACCGGGGATCTCTTTGTGGTCCGCCCGGGGGAGAGCATCCCCGTGGACGGGGTGGTGCTGGAAGGGGAGAGCGCCGTGAACGAGGCCGCCCTCACCGGGGAGAGCATCCCCGTGGACAAGGCCCCGGGGGACAGCCTCTCCGCCGCCACCATCAACCAGTCCGGCTATCTGAAGGCCCGGGCCACCCGGGTGGGGGAGGACACCACCCTCAGCCAGATCATCCGCATGGTCTCCGACGCCGCGGCCACCAAGGCCCCCATTGCCCGCATTGCGGACCGGGTCTCGGCGGTGTTCGTCCCGGCGGTCATCGGCGTTTCGCTGTTCACCCTGGCGATCTGGCTGCTGGCGGGCAAGAGCTTCGCCTTTTCCATCGCCCGGGCCATCGCGGTCCTGGTGATCTCCTGCCCCTGCGCCCTGGGTCTCGCCACTCCGGTGGCCATCATGGTGGGCAGCGGCGTGGGCGCCAAAAACGGCATCCTTTTCAAAACCGCCGTCTCCCAGGAGGAGGCGGGGAAGATGGACATCGTCGCCCTGGACAAGACCGGCACCCTCACCGCCGGAGAGCCCCGGGTCACGGATCTGCTCCCGGCGGAATCCGTCACCGAAGAAGAGCTGCTGCGGCTGGCCGCCTCTCTGGAGCAGTATTCCGAGCACCCCCTGGCCAAGGCCGTGCTGGCCTGCGCCGGGGAGCGGGGGATAGAGCTGCTCTCTCTGGAGGCCTTCCGCGCCCTGCCGGGCAACGGCCTTAGCGCCCGGCTGGACGGCAAGACCATCCTGGGCGGCTCCGGTAAATTCATGGCAAGAAACTGCGCAGTCGATGCCGCCGCGCGGCAGCGGGCCGACGCCCTCTCCGCCCAGGGCAAGACGCCGCTCTTCTTTGCCCGGGACGGTGAGCTTCTGGGTCTCATCGCTGTGGCGGACATCATCAAGGACGATTCCGCCCAGGCGGTGAAAGAGTTACAGAATCTTGGATTAACAGTAATTATGTTAACCGGAGACAACGTCCGCACCGCCAAAGCCATCGGAGGACAGACCGGAGTGGACCATGTGGTGGCCGGCGTTCTGCCCGACGGGAAGGAGAGCGTCATCCGCAGCCTCGCGGAATACGGCAAGGTCGCTATGGTGGGGGACGGCATCAACGACGCTCCGGCTCTTACCCGCGCGGACCTGGGCGTGGCCATCGGCGCCGGGGCGGATGTGACCATCGACGCGGCCGATGTGGTGCTGATGAAGTCCCGGCTCACAGACGTGTCCGCAGCCGTGCGGCTCAGCCGCGCCACCCTCCGCAACATCCACGAAAACCTGTTCTGGGCCTTCTTCTACAACATCATCTGCATCCCCCTGGCCGCGGGTTTTTACCAGGCCCTTTTCGGCTGGAGCTGGGAGATGAACCCCATGATCGGCGCCGCCGCCATGAGCCTTTCCAGCTTCACCGTCTGCATGAACGCCCTGCGCCTCAATCTGTTCCAGCTTCGGGACCCCTCTCACGACCGGCCCCGGACCAAGCATAAAATAGAAATCCCCAACGAGATTTTTGAAGAAAAGGAGACAAGTACCATGGAAAGAACCCTGAAGATCGAAGGCATGATGTGCAAGCACTGCGAGGCCCGGGTCAAGAAGACCCTGGAGGCCCTGGAGGGCGTGGAGAGCGCTGTGGTCAGCCACGAGACCGGCACCGCCGTCGTCACCGGCACCGCGGACTTCGAGACCATGAAGGCCGCCGTGGAGGCCCAGGATTACAAGGTCCTCGGCATCGAGTGAAAAGGGAAGCGTTAAAAACGAAGAGTGAAGAGAGACAGTTCTCCCTTCACTCTTTCATTTTATCGGCTTTCCGTTCAGCACCGCTTCCGCGAGCCGATCCCCCTCGTAACGGAACGCGTAGG
Organism: Oscillospiraceae bacterium; assembly: GCA_017447685.1. Classification (GTDB taxonomy): domain Bacteria; phylum Bacillota; class Clostridia; order Oscillospirales; family Oscillospiraceae; genus Limivicinus. The sequence continues at coordinate 29,691 of JAFSMZ010000011.1, forward strand.
GGAGGGGCTTGCCCCCTCCCGGCAGCATAAAGAACTGTCTTGAAAAAATGTTCGGCGAACTCGCAGATTGTACGAATTCGCCAAGCATTTCTCTTTTTATCCTGTCAGTTGCCTTCGGTGCTTCGGTCGTTTGCTTTGCTGCCAAGGAAAAACCATGTAAGGATGATCCAAACGATCGAAATGATTATCAAAACCCACCCGATTGCAGAAACCCAGAGAGAGTCTGAAAGGAGCTTCGAGCAGAAACAGAAGCCGATGGTTATGGCAATCATGCAATTCCTCAGGGTCTCTAAGCGGTATAGCCTGTTTCGATCGCGAATCAATTCCCCATAAGCTTCCGGGTCATCCGGCTGCGGCTTCACTTCAATAATGCGCAGAAAAGCGGGGGTCCTTCTTGTGAAGGTGTTGAGTTTGGAATGACTTCGGGGGACACCAAATGTTTTTGCGATATCCGAATATCGCAAATTGAGATCGAACTTTCCGTCAGATTTCAGATATCCGCCTCCATGCCAGAGGAAGTAACGAGTGTTTTTAGGTACGGCTTTCTCAAACAGAAGAAAACATGGCGAATAGGAGATAAGCATCCAGCCCCGGCTACTCATTTTCTGCAAATACGCTTCGATCTTGGGATATAAAAAAGCGGGTAGAAATAGAAGGTATCTTTTTTTCATTTCAGTTTCCCTTGGATTACTACGGAGAACTCGATCGAAACCGTTGACGGCCTGCTTGTATCAGCGCTGCGTTCTGTTTCATCCTACTGGGCTTTTTATGCGGTCTCGTATTCAAACAATACTTTCTTTTTCCCCAAGGGGGAGACGCTGCGGATCGTGATCCAGCTGAAAGCGTCTGCGTATTGTTCCTCATCAAAATCCAGGCCGGTGTTTGCACGGAAGGTATCCAGATCCGGGTCGTTTTCAATTTCGATTTGGAGGCGAACCGGATTTTTCGTCCGTTGGCGGAAGAACAGAGCATCCTCCTGCGCCGCCTCAGGCTCCTCCGCGGTCACCGCGTCATACCCGTGGAGCCGACTGTCAAAGAGAACGCTGCTGCGGCCGCAGGAAGAGCAGCGGCAGCGGACCACGGTATGGAGCGTAAACTGGGGCCCCGGCGGGACCGGGATCTCCTCTTTCTCGCCGTTTTCTTTCGCCTCGGACAGATGCTTCCAATAGTGGAAGTTCTCCCCGTCATAGGTCAGGGAGAGCCCGTAAGGACAGTCTGAAAAAAGCGTCTTGACGGCCTTTTCGTGGGCGCGCTCCGCGGCTTTCTCTTTTGGACTGAGGTCGCTTTCCTCCAGGGTAAAGAGCGTTTCGCCGCAGGGGCAGCGAAGGAAAAAGCGCAGCTTCTCCCCGTGGCCGTCCGCGTTCTCTGCCATCTCCCGCAAATGCGTGGGGATCGGGATCATCTCATGCACCTCCCCGAACTGTCTTTCCGTTCAGCACGGCCTCCGCCAGACGATCCCCCTCATACCGCAGCTTCAGGGAGAAAAAGCTTGCATCCTCGTCCAGCAGGCGGAGGAAGATCTTGTCCCCCTCCCAAATGGGCAGAGACAGGAGCATCTCCCGGTCGATCCATTCCAGCACGCCCTCGTCGCAGTCCTGCCGGATCTGACCCTCCCAGGCGTCGGCGGTGAAGAGATGCATGTACTCCGTGCCCCATTCATCGGAGACGAAGGTGACGATGCCCCGGTAGCGCCAGCTGGTGAGGGTGAGTCCCGTCTCCTCCCGGACCTCCCGCAGCAGGCAGTCCTCCGGGCTCTCGCCCTCCTCAAACTTGCCGCCGATGCCGATCCACTTGTCCTTGTTCTCGTCAACTTCCTTTTTTACCCGGTGGAGCATCAGGTAGTCCCGGCCCCGTTCCAGGTAACAGAGAGTCGTGTTTCTCATGCCTTTTTCCTCCGGTCCAGCCACAGGGCGCTGACCGCCGCCGTCAGCGGGATCGCCAGGATCATGCCGATGCTGCTGGAGACGCCGCTGATCACCTCCATCGCCAGATAGGCCGAGGGCAGCAGCTGATAGCGGGAGAGCCCCAGGGAATAGAGATAGAGGATCAGGGTGAAGGAGCTTCCCAGGAAGGCCAGGATCAGGGTGTTGGTCATGGTGCCCACCAGGTCTTGCCCGATATTCATGCCCGAGCGGAAGAGACGCCCGAAACCCAGCTCCGGGTTGGCCTCGTGGACCTCCTCCAGGGCGGAGGAGATACTCATGGCCACATCCATCACCGCGCCCAGGGCGCTGATGACCACCCCGGCCACCAGCAGGCCCCGGAGGCCGATGGGCGTTCCGGTCTGCCGAAGCTGCAGCAGCGGCTCCACCTCGGTGATGCGCAGGCCGTCCACCCGGCAGAGAGCCTGGGCCAGCAGGGCGAAGAGCAGGGCAAGCCCCGTCCCCGCGACGGTGCCCAGCATGGCGCAGAGGCTTTTGCGCGCCGTGCCGCCCAGGATCACAAAGCTCACCACCGTGATATAGACGCAGACCAGGAACACCGTGGGCAGAGTGGGCGCGCCCCGCAGCAACAGGGGCAGCAGAATATAGAAGAGGCACAGCACCGTGATCACCAGGGCGAGTAAACTCTTGGCGCCGGTCTTGCGGCCCACCAGCAGCGTCACCGCAAAGAAGAGCAGCAGCACGGTCACAAGGCCGGGGATCCGGTTATACTCGAACACCGTGGCCATGATCTTGCCGTCGGCATAGGTGGAGATGATGAGGGCCACCCCGTCGCCTTCTTTGACGGGCACGCCGTAGAGGGGACCGACGAAATTCTGTACCAGCAGCTGTTTTCCGGTATACTGGCCGCTCTTCACGTCCACCAGCAGCTGCTGCTCACCCCGATAACCCCCGTCGGAGGCCTCGTCCGCAAAGGTGGAGTCGGAGAGCACGCTTACCACCGTGCCTTTTTCATATTCGGCGTAGTCGCCGGCCTGGAGCTGCGGGGCAGGGGGCTCCCGCAGAGAAAAGCGGAATCCTGCAAACAGCAGCGCCGCCGCCAGCAGCACCAGCAGGGAAGCCTGGTTATTCTTCAGCCAGGCCCCGACAGAGAATGAGGGTGCAGTCTTCATCTTGCACACTCCTTTGATTCGATTCGTTGGGTCAAGAATAGCAAGATTTTTTCGGAGTGTCAAGCAGACGGGCAAACTGCGGTTTACATAATGGGAATGGTAGGAAAAACGCACAAAAGCTGGAGCAAAAATGCGTGAAAAATACCGAATGGCTTTTCTAAAAAACCGCTTTTCCGCGGACGATGCCCTGTGCTATAATTACGCTGTAATGTTGCGCGCAGGCGCGCGGAAAAAAGAGAAGGAGGAACCCCTATGAAGTATCGTAGGTCAAGCAGATTTCTCTCAATTGTTCTGCTGATCGCCATGGTGCTTACTCTCATGCCTACGGTGGCCTTTGCAGCCGGAACCGTTTCCAAATGGGAACAGGTCAAGCTGGAAGACATCACGGCGGAGGACACCGTAGCGATCACCATGAATGCGGGCGGCACCTACTATGTGCTTCCCACCACCGGCGCAGGAAGCCAGGGTCAGCCCCTGGCCATTGAGACCGGCACCGTTTCCGACACCAGCCTGAGCACTGAGGCCGACACCGCCGCAGTCGGCTGGAAGATCTCGGCTGTGGAGGGCGGCTACACCATTGCCACTGCCGACGGCAGATACCTGTATCTGACTGCCACCAATAACGGCATGAGGATCGGATCTGCCACTGTGGGCTATGTGTGGCGCCTGACCGAAGACAGCGCGTACCTGTGCTCAGAAGACAGCAACGATGTCACCCGTTATCTGGGCATTTACGACGGGCAGGACTGGCGCTGCTACAACAATGTCACGAACAACATCAAGGATCAGACCGTGGGCTTCTGGAAGTACACCGGAACTGAGACCGACCCCGGTGAGGATCCCGGCGAAGAGCCCGTCTATCTGAGCAGGCTCGCCGAGGCGCCTGCCGCCGGCGACCAGGTGGTGATCCAGCATCCCGCCTCCGCCATGGCCATGACTTCCACCGCCAGCGGCACCAAGCTGGCCGCGGTGGCCGCAGAGCCCGCCGAGAGCGGTGAGATCGCACGCAGCGAGAAGATGGCCTTCATGACCGTTTCGGTCACAGAGGGCGTGTACAGCTTTGAGCTGGACGGCAAATTCCTGACTTCTGCGGAGACGGGCAACGGCCTGAGCTTTGCGGAAGACGGCGCCAGTGACCTTGCCAAGTGGACGCTGGAGCAGCTGGAAGACGGAACCTGGATCATCCGGAATGTGGGCGCAAACTACAACGGCAACTACAACCAGGCTCTGGAGTACTACAACGGCGCCTTCACCACCTACGGTCTGAAGGATACCAACGCGTATTGGTTTGACTTCTACACCGAGGCCGAAGAAGGTCCCGAGACCAGCACCATCGCCGAAGCCCTGGCCGGCGAGACCGGCGCGGAGTTCACCGTCAAGGGCGTTGTGACGATGCTGGATGGCCGTAACGTGTACATTCAGGACGCCACCGGCGGCATCTGCCTGTATCCCCCCACCGCCCCCACGGATCTGGCGCTGGGCGACACCGTGATCGGCACCGGCAGCAGAGCCGAGTACCGCGGCCTGCCCGAGCTCAGCGGCGGGACCTGTGAAAAGTCCAGCGGGCTGAAGCTCACCGCGAAGGAGACCAGCATCGGTGCTCTGACCACTGCTGACGTCTGCACCTACGTGAGCATCAAGGATCTGACCGTCAGCTCCGTCAGCGGCAGCAACATCAATCTCACGGACGCCGAAGGCAAGACCATTCAGATCTACAAGGCCGTCACCGGCGATACGACCTATGCCGAGGGCGACGTGATCAACTTCACCGGCGCCGTTGGCATCTACAACACGACCCTCCAGCTGCGCAATACTCTGGCCAGCGAGATCAGCCGCAAGGCCGAGACCAAGACCGGCTTCGTCACCGACCTTGCCGACCTGACCGAGGGCGCCATGGTCGTGATCCTGAACCCGGCCCACAACAAGGCCCTGAGCCAGGTCTACTCCGGCAACTACAACTCCGGCGTGGACGTGGCAGTGAAGGACGGAAAGCTCACCGGCTTTGCTGCCAGCGAAGTCTGGACCGTCGGCGTCAACGCGGACGGCACCTATACCTTCTCCACGGCCGATGGAAAGAAGCTTTCCATGGCCACAAGCTATTCCAGCATGTCCTTTGATAAGGATTACCCCAACTGGTCCGTGACGCCTGTCGACGGCACCGAGGGCGGCTTCTACATCACCAACACCGGCCGCTCCGGCAACCGGATGGAGTGGTATGCCGACAGAAATTACTGGAGCTGCTATTACAAGGACAACGAAGGCGAGCTCTTTATCCAGCAGTTCTATCTGGTGGATGAGATCCCCGCCGACCAGCCCGGCGAAGGCGAGCCCGCCGACGGCCAGCAGGTGGTGATCTACTGCGCCGCTGCCGAGGGCGTACTGGGCCTGCCCAACGACATGGGCAACAGCTTCCAGCTGGCCCCCGCCACGGTGGAAAATGACGCGGCTGTCGTTTCCAACGGCGCTCTGGTCTTCACCGTGACCAGAGAAGGGGAGGACTATACCTTCGAGACCGGCGGCAAGTACCTTGCCACCAGCGACGCGGAGGACCTCTTCCTCCAGGATGCCCAGGACGGCTACACCAAGTGGTATCTCACCAAGAACGGCGACGGCTTCCTGATCTACAACCGCACCGCCAAGTATAACGGGAACCCCATCTGCATCGAGTTCTTCTCCGGCTCCTTCTCCGGCTGGACCTTCAAGAGCTCCGACGCTGCCATCTTCCGCTTCAACTTCTATCCCGTGGCGGAAGGCACCGCTGTGGTGAACGGCGTGGCCCAGGTCCCCGCCGTGAACTTCGACTGCGAGGACACCCGCTATGTGGGTCAGGACTATGAGGTCAAGTTCACGCTGGACGATCTTGCCCCCGAGATCACCGATATCTCCGTCACCTACACCATCGGCGATGTGACCGAGCAGGTGCAGGAGATGAGCTTTGCGGACAAGACCGGCTCCTTCACCCTGCCCGCCGCGGTGCTGGACGCTTCCGGCATCATCAAATCCTTCACTGTCACCGTGAGCGTGAAGAACAGCTATGATCTCTCTTACGCCGGCATCAAGACCGTCACTGTGGCGGACGAACCCTACATCGGCAAGCTGACGCCCGCTCCCAATGCCCAGACCCTGGAGGACAAGCGTCCCGTCATTTCCGCCGAGATCGGCAACGTGGGTGCCAACGCCGTCTTCACCATGACCGTGAACGACGAGCCCGTTGATGCGGTTTACGCCGACGGCGTCCTGCGCTACCAGGCGGCCGAGGACATGGCCGACGGACGCTACACCGTCATCATCACCGCGGTGCGCGCTGACGGCAAGACCGTGGAGAAGATGTGGAGCTTCTTTGTGGGCGAGGCCCAGCTCCAGCTCTTCTTCGGCCAGCTGCACTCCCACACCACCTATTCCGACGGCTCCGGCACCCTGGATGCCGCCCTGGACTACATCTCCAAGATCCCCGAGAGCGGCAACATCCAGTTCGTGGCCTTCACCGACCACTCCAACTACTTTGACTCCACCTCTGCCGCCAACCCCGAGGAATCGCTCTATGACGTGAGCAAGATGACCGACGCCAGCAGAGTCACCTGGGATACCTACAAGCAGACCGTTGCGAACTTCAACGCTTCCCAGGGCGCCCTCGTTGCCATCGCCGGCTTTGAGATGACCTGGTCCGGCGGCCCCGGCCACATCAATACCTTCAACAGCCCCGGTCTTGTCTCCCGCAACAACACCACCCTGAACAACAAGACCAACGACGCCGGCATGAAGGCCTACTACGCCCTGCTGGGCAACGAGGCGCTCTCCGGCGCGCTGAGCCAGTTCAACCACCCGGGCAAGACTTTCGGCAACTTCACGGACTTCTCCTACTGGGATGCTGTCACCGACAGCCGCATCTATCTGGTCGAGGTCGGCAACGGCGAAGGCCAGATCGGCGCCGGCGGCTACTATCCCAGCTACGAGCAGTACATCATGGCCCTGGACAAGGGCTGGCACGTCGGCCCCACCAACAACCAGGACAACCACAAGGGCCGCTGGGGCAACGCCAACGACGCCCGCGACGTTATCCTCACAGATAACTTCAGCGAGCAGGGCATTTACGACGCCATCAAGCTCTACCGCATCTACGCCACCGAGGACAAGAACCTGGAGATCCAGTACACGGTGAACGACGAGCCTCTGGGCACCATCTTCAGCGAGATCCCCGAGGAACTGGCCTTCTCCGTCTCCGTCTACGATCCGGACGACAGCGACTCCATCACCAAGGTGGAGCTGGTCGCCAACTCCGGCAAGGTGGCCTACACCTGGGATGATCCCAACGAGATCAAGACCGGCCTCCTGGAGGTCACCCTGGATCCCGCCTACAATTACTACTTCGTCCGCGTCACCCAGGCCGACGGCGACCTGGCGGTCACGGCGCCTGTGTGGGTGGGCGAGAGCCTGAAGCTGGGCATCTCCGCTGTGGAATGCGGCACCTCCACGCCGGTCACCGGTGAGGAATTCACCCTGAGCACCACCTTCTACAACAGCGAAGCCACCGCCGCGACGGTCAAGTCCATCGTCTACACCGTCAACGGCAGCGAGGTCATCGGCACCGATTCTGAGCAGCACAGCATTCCCGCCAGCTCCACTGCCACCGTGGACTTCAAGTACACGCCCGCTGTTGCCAAGATCATGACCATCACCGTGACGGCGATCGTGGAAATGGACGGCGAGGAGTACACCTTCACCAAGGACATCGAGCTGCAGGTGAAGGACGCCGACAAGCTGGTCTACATCGGCATCGACGCCTCCCACTACAACGAGTATGTGGCCGGCAACTACAAGGACAGCATGGGCAACTTCGGCGCCCTGGCCGCGGGCTACGGCGTCCGCACCGTGGAGCTGAAGACCTCCGAGGAACTGATCGCCGCTTGCTCCAACGAGAAGTATGTGGCCATCATCTTCACCGCGCCCTCCCGCCGTCTGGCTGCCGCCCAGTCTGACCCGAGGACCTACTCCGCCGAGGAGATCGCCGCCATTACCGCTTTCAACCAGGCCGGCGGCCAGGTGATCGTCTGCGGCTGGGCCGACAACTACGAGAACTTCCCTGTCATCACCGGCAATCCCGAGGTCAAGCACATGGCCCAGACCCAGAACGAACTGCTGGCCGCGCTGGGCTCCAGCATCCGCCTGGGCGATGACGAGGCTGTGGACGATGTGCTCAACGGCGGTCAGTCCCAGCGCCTGTATTTGGACGCCTTCAACTTTGACAGCTACCTCATGCAGGACGTCATCGTGGATCCCGAGCATCGCAACGACCGCAACTATTCCGAGGTCTACTCCAACTACGGCGGCTGCTCCGTGTTCTTTGAGGGCGAGGGCGTTCCCGCCACTGTGACGCCTATCGTCTACGGTCACAGCAGCACTTACACCAAGGACTGCGACGGAGACGGCCTGAATGAACAGATCTATCCCTACGGCGACGGCCAGCGCGTGGTCCTAATGGCCAGCGAGCAGCTGACGGACAAGGGCCTGATCATCGTTGCGGGCGCTGCCTTCATGTCCAACTTTGAGGTCCAGGCTGCTGCTTCCAGCGGCTCCTCCGACGCGGACATGCAGAAGAACTACGCCAACTACAAGATCTGCGAGAACCTGGTGAAGGGCTTCAACGAGATCACCGTGACGCCCATTGCCGAGGTCCAGAAGCAGACCGAGATCGGCCTGGTCTACACCATCGAGGGAACCGTGACCTCCAACGCCTCCGGCTATGACAAGGACACCGCCTTCTTCGACTGCATCTATGTCCAGGACGAGACCGCCGGCATCTGCTGCTTCCCCGTCTCCGGCAACTACAAGATCGGCGATCGGGTCCGCATCACGGGCTACACCGACTTCTACCAGGCTGAGATGGAGCTGCAGGTCATGAGCATCGAGGTCATCGGTGAAGGCGAGCCTGTCCAGCCCATCGAAGTCACCGCCGCCCAGATTAACGATCTGAGCGTGCTGGGCTCCCTGGTCACCCTGAAGGGCACCGTGGAGAGCTTTGAGACTGAGAACGGCCTGATCCAGACTATCCTGGTCAAGGACGCCGCCGGCAATATCGCCCGCGTGTTCATCGACGGCTACATCACCACCGCCGTGGATGTGATGGACCTGGCTGTCGGCTGCCGGATCGAGGCCACCGGTCTCAGCTCCTATGACGACACCTGGAAGGACAGCAATTACTTCCCGCGCATCCGCGTGCGCGACCGTGCGGATATCGTCTGCACGCCTGCCGCGGACGCCGCTGTGGTCTATGGCCGCACCCTGCTGCTGCAGAGCCAGATCGGCATCCGCTTCTATCTGGAGCTGCCTGAGACGGTTCTGGAAGACAGCAATGCCTATATCAGCATCGACGGCGTGAAGTTCCCCGTCAGCTCTGCGCCCACCAGTTCTATCTCCGGCAAGACCTATTACACCTTCACCATCTTCGTGAAGATGCCCGAGCTCACCGAGCAGCACCTGCTCCGCGTCTTCAGCGGCGCGGACGAGGCCGTTGCACTCACCGATCGGGAGGGGACCGACTATACCGCAGAGGGCTACCGCTATGCTGCCCAGCAGTACATCGAAGCGGCCCGCGGCACCGGCAATGAAAAGCTCATCAAGCTGGTCAACGCCCTGTCCGATCTTGGCAGCCTTGCACAGCAGTATTTCAAGGTGGATGTGGAGAACCGCGCCGAAGTCCTGGCCGACCTCAGCGCTGTAACGCTGGAGTCTGTCAGCGGCTATGCGCCCACGGTAAACGTGAAGGATGGCAGCGGCCTGAACTTCATCGGCACCAGCCTCCTCCTGCGTGAGGATGTCACCATCCGCCACTACTTCAAGGTCACCGGAGATATCAGCCAGTACAGCTTCACGGTGGACGGCAAGAAGGTCACGCCGATCCAGAAGGGCGATTACTACTATGTGTCGATCGGCAATGTCTTTGCTGTGGATCTGGACAAGAACTTCCATGTGGAAGTCAGCACCTCCGCTTCCGGCGTCATCGCGGAGATTGATTACTGCGCCCTCAGCTATGCCTACAAGCAGCTGAAGACCGGCGAGGAATCCGCCCTCACGGATCTCATCAAAGCCCTGGTACTCTACAGCGTCGAAGCCGACAGCTACTTCGGCGGCTGATCCCGGACAGCCTCCCTTGCAGAAGGGAGGATAAGCGAATCGGCAGGGAAGGGCGCCTTCTCTCGCGAAAATCTTAAGCACCAAACCCCCGGGCTGCGGCCCGGGGGTTTTCTTTCGGCCTGTCCTGTCTCGCTTCTTCCGTCCCGGGGAGGAGAAGAAAGAACGGAAAGGAAATAAGGAAGCGGAAACGGGAGAGAGTAAGCAAGAAAGAAGGAAGACGCCGGCACCAGGGCAATGACGGAGGTGCTGTCATTCTTCGGAAGATCCAACGGGCGCATCCTCCTGGCCGGAGTCAACGTTCTCGGGTCTGCTCCTTTGCCGTTTCCGTCTTTCCATTGACAGCTGCGGCAAAACCATCTACAATACCAACGATACCCGAAAGCCTGCAAATAAAAAGTCAAGCCCCAAATAGGACTTGAGTGGAAGAAAATATGCAGGCGGCAGGTAGGCCAAATAGGCAACACAAAAAAGCCACCGCAGAGCGCTGGCTTGTAAAGTGTGCATACAGCAATAGCGTTAG
>JAFSMZ010000065.1:0-11594 GCA_017447685.1 Oscillospiraceae bacterium
AAGCGCATCATCAACGAGCCCACCGCGGCCGCTCTGGCCTACGGTCTGGACAAGGAGAGCGACCAGAAGATCATGGTCTACGACCTGGGCGGCGGCACCTTCGACGTCTCCGTCCTGGAGATCGGCGACGGCATCATCGAGGTGCTGGCCACCGCCGGCAACAACCGCCTGGGCGGCGACGACTTCGACGCCTGCATCACCCAGTACCTGGTGGATGAGTTCCGCAAGGCCGAGGGCATCGACCTGTCCAACGACAAGGTCGCCATGCAGCGTCTGCGCGAGGCTGCCGAGAAGGCCAAGGTGGAGCTCTCCAGCGTGACCACCTCCAACATCAACCTGCCCTATATCACCGCCGACGCCACCGGCCCCAAGCACCTGGACGTGACCCTGACCCGGGCCAAGTTCAACGAGCTGACCCACCACCTGGTGGAAAAGACCGCCGGCCCCGTGCGCCAGGCTCTGTCCGACGCCGGCCTGAAGCCCAGCGACATCAGCAAGGTGCTGCTGGTGGGCGGCTCCAGCCGCATCCCCGCCGTGCAGGATATGGTCAAGTCCCTGGTGGGCAAGGAAGGCTTCAAGGGCATCAACCCCGATGAGTGCGTGGCCATCGGCGCTGCCATCCAGGGCGGCGTTCTGGGCGGCGACGTGAAGGGCATCCTGCTGCTGGACGTGACCCCGCTGTCTCTGGGCATCGAGACCCTGGGCGGCGTGTGCACCAAGCTCATCGAGCGCAACACCACCATCCCCACCCGCAAGAGCCAGGTCTTCTCCACCGCCGCGGACAACCAGACCTCCGTTGAGGTCAACGTCCTCCAGGGCGAGCGCGAGATGGCCGCTTATAACAAGAGCCTGGGCCGCTTCCACCTGGACGGCATCGCCCCGGCCCGCCGCGGCGTTCCTCAGATCGAGGTCACCTTCGATATCGACGCCAACGGCATCGTGAACGTCTCCGCCAAGGATCTGGGCACCGGCAAGGAGCAGCACATCACCATCACCGCTTCCACCAACATGTCCAAGGAGGACATCGAGAAGGCCGTGAAGGAAGCCGAGATGTACGCCGCTGAAGACCAGAAGCGCAAGGAAGAAGTGGACATCCGCAACCAGGGCGACCAGATGGTCTACCAGACCGAGAAGACCATCTCCGAGCTGGGCGACAAGCTGGACGGCGCCGAGAAGGCCGAAGTGGAGCAGAAGCTCCAGGCCCTGAAGACCGCCCTCACCGGCACCGACACCGCCGCCATCAAGAGCGCCACCGAGGAACTGACCCAGGCCTTCTACAAGATCAGCGAGAAGCTGTATCAGCAGGCAGGCGGCCAGCCCGGCCAGGGCTTTGATCCCAGCCAGTATCAGCAGGGACCCCAGGGCGGCCAGCAGCCCGGTCAGGACTACTACGACGCGGACTACACCGTGGTGGACGACGACCAGAACAAGTAAGGATAAAAGAGAAGAATGAAAAGGGAAGAGAGAATACTCTTTTCACTCTTCACCCATCACTCTTCACTTCCCTCTCTTTCCCCCACACTATCACGCCACTGAGCTGAGGAGCAATCCTCAGCTCGTGGTGCGTATCAAGGAGAAGTCCCATGGCAGAAAAACGAGATTACTATGAGGTCCTGGGCGTGGCGAAGGACGCCAGCGCCGAGGAGATCAAAAAAGCATACAGGAAGATCACCAAGGAGAACCACCCGGACCTGCACCCCGGGGACAAGGCCTGCGAGGAGCGCTTCAAGGAGGCCAACGAGGCCTATGAGGTCCTCTCCGACGACGAGAAGCGCCAGCGCTACGACCAGTACGGTCACGCCGCCTTCGATCCCAACGCGGGCTACGGCGCAGGCTTTGGCGGTTTCGGCGGCTTTGACGATATTTTCGGCGGCGGCGGTTTCGGCGATATCTTTTCCAGCATCTTCGGCGGCGGCGCCACCCGCCAGAATCCCAACGCCCCCCGCAAGGGCGACAATGTGCGTGCCCAGGTGAACATCAGCTTTGAGGAGGCCGCCTTCGGCTGCGAGAAGGAGATCACCTATGCCCGCATCGAGCAGTGCCCGGACTGCAAGGGCACCGGCTGCGCTCCCGGCACCACTGCCGAGGTCTGCCCGGACTGCAAGGGCACCGGCTGCGTCCGCACCACCCAGCGCACCCCCTTCGGCATGGCCCAGAGCATGGGCCCCTGCAGCAAGTGCCGCGGCACCGGCAGGATCATCCACCAGCCCTGCAAGACCTGCCGGGGCCTGGGCAACATCCGCCGCCAGCACAAGATGACCGTGAAGATCCCCGCCGGCATCGACGACGGGCAGAGCATCTCCCGGGCAGGCTTCGGCAACAGCGGCCTCAACGGCGGCCCCGCCGGGGATCTGCTGATCTCCGTCATCGTCCGGCCCCACGCCATCTTTGAGCGGGAGGGCACCAACGTCTACATGGAGCAGGAGATCAGCTTTGCCCAGGCCACCCTGGGCGCGGAGCTGGAGCTGCCCACCCTGGACGGCAAGGTGAAGTACACCATCCCCGAGGGCACCCAGCCCGGCACCACTTTCCGCCTGCGGGGCAAGGGCATCCCTTACCTGCGCAGCCCCTCCACCCGGGGCGATCAGTTCGTCACCGTGAAGGTGGCCGTGCCCCGGAACCTGAGCGGCACCCAGAAGGAAAAGCTGCGGGAATACGCGGCTGCCATGGGCGAAGGCTCCGTGGGCCACAGCGGCGGCATCTTCGGCAAGAAGAAAAAGTAACATAGCGGCTCATTTGAGAAAAACTGCGGATCGCCGCACCGGTGACGGATGTCATCGGCGCGGCGATCCGTTTTTATGTGAAATTTCAAAAAAATACCACAAGATTAGTTAAATTTCTTGTAATTTCCCGATGGATAAGGTACAATACAGACTCGGAATCCAGGAAAGAGGAGGAGCCCCATGGAGGAACAGTACAAGAAACGCTTTGGCGACCGGAGAGACGCCCGCTGGGTGCGGGACGTGCCCGGGCTCACCACGGTGATGATGCATATCATGCCCCAGCGCACCGACGCCGAGGTCTATCTCAACGACAAGATCGACGTGACGGAGCTGCTGCAGTATCTGGAAAAGAAGAACGCGGAGCACCCGGACTACAAGACCACGGTGTTCCACTGCTTCATCGTGGCCATCGCGCGCATGATCCGGGAACGGCCCAAGATGAACCGCTTCATCCAGGGCCGGCGCATGTACGAGCGCTATGACATCAGCCTGAGCTTTGTGGCCAAGCGCCGCTTTACCGACCATGCCGAGGAGGCCCTCATGTTCTTCACCCCCAAGGATGAGGACAACCTGGACAGCCTGAGCTACCGCATCGCGGGCCAGGTGAAGGAGACCAAGAGGAGCGAGCACTCCACCGGCGGCATCGACGCCACCGTGGACGCCTTTGCCAGGATCCCCCGGCTGCTGCTCATGCTGGCCATCCGCATCATCCGCTATCTGGACTTCTGGGGCGTGAATCCCAAGGCCCTCACCGACGGGGACACCAACTACTCCACCGTGCTGCTCTCGAACCTGGGCAGCATCAAAGGCCCGGCGGTCTACCACCACCTGAACAACTACGGCACCAACAGCATCATGGTCACCATCGGCACCATCCACAAGGAGGAGATGGTGATGGAGGATGGCAGCAAGCAGATCCGGGACGTGGTGGAGATCGGCGCCACCCTGGACGAGCGCATTGCCGACGGCTTCTACTTCGTGCGGAGCCTGAAGCTGCTGAAGCACGTCTTTGCCAATCCCGAGCTGCTGGACCGGCCCATCGGCCAGCCCAGCGGGTTTGAGTACAAATAAAGAAGGATGAATGGTGAAGAATGAAAACTGAAGAATTATGGTATCGCCTGCGGCGATAGATGCTTATTTGTCCGCGGCGCGGACACCATCATTCTTCTTTCTTCCGTTTTCAGTATTCACTTTTCATTTCCCTATAAGAGAATCCCCCAGTCAGCCTGACGGCTGACAGCGTCCGCCTTGCGGTGCCCGAAAAACGCTGCGGGCTCACGCTGTTCCTTGCGTTTTTCGACCGCTGCGGAAATTCCGGCTTTGCTTCTTCTGCCACCGGCAGCGCAAAGCCGCAATCCCCTTTAGGCAAGGGGGCCAAAATGGAAGGAGTATTGTACTATGGAGAAGATCACGGCCAGGACGCCCTGGGAGCCCTGGATGGGCAGCGTCCCCATGCACCTGGACTATTTCCGGGGGACCATGTTCGAGGCGGTGGAGAAGATCGCCCGGCAGTACCCGGAGAATATCGCTTTTGACTTTATGGGCAGGCCCACCGCCTACCCCGAGATGATCCGGGAGATCGAGCGCTGCGCCAGGGCCCTGAAAGCCCTGGACATCCGGGAAGGGGACAAGGTCACCATCGCCATGCCCAACTGCCCCCAGGCCGTGTTTCTGTTCTACGGCGTGAACCGCATCGGCGCCATCGCAAACATGATCCACCCCCTCTCCGCGGAGAAGGAGATCGAATTCTACCTGAACGTATCGGAGAGCGAAACGGCCATCACGCTGAACCAGTTTTACCCGAAGTTTGCAAGAGTGCTGCCCAACACCGGGGTGAAGCACCTGATCCTTGCGGACATCGCCGACGCCCTCTCCCCCGTGCTGAAGGTGGGCTTTGCGGTGAAGAACGTCATCGACCCCATCTCCAAGGCCATCAAGAAGCACACAAGGCCCCAGTTTATCAGGAAGGTCCCCCGGAACGCGGACAAGGTGCTGCTGTGGAAGGACTTTCTGGCGGGAGCCGACAGGGTGAGCGGGGATTATGCCGTGCAGCGTAAAGCCGAGGACCCGGCCGTCATCCTCTACTCCGGCGGCACCACCGGCACCACCAAGGGCATTGTGCTGACCAACCTGAACTTCAACGCCCTGGGCCAGCAGGTCATTGCGGCAAACCCCATCTTCACCCCCGGGGACAAGATGCTGGCCGCCATGCCCCTGTTCCACGGTTTCGGCCTGGGCGTTTGCGTGCACACCATGCTCTCCCAGGGCGGAAGGTGCATCCTGATCCCACAGTTCACCGCTAAATCCTATGCCAAGGACCTGGTGAAGCACCGCTGCAACTTCATTGCGGGCGTGCCCACCCTGTATGAGGCCCTCCTGCGCCTGCCGAGCATGGAGGGTGCGGATCTGAGCTGCCTGAAGGGCGTTTTCTCCGGCGGCGACAGTCTTTCCATCGAACTGAAAAAGAAGTTCGACAAGTTCCTGGCCGAGCACGGCGCCACCATCCAGGTGCGGGAGGGTTACGGCACCACCGAGACCGTTACCGCCTGTTGCCTGACCCCGCTGACCAAGGCCAAGGAGGGCAGCATCGGCATCCCCTTCTCCGACGTTTACATCAAGATCGTGGAGCCCGGCACCGACCGGGAGCTGCCCTACGGCCGGGAGGGAGAGATCCTGCTGGCGGGCCCCACCGTCATGAAGGAATACATGAAGCACCCCGAGGAGACCGCCCAGACCCTGCGGCGCCACGCCGACGGGCTCACCTGGGTCTACACCGGAGACCTGGGCGTCATGGACGAGGAGGGCTTCATCTTCTTCAAGGGCCGGGCCAAGCGGATGATCATCTCCTCCGGCTACAACGTCTATCCCGCCCAGATCGAGAACATCCTGGACGCCCACGACAAGGTGCAGATGAGCTGCGTCATCGGTGTGCCCGACTCCTACAAGATGCAGAAGGTCAAGGCCTTCGTGAAACTGGCGGCCAATGTGCCCGCCAATGACGAGACCAAGGCGGAGCTGCTGGACTACTGCCGCAGGCATATCGCGAAATACGCCATGCCCTACGACATCGAGTTCCGGGAGGATCTCCCCAAGACCCTGGTGGGCAAGGTGGCCTACCGGGTGCTGGAGGAGGAAGAGCTGGAGAAGCTCAAAGCGGCAGGCTGAAAGTAAAAACCGGGCGCGCTGCAAAAGATGCGCATAGTCCAGTCCGCATCGTAGGGGAGGGGCTCGCCCCTCCCGGCAGCAGGAAACATAAATCCAAGAAAAGGTTCGGCAAATTCGCAGATTGTACGAAATCGCCGAACCTTTTCTTGCAATACGGTCAGGTTCCGCCGGGAGGGCACGCAGAGGCCCTCCCCTACGTTATGACCAAGGGATTTGCGTTCTGTTTTCGTATTTTGCAACAGCCCCTTTTCCTTTTGCGCTTTGAGGCTGTGCCTTGTATGATGGCTCCGTTACTGTTCAGCGCCCACCAGAAGCTTGCGGAGAAGGATCAGGTCCTGCGCGCCGACGGTTCCGTCCCCGTCCAGGTCGGTGTTCGCATCCCATATTACTGTTGATACGCCGGAGAGATACTTGCGCAGACGGACCAGGTCCAGAAGATCGACGGCCTCGTCGCCGTTGACGTCACCGGGGAGAACCTCTGGAAGAAGAGTAAAGGGGGCGGTGGCGGACGGAAGACTCTCCTGCCAGGGGTTGCTGAGCTTGACATAGACCAGATACTTGCCCGGCACGATCCTGCCGTCGGCCTCATGGAAGGAAAAAGGAAATACTGCCTGACCCTTGGAATTAGTCCTGACACCGATGAGGTCATAGCTCTCGTTAAGAGGCCTTGTGGAAACAAATTGCCCCAGCTCGTTCTGGATCGCGAAATACACGACCTCACCGCTCACGGCTTTGCCGTCCTTGTCCTTCACAGTGGCGATCATGGTGAAGTCCTCTTCATAATGGAAAGTCGAGGGCTCAATGGTGACGCTGATGCTGCAGTTGTCCAGATCCACCGGACCCAGCCAGCGGGTGAGCACGTAGTCCGCCGTCTCCACCTGGCTGCGGGTCATGGTCCGACCCCAGTGGATGCTGGAGTTGTAGTTGCCCTCGGCGAGGACTACGTAGTTGTCATAGATCTCCGTAACGATCACGCTGTGAGTATTACCGTTGACCCGCAGAACGTCTCCCACCCGGAGCGCCTCATAGTCCACTGCGGTCTGGCGTGCGGGGAGCTTGCCGAAGGCCGCGTCGCTGAGCAGAAAGGCAAAGCCCGCACAGCCGTAGCCGCCGGAAAAGACGCCGCCGTTCCAGGCATAAAAATCGTCGTTGGTCCAGTGCATGCCCTCGGGAAAATCCGCCTTCTTGGCCATCATGGCGTTATAAACGCTCTCGTCCGTCAGGTCCTCCAGCTTCACATCCGGCACATCGATGGTGTGCTCCGTGACATTGATCTCGTCTGCGGCAGGGAGCTCCCCAAGGGGAAGGGCCCAGCCGGTCTTTTCCGGAGAGACCCCCGGCTCGGCAGGCGTGATGACGCCAGCGTTTTCCGTTTCAGACTCCTCCGCAGGGGCGATGACCCCCACAGGCTCCTCGGCCAGAGCGGCGGGGAAGAGGGAAAGACAGAGGATCAGGGCAAGCAGGAGACTCAAAAGCTTCTTTCCGCGCATGTGCAGACACGTCCTTTCTGATCGAAAGTTTGGAAATGGTCGCAGCACCAATAGTATAAAGCCTGGAAAAAGAAATCGCAAGCGGAATCGGCGGCGGGAGGCGCCTATTTCTTTGCCGGCCGTTTTCCGATCTGTGCGTCTCCGTCAATCGCAAAACTGACGCGGGAACAAAGCAGATTTGACAGCGTCTAAAATCCGGCGTATGATAAAAACGATCTATCCCGATGAAGACAGAGAGGAGGAGATCGGTATGGAGCAGGAGAAGACCGGTCTGGCCGTGCAGGAAGAGACGAGCCCGGCCCTGTCTGCCCAGGGCGCTCCGGAGGACGGGGAGCCCAAAAGCGAAGAAGAAAAGAAAAAGGACATAAAGAAAAAGGCCATCAAGGCGGGGGTGGCGGTGGTCACCTCGGCAAGTGTGCTGGTGGGGGGCCTGTTTTCCTCCCCGGACGCCCTGCTGGCCCCGGAACAGGATCTGAATCCCGTTGCCATTTCCCAGAACGACAACGACCAGGACGGGGACGAGGAGGACGAGGAATCCGAAGAGGAAGAGGAGGAGATCGAGAGCGAGGCCATCGGCCTGCTGGCGAAACTGCGCCTGAAGCTGCTGCAGCTGCCGCTGGCGGTGCGGGTCTTCGTGCTGGTGCCCCTCTGGGCCATCGGCTTTACCATCTGGACGGTGGCTGGCGGCCTCTGGACCACATTGCTGGGCCCCATCGCGGGCAAGGCGGTGAGCTGGCTGTTCCTGCTGGCGGCGCTGCTGGGCGCCGTGGCCCTGGGGATGAAGGCGGTGTTCCCGGATCTGCCCCTCAAGAAGATCGTGAACAAAAAGAGCATCCTGGGTCTGGTGCTGGGGGGCCTTGCCCTGGGCGTGGCGGATCTGACGGTCCCCATGTTCTGGGACGGCTATGAGGCACTGGCCCATGTGCTGAAGGCCAGCGGCATGGCCGCCATCCTGGGCTCGGTGAGCTTTGCCCTGATCAAGCGGACCCTGAAAAAGAAGAAGGCGGAAGCGGTCCCGGCGGAGGGCCCGGCGGAAGAGCCGACGCCCGCCTGGACCGACGCCCAGATCCTGGCCCTGGCCGACAGCGTCAGCCGCCCGAGGAAATGAGAAAAGGACAGCAAAAGCCAGCCTGCGAAGCAGGCTGGCTTTTGCTGTCCGGGGTCAGGCGCGGGTGAAGAGGAAGGTCATCCCGGCGGAGAGAAAGGAGAGAGTGTCGCCCTTTACCGTGTAGGAGATGCGTTCCCTGCCGTCATAGAAGGCGCCGTTCTGCCAGGTGACGGAGAAGCTGTCCTCCCCGGAAGTCACAGTGCCGCTGCCGTCGGGACGGAACTCCATGCGGATGTCAAACTGAACAGAATAGGCGGAGACGTCCGCCCCCTCCAGCTCCAGGCCGGTGAGGATCCAGGAGCCGATCACCGGATCGGGCAGAGCTTCCTCGACTTTCTCCTCCGCTTTCTCCTCCGCAAGCTCTGGCGTGCCGCAGGCGGAGAGGACAAAGAGCAGGATCAGCGCCAGAATCAGCGCAAGCATTCTTTTCATAGGGGCGCAGCCTCCCGATTCGGAATACCGCCTTGTGCGGCCCGAACAGAGTCGGGGGAGGCGGCGCCCTCATTATACGCCGGGCTTCTGCCGCTGTCCATCCTTTTTGCGCGTTTCCGGAGGCAGCGCGCGCCGCGGCTGATGTGGAGCACCCCTGTATCTTGTGGTTCGTATTTGTCAATACCACAAAATGCACAGAAGGGGAGGGAAGAAACGGGGGAGCTTTGGTTAAAGTTTTTTGAGGAAAAGGCTTGCAAAACGGCGGGAGAACGAGTACAATGTCAAACGGTGTCAGCCGGGAACAAAATCCCGGTTGACACTATATTTTGTGGTCAAACCGGTTACAATCCGGTTAAACTTCCTATATTTTGTGTTTACCCCCTTGACAATACAACAAGATGGGACTATCATAGGCCCTGCACCGAACAAGAGGGAGGAGGCAGGCGTTTTGCGGATATCCGGACTTCAAAAACTGACATTGCTGGACTACCCCGGCCATGTGGCCTGCACGGTGTTCACCGGCGGCTGCAACTTCCGCTGCCCCTTCTGCCATAACGCTCCGTTGGTGCTGCCCGAGCGGCTCCAGGGAGACGAGAACGGCGAGGAGACGGTGCTGGCCTTTCTGAAAAAGCGCCAGGGCATCCTGGACGGGGTGGCCGTCACCGGCGGCGAGCCCCTGCTTCACAAGGACATCGACGGCTTCCTCCGCAAGGTCAAGGACCTGGGCTATGCCGTGAAGCTGGACACCAACGGTTCCTTCCCGGAGCGGCTGATGGCTCTGGTGGAGGAAGGCCTGGTGGACCGGGTTGCGGTGGACATCAAAAACTCCCCCGCCCTCTATGCCAAAACCGTGGGCGTGCCCGGCTTTGATCTGGCCCCGGTGGAGCGCAGCAAGAACTTCCTGCTCTCGGGAAAAGTGGAGTATGAGTTCCGCACCACGGTGGTGAAGGGCCTGCACACCCGGGAGAGCCTGCTGGAGGCCGCCCGCTGGATCGAGGGCGCAAAAGAATACTACCTCCAGCAATTCAAGGATTCCGGCGACGTGATCGCCATCGAAGGCCTCAGCGCCTTCTCAGCAGAGGAAATGCACGCCCTGGCGGACGCGGTGCGGCCCATTGTGCCCTCCGTTCAGGTCAGAGGCGTTGAATAAAGATACAGGAAAGATACAGGAAAGGGAGAAGAGATATGTATCAGGTCGTAAAGAGAGACGGCAAGGTCGTCGAGTTTGACATCACCAAGATCGCCGAGGCCATCAAAAAGGCCTTTGACGCCACCAAGACGGAGTATAACGACAGCGTCATCGATTTCCTGGCGCTGAAGACCTCCGCGGACTTCCTGCCCAAGATCAAGGACGGCAAGATCGCGGTGGAAGACATCCAGGACAGCGTGGAGGCAGTCCTGTCCAGGGGCGGTTACGAGCAGGTCGCCAAGGCCTACATCCTCTACCGCAAGCAGCGGGAGAAACTGCGCAGCATGAAGTCCACCTATCTGGACTACAAGGACACCGTGGACAAGTACCTGAACGTCACCGACTGGCGCGTGAAGGAGAACTCCACCGTCACCTACTCCGTGGGCGGCCTGATCCTCTCCAACTCCGGCGCCATCACCGCCAACTACTGGCTCTCCGAGGTTTATGACCAGGAGATCGCCAACGCCCACCGCAACTGCGAGATCCACCTGCACGACCTGAGCATGCTCACCGGCTACTGCGCCGGCTGGAGCCTGAAGCAGCTGATCCAGCAGGGCCTGGGCATCCCGGGCAAGATCAATTCTTCTCCCGCGAGCCACCTGTCCACCCTCTGCAACCAGATGGTGAACTTCCTGGGCATCATGCAGAACGAGTGGGCCGGCGCCCAGGCCTTCTCCTCCTTCGACACCTACCTGGCCCCCTTCGTGAAGGTGGACAACCTGAGCTACAAGGAAGTCAAGCAGTGCGTCCAGTCCTTCGTCTTCGGCGTGAACACCCCCAGCCGCTGGGGCACCCAGGCTCCCTTCTCCAACATCACCCTGGACTGGACCGTTCCCAATGACCTGAAGGACCTGCCCGCCATCGTGGGCGGCAAGGAGATGGACTTCACCTATGGCGACTGCAAGGCCGAGATGGACCTGGTGAACAAGGCCTTCATCAACGTCATGATCGAGGGCGACGCCGACGGCCGCGGCTTCCAGTACCCCATCCCCACCTACTCCATCACCCGGGACTTTGACTGGTCTCCCACCGAGAACAACAAGCTCCTCTTCGAGATGACCGCCAAGTATGGCACCCCCTACTTCTCCAACTACATCAACTCCGATATGGAGCCCTCCGACGTGCGCTCCATGTGCTGCCGCCTGCGTCTGGACCTGCGTGAGCTGCGTAAGAAGTCCGGCGGCTACTTCGGCTCCGGCGAGTCCACCGGCTCCATCGGCGTGGTCACCCTGAACATGCCGAGACTTGCCTACCAGTCCAAGGACGAGCAGGACTTCTACCAGCGCCTGGACAAGCTGATGGATCTGGCGGCCCGCTCCCTGAAGATCAAGCGCACCGTCATCACCAAGCTCCTCAACGAGGGCCTCTACCCCTACACCAAGCACTACCTGGGCACCTTTGAGAATCACTTCTCCACCATCGGCCTGGTGGGCATGAACGAGGCCGGCCTGAACGCCAAGTGGCTGCGCTGCGACATGACCGATCCC
>JAFSMZ010000066.1:0-13010 GCA_017447685.1 Oscillospiraceae bacterium
AGGGGCGGCTATCAGCCGCCCGTCGTTACCTTCTCTGCGGGCGGCTGATAGCCGCCCCTACGGTTTTTGATCTTCTTTCTCCGCCAGCTCCATCAGCTTTCTCAGCCGGTGGTTCAGGCAGCTCTTGGTCACCGGCGGGTCGGAGAGCCGGGCCAGATCCGCAAGGCTGGCCTCGGGATTGGCGATGCGCAGCATGGCCGCCTGCTGCAGAGGCTCCGGCAGCTCATAGAGCCCGCCGTAAGCCTTGGCAACGGCGCGGATGGCGTCGATCTGCTCCTGGGCGGCCAGGACGGTCTTGTCGGCGTTGGCAGTGTCGCAGTTGATGCGCCGGGTGACCAGGTTGCGCATCTCCTTATCCACCTTGGCGGTCATCACGTTCATGGCGGACACCGGCGCCCCGATCTGGGTGAGAAAGTCCGCGATGGCGTCCGCTTTTTTGAAATACAGGAGGCTGTTGCCCCGCCGCTGGGTCTCCTTGGGCTCAAAGCCCAGGTCCAGCAGCAGGGACAGGGTCTCCCGGCTCACGTTCCGGTGGGGGGTGGCCAGCTCCAGATGGCCCCGCTTTTCCGGGTCGGTGACGCTGCCGCCGGCCAGAAAGGCGCCCCGGGCGAAGGCCTCCACGCAGCCCCCTTCCTCCAGCACGCCGAAATTCACGTGGTGGGCCAGGGTGGCGTCGATCTCCCCACCGAAGGCGTCAAAGATCTTTTTGAGCTTCTCCCGGTCGTCTATGGCAAAGCTGCGCTTCTCGGCCGCCTTCTCATCGGGCAGCCGGTCAAAGCTCAGGGAAAAGGCCCGGCGGAAGAGCCTGGGCAGCCGCTCGGCAAAGGCGGGGCTTGCGGTGATGATGCGCAGTTCCCGGGGGGAAAAGCTGTTGCAGTAGAGCAGCACCCCATAGCACTCCGCCAGGGCGATATTCTTTTTATCCAGGGGCTGTCTGCACAGCTCCGCCTTGACTTCGGAGGAAAATGACATTCCAATCACACTTCCTTATAGCCTCCCCTGCCTAAGGGGAGGTGCCCCAGTGCTCACACTGGGGGCGGAGGGGTCATCCCTTCGGTCGCAAGTGAAAAGAGAAGAGTGAAGAGTTGCGGAGTCCCCTTCGGGGACAGATTGAAATCCATCACGCCGCAGGCGTGATACCACATCTTTTCACTATTCACTTTTCTCTCTTCACTTCTCTATGTCCCTGTGGACGTTCACGCAGGCCACGCCCTTGTCCTCCAGAGCCTGGCGCAGGGCGTTGGCGATGGCGACGCTGCGGTGCCGTCCGCCGGTGCAGCCGATGGCCACCACCAGGTTCACTTTCCCCTCCTCCACATAGTGGGGGATGAGAAAGTCCAGCATCTTCGTGAGCATGTCCATGAAGGTCCCGGTCTGGGGATAGCTGAACACAAAATCCGAAACCGGCTTATCCAGCCCCGAGAGGGGGCGGAGATTTTCCACATAAAAGGGATTGGGCAGAAAGCGCACGTCAAAGACCAGGTCCGCGTCTATGGGGATGCCGTGCTTGTAGCCGAAGGACATGGCCGTGACCTGCAGCTCCCGCTTCTGCCCGGCGGCGGCAAAGAGACTGAACATGCGGCTCTGCAGCTGGCCCAGGGTGAGCTGGGAGCTGTTGAGCACCACGTCCGCCCGGGCCTTGATGGGAGCCAGCAGCTCCTCCTCCCGGGCCACGGCCTGCTCCAGGGTGACGCCCTTTCCCGCCAGCGGGTGAGGCCGGCGGGATTCCTTGTAGCGCCGCACCAGGGTGCGCAGGTCCGCGTCCATGTATAGGATGCGCACCGTGCAGTCCTCCATGGCCTTCAGCTCATCCAGGGTGCCCAGGAGCTCGCCGAAGCCGTCCCTCTCCCGCACGTCGGTGACCAGGGCCACCTTGTCATAGCGGCCGTGGGCGTCCAGGCAGAGCTCGGCAAAGCGGGGCATCAGCGCAACGGGCATGTTGTCCACGCAGTAGTAATCCAGGTCCTCCAGCACATCCGCCGCCCGGCTCTTGCCGGCGCCGGAAAGGCCGGTGATGATGAGAAATTCCATAACTCACTCCGTTCGTAAGTGAAAAGTGAAGAGTGAAAAGTGAAAAGTTAAGGTGTCCGCTGCGCGGACGGAATAGAATCATCGCCGAAGGCGATACCATAACGATTCACGATTCACTTTTCTCTATTCTCTTTCTTCTGCCGGTGCGTTCACCGTGATATGGTTCTTATGCGCCTTGGGGCTGTGGTCCTCCAGCTTGTAGTCCGGCGGGAGGATGATGACCTCCGGCTCCAGCCGCACGCCGCTCTTTTCATAGACGGTGTTGCGCACCTGCATCATCAGGTCGTACACATCGTGGGAGCTGGCGCCCCCCACGTTCACCACAAAGCCGGCGTGCTTCTCGCTGACCTGGGCGCCGCCCACGGTGAAGCCCTTGAGCCCCGCCTGCTCGATGAGGGCCCCGGCAAAGTTCCCCTCCGGGCGCTTGAAGGCGCTGCCGGCGGAGGGCAGCTCCAGGGGCTGCTTGGCCCGGCGCTTTTCGTTCATCTCCCGCATCTTTGCGGCGATCTCGTCCCTGTCACCCGGCTGCAGGCGGAACACCGCGCTGAGGATCACATAGCCGCCGCGGGTATTGAACAGGCTCTTGCGATAGGAAAAGGCGCATTGCTCCGCCGGGAGCTCATAGAGCCCCTGATCCGGGGAATAGAGGCAGACCACGCTCTCCACCACGTCCTTCATCTCTCCGCCGTAGGCTCCGGCGTTGATGAAGCAGCCGCCGCCCACGCTGCCCGGGATGCCGGAGGCAAACTCCAGACCCTGCAGGCCGTTCTGCTGGGCGAAGCTCGAAAGCCGGGAGAGGGAGACCCCCGCCTCGGCATAGATGGCCCCGTCGGGCAGCAGGAAGAGATTCTGCAGCTTTTCGGTGCTGATGAGGAAGAGCTGCTGCAGTCCCTCGTCCGGGAAGAGCAGGTTGGTGCCGTTGCCCAGGATAAAGGGCATGAGTTCGTTGTCCTTCAAAATGCTGCAGACCTTGGCCAGGGAGCTCACGCTCTCCGGCACGGCCAGGGCCCGGGCGGGGCCGCCGATGCGGAAGGAGCAGTGGGCGGAAAGGGGCTCCTGCTCCAGCAGGGTCATTCCCGGCAGGGCTTCCTTGATCTCGGCAATGGCTTTTTCCAGGTTTTCCATTCTCTTCTCCTTAAAAGCTTCCCTTGTCGATGGCCTGGTCGTGTTCGGCGGCCAGGGCCTCGGCGGCGTTGAAGCCCATCTTCTTCTGGCGGTTGTTCATGGCGGCCAGCTCCAGGATCACGGCCAGGTTCCGGCCCGGGGTCACCGGGATGGTGACGCAGGGCAGCTCCACGCCCAGGATGGTCTCCGTCTCGCTGGAGAGGCCAAGCCGGTCATAGGCCTTGCCGGGGACCCAGTTTTCCATCTTCACCACCAGGTCGATGCCGGTGCTGGGCTTCACCGCGCCCACGCCGTAGATGTGCCGCACGTTGATGACGCCGATGCCTCTCAGCTCCATGTAATAGCGGATGATCTCCGGGGCGGTGCCCACCAGGTGGCTGCGGTGGACTTTTTTGATCTCCACCGCGTCGTCCGCCACCAGACGGTGGCCGCGCTTGATGAGCTCCAGGGCGGTCTCGCTCTTGCCGATGCCGCTGTCCCCCATCAGAAGGACGCCTTCGCCGTAGATTTCCACCAGCACCCCGTGGGTGGTGAGCCGGGGGGCCAGGTAGTTGTGCAGCGCCGCAATGACGTTGGACTGGAAGTCCGAGGTGTCCTCGTCGGTGACGAAGAGGTTGCGGTCATAGCGCTCGGCCATCTCCACGCATTCCGGCGAGGGGGTGACCCCGTGGCAAACCACCAGGGCCGCGATGTCATAGGCCATGAAGCGCTCATAGGCCTTCCTCCGCTCCTCCCGGCTCAGGGTGTTGAGATAGGTGGACTCCACCCGGCCGATGATCTGGAGGCGGCGGGGATCGAAATAGTTGTAAAAACCGGTGAGCTGCATGGCGGGCCGGTTCACGTCCGCCGTGGTCAGCACCGCCTGCTCATAGTCCTTGGAGAGATGGATGGGGTGCAGATTGTGCTCCTGCACGATGGTTTTGAGCTTCACGGAATACTTGCTTCTCATGGCATGACCTCCGATCAATGCTGATTCACTCTATTCTACTCATTTTCCCGCTCTTTGGCAAGGGCTTTCCACCCATCCGGGTGTTTTCTTTCAAGCCGTGGGATGCTGCAAAACGAAAAGCCAGTCGAAGGCCTTGGTTTTCGCGTAGGGGAGGGGCTCGCCCCTCCCGGCAGCACCATGCACCGTCAAAAAAAGAGTCGGCAAACTCGCAGATTGTACGGATTTGCCGAACATTTCCTGCTATATAAACCTTGCTTCCGCCGGGAGGGCACAAGGCCCTCCCCTACGGCGCTTACCGGGCCATAGGCCTTTTGCAAGCCTGTTTTTCCGTGATTTCTTCAGGGCAGCACGCGCGCATCGCGGCAATCCAGCTTCCGTCTCTCCCCCGCGGCTTTCCCGCCGCCCTGCATGGGAACGCGGATCAGCATGTGGTTCATGTTGAGCATGCTGGTGTAGCCGGCCTCCTCCGCCATGGAGAACACCAGCTTCAGACCCAGGCCCCGCTCCGGGCTCGCCTCCATCTGCTCCAGGCTCTTCCGCTTCTCCGCCGGGTCGAAGAGGACGCAGTTGTCGTAGATCCGCAGGGTGACGACCCCATCGCGGATCAGGGCAAAGACCGCGGCCGCCCGCTCCCGGGGACGGAAGAGGCTGTGCTCCGCGGCGGACTTGGGAAAGCCGTGCTGCACGATGTTGACGCAGATCTCCTCGGTGAAGAGGGCGACGGCATTGGCCGTCCGCCCATCGGCGCCCCGTGCCAGGAGTGCCTGCCGCAGCGCCTCGCTGCAGCGCACCGCGTCCTCCACGCTCTCCACCGTTTCCCTTGCGGCCACGTCGATCTCCCCGGCGGGGATGCAGGCGGAGACGTGCAGGATGTCCCGCAGCGCCGCCGGGCGGTGCAGCGCGCGGCAGAGCCGGAGATAGAAGATCCCCAGGGTCAGCAGCAGGGCCAGGGGCGTGCTGAGGATCACGCCCGCCGCCCCGAAGCGCAGGCCCAGCAGGGTCACCAGGGGCAGGTACAGCAGGGTCTGGCCGCAGAAGGACATGGCGTTGGCCTCCTTCCGCCTGCCGATGCTCTGCAGATAGGAGGTGACCATCTCAAAGCAGACGTAAAAGGGCATCTGCAGCAGCATGCAGCGGATGCAGAGCACGGAGACGCGCAGGGTCTCCGCATCCTCCTTCAGCAGCAGCCGGGCAAAGGCGGGGGTGAAGGCAAAGCTCAGCGCCGTGAAGCCCAGAACGAGCAGCAGATGCCAAAGCTGCTTCCTCCCCAGGGCCAGCAGCCCCTCCTCATCCCCGGTGGCGATATAGGCGCCGGAAAGCAGGTACAGCGAGGAGGCCGCCCCCAGGCCCAGGGTGGTGAGGATGCTGATCAGCATATTGCCCAGGGTCTTTCCCGCCATGGCCGCCCCCGCGGCGGTGGCCAGCACGATCATATTGGCGATCACGTCCCCGGCCATGCGGAAAAAGCGCTTCACCGCCTCCGGCATGCCCTGCCGCAAAAGAGCGGAGAGCATCGAAACATCAAAGTACCGCTGGGAAAGCCCCAGCTCCGCCTTGCCGAATACCAGGAAGGAGAGCATCCAACCCATGCCCAGGAAGTTGGAGAGCGCCGTGGAGAGGCCGATGCCCCAGCTGCCGAGACGCAGCAGCACCGCCAGAAGGTCCAGCGCCACGTCCGCCAGGAAGATGAGCCAGATCGCCTGGCTCACACGCCTGCCGCCGCCGTAGAGCTGCGCCACCGGCGCCAGCACCAGGTTCAGCACCATGGCAAGGGTGCCCACGGAGAGGCCCCGCAGATAGGCCGCCGCCTCCGGCAGCAGGGAGGCGTTCTGCCCCCTGGCTCCCAGGAAGGCGCAGATGGGTCCGGCGAAGAGCCAGGTCCCCGCGGTAAGGAGGGCGGAGACCGTCAGCGCGTGATAAAAGGCCGTGACAAAGGCCCGGCGGGAACGTTCCAGGTCCCCCTCCGCATAGGCTGCGGCGCAGAGCGTCTGGCAGCCCGTGCTGATGAACCCGCCGATCAGGGAAGTCAGGGTCCCGAAGGGCAGCACCAGCCCCATGGCGGCAGAGGAGTCCGCCCCGTAGGCCCGGGCCATGATGATCCCGTCGATGGTGCTCGCCCCCATTTTGGACAGGGCGATCAGGGTCATGAGCAGCAAAGTCTGCCGCCAGAGGAGCTCAAACAGCCGGTTTTGCTGTTTTTTGCTTTTCGTTTTCATTCCCATGTAAAGGCGATCCCCAGATTCTCCAGCTCTCCGGTCAGCGCCGGGAGGAAGGAGCTGTTCTTTTCGGACAGCATGAGATTTAATACCAGTCTGTCCCCGAAGCACAGGGCCACAATGCCGATCCCGCCCTCCAGCTCCATGGCGATGTTCACCGATTCCAGATAGCGGTCGCAGGCGCCCAGGGAGAAGCTGCCCAGATAGGACACCATGGGAACGCTGGCAGCCCGGGCCGCCATCATGGCCCGCTTTTCCTGGATGCTGCCTTCCCGGTTGAAGCGCAGCATCTCCTGCTTCCAGGCATGGAAGCGGTTCATCTGGTACTCCTCGGAGGACTGGATCATGAGCATCCCCTTGAAGCAGCTGGCCTGCCGGGGAAAGGGCATGGACCTGAGCTTTTCGGAGAAAACATACTGGACGGAGGAGACACAGTTTTGCATGGTCCTCTCGCAGCTCAGCATGGGCCGCAGGTTGATGGGGCACTTCACCACCACGCAGTCCCCCTTGTCCTCCCGCCAGCTGTCCACGGCTCTGGCCAGCAGCAGCGAGAGGATGCCGGAGACGCTGCCCTCGTTCTGCCGGCTCACGGCCAGCACCTCCTCCAGGGAGAGGCTCAGCAGCCTGCGGCGGGGGACGTAGCTGTCCAGGCTCTCCGGCTGCAGCTGAAAGGCAGGGGGCACACGGAAGGGGAAGCTCCGGTCCCAGGGGCGGGCAAAGGCAAAGGGATCGGCATACTCGCTCCCGTCCGGCGAGCGCAGCGCCGGGAGATCCACGTCCTCCTTCACCAGGGCAAAATAGCGCAGGAGGAGCTGCCGGGTCACCTCCACCAGGCCCAGCCCGTCGCAGAGACCGTGAAAGAGGCGCAGATAGAGGCGCTTTTCCCAAAAGGCAAGGCTCCACAGAAAGCCCCCGTTCTCCGGCGCCTCCAGGCTCAAAAAGCCGGGATTTGGGCGCACGGAGAAGGGCGCGTCGTTTTCCGTGAGCAGATAGCGGCTGCCGTCCTCGCTTTTTATGCGGGTGTAGTTCAGGAAGGGAAGCTGCTCTCTCACCCTGTCGGCAGCAGTCTGCAGCGCCGCGCCGTCTATATTCTCCCGCAGCGCAAGCTGCAGCTCCATGGCGCAGCGGTCCAGATCCCGGCGGTAGAACCAATAGGCTCCCGTGCTGATCTCCCGGCTCACGGCAGTCCCTCCCTTCCACAGAATCGTTTTTCTGATGATAGCACAGAAAGCGTTTTTATACAACAAGCTGCGGGGATTCCTATGCCCCGCGAAAAGTTTTTTTCCCGGAGCGAAAAATTATGCTTGCATTTGCCCGGACCGTCTGCTATTATATATGAGCTGTCTTTCCGCCGGAAAGCGGTGAAACACGAGCAAGGAGGTGCTTCAACTTATGGCAAAGTGCCAGTTCTGCGACAAGGATGTGGCCTTCGGCATCAAGGTCAGCCATTCTCACAGACGCTCCAACCGTACTTGGAAGCCGAATGTGAAGCGCGTCAAGGCCATCGTGGACGGCTCTCCCAAGCATGTCTACGTCTGCACTCGCTGCCTGCGCAGCGGCAAGGTCACCCGCGCTGTGTAATCTGATCATTACCCGAAACAAGCCTGTCGTGTCAGCGACGGGCTTTTTCGGTTTCTTGGGGCGTTTCGCCCCTTTTCCGTTTTTTTCGATTTGATTCTGGAAAGGATTGAAACATGCGCAACGAAATCCCCTGGAAGGAGTACTGCTCCCTTCGGCCGGCCGATCTGAAAAAGCCGGAATACCGGCATCTCTGGTGGCTGCTCTACTGGCCCGCGGAGCTCTCTTTCTTTACGCTGGCCGGGCGGCTGCCCTGGCCCTACCACCCCGTCTATTCTCCGCTGGATGACGCGATCCCCTTCTCCGAGATCTGGGTCATCCCCTACTGTCTCTGGTTTCTCTGCGCCGTCTTTACGGTGTTTTACACCGTGAGCCGGGATATCCGGGTCTTCCGGCGCTTCACGGACTACATGATCGTCACCATCCTCCTGGCGGGGGCGGTGTACCTGATCTGGCCGAACTATTTCCCCGGCCGCCCGGTGGAAGCCCTGGGCTGGCCCGGCACCGTTGCAGCCTATTATGAGGCCATGCCCCGGAAGAATCTTTTCACCCTGGCGCTGAGCTTCATCTACTTCACCGACCCGCCCCGCAACGCCTTCCCCTCGGAGCATGTGGTGGTGGCGCTGGGCATGGTCTTTGCGGTCCTGGACTCCGAAAAGCTGCGCAGGCCCGGCTTCTCGGTGCCTTTTGTGCTGCTGCAGCTGCTCATCTGTCTGAGCATCACCTTTACCAAGCAGCACTCCGTTCTGGATATCCTGGGTGCCCTGCTTGTGGGTCTCATCGGCTGGATCCTGGCCTTTTCCCCCTGGATCCGCCGCCCCCGGGCTGTTTAGTTTTTAGTTCCTAAGTAAACGATGATCAAATCGCCTGCGGCGCCTCCCGGACAATTTGTGCTCTGATTTCGTCACTTTTTCTTGCAATACACAAAGTATTCCTGCGAAAAAGTGCCTTCATCAGAACTCAAATTCTCTCGGGATTCGCTCTTGCCGTTTTCATCATCGTTTACCTAATTTTTAGTATTCAGGATAACACAAAACTGTGAACCCTCATGGGTTCACAGTTTTTTCCAAGGCGGATTGACAAAAGTCTGACATTGTTGTACAATTGCTTCGATTTTTTGAAGAATGTCGTGCCGACGGAAAGAGGCAGCCTATGGATCTGTTCGAAAAATGCAGGAATTACACCCTGGCCCGGCAATACCGAGAGCTGGGGATCTATCCCTATTTCCACGCGCTGGAATCCCGGCAGGACGTGGAGGTCATCATGGAGGGCAAGCGGCGGATCATGCTGGGCTCCAACAACTACCTGGGGCTCACCACCGAGCCTGAGGTGGTGGAGGCGGGCATCCGCGCCTTTGAGACCCTGGGCACCGGCTGCTCCGGCTCCCGCTTTCTGAACGGGACCCTGCAGATGCACCTGGAGTTGGAGAGGGAGCTGGCCGCCTTTGTCCATAAGGAAGGCGCCGTCACCTTCTCCACCGGCTTTCAGTCCAACCTTGGCATCATCAGCGCCCTGGTGGGCCGGGGAGACTATGTGATCTGCGACCGGGAAAACCACGCCAGTATCTATGACGGCTGCAAGCTCTCCTACGGCAAGATGATGCGCTACAAGCACAACGACATGGAGGAGCTGGAGAGTATCCTCTCCCGGATCCCGGAAACGGCGGGCCGCCTCATCGTGACAGACGGCGTCTTCTCCATGGGCGGCGACATCGCAAAGCTGCCCCGGATCTGCGCCCTGGCGGAAAAGTACGGCGCCCGGGTCATGGTGGACGACGCCCACGGTCTGGGCGTCATCGGCGAAGGGGGCCGGGGCACCGCCAGCTACTTCGGGCTGGAGGACAAGGTGGACGTGATCATGGGCACCTTCTCCAAGTCTCTGGCAAGCCTGGGCGGCTACATGGCGGCCTCGGAGGAGGTCTGCGACTATGTGCGCCACAACTCCCGCCCCTTCATGTTCTCCGCCTCCATCCCGCCCTCCGCCTGCGCCACGGCCCTGGCCGCCCTGCGTTATCTGGAGGCCCACCCGGAGCGTCCAAAGCGCCTGCTGGAGCTGGCCGCCTATGCCCGGAAGGGCTTCAAGGCCGCGGGACTGCAGATCCGGGAGTCGGACACGCCCATTGTGCCCATCTTCACCTACGAGCCCGTCCGCACCCTGGAGAAGAACAAGGAGCTCTACGAGGCGGGACTCTATGTGAATCCCGTGCTGCCTCCCGCCTGCGCGCCGGGCGAGTGCCTGCTGCGCACCAGCTACATGGCCACCCACACCGAGGCCCTCATCGACGAGGCGGTGGAGATCGCCGCCCGGGTCCTCCTGGCGGACTGAGGCTTCCCGAACAGCACCGTAGGGGCGGCTATCAGCCGCCCGCGCGGTATAGCATAAAACAAAGACAACGTGCGGCGAATTCGCTCAAATCTGCGAATTCGCCGCACGTTTTTATTGTGGTAAGGTTGTGCTGCCAGGCGGCTGATAGCCGCCCCTACACACCTGAGAGATCCGCTCAGAACTTACCCAGGGAGCCGGAGTTCTTCTGGTTGGGCATGTACTCGTCCCGCTTGCCGGGGAGGATGGCGTTGAGGATGATGCCCACGATGGAGGCGATGGCCAGGCCGGAGAGGGCGATCTTCATGTCGCCGATCATAAAGGCGATGGCGCCGGTGGCGTTGTTGCCGGCGGTGGTGATATCCGCGCCCAGGGAACCGGAGAAGTTGACGCCCAGGGCCAGGCCCAGGATGACAGCAGCCACGATGACGTTCCGGGACTTCTGGAAGTCGGTGTGGTTCTCCACCATGTTGCGCACGCCCACCGCGGAGATCATGCCGTAGAGGATGATGGACACGCCGCCGATGGTGGCAGCGGGCATGGCGGAGATGAGGGCCGCGAACTTGGGGCAGAAAGAGAGGACGATGGCATACAGGGCCGCCAGGCGGACCACCTTGGGGTCATAGACCTTGGTGAGCACCAGCACGCCGGTGTTCTCGCCGTAGGTGGTGTTGGCCGGGGCGCCGAAGAGGGCGGCGATGGAGGTGCCCACGCCGTCGCCGATGAGGGTGCGGTGCAGGCCCGGATCCTCGATCAGGTTCTTCTCGATGGTGCCGCCGATGGCGGAGATATCGCCCACATGCTCCATCATGGTGGCAAAGGCGATGGGGACGATCATGATGATGGAGGAGACCAGCAGGCCGGCGTTGAAGTTCTCAGCGCCGAAGAGGCTGAACACGGTGTTCTCCGCTTTGACGGGCAGGCCGATCCAGGCGGCTTCCTTCACGCCGGAGAAGTCCACGTTGCCGGTGAGGGCGGCGATCAGGTAGGAGACCAGAACACCCATGAGGATGGGGACGATCTTGATCATGCCCTTGCCCCAGATATTGCAGACGATGACGACCACGATGGCAGCCAGGGCGATGGGCCAGTTGGTGGAGCAGTTGTTGATGGCGGAGGGGGCCAGGATCAGGCCGATGGCGATGATGATGGGGCCGGTGACCACAGGCGGGAAGAAGCGCATCACGTTCTTGGAGCCGAAGGCCTTGCAGATCAGGGACAGCACCAGGTACAGAAGACCGGCGCAGGCCACGCCCACGCAGGCGTAGGGCAGGGATTCGGCCTGGCTCAGCCCCAGCTCGGCGCCGGAGGCCACGACGGCGAAGTAGCCGCCCAGGAAGGCGAAGGAGGAGCCCAGGAACACGGGGACCTTCTTGCCGGTGACCAGGTGCATGAACAGGGTGGCAAGGCCGGCGAAGAGCAGGGTGGCGGAGACGCTCAGCCCCGTCAGGATGGGGACCAGCACCGTGGCGCCGAACATGGCGAACAGATGCTGCAGGCCCAGCACCAGCATCTTCGGGGTGCCGAGGACCTTTGCGTCGTAAATGGGCTCGTCAAACTGAGCCTTTTTTTCTTTACCCATGATGAATACCTCTCTTTTTCTATGTTGAGTTTTTTGCTGACTGATTTACTTCGCCGTGTCCATCAGGTAGACCCCGGTCTCCCCGTCGAACTCCGGCAGGCGGACCTCCACCAGCTCCTGGCGGGAGGTTGGCAGGTTCTTGCCCACATAGTCCGGCCGAATGGGCAGCTCCCGGTGGCCCCGGTCCACAGCCACGGCCAACTGGATGCTCCGGGGACGGCCGCAGGAGAAGATGGCCTCGATGGCGGCCCTGGCGGTGCGGCCGGTGTAGATCACATCGTCCACCAGCACCAGGTCCCGGTCGTTCACGTCAAAGGGCAGCTCGGTACGGCGCAGCTCCGGCATCTCCTGGAGCCGGCTCAGATCGTCCCGGTAAAAGGAGATGTCCACACTGCCCACGGGGACCGTCCGATCCTCGATTTTTTGGATGTTTTCGGCAATGCGGCGGGCAATGGGCTCGCCCCGGCGGCGCACCCCCACCAGGCACAGGTTCTCCGCGCCCTTGTTGTGCTCCACGATCTCATGGGCGATGCGCATCAGGGCCCGGTTCAGCCCGGCCTCGTCCTGGATCTGCGCTTTGAGCTTCATACTGGCTCCTTCCCACGCAGGGCAAGAAAAAATGCCCTGCCTCCCGGCAAGACACACAAAGGCGCAGATGCGGCATCCCCGCACCCGTCCGCTATGAGCGATTTTGCCGGTCTCTCTGTACCGATGCTTAAAAATCTCTTGTTCGTGGGGCATTATACGGCACAATCGCCGGAAAAGCAAGAGCCCTGCCGAAGTTTGGCGGCTGCCACAAAAGCCGCCCTGCCCGACCCGCGCATTTTCTCCATCTGGCACAAAGGGAGTTTTGCGTTTTCAGTTTTGCGTATTAAGGAGGAGAGATGCGCGTTGCGGTGAGCCGCGCGGCTCGGCGGGAGACTCCGCCCGGACCTTGCCTCCCCCGGGGGGGAGGTGGCATCCGCCGATCCCGCGCAAGGCGGATGCCGGAAGGGGAAGCCTCCTCGTCGGTACGTTCCCGCCGATCCCCCTATCGGCCTTCGGCCACTCCCCCCCAAGGGGGAAGGTTGAATTGCAAAGATAAGTTCCAGTCGGCGGTGCTGCCAGGTGGAAATAAAGATTGCAAAGCCTTTCATAGAATTAAAATGTGCAAACACGGGTCCATGAGAATGAACACCGTGAGATTGCCAACAGGGCAGCATCTTCG
>JAFSMZ010000045.1:0-30465 GCA_017447685.1 Oscillospiraceae bacterium
CCATGATCTATGAAAAATCCTGCGGCGCCGTGGTCTATAAGCTTGAGAACGGCCGCCGTCTGTATCTGGTGGAGCGGACCCCCTCCGGGAAAACGGTGCTGCCCAAGGGCCATGTAGAGGCCGGGGAGACCGAGGCAGAAACTGCCCGACGGGAAATATGGGAGGAAACCCATCTGGTGGTCTCTCTGGACACTTCCTTCCGGGAAATCGCAAAATACTCTCCAAAGCCCGAAAGTGAAAAGACCGTGGTCTTCTTTCTGGCCCAGCCCGTGAATTGCGACGCACGTCCCCAACCGGAAGAGGTCGACCGACTGGAGTGGCTGCCCTATGAAGAGGCCGAGGCCCAAATCACCTATCCCTCCGTGCGCAAGGTACTGCGCAAGGCAGAAACTGTCCTGGCCGGGAGACAGAGAGACTGATTTCCCTCTGAAAGCGCCAAACAGTCCGAGGGAAAGCAGAAAAGTGCTCGCCCGGAAATGCGACATGTACGGATCAAGGCGAAATAACCTCGAAAAACGGCGCTTTTTGGCTTAAGACCGTCCTTTGCTGCACCAGTTTACCGCCAAAAGCGTTCAGCATGAAATGAGATCCCCCAGGGAATGAGCTATTTCGCTCGTCCCTGGGGGATCTTTTGCTCTATTTCAACTTTTGACACACTTGACATAGAGCCTGATTGATTTGAATTTCAAAACCGTCTTAAGAAATGTAGATGCATCAGGGCGGCATGTACTAAGCCTTAACAGATCGAAAAAACCTCTGAACCGAAATCGGTTCAGAGGTTTTTTCATATTCGTATTCAGGGCCCCTGCTCTCCGTCCATAAGCCCAAGGTACAGGTCGTTCACGTTGGTGCCCGTGGGGCCGGTGACGATCAGACCGTCCACCGCTTTGAGCGCGCGATAAGCGTCGTTGTTCTGAAGCGTCTCGTGCAGAGAGATTCCTTTTTCCCGCAGTTCGTCAAAAGTATCGCCGTCGACATAGCCGCCCGCTGCGTCGGTGGGGCCGTCCGTCCCGTCGGAGCCCACACTGATGACGCAGGCGTTATGGAGTCCCCGCAGCCCTTCCGAGGCGGAGATCGCCAGCTCCAGGTTCCGTCCGCCAAGGCCATGGCCGGTAAGATGCACCACGGTCTCCCCGCCGGCCAGGAAGGCCAGCTTCTTTCCCTCTTTTGCATGGGAGAGCAGAACCGCGCTGAGAAAGCGCCCCGCCTCCCGCGCCTCGCAGCTGAGTTGATCGGTGAGAAATACGGCCTCATAGCCCATGCTTTTGCAGGCCTCCCCAGCCGCGCGGCAGAGCTCGCGGACGCTGCCCACCACCTGGGCGTTCACATTGGAAAGCGACTTCGGCGTTTCTTCCAGCAGACAGGCTCTCGCCGTGTCGCTCAGACATAGGTCATATTTCTCCGCGATGGCCAGCGCGTCGGCACAGGCGGCGCTGTCGGGACTCACCGGGCCGGAAGCGATGCTGTCCAGCGGATCGCCCAGAATGTCGGAAAGGACGATGGCTTCCACCTTCGCAGGTGCGCAATGGGCCGCGAATTTGCCGCCCTTGACGGCAGAGAGCCGCTTGCGGATGGTGTTGATCTCCACGATGTCCGCCCCGCATGCCAGGAGCTGATTGGTGATGTCCTGCAGCTCATGAAGCGGGATCAGAGGTTTTTCAAACAGCGCGCTGCCTCCGCCGGAGAGCAGGAATAACACCGTGTCGTCCTCCCGCAGATCCTCCGTCAGCTTCAGCGCCGCCTCTCCGGCGAGGACGCTGTTTTCATCCGGGACGGGATGCCCCGTCTCAAAGCAGCGCAGACCGGAAAGCGGCTCGTCAAAGTGGCCGTATTTGCTGATGACAAGCCCGTCTGTCACCTGCACCGTGAGAACAGACAGAGCCGCCCGGGCCATGCGGGGCGCGGCCTTGCCTGCCGCGATCAGAAACACGCGGCCCGGGAACTGTTTTCCCAGCAGCGCACGGCGCACAGCGCCCTCCGGCATCACGGCGTTGATAGCGGTATAGGCGGCTTTTTCCGCGTCGATCCGAAGTTTACGATTCATAGCTGACTCCTTTGATTTCGAGTAAAGGCTTTTTTCTCCAAAGCGTTTATTTTATTATAGCGTATATGCCGTTGCTTTGCAAAGGCATATACACAGAGACTGTCAATGAACCTCGTTGGACGGCAAACAGATAGGGCAGCGGGGCAGCTCAAGGGTTTATTGCCCCTAAAGAATCAAAATAACGGCAATCGTCCGGAGCGGACGATTGCCGTTTTCGCGCCGCTGTGGTAAAATGCAGAAAAAAGCACCGGAGAATCGACCATGATTGCAAATTACCATACTCATACCTTCCGCTGCGGCCACGCCGATGGCCGGGAGAGAGACTATGCGGAGGCTGCTTTATCCGCAGGTCTGAAAATACTCGGCTTTTCCGATCACACGCCCTATGACTTTTTCGACAGTGAACCGCGGAACCGGCCCATGCGCATGAAGCCGGAGGAACTGCCGGACTATGCGGAAGCGGTCCGCGCCCTGGCGGAGGAATATCGGGATCGGCTGGAGATCCACCTGGGCGTGGAGGCGGAGTTTTACCCCCGGTATTTTCCCCGTCTGCTGGAATTGCTCCGGGAAAACG
Source organism: Oscillospiraceae bacterium (assembly GCA_017447685.1). Lineage (GTDB taxonomy): Bacteria > Bacillota > Clostridia > Oscillospirales > Oscillospiraceae > Limivicinus. The sequence continues at coordinate 2,619 of JAFSMZ010000045.1, forward strand.
GCGTGGAGTACATGATCCTCGGCCAGCATTTTCTCGGCAACGAGATCGGCGACAGCTACAGCGGCAGGCCCTGTCCGGACCGCAGGGAGCTGGAGCGCTATGTGGCCCAGACGATCGAAGCCCTGCAAACCGGGCTGTTTACCTATTTTGCCCACCCGGATCTCTTTCACTATGTGGGGAGCGAAGCGATCTTTGCCGGGGAGATGCGAAAGCTCTGCCGCGCGGCGAAGCAGACGGACACGCCCCTGGAGATCAATCTGCTGGGGCTGCGGGAGGGCCGACACTATCCCAACCAGCTATTCTGGCGCATCGCCGCGGAGGAGGGCAACAGCGTGATCCTCGGCAGTGACGCCCACAGGCCGGAGCATGTCCTGGATCCGGAAAGCGAAGAGAAGGCGATCGCGCTGGCAAACGAGCTGGGGCTGCAGCTGATCGGCACGCTGCCCCTGCGCCCGATCAACACATCGCCGTCAGACGGAAAGACGTCGATCCGGGATCCCTTTTTGCGCCGGCCCGGTCCTTCTCTTCTTCCTCATTTTCCTCCCCTTCCGCAAAAAAAGAAGCGCAAATCTTGACTTGCGGGGCAATGCGTGGTATAAAAAAGAGGAATCTGAAAAATACCTTTTGGAGGACAACAAAATGGAACATATCGTCACCCTGAAGACCCGCAATCTCTGTGACAGCGCTGCCAATGGCGGCTGCGGCGAGTGCCAGACCTCTTGCCAGTCTGCCTGCAAGACCAGCTGCGGTATTGCCAACCAGAAGTGCGAGAACACCGAGGACTGATCGGGAAAAGCTTGAATGCCGCCATGAAACATGGCGGCATTTTTTTCGGCGCTTGCAAAACCAGTTTTGCAGGCATCCATTCCCCGCACTACCGATAACAAGGAGAATACATCCATGATCCATCCATACAAACTGGGCGGCTACAACATCGTCCTGGATATCTGCTCCGGCGCCGTGCACGCGGTGGACGAGCTGGCCTTCGACCTGATCGCGGGCTTTGAGAGTACGCCAAAGGAGCAGCTCCTTGCCGAGACGGCAGAGCGCCATCCCGACCTTCCCGCCGAAGAGATCGCCGGCTGCTATGCGCAGATCGAAGCCCTCCGGGACGAGGGCCAGCTCTTCACGCCCGATACCTTTGCCCCCATGGCTGGCAAATTCAAGGAAAAGAGCGCCGGGGTCATCAAGGCCCTCTGCCTGCACGTGGCCCACACCTGCAACCTGAACTGCTCCTACTGCTTTGCCAGCCAGGGCAAGTATCACGGGGACCGGGCCGTCATGAGCTTCGAGGTTGGCAAGCGCGCCCTGGACTTTCTCATCGAGCACTCCGGCAAGCGGAGGAACCTGGAGGTGGACTTCTTCGGCGGCGAGCCGCTGATGAACTTCCAGGTGGTGAAGGACCTGGTGGCCTATGCCCGCTCCCGGGAGAAAGAGGCCGGCAAGAACTTCCGCTTCACCCTCACCACCAACGGCATGCTCATCGACGACGACGTGATCGACTTTGCCAACCGGGAGATGAGCAACGTGGTCCTCTCCCTGGACGGCCGCAAGGAGATCCACGACCGCTACCGGGTGGACTACGCCGGCAACGGCAGTTGGGAGCGGATCGTGCCCAAGTTCCAGAAGCTGGTGGCGGCCCGCGGCGGCAAGAACTATTACATGCGCGGCACCTTCACCCATCAGAACCCGGACTTTGTCCAGGACATCCGCCAGATGCTGGACTTGGGCTTTACGGAGCTGAGCATGGAGCCGGTGGTCTGCGCCCCGGAGGATCCCTCCGCCCTCACCCCGGCGGATATCGAGATCGTGAAGCAGCAGTATGAGGAGCTGGCGGAGCTGATGCTGCAGCGAGACCGGGAAGGCCGTCCCTTCACCTTCTATCACTACATGATCGACCTGGCCGGGGGTCCCTGCATCTACAAGCGCATCTCCGGCTGCGGCTCCGGCACGGAGTATATGGCGGTCACCCCCTGGGGCGATCTCTACCCCTGCCACCAGTTTGTGGGCGAGGAGCGCTTCAAGCTGGGCGACATCTGGAACGGGCTCAACAACCCGGAGGTCCAGAGCGAGTTTGCCGCCTGCAATGTCTATGCCAAACCCGAGTGTCAGGACTGCTGGGCCAAGCTCTACTGCTCCGGCGGCTGCGCGGCCAACGCCTACCACGCCACCGGCGCCATCACCGGCGTCTATGAATCCGGCTGCGAGCTCTTCCGCAAGCGGATGGAGTGCGCCATCATGCTGGCCGTGGCCCGGGCTGCCGAAGGCCGATGAATACCCCCATCTGCGATTTCGTCCGGGCCTACCGGGAGAGCGGCGCTCTGCGCCTGCACATGCCGGGGCACAAGGGCCGTGTGCTGCTGGGGCCGGAGCCCATGGACATCACCGAGATCCCCGGGGCGGACGTGCTGTATCATGCCCGGGGCCTCATCCGGGAGAGCGAGGAGAACGCCTCCGCCCTCTTCGGCAGCGCCCGCACGCTCTACAGCGCAGAAGGCTCCTCCCTCTGCATCCGGGCCATGCTGCAGCTGACCCTGCTCCACGCAAAGATGCATGGGCTTCCCCTGCGCGTCGCCGCCGGGCGCAACGCCCACCGGGTCTTTCTGGAGGGGGCGGCGCTGCTGGACCTGGAGCTGCGCTGGATCGGCTGCGGGGCTTCCCTGCTCTCCTGCGTTCCCACGCTCTCCGAGCTGGAGGCGCTGTTTGCCGATCCCGAAAGCGCTCCCGCTGCGGTCTATCTCACCAGCCCGGATTATCTGGGAAACTGCCTGAATCTGGCTCCCTACGCTGAACTCTGCCACCGCCACGGGGCCCTGCTCCTGGTGGACAACGCCCACGGCGCATATCTGAAGTTCCTCTCCCCCTCCCGGCATCCCCTGGATCAGGGGGCGGATCTCTGCTGCGACTCCGCCCACAAGACTCTGCCGGTGCTGACCGGCGGGGCCTGGCTGCATCTCTCCCGCTGCTGTCCCGAAGAGCTGCTGCCCATGGCGGAGCAGGCCCTGGCCCTCTTTGCCAGCACCAGCCCCTCCTATCTGATCCTCCAGTCTCTGGACGCTGTGAACCCGCTCCTGGCGGGAGCTTACCCCAGCCGCATCCGGGAGACGGCCGCAAAGGCGGATGTGCTGAAGGCTTCGCTCCTGGCCGCCGGATGGACCCTGTCCGGCGGAGAGCCGCTGAAGCTCTGTCTGCTGCCGAAGGCCCGGGGCTATACCGGTGAGGCTCTGGCTGCGCTGCTGCAGGAGGCCGGGATCGTGCCGGAGTTTTCCGACCCGGACCACCTGGTGCTGATGATCTCCCCGGAGAACACAGAGGCGGAGCTGCAGCGCCTGGAGGCTTTTCTTCTGTCTCTGCCGTGCCTGCCTGCCATGCAAGACGCGCCCCCTCCCCTGCCCGCGCCTCAGCCGGTGCTCTCCCCCCGGGAGGCGCTGCTCTCCCCCTTCGAGACGCTGCCGGCGGAGCGCTGCCTGGGCCGGATCCTGGCCACCCCCTGTGTGGGCTGTCCCCCCGCGGTGCCCATCGCCGTCTGCGGCGAGCGGCTCGGCCCGGAGGCGCTGGCGCTCTTTGGCTACTACGGCATTGAAGAGCTTGACCTTGTGCTCGCAGAAACAAATCACCCGGAAAGCTAAGCTTTCCGGGTGATTTGTTTCTATCAGGCTCAGGCCCAGGTACCGTTGCGGAAGACGGGAACCACGGTCCCGTCCGCGCGGACGCCGTCGATGGCAAGATCGTCGCTGCCCACCATGAAGTCCACGTGGATGATGGAATCGTTGATGCCCCTCGCCCTGGCCTCCTCGGTGCTGAGATCGTCCCCGTCGGGCAGGACCTCCTTGAAGCCCGCGCCCAAGGCCACATGGCAGCAGGCGTTTTCGTCAAACAGGGTCTCATAGAAGAGGAAGCCGCACTGGTTCACCGGGCTCTCCTTGGGGACCAGGGCCACCTCGCCCAGCATGCAGGCGTTTTCGTCCATGGCGATCATCTTTTCCAGCAGCTCCTGGCCCTTTTCGGCCCTGCAGGAGACCGCCTTGCCGCCGGCGAAGGTGATGGAGAAGTTCTCGATCAGCTGGCTGTTCCAGCTCAAAGGCTTTGTGCTCACCAGCGTCCCCTCGCAGCTCCCCGCCAGAGGCGAGGTGAAGATCTCCTCCGTGGGCATATTGGGGATGTATTCCGCACCGTTTACCTTGTTCACCGCGCCGGCTCCCTCCCATCTGGCGCCGGTGATCAGCTCCACGGTGAAGTCCGTGCCGTTGGCGCTCTTGTAGCGCAGGAAGCGGAAATCCTGCTCATTGAGCCAGGCAGCCTTGGCCGTGATGAAATCCGAGTGGGCCTTCCAGGCCGCCACCGGGTCATGCTCCCCGTCGATGCGCACGGTCTTCAGCACCGCGTCCCAGAGCTTCTGCACCGCCGTTTCGGTCTCGTCCTCCGGGAAGCACTTCTTCGCCCACTTTTCCGAGGGATAGGCCGCAATGGTCCACTGGTGCTTGCCGTCGATGGCGTTGCGGTAGGGCTTGAGCACCCTGGCCCGGCTGCGGCCCACAAAAGAGAGCTTGTCTGGGGAAATGCCCGCCAGGGCGTCCGGGTCCTCGGAGGCGATATAGATGCGGCAGGGCAGGTCCTCCACCATCTGTTTGGCCTTGGCCTCCTCCCAGGGCAGCACCGTGCCCAGGGTCTCCTGCGCCGCATATTGAAAATGCAGGCGGGACAGTCCGTCGCTCTGCCACTCCACGTTGACCTTTTTGGCCCCCGCCTCATAGCATTCCTCCGCCAGCAGCAGGGCAAAGGGCGCCTGCTCCACGGAAATGCTCAGCTGCACCACCTGTCCCGGGCGGACGTTGGCCCCGGAGCGGGCGATGAGTCTCGCGTAGCTCTGCAGAATCTCCTGTGTGACTTTCATGTCTTCTCCTCCTCTGTCCCGGCGCGCAAAAGCCGGGTTTGATTGACGCCTGTATTGTACTCCGCCGACTCTCAAATGGCAAGAGCGATCCAAAAGCTGCCCCGCGGCGAAGACCGCAGGGCAGCTTTTGCTGTTTGATCCGTTTTTAATCTGTCGCCCTGACCAGCAGCTTCCGCAGCCGAACCAGGTCCAGGATCGTGACTTCCCCGTCCCCGTTCAAGTCGGAGGCCATCGGATCGGCAGTTGGCTGCACTCCCACCAGGTATTTGCGCAGCTGCAGCAGGTCCAGCCCGTTCAGCGCCCCATCTCCGTTCAGGTCACCGGTGACCGGGGAAAGGAACACCCCGTCGGTGCAGTGAACCGTGACCCGGTGAGGCGGATACTGGATGTCCAAGGTCTGCCAGGCCTCCACGGTGTCGCCGTAGTAGAGATCGGTCAGCGCCTCGCACTGCGCAAAGGAAAGGCTCCCGTTTGTCTCCAGGCTTGCAGGGATCGTCACGCTGACAAGGCCGGTGCAGTTTCTGAACGCATTGCTGCCGATGCTTGTCACCCCCTCCGGGATCGTCAGGCTCTCCAGGGCCCTGCAGCCATCGAAGGCCCCGATGGCGATGCCCGCCACCCCCGCCGGGATGCTGTAGGAGCTCTGGATCTTTCCCGCGGGATAGAGCACCAGGCTTGTTGCGCCTTTGTTGAACAGCACGCCGTCCGCAGACTGGTAATTTGCGTTGCCCTCATCCACAGTAATATCCGTCAAAGCTTCGCAGCCGGAGAAGACATAGGGGCTGATTCTGACATAGCAATTCGGCACTGTGACGCGGCGAAGTTCGCTGCAATTGCCAAAGGCATAACTTGCAATGTTTTTCAGGCCTTCCGAAAAGGCGATCTCCCGGAGCTTCGTGTTGAAGAACGCGTAGCTCTTGATGTTGACCACGCTCCCCGGGATCTGGGCCTGCTCCACCGCAGTGTCGCAGAAGGCGTACGCGCTGATATTGGTAATCCCGCTTTCGATCACCACGCTGTCGATGATGGACCGCTCATCATACCAGCCCGGGCGATTGTCCGGGCTGAACTCCCACAGCTCTCCCCTGCCGCGCAGCTCCAGCATCCCGTCCGAAATCGTCCAAGTCACCGCGTTGCCGCAGGTTCCGGCGGCGGTATAATACAGCTTTGCCTGTTCCAGAGGCTCGTTGCCGCCGCCGATTCCGATGGCAGTCCAGGCAGCCTGGGAGCTGCCGTAATCCACTCTTACCAGCGCCGCGCAGCCGGAGAACGCATTGTCTTTCACCTGCTGCAGGCTGGCGGGGATCTTAACTCTGGTGAGCGCATTACAGCCCGCAAAGGCATTTTCCCCGATGGCGGTGAGCCCCTCGGGCAAGTCCACACGCCGGATCTGCTGTGCGTAGGCCTGCCAGGGCTGTCCGTCCCACATTGCGCCGGTGCCAAGCAGGATCAGCGTGCCTTCTTCCAGGCTCCAGCGCAGATCGTCTCCGCATTGACCGGTGATGCCCGCGGCATAGGGGGCCCAGTTGATCGTGCCGCCATAATCCTGGCGGCGCTCCTCGGTCCAGGTTGCATCCTCCTCCGGATAGTAAGCGGTGGCTTCCACGCCGTAGAAGCTTTGCTCTTCAAAGCTGGGCGCGGGACCCGTAAAAAAGATCTGCTCCAGATTTCTGCAGGAATAGAAAGGCGCCTCGCCCAATTGGCTGAGTGTTGAAGGAAAGCGCAGGGATCTCAGGCTTTCGCACAGGCCGAAGGCCCAATAGCCGATGGTCTCCACTCCCTCGCCAATATTGACAGCCGAAAGCGCTTTGCAGGTACTGAACATAGAGCTGCTGATACATCCGACGCTTCCGGGAATGGTCACGTAGGTCAGCTTGCCGCAGCTCCCGAATGCCGATTCTCCAAGACTGGTGGCGCCATCCGGGATGGTGACGCCGATCAGGCCGCAATTGTAAAAGGCTCTGGCGCCGATCTGCTTCAAGCTCTCGGGGAGCTGGATTTCCCCCAGGGATATGCACCCGTTAAAGGCATTCCGTCCGATCCCTGTGACGCCCACCGGGATACTCACCCGCTCCAGATTGCTGCAGTTGGCAAAGGCAAGGGCTCCGATCCCGGTGACGCCGGGCAGGATCTGCAGCTCCCGGATCTGGTCCCGCTCTTCCCACCAGGGCGGATTTTCAAGCTCATAATCCCACATATCCCCGGTGCCGCTGATGAGAAGCACGCCGTTTTCGTCCAGGCTCCAAATCAGATCATCGCCGCAGCGGTCCGCTGTATGGGGTACGATGTCCCCGTCTGCGCAGTGCACCCTGGCAGAAGGCATCACCGCCTCCTCGGCTGCGATCTGTTCCCACTCCGCGAGGTTCCCTCCGTAGTAGACGTCCGTCAGGGAATTGAGTCCCACCCCGAAGGCCCGGTAGCCGATGGAGGTGACGCTGGCAGGGATATGGACCTCCCTGAGGCTTCCGCAGCGGGCAAAGGCCTGGCTGCCGATTTCCTTTACGCCTTCCGCCAGGACCAGGCTCTCCAGCTCCTCGCAGTCCAGAAAAGCACAGCTTCCGATGCGCTGCACCGTCCCGGGGATCCGCAGCTCGCCGGTGATCCGGCAGCCCTCAAAGGCGTCCTCCCCGATCTCCTGCAGGCCCTCCGGCAGGGTGAGACTGCCGTAAACAGACAGGGTAAAGGCGAAGTTGCCGATCCTTCTCAGGCTTTGCGGCAGCAGGATCTCCTCGGGCTTGATCTGATAGGGTCCGGTGAAGAAGGCTTTTTCTCCGATGCCGGTGACGCCCTCCATCACCACGATCCGGGTGATTTGTCTGGCATAGCTGCTCATCCACTTGGGGGCGTTCTGCACCGTATAATCCCACATGTCCCCGCTGCCCAGGATGACCAGAGCGCCGTTTTCCGTGAGGCGCCAGTTCACACTGTCGCCGCAGGGGCCGGAGTCGATGATGGGGATCACGTCCTCGGTCTCCCCGATCTGCCCCGCTTCCTCCGCCACAGGGGAAATGCTCCCCTCCGGTTCCTCCGCCAGGGCGGTGACCGGCAGCAGGCCGAGGCCAAGCAGCAGGGCCAACGTCAGGGCAAACAGCCGTTTTCTTCCATGCTTCACAGAAAACACCTCCGGTACAGAGAGCGCTTCCTTTCCCCTATCGGAAAGCGCTCCTACTTTTCACAGATCAACCTGCACCCACCAGAAGCTTGCGCAGCAGCAGCAGGTCCAGTCCGTCCGCCTGTCCGTCCCCGTTCAGGTCCACGCAGGAAAGCTTCAGTTCCACCTGCTGTCCGGCCATGCTCTTGCGCAGCCGCACCAGATCCAGCACATCCACGTCTCCGTCGCCGTTTGCGTCACCCGGCAGGAAATCCGGGTCCTCCTCCCAGATGGCATAGAGCGTCAGGTCCCCCTCGGGCGTAAAGCTCCCGGTAAAGCCGGAGGCCGCGTCCTGTTCCCTGGCCCAGCCAAGGAAGCGATAGCCGCTTCGAAGGGGCGTGGGCAGCGCCAGTTCCTCCGTCTCGGTGGTGCTGCTCCACTGGGCATAGAGTGTGACGTTGGCGTTTGTCACATAGGCGGCGCCGGGGAAATAGGGCACGCCGCGGCCGTTGGCCGCCGTGTTCCACTCCTTGAAGGCGTAATGCCGGGTCTTCACCGTGCTGAGGCTGGTGCTGCTCACGCTGCCTCCCCTGGGATCCAAAATCACGGTGAGGCTCTCACTCTCGTCCGCCCGGGTGGGCATAAGGCTGCTCAGCGTCAGGGGCACGTCGTGACTCTTCACCTGCTCCTCCGGCGCGCCTTCGCCGCCGTTTGCGTCATAGGACACGGTATAAAACTGCAGCAAAGGATCGGTAATGTTCACCTGGGCCTGGGCGAAGAGGAGCTCCTGCTGCACCGGCCCAAGGTCGCAGGCGTAGCAATAGATGGTCTGGTTTCCCCGCTCCGCAACGCTGAAGCTCTTGTTGAAGCCGTGGTACAGGCCCGCCCCCGGGAACTGCGCTTCCACGTCCTCCCGATAGGCCTTGGCCTCGAATTTATAGAGCGCCGCCCCGGAGCCGGCGGGCCCGCCGACGTAGACATGGACCCACACGGGGCTGGCAGGATCGTCCGGGTCAAAGGCCCAGCCGGACACGCTGAGGGTACCCGCGCCGCCGGCAGCGGAATCCAGGCCGGCTTTCACGGCTTCCCCGCTGCCGCTGTAGTTGGGTCTGCCGTAGCCCAGCAGCACCTGATAGCCCCAGTAGGAATCATTCCCCCAAAGGATCTTCCCCTCGCTGACGCGGGAGGGAGGACCACCCTGGTTTCCGCCCACAAAGGTCACCAGGTGGCTGCTCTCGTTATACTCGGTGACGATGCCCACATGCCCGGCTCTGCCGTCGCTGCCGCCAAAGAACAGAAAGTCTCCGGCTTTCGGGGAGGTGGCAAAGGTCTTGTCGCTGCTGCAGTGATCCACCTGCCACTCCATCAGGTAATTGGCGTTGGCGCCGTACTTGCTGTAGGCCTTGTCCAGGCCCACGCCTGCCTGGGTGGAGCACCAGCAGGCAAACATGGCGCACCAGTCGGCCAGCGTGTAATCATAGCCCCAGGAGGTGACCTCGGTCCACCAGGCGCCGTAAACCGTGCCGCTGGAATAGGTATAGCCCAGCTGGGACCTGGCCACATTGGCCGTGTCGACGGCCTGGTTTCCGGTCATCGCAGGCAGAGGAAAGGCAGGCTCATAGAGCGTACCATCTCCGTCATTCCCGTTCACCGGCGCCAGGGGCCGCAGGGTCAGGTCGATGGTCTTTTCCGCCTGGTCCCCGGTGAAGAAGGAGACCCGCTCCGCCGCCTCATAGCCCCTGTGCCAGGCGCTGAACAGGTATTCGCCCTGCTCCAGCAGCCAGCTGCCGTCCGCCTCCGGCAGGATCACGGCATAGTCGCCGTTCTCGTCCAGCCGTGTAGGGTCCAGGAGCAAAAGGCGGGTATCCTCCGGGTGGCAGGCAAAGCGCAGGCGGCAGAGAGCCTCCTCTTCCCGCTCCGTCTCCTCCACCGGGGAGATCTGACCGGCATTCTCCCCGTTCCAGACCGGAGCGATGCTCCCCTCCTCTTCCGCCAAGGCCCTCATCGGCAGCAGGGTCAGGAGCAACAGGCCCGCAAGGCCCAGGGTCAGGATCCGTTTTGGCAGCAGTATCATCATGCGCACCTCGCTTGCAGTTTGCAATATCGTTTATGAAGGAATTGTAAACTGCAAAACCCTGCGCGTCAAGGGCGCATCTTCTCTTCTTTACGTATAACGGATGAGCCCCCCCAAAAGGTTTCACCGTTTCAAAAAAGATTTCAAAAAAGACCGGAGCGCCGAAGCTTGCCCCCGACGTTCCGGTCTGTGAGAGCCATCCCCAAAAAAGCATGAAGGCGGATCTGCACAGCGCCGTGCGGATCCGCCTTCATGCTTTTCTGTGTTCACGTTTACTTTGTCACGATGCGGAAGATGTCGTTGAAGAGCACAAAAGCCATCAGGCCCAGCAGCAGCACCATGCCCGCCGCGTGGATATAGCCCTCATACTTGGGGTTCAGCTTTTTGCGGGTGACGGCCTCGATGAGCACCGTCACCAGCAGCAGGAACACCCGCCCGCCGTCCAGCGCCGGGATGGGCAGCATGTTCATGATGGCAAGGTTGATGGCGATGAGCGCCGCCAGGATCAGGATGTTCTCCAAGGCCTCCCCGAAGCTCTGGGCCTGCTCGCCGGTCTCCGCCATGTACTCCACGATGCCCACCGGTCCGGCCAGCTCCTTGGCCGCCACCTTTCCGTGGATCAAATCGCCCAGGCTCATCCAGACGGTCCGGGTGAAGTTCATGGTGGTGTCCCAGGTGTGCTGCAGCTTCTTGCCGAAGGTGGCGCGTTCCACCCCGTTGCCCAGGTAGAAGCCGAAATACTCGTGCTCCGGATCGTCATACACCAGGGGGACCATCCGGTAATCGTCCAGCTTCACCTTTTCCCCGTTCCGGATCATGACGATGTCATAGGTATCGCCGCCCCGGCTCAGGAAGGTGCCCACGTCCTGGGTGTTGTAGATCCGGTGTCCGTCGATGCTCCAGAACTGGTCCCCCGCCTGCAGGCCGTCGGCAGCCTCATAGGGGCAGCCCTCCATGAAGCCGTTGAGCACCGGCACATAGAAACCCTGAGCGCTGATGTAGATGAAGAAGATCACCAGCAAGCCGAAGAGAAAGTTCATGGCAGCCCCGGCACAGAGGATCAGGATCCGCTTCCAGGGCTTCTGATTGGTGAAGGCTCTGGGGTCTTCTGAGGCGCTGTCCTCCCCCGTCATGGCGCAGTAGCCGCCGATGGGGATGCAGCGCAGGGCGTAAAGGGTCTCCCCCTTCTGCTTTTTCCAGAGGGCGGGGCCCATGCCCACCGAAAACTCCTCCACCCGCACGCCGCAGGCTTTGGCCGTGATGAAATGGCCAAACTCGTGGCTGGCGATCAGGATGCCGAAAACCAAAATGCCAATGAGAATATACACGTAAGTCATAAGGGGTTCTCCAGTTTAGAAATGCTCTTTCACAAACACGCGGGCAGCCTCGTCCGCCGCCAGGATGGTGTCCAGATCCGTGGCGGGGACCACGCCCACCTGCTCCACAGCTTCCGCCGCCGCGTCATAGATCCGGTTGTAGCCCAGCTCATGGCGCAGGAACTTGTGTACCGCCACCTCGTTTGCCGCGCTCATCACGCAGGGGGCCGTGCCGCCCCGCCTGGCGCAGTCCATGGCCAGACGCAGACAGGGGAAGTTCTCCAGATCCGGCTCCGCAAAGCTCAGGTCCCGCAGCTTCCAGAAGTCCAGATGCTCGAACATGGAAGCCTTCCGCTCCGGATAGGTCAGGGCCAGCTGGATCGGCAGACCCATGTCCGGCACGCCCAGCTGGGCGATCACTGTGCCGTCCACCAACTCCACCATGGAATGGATCACGCTCTGGGGATGGATCACCACCTGAATATCCTCCGGCCGCACGGAAAAGAGATGCATGGCCTCCACGAACTCCAGGCCCTTGTTCATCAGGGTGGAGCTGTCCACCGAGATTTTGGCACCCATGCTCCAGTTGGGATGGCGCACCGCCTCCTCGGGGGTGATGCCCTCCAGTTCCTCCCGGCGTCTGCCCCGGAAGGGACCGCCGGAGCCGGTGAGCAGGATCTTGTGCAGCTCGCCCTCGCCCCGGCCCATCAGGCACTGGAAGATGGCGGAATGCTCCGAATCCACCGGCACGATCTCCGCGCCCCGCTCTTTTGCCCGGGCCATCACGATCTCGCCGGCGCAGACCAGGGTCTCCTTGTTGGCAAGGGCAATGCGCTTTTTCGCGTCGATGGCGGCCAGGGTGGGCTTCAGACCCACCGCGCCGGACACCGCCGTGACCACGCAGTCGCTTTCCGCCAGGGTAGCCGCCTCGATCAGGCCCTCGATACCGCTGCCCACCCGGATGTCCGTGTCAGCCACGGCGATTTTAAAGGCCTTCGCCGCATTCTCGTCATACACCGCCACAAAGGACGGGTGGAAAAGCCTTGCCTGCTGCTCCAGCAGGTCGATCTTCCGATTGGCCGTCAGCGCCGCCACCCGGATGCCCAGGTGCTGCGCCACCGCCGTCGTCTGCCGCCCGATGGAACCGGTGCAGCCCAAGATGGAAATGGATCTTACCATACTTTACTCCTTTTTCCCGGAAAAATGTGAAATAAGCGAAAACTATTCTCTCCCCGTCCCGGGGAAGCCGCTGCGCAGCAGGCGAAGCCCTGTCTGTTCAGCCCTGAGGCGCCGGGCGCCTGCTCTCCTGGCTGAGCTTTCTTGCCATGCGGATCACGCGGGTGGCGTTGATGCGCAGCTGCTGCCGGGTGAGCTTTTTCTTTTTCAGCGCTTTCAGGATGGCCTTCTGGTCGTTCTTTCCGCCGGGCATCACCAGGTCTCCCCCGGCGGCGGCGATCTTCCCGGCGTCGGGAGCCGGGTACTTCTTGCTGCTGCCCTGGCCCATGGGAAGGATCCAGTCCGTCATGACGATGCCGCCGAAGCCGAACTCGCAGCGCAGGATCCGGTGGATCAGGTCCCGCTGTTCGGAGGTATGGGTCCCGTTCAGAAGGTTGTAGGAGGTCATCACCGCAAGGGGCGCGCTCTCCCGCACACAGATGCCGAAGCCCCGCAGATAGAGCTCCCGCAGGGTCCGCTGGCTTACCTGGCTGTTGGAATTATAGCGGTTATATTCCTGGTTGTTGGCCGCGAAGTGCTTGATGGTGACGGCGCAGCCCGGGTGACGCTGCACCCCCCGCGTGATGCCCGCCGCCATCTTGCCTGAGAGCAGCGGATCCTCCGAATAATACTCAAAGTTTCGCCCGCAGCGGATATCCCGGTGCAGGTTCAGCGCCGGCGCCAGCCAGAGATGCACACCGAAGCGCTCCATCTCCGCGCCCACCAGGCTGCCGCAGGCCTCCGCCAGCTCGCTGTTCCAGCTCTGGGCGATGGCGGTGCCGATGGGGATGGCGGTGGCGTACTGATGCAGGATCTCCCCCTTGGGCTTGCCGCCGCCCATTCTGGACAGCAACCAGCTGAGGGGCTTGGGCATCAGCTCCAGGATGCTCTCGGGCATGGTCTCCCCCACCGGGTGGACGCCCTTTTCGTCCAGGGTGTAGTCCCGGCTCAGGCGCAGTCCGGCGGGGCCGTCCGCCATCACCAGCGCGGGGATGTTCTTCTCCCGCAGCTCCCGGCAGGTCTCCCCCGCAGCGCCGGCCACCGTGCGCCCGGCGTTGCCGATGGTGCTGAGAAGGCCCGGTTTTTCCTCAAAGGCGCCCACGTTCAGAAGGGCCAGCTCCTCGTCGCTGAGCTCCTCGGTGATAAGGTCCATGTCGCCGCCCAGGCGGTAGGCCACACGCTCCCGCTTGATCTTCTTTGCCGTAAAGCGCAGGGTGCGCACCATGCCGGTCTTTTCCTGCTCCCGGGGCTCCGGGCTCCAGTCTTTGAAGTCCGGCTTGCCGCAGCAGGCCCGGCAGTCCAGGGTCACGGCGTCCTTGTTCAAAAGGAGCCTTCCCGCAATGCGGGTATCCGCACTGGAGGAGCCCAGGCGCAGCAGATAGCTGCCCTTCTCCAGGGTCCAGGTGTTGTCGTCCTCATCGTAGTAGGCAAGGTCCTTGAAGTCAAAGCAAAGCTCCACCTCGCAGCTCTCCCCCGGCTGCAGCTCCGGCGTCTTCCGGAAAGCCGCCAGCACCTGCCAGGGCTGGGGGATCTCCTTGCCGGGCTGGGAGGCATAGAGCTGCACCGTCTCCTTCCCGGGGAAGGCTCCGGTGTTGCGCACCCTTGCCCTGAGGAAGACCGTCTCCCCTTCCCGGCGGAGGGAGAGCGGGGCCACCGCAAAGTCCGTATAGCCCAGGCCGAAGCCGAAGGGGAAAAGGGGCTTCCGGTCCACGCTGTCAAAATAGCGGTAGCCCACAAAGACGCCCTCTTTGTAACGGGTCTCATCCCGGCCGCCGAAATCGCCCACGGTGGGATAGTCCTCCCAGGCGGCCCAGGTGGTGCTGAGCTTGCCGGAGGGGAAGCTTTTGCCCAGCAGGATATCCGCAAGGATATTGCCGGTCTCCGCGCCCAGCTGGCTCAGCAGCAGGATGTTCTCCACCGCCATCACCGGGGAGAGATCCACCACGCCGCCTGTGTTCAGCGCCAGGAGGAAGCGCTTGTACTTCTTCTGCAGAGTCAGGATATCCCGGATCTCTGTTTCGGTGAGGAGGATGTCGCCGGGCTTTGCCTCCCGGTCCGAGCCCTCGCCGGAGATGCGCGAGAGCACATAGATCGCCGTGTCCCCTTCTCCGTAGAGGGGGATGGTGTATTCCGGCTCGGGCATCACCACGCCCATGTACTCCAGCACGGCCATCTTATGCTCCCGCCGGGCCTTCTCCTGCAGCCGGCGCAAAAAGCTCTCCCGTGCGGCCTTACGCAGGGAATCATAGGTATCCAGCCAGTATTTGCTGGTGACGGTGAAGCCCGCGTTCTCCAGGCCCTCCTCCACCGTCACAAAGTAGTGGGAATTCACTTCGCCGGAGCCGGTGCCGCCCTTCACGGTGCGCCTGGCGCCGCTGCCGAAGAGGGCGATCTCCCCCGCTGCCTGCAGCGGGAAATCGCCGCTGCGCTTCAAAAACAGGGTGCATTCCGCCCCAAGGCTTCGGATCCGCTGTGCGTGTTCCTTTTCATAGTCCTGCAGCTGCATGTTTTCTCCTCCCCGCTCCGTGTTCGTTCACCGGATCCCCTGCTGTCTGCACCAGATGTCCATCACCAGCTTCACCGGCAGGAACTTCACCAGGCGCACCTGGCGGCGCACCGGGTGTCCCAGGATGGACACGGTCTTTTTCTTCTTCAGATCCTTCATGGCCTGCTCAGCCACCTCATCGGGACCGTACCAGCGGTCCACATAGCGGATATAGTCGTCGTGGCGGGCGTTCTGCTGAAACTCGGTCTTGATCCAGCCGGGGCAGACGCACATCACATGGATGCCCCGAGGCTTCAGCTCCCGGCCGACAGCCCGGGACAGATTCAGCACATAGCTCTTGCTGGCTCCGTACACCGCCTGCCAGGGCACCGGCTGCCAGGCGGAGTTGGAACCCATGTTCACGATGGCGGAGCCCGCCTTCATGTAGGGAAGGCAAACATGGCACATGGCAGTCAGCGTCAGGGCGTTGAGCCGGGCGCTCATAAGGAGCCGATCCAGGTCTTTTTCCTCAAAAGGCCCGAAGACGCCGCAGCCCGCCGCGTTGATGAGCAGCGCGATCTCCGGCTGCTCCTGTTCCAGGAGAGCCTGGATCTGCCGGACATTCTCCGTATCCGAAAGGTCCATGGAAATGGGCCGGATGGGGTTGCGGCACTTTTCCCGCAGCTCCAGCAGCCGCTCCTCCCGCCGGGCGATGACCCAGATCTCATCCAGCTGCATCCGGCGGTCCACCGCATAGACAAATTCTCTCCCGATCCCGGCGGAAGCGCCGGTGATCACCGCGATCCTCATGGAAGGTCCTCCCCTGTCGACGCAGCCCTTCGGCTGTCGTTTTCTCTGTACCGTCTCATTGTATAACGCCGGCATGCAGATTGCAAACAGAAAATAAACACTGCAGGCTTTCGAATAATGATTCAAGTACCTGCGTCGAAAACAAAGATGGGTTCTCATCTTTTTGCGAGAGAGGAGACTTGTTTGCATTTCTTTTTCGCTTGCGGGGGACGCGAGCTTGTGCCTGCTCTATCTTACCCGGTCCGTTCCGCAGCGGTGCGAGAGAGGAGACTTGTTTGCATTTCTTTTTCGCTTGCGGGGGACGCGAAAAAGAAATCAAGGTGTCCACCAGTTTTTGAACTGGTGGACGAACATGCCCTATGGCATGTTCGGATACTGATTCAAGTCTCCTCCTCTACCAAAAAAAATGACGGGTACCCATTGGGTACCCGTCATTTTTTGGTGCGAGAGAGGAGACTTGAACTCCCACGTCGGTTGACACACGCCCCTCAAACGTGCCTGTCTACCTGTTCCAGCACTCTCGCATACGGCCGATGCTCCGGCTCCATTGAAAGTCGTTTGCACCATTTTGGCCTGCCACATTTAAGGCAAAAGTCATTATAGCAGAGAAATCCGTTTTGTCAAGGATTATTTTCCAGCCGACCAAAAAGACGGGGAACCCTGTCTCCGGTCCCCCGTCTCCTCAAAACGCAAATCTGAAAACGCGAAACGATCCTCACCCCAGCACGGAATAGGTGGCCTCGTCCTCGTACTGGCGGGTGTAGAGCCGGTAGTAGACGCCTCTGGCGGCCATCAGCTCCTCGTGCCGGCCCCGCTCCACGATCTTGCCGTCTTTCACCACCAGGATCACGTCGGCGTTGCGCACGGTGGAGAGCCGGTGGGCGATGACGATGGAGGTGCGGCCACGGATGATGGTGTCGATGGCGGCCTGGATCTTCTGCTCGGTGATGGTGTCCACGGAGGCGGTAGCCTCGTCCAGCACCAGGATCCGTGGATCGGCCAGGATGGCCCGGGCAAAGGAGATGAGCTGTTTTTCGCCGGTGGAGAGCATGTCGCCCCCCTCGCCCACGTCGGTGTCCAGGCCCTTTTCCAGCTTCTCCACCACGCCTCTGGCGCTGACCAGCTCCAGGGCCCGGTCGATCTGTTCCTCCGTGGCGTCGGGATTGCCGTAGAGCAGGTTTTCCCGCACGGTGCCGGAGAAGAGGTGGGGCGTCTGCAGCACATAGCCGATGGCGGAATGGAGCCAGAGCTGGCTGCGCTCCCGGGCGTCCCGCCCGTCGATGAGCACCTTGCCCTCGGTGGGCTCGTAGAAGCGGCAGATCAGATTGGCCAGGGTGGATTTGCCCGCGCCGGTCTCCCCCACGATGGCAACGTTTGTGCCGAAGGGGATGTCCAGGTCAAAGTGCTCCAGGATCTTCTCGTCCCCGTCCGGGTACTGGAAGGACACGTCATCAAAGCGGATATCGCCCCGGATGGGCTCCCAGTTCTCCTTTTTGGGCTCAAAGCTGTCGCCGTAAATGGCGGTGACCTCAGCGCTGTCGTTCACATCGGGCCGGGTCTCCAGGAGTCTGGTGAGCCGTTCGATATTCACCTGGGTGGTGATCAGGTCGGAGATGGCATCCACGATCCACCGGACCGGCTCCATCATGCCCTGGGCATAGGACATGAACATGGAGAAGGTGCCGATCTGGGTCTTGGCGATGACGCCGCCCTTCCAGAGCACGATGGCCAGGGCCAGGGAGGAGGCAAAGTTCATGGTGACGGCGAAGGCGCCCCGCAGCCGGGCGGCGCCCACGCTCTTGCGGCGCATGGAGGCCGTATCGGTGACGAAGGACTTCTCCATCTTCTCCTCGATCACCAGGGTCTTGATGGTCCGGGCACCGGTGATGCCCTCGTTGAAGTCGCCGGTGATCTTGGAGTTCAGCTCCCGGATCTCCCGGTTTGCCCTGGTGAGGCGGGCCTGGAACAGGCTGAAGAGCAGCACCGTCAGGGGCAGCACCGCGATGACCAGCAGGGCGAGTCTGGTGTTGATGGCAAGCATCACCACCACCGCGCCCACCACGTAGCCGATCTGCCAGAGGCTTTCCAGCACGGTCCAGGACACCAGGGAGCCGATGCGCTGGGTATCGGACATGACCCGGGAGTGGATGTAGCCCACGCTGTTCTGGTTGTAGTAGGAGAAGGACAGGGTCTGCAGGTGGGTGAAAGCGGCGTTGCGCAGGTCACGGTCCACCCCCACCTCGATCTTCATGCTGTACATGGCGGAGACGTAGTTGAACAGCGCGCCGCCGCAGATCAGCGTGAGATAGAGGATCACGAAGAGCACGATGGTGTCCAGGGTCCCCTCGCCGATGAAGTGGTTCAGGGCATAGCGCTGGAAAAGGGGGACGCCGGTATCCACCAGGCTTCCCACAAGGCTGCCCAGGATCATGAAGAACAGGGGCTTCTTGTAGTTTTTCAGGTAGGGCAGCACCTTACCGATGCCGAAGAACTTCAGGTTCTTCTGTCTGGAGGTCTCGTTTTTCATGCCGACACCTCCTCTGCGCTGGCGGACTGGATCTCACAGATCTTCTGATAGATCCCGCCACCGGTCTTGAGCTGCTCGTGGGTGCCCATCTCCGCGATGCGTCCGTGATCCAGCACCAGGATCTGGTCCGCCTTGGAAAGGGTGGTGATCCGGTGGGAGATGAGGATGATGCTGGCGCTGCCGAAGCGGCTCTCCAGCGCTTTGCGGATCCTGGCGTCGGTCTCCGTATCCACGGCGGAGAGAGAGTCGTCAAAGATCATGATGGGGCTCTGCTGGGTCAGGGTGCGGGCGATGGCGGCCCGCTGCTTCTGGCCGCCGGAGAGAGTCACGCCCCGCTCGCCCACGAAGGTGTCATAGCCCTTCTGGAAGCTCTCCACCGTCTCGTCCAGACAGGCGGCCCGGGAGGCCTCCCGAATGCGCTCCATGGGCATTTCGTCCTGGGTGATGCTGATGTTCTCGGCGATGGTGCGGGAGAAGAGATAGGGCTCCTGCAGCACCATGCCGATGTTCTGCCGCAGGTGCCGGGTCTGGATATCCCGCAGGTCCACGCCGCCCACGGTGATGCTGCCACTGCCTTCGGGCAGCAGATAGAGCTTGTCCAGCAGGAGCATCATGGTGCTCTTGCCGCTGCCGGTGCCCCCCAGGATGCCCAGGGTGCTGCCGGCCTTCATGGTGAAGCTGATGTCGTGTAGGATCTCGGGGCTGCCCTCATAGGCAAAGGACACATGGTCAAAGCAGATATCCCGGTCCATGGGCGGGGTCAGGGCCTTGCCGGTCTCCTTCTCCTCCTCCGCCCGCATAATATAGGCCACGCGGTCGATGGAGACGCCAGCCTTGCTCATTTCGGAGATCATGCGGCCCAGCATACGCACGGGCCAGGTCATGGTGGCGCCGTAGCTCAAAAAGGCAATGTACTCGCCGGGGAGCATCTCCCCCCGGATGCAGAGCCAGGAGCCGAACACCACGATCAGCATGATCTGCAGGCCGGAGAGCACGTCGCTGATGCTCCAGAACCGGGCCATGGGGCTGGCCAGCTTCATCCAGAGATTGGTGTAGTGCTCGTTCTGCTGCTCGAAGCGGTCCTTCTCGTAGCGTTCCCGGCCGAAGGCGCGGACCACCCGCACCCCGGTAAGGTTTTCCTGCGCCATTGCCGAGAGCTTGCCCTCGTTTTCGTCGCAGTCCAGGAAAGCCGCGCCGATCTTCCGGTGGAACTGGAAGGAGCGCAGGATCACATAGGGCACCGGCAGCATGGCGATGACGGTGAGCTTCCAGTTCATGGAGAGCATGAAGCTCAGCGACAGCACCAGCAGCACCAGGATCCGGAAGATGGAGGTCATCTGCTCAGACACAAAGCGCTTCATGGTCTCGATATCCGAGGTGCAGCGCTGAATGATGTCGCCGGTGCGGTGCTTGGCGTGCCAGGCATAGGGCAGGCGCTCGATATGGCCGAAGAGCCGGTCCCGCATGGTTTTGGTCAGGGTCTCGGCGCCCTTGGTGTTGTACACCCGGAAGCAGTACTGGGCCACCACCTTCACCGCCGCCACCATTAGGATCGCCGCCGCCATGATCCAGATGTGCTCGCCCAGATAGGCAAAGCCGCCAAAGCGGTCCACGATGCCCATGACAAGGGGAGAGAGATTGCTCTCCTTCCCGCCCAGGGCATTGTCCACCGCCATGCGGATGATCTGGGGGCTTACCATGTCCGCCAAAGCGGCCACGGCTGCCGAGAGCATGCTGATGATAAAAAACAGCTTGCTCCCCTTCAGGAAGTCCCACAGCAGCTTTCTGCTGAAAGCCTTTTCTTCTTTTGTTTTGGTCTTTTTTTCGTTTTCCATACTTTTTTCCAGAACGGCTGAGACTGAGCTTGAGATACGGCGGCATTATATCACAGGCGCAGGAAAAAGAAAAGAGGGAAACACAGCCCCTAAAAAGCACAAAAGGCCCTGTTTTCCGCGGTTCTCTCTTCTCTCTCAAAGCGCTGCCATACCGGTCAGCGCAGTACTGTTCACACTCCCCTCTCCGTGTTTCCATCCTGCTCGTTCGGACGACACGGAGGAGGAAAGATTTTCTCTTTCCTCGTTGCATTCTTCCACCAATTGATTTACAATAAAGCCGGCAAGTTTTGTTCATTCTACCGAATGGAGGGAACCACATGGAATTGGAACTGTACGATTTTGAACGTGCAGCCGAGCGTTTGAAACCCATCCTGCACCATACCGAGCTGGACCTGTCGTCCACCTTCTCCAAGCTCACCGGCGGCAAGGTCTATCTGAAATGCGAAAACCGACAGAAGACCGGCTCCTTCAAGATCCGCGGCGCCTCCAACAAGATCGCCTGCATGATCGAGCGGGGCGAGCGCTGCCCGGTGGTGGCCTCCTCCGCCGGCAACCACGCCCAGGGCGTGGCCTATGCCTCCAGCCGCTTCGGCATTCCCGCCACCATCGTCATGCCCAAGGCCGCGCCCATCGCCAAGGTCCAGGCCACCGAGGGCTACGGCGCCAAGGTGGTACTCACCGGCTCCTGCTATGACGACGCCTATCAGGAGGCCCTGCGCATCTGCGAGGAGGAGGGCGCAAAATTCCTCCATCCCTATAACGACCTGGAGGTCATAGCCGGTCAGGGCACCCTGGCTCTGGAGATCCTGGGCGATCTGCCCACGGCGGATATCATCATCGTCCCCGCGGGAGGCGGCGGATTGCTTGCCGGCATGGCCCTGGCCGCCCACCTGCTGAATCCCCGGGTGAAGGTCTACGGCGTCCAGGCGGAGGGAGCTCCCGCCATCGCCCTGAGCTTCCAGCAGAAAAAGCTGGTCACCACCGAGAGCGCCAGCACCATCGCCGATGGCATTGCCGTGAAGGTCCCCGGTGACATCACCGTGGATCTCATCAACAAGTACGCCGCCGGGGTGGTCACCGTCTCCGAACGGGAAATCGCCAATGCCATCCTGCTGCTGATGGAGCGCTGCAAGCAGATCGTGGAGCCCGCCGGCGCCACGCCCCTGGCCGCGGTGCTCAGCGGCAAGATCGACGTAAAGGGCAAGCGGGTGGTCTGCCTCATGTCCGGCGGCAACGTGGACGTGAGCTTTCTGCAGAGCATCATCGAGCAGGGTCTGGTGGCCCGGAACCGCCGCCTCAAGTTCGTCGCCACCTTGGCGGACCGTCCCGGCAGCCTGGTGCAGCTGCTCTCCGTTCTGGCCGACAAGCGGGCCAACGTCATCTCCGTACAGCACGACCAGCTCTACCGCCGCCTGAACCCCGGTCAGACCAGCGTCCATGTGGTCTGCGAAGTGGGCGGAGCGGAACATGGCAAGAGCGTCATCGACGCCATCGCCGCCACCGGCTGCGAGGTGGCGATGGAGACAGAATGATTTCATTTTGAGTTTTGAGATTTGAGTTTTGAGGGGAACGGAGTATCCCCCACCCGCTTCGCGGGAGCCCCCTTTAGACAAGGGGGCCTAAGAGGAAAGGAAGACCCCTCAGTCCCAGTGTGCGCACTGGGACAGCTCCCCTTAGGCAGGGGAGCCTAAGATGAAAGGAAAACCCCTCAGTCCCAGTGTGCGCACTGGGACAGCTCCCCTTAGGCAGGGGAGCCTAAAAGGAAAGGAGATTGAATATGAAAGCTGTATCTACCAACAAGGCGCCGGCGGCCATCGGCCCTTATTCCCAGGCCCAGATCGTGGGCAACCTGGTCTACACCTCCGGACAGATCCCAATCATTCCCGAGACCGGCGCGCTGGCCGAGGGGCTGGAGGCCCAGGCCCACCAGGTCTTCAAGAATCTGGGCGAGCTGCTGAAGGCTGCGGGCTCTGATCTCTCCAAGACGGTGAAGACCACGGTGTTCATCAAAAACATGGACGATTTCGGCGCCATCAACGCCATCTATGCCCAGTATTTCACCGAACCCTTCCCCGCCCGCTCCTGTGTGGAAGTGGCGCGCCTGCCCAAGGACGTGCTGCTGGAGTGCGAGGTCATTGCGGAGCTCTGATTAGCCGACAATGGAAAAACGTGATCCTCTCTTTCGAGGGGATCACGTTTTTTATGCTTCAAACGATTCAACTGTTTGCTTCTTTCTTTTTCCTCCGCGCGGCTGCCAGGGCGAAGCCTCCGGTGATGAGGCACATATAGCTGCCCAGGATCAGGACGGAGGGCATCAGGTACAGGAAGGGCAGCGGGATCCAGCGGTGAAAGATCTCCAGCAGAGGATTCCCCTCCGTTTCCACGGAGTAAAAGTAATTGGCCTTGGGGTACAGGCCGGTCCAGCGCAGCAGCATGTTGATGAGAAAGACCCCGAAGGTGACCAGCAGCGCCGTCAGCAGCGTGCGGGGCAGATCCCGGAAGCTTGGCCGGTACAGGCCGAAGCTCACAATGGCCAGGCCCTCGATGACGATCATGAAATGGGTGCCGTAATAGCCCAGCATCCTGGGCAGCAGCAGCGAATAGCCGTCAAAGCCGACGCCGGGCATGGCCAGGGCCATCATGGCGCCCAGCGGGGCCAGGAAAAAGCCGAAGGCCATCATCGGCCGGCTCTTCCGCAGCACGGCAATGGGGATCAGCATCATGTTGATGTTGCACAGATGCAGCGGCAGCTCGCCCCACCAGTTGAAGCCGCCCCGCTCCGCGATGAGCTGATTATAGGGCGCATCCACGGAGAGATAATACTTGTAGAAGAAAAAGCCCACAAAGGTCACGAGACATGCGGCGACCAGCACTCCCTGCCGGGTCTTTTCACTCTTCTTGCGCAGCAGCAGACTTGCCAGGATCAGAAGCGCCAGGAACGCACCGAAGGTCACAAGAAACTCTATGTTGAAGGGTCGGATCACCCACAGGCCGGAATCGTTCTGCATAGGACACGCCTCCTTGTCGTTACGCTGTCTTGCGCTTCGATGATAGCATGTTTCCCCTTGCTTGTAAATCTCGACCGAAAGAAAAAAGAACTGAAAAAAAGAAGAGACTTCCGGGGCACCTTCCGTAAGGAAAGTTCCCCGGCGCTTTGTTTAGGCTGGTATTTGGCTCAAAAACTACCGCAAGTAGTTTGCCGCAAGCTATGTATAACCCTGTCATTCCGAGGAATCCGTGCAAACACTGGTAATGATTGCATCCATCTCCACCTCATCCGACCTCGCTTCGCTCGACCACCTTCCTCTCAATGGGAAGGCTTGGAAGATTCGTCACCAATGGCTTCCCCTTGAGTAAACGCTGATCAAATCGTTTACTTGAGGGGAAGCTGTCAGCCACAAGGCTGACTGATGAGGTGTCACTGGATTTGTGGTCATAATCCGATGTTCGTTATAACTGTGGACAGGGAAAACGCTGTGATCAATGGCGGAGCCCTTTATTGTTTTCTCGTTGCAGTATTCTAAAACTTCGCACGATCTTTTTTGCATCGGGAAGGGTGTCCATTTCAGAATTTCCCCACGATCCATCCGCATTTCTGTCTCGTCGATAAGAGTGCAGATTATGCTTGATATCTTGATATTTTTGCGTCGAGGGGATGGGAACAGGACAGATTCTTTTCAACACTTCTTCATTTTGAATACCCTTGCATGGCACTTTGACCAGTTTGCCTCCTTTGGCGTACTTCGCATCATCAAGGGTTTTATCTATATCCGCACGTTCGAGCTCATCAAGATGCCAATCCGCAAAATAAAGGCAACGGTGAGGGCCGTTCTTGACGGTCCATTTTTCCAAAGCAATTCCTGTTTCTGCCAGCTCATCCCACGGGAGAAAACATATGCTTTTTCCGAATCGCCTTTGCTCAATTCCCTGCGAAGAAAAGACCACCTGAGAAAAGCTATCTCGGACTAACCCGAAAGAGATGAAGGCAAACAGGACGGCAAACAAGAAAAGCAAGAGTCCGCAAATAAAGGAAAGCCAATCAATTCCTGTTCCAAATGCGTATTGTGCCATAAACACATAAGCGATATTTGCGCAAAGAAGGCAGACAGCGGACGATAAAAGAAGAAAAGGCAGCATGCCCAAAAAACGCAGCCACGAATGGCGCCGAAGATTCCACTCTTCCATTAATCGACACTCCCTTTTTTGCTGCAATTGTTAAATGAAATATGACATTCGAAAACAATCGCTGTGTTTTTGCGTAAATCTGAATAATCCGGAGGCGCCTCGCCTTCTCCTTGAGGAGAAGGTGGCTTGCCCCGATCTCACGCGAGGGGCAAGACGGATGAGGTGGAGGGCATTCGCGCCAACCCTTTTCTTTCATCCATTCAGCTTCGTTGTGACCCTTTCACAGCACAATGGGCATGCGGCGCTTGTGGAGGTTGGCGGCCTCCTTGCGGCGGATCTTTTCATCCGTCTCCGGATCGCCGCTGGTGCCCAGGCGCAGGTAGTTGTGGATGTCCCGATAGCGCAGGCCCAGCTTTTCCTCGTCGCTCATGCCGGAGAGCCCGTCGCTGGGGGTCTTGACCACCAGGTCCCTGGGCAGCTCCTCCATGGTAAGGCCCACTTCCACCACTTCCAGGCTGGTGAGGGAGCCCAGGAGCGAAAAGTCACAGGAGGTGTCCCCGTCCTTGGTGCAGTAGCCCACGGTGGCCTCGGAGAGGTTCCCGGTGCCGACGAGACGCGCGCCAAGGGCCTGGGCCGCGTAGCGCAGCAGGGTCATGCGCAGCCTCGGCCCCACGTTGATGTTGCTCTCCCGATCGAAGGGGATGGCAAACTCCCCTGCCTCCGGTCCCTGCTCCGGCTCCACCTGAGCGAGGAGAGCCCGGTGCATGGCGCCGATGTTCAGGGTACGGTGCCGCATGCCCAGGGCGGCGCAGACTCGTCTGCTGTCTTCAATATCCTTCTGCTCCCCGTCCGGGAGAAGGATGCCGTACACGTTTTCTTTGCCCAGGGCTCGGGCGCAGAGGGCAGCCGAAACGCTGGAGTCTTTCCCGCCGGAAATGCCCAGCACCACCCGGGAGAAGCCCTGCTGCAGGGCCAGCTCCCGCAGAGCCTCCACCAGCCGATCCCGCTCCTTTACGGCGTCAAATTCATAGTTTTCCATAGACAAACCCTCAGTGAGCCTTGGAGAGCAGCTCCATCTTCATCTCGTAATAGGCTGGGCTCATGTCCAGATAGTGCTGGTGAGGATTGGCGAAGCGCTGCTCCTCCTTCCAGATCTCCCCGTCCAGCTGATCCCGCAGGCGCTTGGCAATGAGAGGCAGGGGCTCCGGCTCGAAGCAGCGGTGTCCGTCCTTCAGCACCTGGATCTGCAGCTTTTTGGCCCTGCAGTTTTCCAGGAACATGAGCTTCCAGGGGCGCAGCGGGTCCACAAAACGGTAGGGCTTCGTCAGATCCAGTTCCTCTCCCTGCTTGCAGATGAGATCCGCCACCGCCCGCCCTTCGGCGTCGTAGATGCGGTAGACGTCCTTCAGGCCGGGATTGGTGGTCTTCTCCACCGTGTCGGAGACCTTGATGCGGGGCTCCCAGACCCCGTCCCGGTTCACGGCGCAGAGCTTGTATACCCCGCCGAACACCGGCTCGGAGCGGGAGGTGATCATCCGCTCGCCCACGCCGAAGGCGTTGACCTGGCCGCCCTGGTCCAGAATGGAGGTGATGGTGTATTCGTCCAGGCTGTTGGAAATGATGATCTTCGCGTCGGGAAAGCCCGCCTCATCCAGCATGGTCCGGGCTTTCTTGGTAAGATAGGCCAGATCCCCGCTGTCAATGCGGATGCCGTAGCTGCGGGACTGAATGCCCTGATCCTTCATCTCCTGAAACACCCGGATGGCGTTGGGCATGCCGGAATTGAGCACATCGTAGGTATCCACCAGCAGGATGCAGTTATGGGGATAGCACTCGGCAAAGCGGCGGAAGGCGGTGAGCTCGTCCTCAAAGAGCATGACCCAGCTGTGGGCCATGGTGCCGCTGACGGGGATATCGAACTTCTGCCCGGCCAGCACGGTGGCGGTGCCCTTTACACCCCCAATGAAGCAGGCTCTCGCCCCGTAGACCGCGGCGTCGTTGCCGTGGGCCCGGCGGGCGCCGAAGTCCGAAACGGCGCGGTCCCCCGCCGCCTGAACGATCCGGCGGGCCTTGGTGGCGATGAGGCTCTGGTGGTTGAACTGGGCCAGGATCTCGGTCTCGATGATCTGGGCCTCCACGATGTCGGCAACGACGGTGATGATGGGCTCGCCGGGGTAAATGACGCTGCCCTCGGGGAAGGCGTACACGTCACCGTGGAAGCGAAAGTCCTCCAGATAGCGGAGGAAGCGCTCGTCAAACTGATGGAGGGAGCGGAGATAGTCCACGTCCTCTTTGTCAAAATGCAGGGTGTCCAGATAGTCCACGATCTGCTCCAGCCCCGCGAAGACGGAGAAGCCGCCCTGGTCCGGGTTCCGGCGGAAGAAGACGTCAAAGGCCACCCGGGTGTTCCGGCTCTCCTCGTCCAGGTAATAGCCGTTTGCCATGGTGAGCTCATAGAGATCCATCATCATGGCAGGATTGGAAGCCATCTTGTTCATCACAGGCACCTCCTCAGTCGATCCGGATCTGGCAGCTGGCCATGGTCTCCAGGGCGGCCCGGTGCTTTTCCGGCGTGACCCCGGCGCAGCAGGCGCTGTCCACGCTTATCTCCGCCTCGGGAAAGGCGGCCTTCAAAATCATGGCGTTAGACACCACGCAGATGTCCGTGCAGAGGCCGATGAGTTCGATGGAAAGGCCCTGGCCATCCCCTTCGGCACCGGTGAGCTCCCGCACCAGGGCGGGCAGCTCCATGCTGCCGAAGCTGGGCTTTTCCAGTCTGACGCCGTCTCCCAGAGCTTCCGCGATCTCCCCGTTCAGCTCCCAGCCAGGTGTTCCTTTGACGCAGTGCTCCACCGGCAGGAAGCGGCCCTCCCGGGTGGAGAGATAGTTTTCCCCGTGGGTGTCCAGGGTGGCGATCACGGGCAGTCCCGCTTCCCGCCAGGCCCGCAGCTTTTTCACCGCCGAGGGGGTGATGGCCGCCGCTTCAGCGCTGCCCAGGGTGCCGTCGATAAAGTCCTTCTGCATGTCCACAACGATCAAGATCCGGTCCTGTTTCATGGAAAAGCCCTCCTGTATTCCTGGATGCTTCTATTATACACGTTTTTTGTAGATTTGCATGGGATATGACAGTTAGATTATTCACAAACGACTTGTCATAAAAATCGGCGCCTCCGGATCGGCAGCGCCGGTTTTTATGGATACCTGCGGGAGTCAATTGCCGCCGCGGCAATTGAGCTCCCGCTCCACCTTGTTGAGGGTGTCGAAAAAGCGCTCCGTGGCCACCGCGGGACCCATCAGCAGCAGGCCGAACACGTTCCAGCCGAACATATGTCGGAAGCCTGCAAATAAAAAGTCAAGCCCCAAATAGGACTTGAGTGGAAGAAAATATGCAGGCGGCAGGTAGGCCAAATAGGCAACACAAAAAAGCCACCGCAGAGCGCTGGCTTGTAAAGTGTGCATACAGCAATAGCGTTAG
>JAFSMZ010000012.1:0-33595 GCA_017447685.1 Oscillospiraceae bacterium
CGGAAGCTGAATTCGCCGTATTCATCGCTGACCGCCCTGGCATAAAGCTCGCCATCCTGCAGCCAAACCTCGTCGATGAAGAAATCCTCATCTTCGGGGTGTTCGTATTTCCCGCAGAAGCCTTCCCACTTGGATTTGTCCGGGTCTTTGACTGCAATCTCCTCAATGGTCCGTATGGGCTCCGGCTCCTTGTCCGCCGCAATGGCCCGCAGACCGTTCCATGCGCCCATCCCGGCTCTATAGTCCCACGGGTCGCGGCTGAAGAGCATGACAAGCACCCGGTCGGCATCGATCCAGCGCTCAAACCAGGTGATGACGCCCGGCATACCGCCGCTGTGACTGACGATCAGCCCGGACTTCTCATCACGGCCGACGCCCCAGCCAAAGCCATAGCCCAGCCCCTCATCCTCATCGTAAACGGCATCCTCACCGCTGTTGAGTTTAGCGGGGGTGTACATGAGCTGCTGCTCCTCCAGGGTCAACACAGTTCCATCGCGCAGCGCCCTGTCCCAAGCGAACATATCAAAGATCGTCGTGTATACATAGTCGTCGCCGTTCAGCCCGTCAAAGGCGGCTACCTCGCTGACCTTGACAGAGTCCATGTCGGCCACATACCGGCCGTTTTCAATGACCGACGCGCGGGCGTAATTCTCAAAGTGAACGCCGTCCCTGCGGATATGGCAGCAGCAGGTGGAGCTCATGCCGGCAGGTTCAAAGATGTTCTTTTGCAGAAACGCTTCATAGGGAACGCCGGAGAGCCGCTCCACCAGCAGAGCCAGCAGATTGTAGCCTGTGTTGGAGTATTCCAGCTTTTCGCCCGGGGCGAAAGAGGGCTTCAGTTCGGTTTCGCAAAGGAAACGAATGATCTCATCGTTGCCCGGGACCCTGTGCTCTTCCTTCCAGATGTTGATGAACCAGTCCGCGTCGTCAAAGTAATCGGGCACGCCGCCGGTGTGGGTGAGCAGGTGACGGACCGTTACGCCCTCGTAGGCGGTGAGCTCCGGGAAGTACTTTGTGATCTTGTCCTCCAGACACAGAAGGCCTTCTCTGAGCAGCAGCATGACAGCGGTTGCCGTGAACTGTTTGCTGACAGAAGCAAGCTGGAAGATCGTATCCTCCTGGATCGGCAGCGTGTTGTCCGGATCCCGGAAACCCATGGCGCCTTTCGAGACGATTTCGCCGTGCTCGGCGTAGAGCCATGCCCCGTTGAAGCCGCCCTTTTCATGGGACTCCCGGGCCAGGTTTTCCATCATGGTTTTCTTATCCATAGGTGTTTTCCTCCCGAGCGGCCGTCCCGAAAGCGGAACGGCCGCTTTTGTTCTCCTGTATTATTCGATGCCGGTGAGATCGAACTCGTCCAGCCACTTCTTGGCGGCCTTGCAGACGCCCTTGAGGCATTCCTCGTCAAAGGGGGTCCGCAGTCCGGCGTGCTTGAGCAGGTCCACGAAGGTGCGGCTGCCGCCCTGTCTGGTGTAGGCCATGTAGTGCTGCCAGGCGTCGTCGGGGTCCTGCTGGATCATGGCCCAGAACTGGAGGGCCACCGTCTGGGCCAGGCAGTAGTCGATGTAATAAAACGGGCACTCATAGATGTGGATCTGGCGCTGCCAGCCCTCGCCGTCAGAGAAGAAGGGGATCTCGCCGTCCAGCTTCAGCCACGGCTGATAGACGCCCAGGAGCTTCTTCCACTCCGCATGGCGCTGCTCGGGCGTCAGCTCCGGATGCGCGTAGACGATATGCTGGAAGTGATCGACCATCGTCCCATAGGGCAGGAAGAGCAGCGCACCGGCCAGATGGCTGTACTTGAACTTCCTGGCGTCGGAACCGAAGAAGCCCTCCGTGTTCTTCCAACCGAAGAACTCCATGCTCATGGAATGGACCTCGCAGGCTTCCGCCGTGGGATCGGCGTACTGGGTGGGGATGCGCTTGCGGTTCATCCAGTAGGCGAAGGCGTGGCCCGCCTCGTGTGTGACGACCTCCACATCACCCTGGGTGCCGTTGAAGTTGGCAAAAATGAACGGACGCTCATAGTACTCCAGCGTGTTGCAGTAGCCGCCGCCCATTTTGCCCTCGGTGGACAGCACGTCCATCAGCTCCTCCTCCAGCATGGTCCGGAAGAACTCGCTGGTCTCGGGGGAGAGCTCGTCGTAGAACTTCCTGCCCTGGGCCAGAATGTCGTCCGGCGTGCCCACGGGACGGGGGTTGCCGCTGCGGAACATCAGCGAGCTGTCCGCAAAAGAGAGCGGGTAGGGCATTCCATTCCGCTGTGCCTGCGCGCGCATGATGGAATCTGCCAGAGGCACGACGTATTTCTGCACCGCCTCGCGGAACTTCTCAATGTCCTCCTTGGTCCAGCAGTTGCGCTCCATGTTGTAGTAGCCCAGCTGGGTATAGCCGTCGTAGCCCAGCTTTCGGCCCATGGCGTCGCGGACCCTGACAAGATCGTCGTAGATCCGGTCCAGCTGGGGCTGATTGTCCTTGTACCACTGGCCCTTGGCCTTCCACGCCGCCAGACGGCGCCCATCGTCGGGATCGTCCTGGAAGGGCTCCAGCTGGGACAGGGTGTAGACGCCGCCCTCAAAGGGGATCTGCGCCGAGGCGATCAGGTTGTCGTACGCGTCCACCAGTTCATTCTCCCGCTGCATGTCCTCGATAATGGAGGGGGAGAAGGTCTTGCGCGCGATCTCAATGTTCAGGAACAGCAGATCGCTGTACTCGGCCTCAAAATCCTTGCGGAAGGGGGAGATGAGCATCGCTTCCTTCCACTCCTGCTCGTACTCCTCGATCTCCGGA
Source organism: Oscillospiraceae bacterium (assembly GCA_017447685.1). Classification (GTDB taxonomy): domain Bacteria; phylum Bacillota; class Clostridia; order Oscillospirales; family Oscillospiraceae; genus Limivicinus. Next base: position 2,791 of record JAFSMZ010000012.1, read on the forward strand.
CCGAAGTCGTCCCAGAAATCCTTTTCCTCGTTATAGAATGCGTCCCGGGTGTCGATGGACTGGCGGATATAGGCCAGAGTCGCCATGGTTTCGGGGTGCTTTTCTTTCTCCTGTTTCTCCAAAAAGACCGCGCGGGCCTCCTCGTAGCTCTTTGCGGCCTTCAGCCGCTGGGTCCAGCCCTGAAGCTCCGCTTTCAGCTCCTCAGGGTCGGGTCTTTTGTAAGGCATTTCAGAAAACTTCATGTTCATCCTCCTCGCGTATTCAATTGCTTGAATGGTTTCTTACAGTTTTCTGCAGGTAAACTCGTCGAACATCAGGCAGCCTTCGCCGAAGCGCAGCTTGAGCATGCCGCGTTTTCTGCCGAAGGTGTTTTCGCCGATGGGATAGAGGCGGAAGCTGAGCGCGTCACCCTCGTCGTCGATCGCGTTCGCGTAAAGCTCGCCGTCTTTCAGAAAGACCTCGTCGACGATGAAATCAGCGTCTTCAGGATGCTCGTATTTGCCGCAGAAGCTCTCCCACTTCGATTTGTCCGGATCCTTGATCGCGATATCCTCGATAGTGAGAACAAACTCCGGCTCTTTATCCCTTGCGATGGCTTCCAGGCCCCGCTCAAAGCCTAGGTACGCACGGGCGTCCGCATAATCGCGGCAGCTCATGAAGACAAGCACTCTGTCCGCGTCTACGAAACGCTCAAACCAGGTGCCAAGCCCCGGCATACCGCCCGAATGGCTGACGACAAGCCCCATCTCGGGTTCTGTTATGAAGCCCCACCCGAAGCCGTAGCCGTCGTCTTCCTCTTCCCGGCCGGCGACCTCGCCGCTTTTGAGCAGCATCGGAGCGTACATGATCTGCTGCTCGGCAAGGCTCAGCACCTTTTCTTCGCGCAGCGCCCTGTCCCAGGCCAGCATATCGAAGACGGTGGTGTACAGATAGTCGCAGCCGTTCATGCCGTCCGAGCCGACCACGTACTTTGCGGTCATCTCCGAGACGTCCGAGGGAACATAGCGGCCGTCATCCTCCAGCACCAGATTGCGGGTAAAACGCTCGGACGGTCTGCCGTCCCGGCGGGTATGGTAAATGCCTGAGTCCTTCATGCCGGCGGGCTCGAATACGTTCTTCTTCAGGAAGTCCTCGAACTGAATGCCGGAGGCCTTTTCCACCGCGTTTGCGAGCAGCATGTAGTTGACGTCGGAATACGAGAAGGCTTCCCCCGGAGCACAGGCCGGCCCCTCTCCGGTTTTCCGGATCAGACGGATGATCTCGCTGTTTGCCGGGATCCTTTTTTCATTCTCAAGCACCGGGCCTACCAGATCCTCCACGTCAAAATCCGGCATGCCGCTCGTATGGGTCAGCAGATGCCTGATCGTAACGCCCTTGTAAGGGTACTCGGGAAAGACTTCGGTGTATTCTTCGTCAAGGGACAATTTGCCCTCCCTGACGAGGAGCATGACAGCCGTCGCCGTGAACATCTTGCTGACGGAAGCCATTTCAAAAATGCTGTCCTCTGTCATCGGAAGCTTGTCCTCCGCGTCACGGAAGCCGAGTGCGCCCTTGCTAACGATCTCCCCGTTCTCGGCGTAAAGCCATGCCCCGTTGAACGAGCCCCTTTCATAGGCCGCACGAGCCAGGTTTTCTATGATCGTTTTCTTATCCATCCGTGTATTTCTCCTTTATCCCTTTGCGTTTTTGTAAATCTCACAGGCGATGTCGTTCATCGCTTCGTCGGCGGCTTCCGTGACGTTGTTGTACATCACGGCAACGCAGATGTCTTTCTTGCGGGAAAAGACCCAGCTGGTCAGAAAACCCCAGTTCTCTCCGCCGTGGCCGGCAACGCTGTCTTTGCGCGCTTCCGATTCCCAAACGTCGAGGCAGAGGCCGTAGTCATCCATGACAGGCGTCATCATGCGCCGCGCGGTCTTCTTTTTGAGGAGGCCGCCCCGGCGGTAGCTCCTGGAGAGGGCAAGACCGATCTTGACCAGCTCCGTGGGGGTGGTCCAAAGGCCCGCCGCCGCATGCTCCGGATAATAGTGATAACCGTGGGCGGGATCCTCCTTCTGCGCCAGCCTGAAGCCGAACGCTGCGTTGGAAACCAGTTCCTCGTCCAGCGGCTGGAAAAAGCCGGTGTGTTTCAGCCCCAGAGGCTCGGCCACCTCCTTCTGGAAGGCCTCGCGGAGGGTCGTGCCGGTGATACGCTCAAAGGCGAGCTGTGCCAGCGTGATGCCGCCGCCTGAGTACATGTGCTGCTTGCCATAAGGACGGATCCTTCTGAGCTTCGGCGTGTTGCCCTTGCCGTTCAGCACATCCTCCAGCGAGAGCGGCTCGTGATCCGCGCGGTAGCCGGGGAAGCCGTGCAGGTTGTAGCCCGCCGTGTGGGAAAGCAGCGCGGCGAAGCTCACGGGGCCCTTTTTGACGAATTCCGGCACGATTCCGGAGATGTCCGCGTCAAGGTCGATAATCCCCTTGTCAACATATCGGAGCAGCGTCAGCGCAAACATGGGTTTCGATACAGAACCCGCCTGGAACAGCATATCCGGGTTCACCGGGAAGTCCTGCCCGAAGCGGCCGCTGCCGGCGCAGTAGGTGAGGAAATCGCCGTCTCCGTCTTGGAGGGCAATGCTGACGCCGTAGCCCTTCTTGCCCTTGATGCGCATGGCCTGATCGACATCGACGCCGTAAAACTCTTTGATCGTCTTGTGCGGGCCCTTCAGCATCCGCATCAAAACGGCCTCACCATCCTCGATGACGCCGGTCTCCCGGAAGCCGGCTTTGTGATAGATGTGCAGGCCCAGCTCGTTCTCCGGCTCGGTGGACAGGAAAAGCCGGTCCGCGCCGTTTTCTTTGAAGTATTTGATGATCTCCTGCAGGGCGGCCTGACCATAGCCCTTGCCCTGTTCGTTTTTGTCGATCATGAACCGCCAGAGCCAGTAGCGGTCGTCCTCGTCCTCGTCTTCAGGATTGAATACGAACATGCAGAAGCCCACCAGCTTCTCATCTGCATAGATGGCAAAGGGCCGGGCCACGCCGGGCTGTTCCGCGTTCGCCTCGTCCGCCTGCCGCAGAGAGGTTTTATTGCTGGCCACGAAAGGCTGATCCTCCCGCACGGAGAGGGCCAGAACGGCGTCCCGATTCTTGTCATTTACAGCTTCCAGTCGAATGGTCATGATTTGTATCTCCTTATGAAAAAGTGTTGATATGGGCTCCTTCCCGGATGGCGTCGACGCCTCAAACAGGCGCAAAAATACCGCAGCGAAGCAGCTCCCGTCGTGGCTGCATCCTGCGGTTCCCACTATCCGAAAGTTACCCGAAAACGGCGCACTGAACCAGAGGGGTCTGCCCCCTCGCGATCGTATACGCCTCTATTCACTTATCAGATGATGTTCATGATCATGGGTCCAAACTCCTGTCCTGTTATTTTCAATTTGATTATACAAGATACAGGTCAGAAAAGCAATGCTCTTTTTCAGGAAAGGTTTAACACTATTCCCCAAAAAACAAAATCGGAGCCCAGCGAAGCGGGTCCGATTTTGAGAAGGAAGAAGGAGCCTGCGGATATGGAGTTTTCGCGGCGCTTACGCAAACCTCGGAAACGGAATGGAGCAGGCTTCTTCTGACGCTGGTCCGAGTGACAGGGTTCGCTTGCATTTCTTTTCCGCTTGCGGGGGACGCGGAAAAGAAATCAAGGTATTCGACAGTGTGCGCACTGTCTCATGCACGATTCACCTTGCGGTGCCCGGAGAATGCTGCGGGCTTACGCTGATCCTTGCATTCTCCGACCGCTGCGGAAATTGCGAGCTTACTGTTTCTGCCACCGGCAGCGTAAGCTCGCAATTCCCCCGGCATGTGCGGACATGATTCGAACCCTGTCACCGACCAGGAAGAGGGAGCCCCGTTGGGGCTCCCTCTTCCTGGTCCGAGTGACAGGGTTCGAACCTGCGGCCTGATGGTCCCAAACCACCCGCGCTACCAGCTGCGCTACACCCGGATCTGTCTTCTTTTCCGCGCCCCTCATCGGGAGCGCTTGGTTATTATAGTCTATTTTGCCCCCGCTTGCAAGAGCTTTCTTGCCCCTTTCCCCGGTCTGTTGTCCTTGAAGTTTGGCGGATCATGTGGTATTGTGTAATGTGGAGTGTGATCGCAACATGAGAATGCGTAAACGGCACAATCTGGCCCCGCGGATGGAGGCCTGTTCCGATTACTTGATCGAAGACCCCGCCGCCATGCGGGGAGAGTGGCTGGCCGCCTTTCCCGAGCAGGACCGGCTCTATGTGGAGCTGGGCTGCGGCAAGGGCCGCTTCACCGTGGAGACGGCGCAGGCGGAGCCCACAGCCCTGATCCTGGCCATCGAAAAGGTGCCCGACGCCATGGTCCTGGCCATGGAACGGGCAAGGGACGCGGGGATCACAAACGTGCGCTTTATGGACTTTGACGCGGCGAACCTTGCGGACATTTTCGCGCCGGAGGAGATCGACCGCATCTATCTGAATTTCAGCGACCCCTGGCCTAAGAGCCGGGACGCCAAGTTCCGCCTCACGGCCCCCAGCTTTCTGCGCCTCTATGCCGACGCTCTGTCCCCCGGGGGCCAGATCCATTTCAAGACCGACAACACCCCCCTCTTCGACTGGTCCGCGGAGCAGATGACAAGCGAGGGCTGGGCCCTCTCGGAGCTGACCCACGACCTGCACGCAAAGGGACCCGTGGGCGTGATGACCGACTACGAGGCCAAGTTCTATGCCGAGGGTATGAAGATCAACCGTCTGGTGGCCACCAAGGGCGCCGAAACCAAGAATACCGCCGCAGGTCCCCTTCCCCGGCTGCGCAACGCCGCTTTGGGCGACGCCCGGGGCAGCAGAAAGCCCCAGCCAAGGGAGGACGCCGTCCGCCTGACGCCGGCCACCCTGCCCCTCTGCCAGGCCTTTTTCCGGGACTTTGAGCAGGCGCCGGAGCTCTTTGAGGATCCGGCCGGCTTTCAGCCCTATGTCTACGACGAGGAAAAGGTGGCCGCCTGGTTTTCTGAGCGGCAGGCCCGGCAAAATGAGCGGCGCTTTTACATCCTGCTGGAGCGGGAGCCCATCGGCGAGCTGGTGCTGAAGGACATCGACGCGGAGCGCAGGTGCTGCGCCCTGGGCATCTGCCTGAAAAACGACCGCTTTAAGAACCGGGGCTACGGCACGGTGGCGGAGCGGCAGGCTCTCCGCTATGCCTTTGAAGAGCTGGGCATGGAGACGGTGCTGGCCGACTCTCTGCTCCGGAACACCCGAAGCCAGCGCTCCCTGCAGAAGGCGGGCTTCCGCTTTGTGTCGGAGGACGGGCACTTCAAATACTATCAGATCAGCAGAGAGCAGTTTACCGGCGGGCAGAGGGAGGAACAGGCATGATATTCATTTCCTGGAACGTGAACGGTCTGCGGGCCGTGCAGAAGAAGGGCTTCGAGGACATCTTCCTCGGCTTCGAGGCGGATTTCGTCTGCCTGCAGGAGACCAAGCTCCAGGCCGGGCAGATCGAGCTGGATTTCCCCGGCTATGAGAGCTACTGGAGCTACGCGGAAAAGAAGGGCTATTCCGGCACGGTGATCTTTGCCAAACACAAGCCCTTCTCCGTGCGCTATAACCTGGGCATCCCGGAGCATGACTCCGAGGGCCGGGCGGTGACCCTGGAGTATGAGGACTTTTTCCTGGTCTGCGTCTACACCCCCAACGCCCAGGACGAGCTGAAGCGGCTGGACTACCGGATGCGCTGGGAGGACGACTTCCGCGCCTACCTGCAGGAGCTGGACAGAACAAAGCCCGTGATCGTCTGCGGCGATATGAATGTGGCCCATGAGGAGATCGACCTGAAAAACCCCAAGCAGAACATCGGCAACCCCGGCTTTTCCTATGAGGAGCGGGGCAAGTTCACCGAGCTTCTGCAGGCGGGCTTTACCGACTCCTTCCGCTTCCTCTACCCCGACCGGACCGACGCCTACTCCTGGTGGAGCTACCGGGCGGCGGCCCGGGCCCGGAACGTGGGCTGGCGCATCGACTATTTCGTGATCTCCGACCGGCTGCGGGACAAGGTGAAGGACGCCTTCATCCTGCCCGAGGTGATGGGCAGCGACCACTGCCCGGTTGGCTTGGAGCTCAATCTGTAGGGGCGGATAGCATCCGCCCGCCGTTCGATTCTCTCCCGCATCGACGGGCGGCTGATAGCCGCCCCTACGAAAGCACTTTTTTCAGGACGGATCTATGACGAAAATCGGAAACATCGAATTGAAGGGACGGGCGGTGCTGGCCCCCATGGCGGGGGTGACGGACTTTGCCTTTCGCGCCCTCTGCCGCCGGGAAGGGGCGGCGCTGAGCACCTCGGAAATGGTCTCCGCCAAGGCCCTGGTATACCGGGACGAGAAGACCAAAGCCCTGCTCCACCGCCTGCCGGAGGAAAGCCCCTGGGCCGTGCAGATCTTCGGCCACGAGCCGGAGGTCATGGCCGAGGGGGCAAAGCTGGCACTGGAGCTCTCCGGCGCGGACATTCTGGATATCAACATGGGCTGTCCCGTGGGCAAGATCGTGAAGTCCGGGGACGGCTCCGCCCTCATGAAGGACCCGGCCCTGGCCGGGCAGATCGTGGAGGCGGTGAAGAAGGCCGTTTCTGTGCCCGTGACGGTGAAATTCCGCAAGGGCTGGGACGGGGGCAGCGTCAACGCCGTGGACTTTGCCCGCACTCTGGAAAGCGCCGGGGCGGACGCCATCTGCGTCCACGGCCGCACCCGGGTGCAGATGTACGCCGGCCGGGCCGACTGGGACATCATCCGGGAAGTGAAGCAGGCGGTGAAGATCCCCGTCACCGCAAACGGCGATATCTTCACCGGGAAGGACGCGGCCCACATCCTGCAGTATACCGGCGCGGACCTCTGTATGATCGGCCGGGGCGTCTTCGGAAACCCCTGGCTTTTCCGGGAGGCCAACGCTGCCATCGCGGGCGAGCCCATCCCGGCCCAGCCACCGCTTTCCCAGCGGCTGGACGCCGCGGCGGAGCAGATCCGCAGCCTGGCGGACTTTGCCGGGGAGCGCATCGCCTGTCTGGAGGCGCGGCATCATCTGCCCTGGTATCTTCACGGCGTGGCCCACGCGGGCGTCTACCGCCGGGAGTTGGTCCAGGTCTCCACCCTGGAGGATATGGACCGGATCCTCCGCCAGATCAAACGAGATTTGAAATAAAGAACAGCCCATAGAAGGAAGTGATCCCTTGACACGAGAACAGGAGCTGACCATCATCCGCCGGGTACAGCACGGCGACGTGAACGCCTTTGAGCTTCTGGTGGCAGCCTACGAGAAAAATGTGTTCAACGTGGCCCTGCAGATGGTGGGCAACCGGGAGGACGCACAGGACATGGCCCAGGAGGCCTTCCTGAAAGCCTACAATTCCCTCCCCTCCTTCCGGGGAGACAGCAAATTTTCCAGCTGGCTCTACCGGATCGTGTCCAACGTCTGTCTGGACTTCAAGCGCCGCCAGGGCCGCCGCCCCAGCTCCTCCCTCACCGTGGAAGACGACGAGGGCGAGACTCTGGAGCTGGATATCGCCGACGAGAGCCAGTCCCCCGAGGCGCTGCTGGAGCGCAAGCTCACCCGGGAGGCCGTGCGCCGCGGGCTGCAGGAGCTGCCCGACGAGCAGCGGCAGATCCTGCTGCTGCGGGAGATCCAAGGGATGAGCTATGAAGAGATCGGCGAGGCCATGGGACTGGAGGAGGGAACGGTGAAATCCCGCATCTTCCGGGCGCGAAAAAAACTTTGCGCCTTTTTGCTGAAGGACGGGAACATTCCGGACTCCATCGCGTCAAGAAACCCGAGAGGAAGTGATGTCCTATGAGCCAATGTGAAATCTATCAGGAGCTGATCAGCCGCATGGTGGACGGCGATCTCAGCGCCCGGGAGGAAGCGGATCTCGCCCGACATACCGAGACCTGCCCCGACTGCGCCGCGCTGTTCCAGGCTTTTTCCGCCATCTCCAGCCAGATCGGCGAAGATCTGGAGGAATCCCCCTTCGACCTGCGGGATAACGTCATGGCCGAGATTCACCGGGAAGAGATCCGCCGCCGCAACCGCATCCCCACCATTTTGCGCAGCGTCCTCTCCGCCGCTGCCTGCGTGGCGCTGATCGCCGGCGTGTATCTGGGTGTATCTATCACCCAAGGCAAGAACCTGGTCACCGCCGCCTATGACGCAGCCCCCGCCGCCGCGGAGGAGAAAGTCGCCGCCGCTGGCGCGGAGGTCCGGGCCATGCCCGAGGCCGCCCCCGCTGAAGCGGAGACGGCACCCGCCGAAGCCGCGGAGGAGCCTGCGGACGCGCCCATGCTGCAGTCCAATGCCGTGGAAGCCGCCCCGGAAAGCGACCATCCTCTGCTCGGCATGGGATCTGGCGCAAGTGCTCCCGTGGAGACCACCCGGGAAGAGAGCGCCGAGGCATTTGATGAAACCGCGGAGGAAGCTGCCGAGGCCCCCGCTCTGGAGGAGTGGGAGCTCACGAACTGGGACCTGTCCCTGCTGCGTCAGCTCCTGAAGGGCAGCCCGGAAGAGCGCAGCGCTGAGGAGATGGCGCCCCATGCCTTCGGCAGGATCCTGCTGCGCAACGTCCGGGAAGAGCTGGAAGTCCTGCTCTATGAAGAGGACGGCGTGCTCTATTATCTGGATCCCGCGGAGGAGACCGTATATCGCTCCGCGCTGAGCGTGGAGGAGCTGCGCGCTTTCCTGGGTGCGTGATACGGAAACCGAATAGAAATCTTTAAATCATTCTATCAGGTATCCGTATGAATCCCATACAGAAAAAGGAAGGGAAACCGAAATCGGTTTCCCTTCCTTTTTCTGCGTCAGGCTTCCTGCTCTTTCACGAAGTAGTGCCGGCCGATCCACTTGGACAGGCCGTCCAGCCCCGGGTAGACGATGCGCTCGGACATGTTGAGCTGGTCCAGCATGTCCCGCACCCGCCAGCGGAGGGAGCGGTCGATCACATACTTCACGCTGTTTTGGGTGCAGCGCTGGAGGAAATCCTCCACATTCTCCATCTCCATGGGTACCACGGAGAAGAAGGAATACTGGTTCACGATGCGGGCGTTGATGCTGGGCGGCTCCAGCACCACCATGGCCCGGTCCCCCAGCTCCCGGTCATACTGCTCCAGGCTGCTGGCCGCGTCGGCCAGCATGTCCACGGAGAAGACCTCCGCCTGATACCGGCGCATCACCTGCTGGTAGTTTTCCGGCAGCAGAGCGTGGAGCTCCCGGATGTCCATGCGCCAGACCATGCAGTCATGGTCCGCCATGTGCTCCAGGTTCTCCTCGCTGACGGCAAAGTGCAGCGCCACCAGGGCGGACTGGGTCCAGTCCAGCAGCCTTGTGGGCAGGCCGTGGTGCTGCCCCAGGATCATCTGGTGCCAGACGGACTGGGCCACGCCCGGGTCCTCGATCACGGCATACTTGGCAAAGTTTTTCAGGATCGCAGGCTCCAGGGTCCGCTGCAGCTGCTTGCAGTTGCGCCGAAGGCTTGTGACCATGCGGAAATCCGCGTTGGTCATGCCCCGATAGACATAGGGGCTGCGGTTTCGTCCCAGGTCGGGCCGGTCCTCCTGCTCGGAAAGCAGGGGCATCAGCTCCTCCAGGGTGTTGATGTGGATCTCTTTGATCATAGTGTCTCTCTCGTTTTCATTCTCCCGGATCCGGCGCCGGGCCGGGGTCCGGTTCGGGCTCCGGGTCCGGTACGGGCTCGGGCTCCGCTGTGGGTGCAGGCTCCTCGGTCGGCGCAGGCGCAGCAGCCGTATCCTCATAGGGGATCCAGGTGTAACGGACGGGTTTGACCTCTTCTCCCTCAGGCGGGAAGGCGGAGGCCAGCCAGGTGACATATTCGCTCAGCTGCGTCCTCTTCTCCGGGAAGAAGCGGTAGACCGACATGGGATCATCGCTGGTGTTGTAGGGCATGATGAGGCGCTTGTTTTCAAACATTTTCACGCCGAAGCGGTAATAGTGGCTGGTAAGCTCCTGGATCTTTTCGTTGCTCCCGCCGATGGGATAGGCCAGCACAAAGGGCTCCTTGCCGAACATTCTGGTCAAAAACAGCCGCGATTCGCGCATTTCGTATTCCCGCTGCTCCGTCGTCAGGTCGAGAAGGTTTGCGTGGGACATGGTGTGGCTCTGGAAATCCACATAGCCGCTGGCGGCCATCTCCAGGGCCTGATCCGGGTCCAGGTGGTTGCCGCTGTGCTCAAAGGCCTCGCAGATCATGAAGATCGTGACCTTCACATGGTACTTTTCCACCAGGGGGAGGAGGTTGAAATAGGTGTTCTTCCAGCCGTCATCGTAGGTCAGCAGCACCGGCTTCTCATAGTCCTCCACATGCTCCAGATCCGAAAACCAGATTGGCGTATAGCCGTTTTCCAGCATATAGACGATCTGCTCTTCCATGCTGCTGGGCTCCACGAAGAGGTTGGCGGTCTCGTCGCCGCCGCCCACGCCGTGATACATCATAACAGGCACATAGTAGCCCTGGGGCAGTTCCCAGTCTCCCGCGCCCGGGGTGCAATAGAGATGGTCCATCTCCTCGTCATAGAGCAGGCCGATCTGGATGGCCTGGCAGAAGGACTCCACCGGCAGCAGCATCTCCTCGCCGCCTCTGCACAGCAGCACCGGCGCCTCCAGGCGCACACTCTCCTCCAGGTAGTTCAGTTCGTCGCTCTCGGCCTGCAGTTCCACCCGGCTCTTGCGCCAGGGGAAGCTGCAGCGCTGGCCGTCCTCGCCGATCTCCGGCTTCAGTCCCAGGGCTTCGGCCGCTTCGGAGAGATAGACGTAGCGAACGCCGTCGTGCAGAAAGCTGCCGCTGGCAAGCGCTGTCCCGTCCATGGTCACGGGGCAGTCCTCCGTCAGCTCCGGCTCCGGGAAAGGCGTGGGCTCGGGGGTGGGCTCCGGTGTGGGTTTCGCCGTGGGCCCCGGTGTGGCGGCTGGCGTCTCCTCCGGCGCCGGCGTTTCCGCCGCGTCCCCGGCTCCGCCGCAGGCCGTCAGCATCACCAGCATCCCAACGGCGATGAGCAGCATGGCCATCAGCCGCAGAGCAAAGCGCAATTTGGATTTCCTCACACACTTTTTGACGTTCATTGTCTCGTCCATCTGATTCTCCAGTTATTCAGAATGGCATAGCGGTCATTCCATGCGCGAACAGGGAATGACTGTCTCCGTTAATGTCAAAGCGATTGTTCCCGAAGCCAGGACAGCAGACTTTTGGCAAGGGAAAGCTGCTTTGCGTCCATGCCGCGAAGCTTCTCTGCCACTTCTTTCCAGGCCTCGTTTTCGTTTTGAACTGTACCGACGAGAAACTCGTCCGGGGTGGTGTCTAATGCTATGGCAAGTCTCATCAGTACTTCAAGAGAAGGAATGGACACCGCGCGCTCAATAGCGGACAAATACTTGTCGCTGATCCCGGCGATTTCACAAACCTGGACCTGCTTGAGTCCCAAGGCCTTTCTCCGGCTTGCTATTCTCCTCCCGATCTCTGAATAATCTAAGTTCATAGTATTCACCACCTTGTTTAATATGGACGAAAGCCGCAAAAACGAAAACAGTATATAAGTTGAATTCCGTCTTGACATATGATTCATTATGCATTTCTAACCAGTTTTTCGACAGTGGCCGCCCTTCCGCAAGGCAAAAAAGCAGCGCCCGAGGATGCTGCCCTGTCGGTAAACTCACGGCATTCACGCCCATGCGCCTGCGTTTTCAGCTCCCTCATGATCGTTCGTCACAAACGCTCTATATGTCTGTGATACTGTTTCATGCCTCCCGCGTTTTGACAATGCGCTTATGCGCCTGCCGTGTCTTTCATAAGCTCCCTCCCCCGCTCATATACATGGAGCAGGCAAAACGCGGTGGGGCTGCCCTTCCGGGCAGCCCCACCGCGCTGTATGGGGAGTGGTGTGAATGCATACCAACATTGAGGAACGCGCCAGAGACCTGGCAGCGTTTATCCTGGAAAACAAGGCGACCGTCCGGGCCGCCGCCGCAAAGTTCGGCATTTCCAAAAGCACCGTCCACAAGGATCTGACCGAGCGGCTGCGCCGGGTGGACCCGGGGCTCTATGCCCAGGTCCGGCAGCTTCTGGACTGGAACAAGGCCCAGCGCCACATCCGCGGCGGCCTGGCCACCCGGCGCAAATACAAGGGGGAATAAAAAAACAGGCTGGGAAAAAAGCATTTTCCCAGCCTGCGCTGCATATTTTGAAGTCCTGCCTTGCCCGTTCTCAAAGCGCAAATCGCAAGCCTGCAGCATCACAGGAAGCGGTCGTAGCGCTGGCGGAGGCTCTCCTCCCCCTGGTCCAGGATCTTATGGATCAGGCCGGAGACCTCTGCCAGGGACAGGCTCTTGCCCCGGATCTCCACGGTCTTCCGCAGATCCAGCCGGTCCAGGCGGCTCATTTTGTCCATCAGGTCGCCCAGATTGCGGAAAGCCTCGTCCGAGGCGGTCTTTTCCCGGGTATAGCCGCCGCTGCGGTATTTTTCGATGACGGTGCCGTAGCCCTCCCAGGCATTGGCCACGGAGTCCTCCCAGGAGAGGTAAAGCCCCTGCTGGGCCTGCAGGCCCACCCGGCGCATCTGCTCCGGCTTTTCCAGAAGGCCCCGGAGCGTCTGGGCCATGGAGCCGGCGTTTTCCTCGATGAGGAAGCCGGTCTCCCCGTCTTCGGCGTCCTCGGCGGCACAGCTGCCCCGGACCAGGACGCTTGGCAGCGCGCAGGCCGCGGCCTCCCGCACCACGAGACCGTTGGTGTCAAAGGTGGAGGGGAAGAGGAACAGGTCAGCCCGGCAATACCAGGCGCGGATGCGCTCCCGATCCCGGATGGGCTCCACGAAGATCACCTTCTCCCCCAGGGCCAGCTCCTGGGCATAGGCCTGGATCTCCTCCTTGTCCCCGCCGCCGCCGACGAAGACCATACGGAAAGCTTTCCCCTCGTCAGCCAGCGTTTTCAGGGCGTCCAGGATGATGCGGATGCCCTTGTACCACATCATGCGGCCCACGAAGAGCAGCACCGGCACTCCGGCGGGCAGGTCAAAGTCCCCCGTGACCTCCTCCACCGCCGCGTCGGAGACCCGGCCCTTGGGAAAGTCCACGCCGTTGGGCATGACCACATAGTCCCCCTCATAGCCAAGGCTGCGCAGGTTCTCCCCGGCGCCCCGGCTCACGGTCCACACCTCGTCGCAGGCGGAGACGTTCCGCACCAGCAGGCGGATCAGCTCCTCCTGCAGAAGCTTGCCTCGGACGGCGTTGGCAATGTCGATGTCGAACTTGGTGTGATAGGTCAGCACCACAGGAGCCTGGATCTGGTCCCGGAGGGAGCGGGCCAGCAGGGTGGAACTGATCGGGCAGTGGCTGTGGATCAGGGAGAAGTGCTCCGCCTCCAGCTTGGCCATCAGCTCCGGCGAGAAGGGGATCCCGGCACGGTAGCCCAGCTTGCCCGGCAGGTTCATGCTGGGATAGCGATAGACCGGGAAGGGATATCCGGAATCGTCCACATCCGGGTAATAGGGCGTCACCACGGCGGCGTGGCCGTGGTTTTCCGTCAGGATCCGGGCGTAGTTTATCACCGCGTTTGCGACCCCGTCGATCACCGGCGGGAAGGAATCGTTCATGAGACAGATGTTCCGCTCTTCCATGGAAATCCTCCGAAAGCAGAGATTCGCCCGCGTCGGACAAGCCGACGCGGGCTGTTCACGAAAAGGATTATAGCACCTTTTCCTCTTTCTGGCAACCGTTCTTACCAGACGGGGTCCACCGCGCCCAGGCAGCTGCCGCCCTCAAAGAGCGTGCAGCCCACCCGAAGGGACTCCCCGTCCCAGCTGCAGTCGCCGCCGCGCAGGAAGATGTAGTTTCTCCCCTCATCGCAGTCGTGGATGCTGCAGCCTTCAAAGTACACATCTATGCAGGTGGAAAGGTCCGCCCCGGCGAAGGAGCACTCGTAGATCTCCGTCTCCCGCAGATGCAGATCCATGCAGTTCACCGCGTACACGCCAATGACGCCGCAGCCGAAGAGGCCGCAGTCTTCCACCGTCGCGGTCGTGCAGGTATACAGATCCAGAACGTTCCCGGTGCAGTAGCCCGGCGCCTCACTGTGCCCCGCGGTGAAGCCGGAAAGCACGATGCTCTCGCATTCCCGGAAGCGGAGGACGCTGGCGTAGCGGGGCTCTGCGAGGAGAAGAGTATCGTCCTTTCCCGCACCCACGATGCACAGATTCTCCACCTGCTGAATGGTGAGGCTGTAGCCGTCAAAGTCCTCTTCCCAGGTATACCAGTCGCTGCCGCCGCTGCCGTAATCCGCAGCCTCGGAAAGCGTATAGGTACCGGGTTCCAGATAGATGGTGGTGTCCGGCGCGATGGCCGCCAGCAGCTCGTCCACCGTGGCCGCGTGCACCTCGCGGCTCCCCTCCGGAAGCGTCGTCTCTTCGGGCCGGGCCTCCTCCGCCGGGGGATCGGCGTATTCCGCCTCGCCCCATTCCATGTGGTCCAGGTCAAAGCTGATCAGCTCCTCCCCCTCCGCATTCCGGGCGAAGGCGCTGCTGCCCGCGGGATAATAGCGCTCCTGGCTGCGCAGCGTGAAGCTGCAGCGGTCCACCACGGCACTCTTCCCCTGGAACTGGAACACCGCGTCCAGGATGCGGTTTCCCTCCAGTTTGCAGCCCAGCAGCGAGGTCCTCTCGCACCAGCTGCTGCGCAGGATGCGCTGCACCCGGTTGCCGCTGATCTCACAGTTCACCAGGGCCAGGTCCCGGCAGCGGTCGGCGGCGATGAGCTCGTACCCGGAACTCTCCTTGCCCTGGCCGTTGTCGCAGAGTTGGCAGTCCACAAGGCGCAGGTCCCGGCTGCTATAGGCCAGCACGGCACCGCTGCTGCAGCCGTCGATGCGGCAGCCCTGCAGGATCAGGCTGCGGCAGTCGGAGGAGGTGAGACCCACGGAGCCGCAGCCGTAGAGATGGCAGTTCTCCACGTTCACGTTTTCACAGGCGCCGCAGTTCAAAACGCCCCCGGCGCAGGCCCCGGGCTCCTGGGTGTGGCCCAGGGTCAGGCCCTCCAGGCGCAGGTCCGCGCAGCCGGTAAAGCTCAGCACCTCGGCATAGCGGGGCCGGGCCAGGATGGAGACCTCTCCCTGCCCCAGAAGCTGCAATCCATCCACATTCCGGATGCACAGCGTACAGCCGCCGGGGACCAGGAGCCAGGTGTAATAGCCCCGGAGCTCCTCCTGACCGTAGTCGGCGGCGGTGCTGAGATCATAGTCGCCCGCTCGCAGCACGATGGTGGTATTCGGCGCGATGGCGGCGAGCAGCTCGTCCACCGTGCTCACCGCCACGGCGCCCTCCGGCAGCTCCTCCGGCGTCTCTTCCGGTGCTTCCGGCGTCTCCGTGCTCTGGGGCGCCGGCTCCTCCGTCACTTCCGGCGTGCTCTCCACTGCCGCCGGCTCCCCCGCTCCGCAGGCCGTCAGCAGCAGGGCCAGAAGCAGCAAAAGCGGGAGCAGTCGTTTTCCGATACGCATATACATTCTCCTTTCCATGTCTGACACCGGGCCGGTCCTCCCCTGTCGGAAGGGTCCGGCTTCTTTTCGGGATCTATCCTAACACTTTTTTTCGATGAAGTCGACTGTTCTTCCGCATTCTTATGAAAGCTTAAGGACTGCCCCGCAGCGGCGCCGCTGCTCTGCGCAAATTGCAAGGCGCAAAACGGAAAAAGAAAAAAGATGCTGTGAAAAAAACGTTTTTCACAGCATCTTCTTGATGTTTGAATCTGCTTAGTCCTTGTTGGCGGCCTCGATGCCGGCGAAGAGGGCCTTCTTGTTGCCCTCCAGGAAGCGGGCCTTGCGCTCGCCCAGTTCCAGGCGGATGGCCTCCACCATACTGTCGGTGCTGCAGGCGGGGCTCTTGGCCATCAGGGCGCCCAGGATGGCGACGTTTGCGCCCTTGGGGTTGCCGACTTCCTCGGCAATGTGGTTGGCGTCGCAGTAGACGACGGTGATGTCGTCCCGCTCGGCCTTGCGGTCGATGATGGAGCTGTTGATGACCAGCACGCCGCCGGGCTTCACATGGCTCTCAAACTTGTCCAGGGAAGGACGGTTCATGGCGATGATGGCGTCGGCCTTCTCCACCATAGGGGAAGCCACCGGCTCGTCGCTGACGGTAACGGAGCAGTTGGCCGTGCCGCCGCGCATCTCGGGGCCGTAGGAGGGCAGCCAGGAGACGTGCTTGCCTTCCAGCATGCTTGCCATGGCCAGGAATTTGCCGATCAGGAGCATGCCCTGACCGCCGAAGCCTGCAAAAATATACTGTTTCGTCATTTTGCATCTGCCCCCTTGTCTTTATACACGCCCAGCGGGTAGTAAGGAATCATGTTCTCTTCCAGCCACTTCATGGCTTCCACGGGGTTCAGGCCCCAGTTGGTGGGGCAGGTGGACAGGACCTCGATCATGCAGAAGCCCTTGCCTTCCAGCTGGTACTGCATGGCCTTCTTGATGGCGTTCTTGGTCTTGACGATGTTGCCGGTGTTGTTCACGGCGCAGCGCTGAATGAAGTAGGAGCCGGGGACCTGGGCCAGCATCTCGCTCATCTTGATGGGGGCGCCGCACCAGGCCTCATCACGGCCGTAGGGGGAGGTGGTGGTCTTCTGGCCCACCAGGGTGGTGGGGGCCATCTGGCCGCCGGTCATGCCGTAAATGGCGTTGTTGACGAAGATGGTGACGATCTTCTCGCCGCGGTGGGCGGCGTGAACGACCTCGGCGGTGCCGATGGAGGCCAGGTCGCCGTCGCCCTGATAGGTGAAGACCAGGGTGTCGGGCTTGGCGCGCTTGATGCCGGTGGCAACAGCGGGAGCGCGGCCGTGGGCGGCCTCGAACATATCGCAGTTGAAGTAGTCATAGGCAAAGACCGAGCAGCCGACGGGAGCCACGCCGACGATGTTGCCGGCTTCCAGCTTGCCCTCTTTTACCAGCTCGTCGATGCTCTCGGCCACCAGACGGTGGATGATGCCGTGGTTGCAGCCGGGGCAGTAGTGGAAGGGCTTGTCGGTCAGCAGCTGGGTTTTCTCAAATACGACAGACATTTATTTAGCCTCCTTCATTTCGAGGATCTTCTGCTTGATCTCGTCGGTGGTGGGGAACTGGCTGCCCAGGTGGCCGAAGAAGTCGACAGGCTTGTCGCCGTTGATGGCAAGCTTCACGTCCTCCAGCATCTGGCCTTCGTTGACCTCCACGTCCAGAACGGCCTTGACCTGGTCGTTGCAGACGGTCTCGCGGAGCGCCTTGGTGGGGAAGGGCCACACGGCGATGGGACGGAACAGACCCACCTTCACGCCCTCTTCGCGCAGCTCGTCCACGGCGGACTTGACCACGCGGGCCACGGTGCCGAAGGCGGTGACCACGATCTCGGCGCCGTCGGTCTTGTAGTTCTCCCACATGACCTCGTTCTTCTCGATCTCGCGGTAGGTCCGCTGCAGCTCCTCGTTGTGCTCGCTGAGCTCCTCGGTGTTGATGTACAGGGAGTTGATGACGGCGCGCTTGGCGGGATCGTCGCCGGGCTTCCAGCCGGTGGCGGCCCAGGGCTTCTTCTCGGGATCCACATGATACTCCACCATCTCGGGCATTTCCACAGGCTCCATCATCTGGGCGATGATGCCGTCAGCCAGGAACAGCACGGGGACACGGTACTTCTCCGCCTTCTCGAAGGCGAACATCATGATGTCGATGGCCTCCTGGATGGAAGCGGGGGCGTAGGTCAGCAGGTGGTAGTCACCGTTGCCGCCGCCCTTGGTGCCCTGGAAATAGTCGCCCTGGGAGGCCTGGATGCTGCCCAGACCGGGGCCGCCGCGCATGACGTTCAGGATCACGCAGGGAAGCTGAGCGCCGGCGATGTAGGAGATGCCCTCCTGCTTCAGGGAGACGCCGGGGCTGGAGGAAGAGGTGATGACGCGGGCGCCGGTACCGGCAGCGCCGTACACCATATTGATGGCCGCCACTTCGCTCTCGGCCTGCAGGAAGCAGCCCTTCACTTCGGGCATGCGGGCGGACATGTATTCGGGGATCTCAGTCTGCGGGGTGATGGGGTAGCCGAAGAAGAAGCGGGCGCCGGCACGGATGGCGGCTTCGGCGATGGCTTCGCTGCCCTTCATAAGAGTCAATGCCATGTTCTTACCTCCTTATTCCCGTTCGATCCGAATGGCCACATCGGGGCAGGTGCGCGCGCAGGAGGCGCAGCCGATGCAGGCTTCCGGATTCACAGGCTCTGCCGGGTGATAGCCTTTTGCGTTGAGCTTCGTCTTGGACAGGGCCAGCACGCCTTTGGGGCACGCCCGCACGCACAGGCCGCAGCCCTTGCACAGAAGCTCGTTGATCATGACTTTTACCATGATACTACCTCTTTTCTGCATGTTTTGATTGTACTATAAAAACCGCACCACGCGGGAAAATACAATTGTAGGGGCGGATAGTATCCGCCCGTATCCGATTCTGCGGGCGGCTGAAAGCCGCCCCTACAGGATCAAAATCAGCCCAGGCCCTTGATCCAGGAATCCCAGTCGCGCTGCATGTAGGTGTCGATGGGAAGGGGCGTGCCGATGAAGGCGGGATCGTGGCCCTCGGCCAGGAACGCGTCCAGCATGTCCTTTTTGCCGGAGGTGTAGGCCACGGGGATGCCGCTGATCTCGGAGACCTCCTTCAGGATCTCGTAGCCGTGGCACAGCTCCTCGGTGGTGGTGGCGGTGGCCAGGTTGGTGTTGTTGATCATGCCGGTGATCTTCAGGCGGGAGTGAACCTGCATCTCCTCCTGCAGCCGCAGCACCTTTTCCACGGTGCCGGCCAGGGGACGCCGGGTGTTCACCACGTTCAGCACCTCCAGGGCGCCGGGCTCCAGCTCCATGAAATCCTGGTGATAGCGGCCCACCGCGGTGGCGCCCACCGCGTCGCCGCCCACGTCGAAAATGACCGTGTCCCAGTCCATGGCAAAGGCGGAGGCCACCTCCGCCGGCACGGACAGGGTCTCGATGCCGGAGCAGGCGAAGTTGGGAGAAACCAGGCGGATCTCCTGCATCCGGGTCATTCTGCCCCGCTCGGTCAACCGGAAATAGGTGTTCACCATATCCAGGTCCAGCAGCTCCGTCCGCTCTCCCCGCTCCGCCGCGCGAAAGGCGAAGTTCAGGGCCAGCTCGGTTTTGCCGCTGCCATAGTTGCCGATCAGGACCTTCATCTTTTTCATAGGCGCAGCCTCTCTTTTCCTTCTGTGAAACAAGCGTCATTCTTCACTTAGCATTTTAGCATCGTCCCACAGGTGCGTCAATGATGCAAAATGCCCATATTTTCATTATTTTAAGCAACACACTGACGAAGAAATAAAATCTTTGCTTTCGTTTCGGTGCAAAAATTAATTTTTCTGTAAATTTTGCTCTTCCGGCGGGAAAAAGCAGCGGCGGACATCCCTTCCGGGGTGTCCGCCGCCGCTTTCAGTCCTCCAGGATCTGGCCGGAGGAGACCAGGATATTCACTTCATTTTTCTCCACGCTGGCGATGCCGGAGCCGATGCGCAGCCGTATCGTCCCCTCCTCGCAGCGCAGGCGGAGAATGCCCGCCTCCAGGTTGCAGAGCATATCCGCGTGGCCCTTCAGCACCCCGACGGAGCCGAAGGCTGTGGGCAGGTTCACCGACTCCACCGTCCGCTCCAGGACCGGGCCGTCGGCGGTGAGTACATGCAGTTTGATCCCGTCCATCAGTAGCTCCCCCGTTTCGCGATGACCTCATCCAGGCTGCCGCACATGAGGAAGGCTTGCTCGGGCAGGTCGTCCACCTCGCCGCCCAGGATGGCCTGGAAGCCCTTGATGGTCTCTTTGAGGGGCACGTAGCGGCCCTCCATGCCGGTGAAGTTTTCCGCCACGTGGAAGGGCTGGGAGAGGAAGCGCTGGATGCGCCGCGCCCGGTTCACCGTGGCCCGGTCCTCCGCGCCCAGTTCGTCCATGCCCAGCACCGCGATGATGTCCTGCAGCTGGCGATATTTTTCCAGCACCTGCTGCACGGCCCGGGCGGTCTCGTAATGCTCCCTGCCCAGCACCCCCGGCTCCAGGATCCGGGAGGAGGACTCCAGCGGGTCCACCGCCGGGTAGATGCCCAGCTCCGCGATGGAGCGGGACAGCACCGTGGTGGCGTCCAGGTGGGCGAAGGTCGTGGCGGGAGCCGGGTCCGTCAGGTCGTCGGCAGGCACGTAGATGGCCTGCACCGAGGTGACGGAGCCGTTTTTGGTGGAGGTGATGCGCTCCTGCAGGTCGCCCATCTCCGTGGCCAGGGTGGGCTGGTAGCCCACGGCGGAGGGCATGCGCCCCAGCAGGGCCGAAACCTCGGAGCCTGCCTGGGTGAAGCGGAAGATGTTGTCGATAAACAGAAGCACGTCCTGGCCGCTGCGGTCGCGGAAGTTCTCCGCGATGGTCAGGCCCGACAGAGGCACCCGAAGTCTGGCTCCGGGGGGCTCGTTCATCTGGCCGAAGACCAGGGCGGTCTTGTTGATAACGCCGCTCTCATTCATCTCGTGCCAGAGGTCGTTGCCCTCGCGGCTGCGCTCGCCCACGCCGGCAAAGACGGAGTAGCCACCGTGCTCGTAGGCGATGTTGCGGATGAGCTCCATGATGAGCACGGTTTTGCCCACGCCGGCGCCGCCGAAGAGGCCGATCTTGCCGCCGCGGGCGTAGGGGGCCAGCAGGTCCACCACCTTGATGCCGGTCTCTAAGAGCTCGGTGGCGGGCAGGATCTCCGTAAAGCCGGGGGCTTTCCGGTGGATGGGGAGCCGCTCGGCGCCCTCCACGGGGCCCTTGCCGTCGATGGGGTCGCCGGTGACGTTGAACATGCGGCCCAGGGTCTGCTCGCCCACGGGCACGGTGATGGAGCCGCCGGTATCAAAGGCCTCCATGCCCCGGGAGATGCCGTCGGTGGAGGACAGGGCGATGCACCGGACGTCTCCCCCGCCGATCTGCTGCACCACTTCCAAGGTCACCTTCCGTCCCGGCAAGCGCACCTCGATGGCGTTATACAGCTCCGGCAGATTTCCGTAGGGGAAATGCACGTCCACCACCGGGCCGATCACTCGTTTTACGATCGCATTTTCCATAGTACCTCCTTATAAGCTCCCCTGTGCAAGGGGAGCTGTCAGCCGCCGTATCACGCAAGGCGGATGACTGAGGGGTTGTCCCGTCTGTTTCTTTCCTTATAAGCTCCCCTGTGCAAGGGGAGCTGTCCCAGTGCGCACACTGGGACTGAGGGGTTGTCCCGTCTGTCTTTCCTTATAAGCTCCCCTGTGCAGGGGAGGTCAAGCGGAAAGGGATTATAATGCCGCGGCGCCGCCCACGATCTCGGAGATCTCCGTGGTGATGGCGGCCTGGCGGGCATGGTTCAGCTCCAGGGTCAGCTCCTGGATCAGCTCCTCGGTATTGTCCGAGGCGGAGGTCATGGCGGTCATGCGGGCGGCATGCTCGCCGGTGCGGGCCTCCAGCAGGGCGGAGTGGACCTGATTCACCAAGGTCAGCTCCAGCAGTCTTTCCAGCACGGACTCCCCGTCCGGCTCGCAGATCACGTCCCGCTCCTCCCCGCCTTCGGGGAGCTGCAGGGGCAGCAGGGTCGTCTCACAGGGGCTCTGCTGCAGCACGGAGCGAAAATGCTGGTACACCAGGCGCACCTCGCTCACCTCACCCGAGCTGTAGAGCTGTTTCAGCTCCTCCGTCAGGCGACCGGCCTCCTGGGCGGTGGGGGCGTCGCTGATTTCCAGGCGCTTGTCCACGCCGCCGATCAGGTCCCGACCCCAGCGGCCCGCCACATAGAGCAGGCTTTCCCGGCCGTCCTGGGCCCGCAGCTGCTCAAAGTAGCGCAGCAGGCTGTGATTGTAGGTGCCGCAGAGGCCTCGGTTGCCCACGATGAGCACATAGCAGAGCTTCCCCTCCCCCGGCGCGGACCGGAGATAGGGGCTTCGCCCCGCAGCGGCCCCGCCTCCCAGAGAGAGCAGGATCTCCCGGCTCTTTTCCGCGAAGCTGTGCAGGCGGGAGGCGGCCGTCTGGGTCTTGCGCAGCTTGGCCGCCGCCACCATTTTCATGGACTTGGTGATCTGCCGGGTGCTCTCCACACTTTTGATGCGCATGCGGATCGCGCGCAGATTGGCCATTACAATCACTTCCTCTCAACCTTCCCCTCAGGGGAAGGGGGACCGCGGAGCGGTGGATGAGGCTCTTCGGGGAGGAGTGAAGAGAGCAAAGTGAAGAGTGAAGAGATATGGTGTCCGCTTCGCGGACGATTCCAATCCATCACGCCGCAGGCGTGATACCACAACTATTCACTTTTCACTATTCTCTATTCACTAACCCTGAAAGCTTTCCTTGAATTCCGCGATGATCTCCCGCAGACGCTGCAGCTCCTCTTTCGTGAGCTTGCGTCCGGAGAGGATCTCGCCCTCCAGCTGAGGCCACTTCTGGCGCACGAAGGGCAGCAGCTCCGCCTCGAAGCGGGCCACGTCCTTGAGCTCCAGGGAATCGGCAAAGCCTTCGCTGACGGCGAAGATGCTGATGACCTGGTCGCTGGCCTCCATGGGGGCGTACTGGGGCTGCTTCAGCAGCTCCGTCATCCGGTCGCCCCGGTGCAGGGTGGCCTGGGTGGCCTTGTCCAGGTCGCTGCCAAACTGGGCAAAGGCGGCCAGCTCCCGGTATTGGGCCAGCTCCATGCGGAGCCTGCCCGCCACCTGCTTCATGGCGCCCAGCTGGGCCGAGCCGCCCACACGGCTCACCGAAAGGCCCACGTTCACCGCGGGCCGGACGCCGGAGTTGAACAGATCCGTCTCCAGGAAGATCTGGCCGTCGGTGATGGAGATGACGTTGGTGGGGATATAGGCGGAGATGTCCCCCGCCTGGGTCTCGATGATGGGCAGGGCGGTCATGCTGCCGCCGCCCTCCTCGTCGCTGAGGCGGGCGGCCCGCTCCAGCAGACGGGAATGGAGATAGAACACGTCGCCGGGATAGGCCTCCCGTCCGGGAGGACGGTGCAGCAGCAGGGAGATCTCCCGGTAGGCCACGGCCTGCTTGGAGAGATCGTCGTAGATGATGAGCACGTCCCGGCCCTTGTACATGAAGTATTCGCCCATGGCGGCGCCGGCGTAGGGCGCGATATACAGCATGGGCGCGGATTCTGAGGCGCTGGCGGACACCACGATGCTGTAATCCATGGCGCCGGCCTGGCGCAGCTTTTCCACAAAGCCCGCCACGGTGGATTCCTTCTGCCCGATGGCCACGTAGATGCAGATCATATCCTTCCCCTTCTGGTTCAGGATCGTGTCCAGGGCGATGGCGGTCTTGCCGGTCTGCCGGTCGCCGATGATGAGCTCGCGCTGGCCCCGGCCGATGGGGATCAGGGCGTCGATGGCCTTGATGCCGGTCTGCATGGGCTTGGAGACGCTCTTGCGGGCGATGACGCCGGGCGCGGGGCTTTCGATGGGGCGGCTGTGCCCGGTGCGGATCTCTCCGCCGCCGTCGATGGGACGGCCCAGGGCGTCCACCACCCGGCCGATCAGCTCCTCGCCCACGGGCACCTCGATGATGCGCCCGGTGCGGCGCACGGCGGCGCCCTCCTGGATGGCGTCGTAGCTGCCCAGCAGCACCACGCCCACGTTGTCCTTCTCCAGGTCCATCACCATGCCGCGCAGGCCGCCTTCCAGCTCCAGCAGCTCGCCGGCCATGGCGTCGGACACGCCGGACACCCGGCAGATGCCGTCGGACACGCTGATGACCCGGCCGGTCTGGTAGACCTCCGGCTGGGCGCTGATATGGGAGAGCTCCTCCCGCAGGGCCTTGAGGGCGTCCTCGCCGCCGTCGTCGGCCGCGGCAATATTCTTCCTTGCCCGCTCCAGAAGGCCGGCAAGGCTTCCGTCATAGACGGTGTCCCCCACCTGCAGCACCAGGCCGCCGATGAGAGATTCGTTCAAAACAAGCTCCGGCTTCTGCTCGATGCCGGCCTTTTTCAGGCAGCGCGCCAGACGCGCCATCACTTCCTCCGCGGGCTTTTCCACAGCGGAGAGGGTCAGAGTCAGGCTGCCGCCCTCCAAAAGGCGCAGCCGGTCCCCGGCGGTGAGCGTCAGCTCCTGCTCCATCCGCTCAGCAAAGCGCTCGTCCAGGCGACCGCGGGCGGCGGCATACTCCGGCTTTTGCAGGAGCGCGGCCGTCTGCTCGCAGATCTCCTCCGCGGCCTGGGCGTTCAGATCCCGCCGCAGACTCCGCAGATAGCGCTCGTCCTCCCCTGCGGCGTCCCGGGTCAGGGCCGCAAGCTCCTTGTCGGCGGTCTGGGCGCTGATGGCTCTGCGCTGTCGGGCGGCTTCCTCCGCCTCCTCGGCGATGCGCGCCACGACCTCCCGGCCCCGGGCGTCCTTCTCCGGCAGCTCCTGCAGCAGCTTCCCGGCGTTTTCCGCCGCCTGCTCGGAGTCCTCCAGACCTTTTTGCACCTCGTCCCGGTGCTTTTCCAGCATGTTCCGGACGATCTTTCTGCCCACCAGGAACAGGCCGCCCGCCAGGATCACGAAGTTGATGAGGCCGTACAGGATATTCCATCCGCTCACAGCGCATCGACCTCCTCTCCCAGCAGCGTCTTGGCCAGAGAGGCAGCCAGGGCAGGCTCCGCCGCCGCCAGGCGCTCATGCTCCTGCCGGATCTGCTGCTGCATCTGCTCCCGCTTCTGTCCCTCCTGCTCCCGGATGCCGCGTTTGGCGGCAAGCAGGGTCTCCCCGCTCTCCCGCAGGCTCTCCTCTTCGGTGCGCTGCAGCAGGGCGCGGGCCTCCTCCCGGGCTGCCTGCTCCTCCGCAGCCAGGCGCTCATCCGCCGCCCGCAGAGAGGCCTTGGCCTCCCGCTCCTTCTCCAGGCCCGCGTCGATGCGCGCCTGGCGGGCGTCCATATGCTCGCAGATGGGCTTGTACAGGAAGTGCCGCAGCAGGAAGAGCAGCAGGAAGAAGTTGATGACAGTCCATATGAGCTCGGAAATATTGATGCTTAACATGGACACTGTCCTCCTGTGCCGATGTGTCTTAAATCTTGCCGACCAGCATAAAGGCGACCAGCATGCCGTAGATGGTCAGGGCTTCCATCAGCGCCAGGGACAGGATCAGCGAGCCCCGGATGTCACCGGCAGCCTCGGGCTGACGGGCGATGGATTCCATGGCCTTGGTGGCGGTGCGGCCCTGGGAGATGGCGGTGGCGGCTGCGGTGACACAGAGCACCAGAGCGGCGGCAAGTGCGATAAGTCCTCTTTCCATGATCAAATCCTCCTAATGATATATAGTAGATTGTTTCTTACTCTTCTTCCACCGCTTCCGACACGTAGATCGAAAGCAGCATGGTGAACACCATAGCCTGCAGCATGCAGAACAGCAGGCTCAGCACGTTCATAATGAGGGGCACGCCGATGGGGAAAATGTCGTAGAGGGTCTCCGTCACCATTTCCTCGCCGTACATGTTGCCGTAAAGACGCAGGGCCAGGGAGGCCGGGCGGATGAACTGCTCCAGGATGTTCAAAGGCAGCATCAGCACCACCAGGATGAGGGGCTTGGTGAAGCTGGCCAGATAGTGTTTCAGGCCTTTTTCCCGGATGCCGATGGTGTGGGTGGTGAAGAAGGCGATCACGCCCAGGCCCGCCGTCACCGAGAGGCAGGCGGTGGGCACCGCGAAGCCCCGCAAATGCCCGGCGCCGGGCAGAATGCCCGAGTAGTTGCAGACGATGATGAAGACAAAGAAGGTGGCAAACACCGAGAAGTATTTGCGCCCGTGCTCCTTGCCCAGGTTCTGCTCATAGTAATTGCGCAGATAGCTCACGGTGATCTCCGCCGCGTTCTGCAGCGGTCCCGGCACCTCCTGCAGGTTCCGGGTAGCCAGCCAGCTCAGCAGCGTCAGCACCGCGATGATGGCCCACATGGTGGTGACGGTGCTTGTCACCTCCAGCGGCCCGATGGAAAACAGTACATTGGACGCGTGTTCCATGTTCTCCCCTCTTCCGTTTATATCTCGTTCCGCCCGCAGAGGCGGCCTCTCGTCCAAACACTAACGTGATAGGGTATTATACACCCATTCTCCCGGAAAAGAAAGTCCCGGCTTCTATACCGTGCGCCAAAATGATGAAACAATACGCAAAAATGACTATGGGAAATTGTCAAAACGCGTGGATTATCCCCGCGCCAAAAGTTTTTATTTTTCCCCCTTGACAATTCATACTGCCTGTGGTATTCTAATCAAGCTTCAAACAAGGGGCACAAGTTCATATCGCGGGGTAGAGCAGCTGGTAGCTCGTCGGGCTCATAACCCGGAGGTCGTTGGTTCAAATCCTTCCCCCGCAACCAAAACGAAAGAGACGCCTTGTGCGTCTCTTTTCGTTTTGCCTGTGGAGCGTTTGAAGCAACGAGCTCCGGAGGAGGTCGTTGGAATTGAGGGCTCCCGCCGCCTGCGGCGGATGCAGGGAGCCCTCAATTTCCGCAGCGGTCGAAAAACCGGAGGATCAGCGTGAGCCCGAACGGTTTTTCGGGCACCGCAAGGCGGGCCAAATCCTTCCCCCGCAACCACTAAAAAGGCCGTTTTCGATAAGAAAACGGCCTTTTTCTTAACTTTTTACGGCAAAAAGTTTTTGAATGCTTTGTTGCTGGGGAATATTTGGGGAATACGGGATCGTGGATAGTCAGCGGAACTCGCCAATTCACACGGATTCTCGTACGTATACAAGATCAAGCTTTTATCAAAAATTGCTTTATAAAATGGGTCAAGGGCAGAGATATTCTGCCCTTGATTCTTATTGTGCTCTTGCAAAAACGTTGGATCGGACCTCTGCTGCCTTGGCTTTAGCCTCCGCGATCTGATGAGCATAGATCTTTGCTGTTGTAGTAGCATCCGCATGTCCAAGCTCACCTGCTGCCGTTACAAGATCGATTCCATCCGCGATCATTGTCGAAGCTACGGTGTGCCGGAAGGCATGGGGATGTATATGCGGCAAATCATGATTTTTTGAAAAAGTGTCCAGCCATATGGAGGATCCGTGGGCACCCGTTCCATCTGGAACGAGAGGAACCGCAAGGAAAAAGCCCATGACCGTTATGATGATTACGGCACGGGCTTTTCTTATTGGTACCCGGCTTCTCTGGATCGCGTGGTCAAAGGCGGCAAAGTGTTTCCATTCACAACAGGGATCTCAAACCTTCCCTGTCCCTGATTCGATAGCCCTGAGGCGTCTTCTCAAGGATGCCACGATCCACCATATCCGCCAGCACATAGAGATAGTGCCGGTAAGTCACGCCCAGATAGGCGGCGGCCTCTGTGTGTTTTTCCCGATAGACGCCGTCCGGCGCGGCCTGGAGAATAAACCGCGCCATCCGTGCCTTCAGCGGGTAGGACTGGCTCTGCGCCGACTTCTCCGCGTTCTGCACAAAGCGCCTGCCCTGCATGACGCACATCTTCCTCAGGAACGTGGCGTCGTTCAGGATCCGTTCCCTGCATCCGGCGCCGTCGATCCGCCAGCACGCGCAGGGCAGCACCGCCGTCACGCCGTTGGTCAGCTCCCGTGCACCCAGAAATTCCAATTCTCCCAGGAATGCCGGCGCATCGATAAAGCTGACGATCAACACCTTGCCGTTGGGCTGGGTCACGCAGACCTTCACCCTGCCCCGCTCAAGAAAGAACAGGGCATCGTTCGCCTCGCCCTCTGACAGGATGATGTCGCCTGATTCAAACTGCACCGGCACCGCAAAGGAACGAATGTCGAAGCCAAAGTAATCCTCCAATGGAAAGTGCGCGTCCGCCATGCCATCACCGCCAGACATATGAGATTTCTCATACCCATCATACCCGGAATCCTGCTAAAATGCAAGCAGAACAGAAACCTTCAGGGAGGAATATGAATATGCTTTACGATGAAGTCATGAACGCCGTCCATCACATTCAGGCGTGCGTTGCCTGCCGCCCGCAGATCGCGGTCATCCTCGGCAGCGGCCTGGGCAGCATTGCAGACCGGCTGGAGAACCGGGAACTGCTACGCTATGCCGATATCCCAGGCTTTCCGAAGTCGGATGTCAGCGGCCACGCCGCGCGGTTTGTGTTCGGCACGCTGAACGGCAGGCCCATCGTTGCCATGCAGGGGCGCTTTCACTACTATGAGGGACTGTCCATGCGGCAGCTCAGCTTTCCGATCTACGTGCTCAAACAACTGGGCGTGGAGGAAATTGTCGTGACCAACGCCTGCGGCGGCATCAATCCGGACTTCAATCCGGGCGACTTGATGCTAATCACCGATCACATCAACTTTGCAGGCAACAACCCGCTGATCGGCGCCAATGACGAGCGCTTCGGCCCTCGCTTTCCGGACATGACGGAGGTCTACGACCACGCTCTGAACGACCTGGCGCGCCGGGTGGCCGCGTCCCTGTCCATTCCGCTGCGGGAGGGCGTCTATGCCTTCTTCACCGGCCCCTGCTACGAGACAGCAGCGGAGATTCGCGCCTATCACATCCTCGGCGCGGACGCCATCGGTATGTCCACTGTGCCGGAGACCACCGTGGCCAACTACCTGGGCATGCGGGTGCTGGGGATCGCCTGCATCACCAATATGGCCACCGGCATCGCTAGGACGCCCCATTCCCATGAGGAGGTGCTGGCCATCGCCAACGCCTCCAGTAAGCTGTTCTGCCGTCTTCTGGAACAAGTCCTCTCTGAAATGCCTGTAAAAGGTGGTGAGCATGTGTGAAGCAATATGATGTTCTCATAAGTTACTAATATAGCAAACCAACTCTGTTTGTCTACGTCCAACTGGATGTATTTTGATAATTATCTTTCCTGGCAAATGGTTTACATAACTTGAACCCCGGGGCTGAATAATGAACCTCACCCAAGGCAAGTGAACCCCACCCCGGTCGAGGCTGAACCCCACCCTGAAATTCTATCAAAATAGGCGTCCTTTTCCATATTAGGACGGTAATTTTGATAGAATTGCCGACCTAAACTTTTTATGTAAAAATGCGAGGAATTTGCAGAAATCCTGCTTTTTCCTCGCATTTTTCGCTTTGAAATTCAGATCGCATCACGGTCGCTCGGTTTTTCCGGCGGCCGTTTTTTCGTTTTCTTAGGTTTTTTCCCGGCATCGACTCCCCAGAGTTTCGTTCACTTTCAGGGGGATTTCGTTCACTTGGCCGGGTTTTCGTTCGTTTAGTTTACATAATTCGGCGTTTCGTTCAGTTTGTCTTCGACCTCTCGGATTTCTCGTTTTAGCCGCATTCTTTTGAATATGTTGAACAGACCAGTCGCCGAGTCTAGTTCTGAAAGAAGCTGAGCCCGCTTTTTTAGAAGCGGCATTCTCGGATCAGGCTGAGCAGGAGTACTGCGTGGCTTCTGAGGCATAGTTGTTTTAGCAGGTGTCTCTTTGGGTGGACTGTAGGTTTTCGATGGCCCAGTAGCTGGCCTAAGCTTTTTGAACCACTCGCATAGCGAGTGGCTTATTACAGAAAAAAACTGGAACACTTTTCAGTGTTCCAGTTTTTTGTTTGTTTCGGGATCAGTGGCCGTGGCCCTTCTCGGCGCCGCCGGCACCCACGCCGAAGTGCAGCTCCTTCATGCCTTCCACCTCGTCGCAGATCCCCTTGAGCGCGCAGATGGAGCAGTCCGTGGGCAGACCCTCCAGGATCGTGGCCAGGGTGTTCACCGCCTCGTTGGACTTCTTGGCCAGGTCCTTCATGGCCTTGTAGTCATAGCCCGGGGCCGTCACGAAGATGACGGTGGCGTTGAGCACGTTCTCATCCTTCTTGTAGGCCCGGATGTAGTCCGCGCCGATGCCGCGGAAGCTGGCGCCGCGCTTGATGGCCTGCTTGCTCACGCGGACCTGCTCCCGGTAATTCTCCGGGGACATGCGCACCATGTAGCCCTCGGGGT
Organism: Oscillospiraceae bacterium; assembly: GCA_017447685.1. Taxonomy (GTDB): domain Bacteria; phylum Bacillota; class Clostridia; order Oscillospirales; family Oscillospiraceae; genus Limivicinus. The sequence continues at coordinate 32,724 of JAFSMZ010000012.1, forward strand.
ACACATGGTACTTGGCAAACTCGATATCCTTCAGGATGCGGTATACCTTGTCGTTGTCGTCATCCAGCACGCCCACCCGCAGCAGCACGATGCGGGCAAAGTCGCAGTCGCCCTTGATCTCCTTCAGATCGGGACCGTAGAGCAGCACCTGGTCCTTGTCCACCAGCTTGGGGGAAGAGGTGAAGAGCACATAGTTGGCAGAGCCTTTGCCGGCCGCGCCCATCTCATAGGCCGCGTCCTTCTGCAGCACCAGCTCGCTGGAGCCGATCTCATGCCAGCAGTCGCGCTCGCTGTAATCCCAGGCCTTGGGGCTGCCCTGCTCCAGCAGGGCTTTGGTATCCTGAATCAGGGAATTGAAAAGCTCCATCGTTTAGAATACCAAATCCACTTTCTTGCGGTCGAACATGGCGTTGACCTGCTTGTAGGCCCAGCCCAGGACCTTCTGATCCAGGTTCCAGAAATAGACCACGAACAGCACACCCACCACGATGCCCAGGATCTTCAGCAGCTTGAAAAGCGCTTTCGCTAATTTAGCCATGTATTCCAATAACTCCTTTCCTTGTAGGCTCCCCTGCAAGGGGAGCTGGCGCAGCAGCGCCTGAGGGGTATCCTTTCCTTGTAGGCTCCCCTGAAAGGGGAGCTGGCGCAGCAGCGCCTGAGGGGTATCCTTTCCTTGTAGGCTCCCCTGAAAGGGGAGCAGTTGCCTTCACAGGCGACCGAGGAACTGTTCGCTTACTTCTTGGCCAGGCCCTTCTGGCGGGCATACTCGGCAGCGCCCAGAGCGCCCATCAGCTGGGGGTCGGTCTTCAGGTTGATGACCTTCAGCTTCAGCACGTGCTCGATGGCCTCCTTCAGGCCGTCGTTCTTGGCGC
>JAFSMZ010000067.1:0-12771 GCA_017447685.1 Oscillospiraceae bacterium
CCTCCCGGACAATTTGTGCTCTGATTTCGTCACTTTTTCTTGCAATACACAAAGTATTCCTGCGAAAAAGTGCCTTCATCAGAACTCAAATTCTCTCGGGATTCGCTCTTGCCGATTTAATCATCGTTTACTTTGGGGGAGGTGTCGGCCGCCATCCCCCGCAAGGCGGACGACGGTAGGGGTCGTCCCCCCCTATTGGCCTTCGGCCACTTCCCCCGAGGGGGAAGCAAGGGGCCGCATGGAAACAAGCTGCGGGCTTCAGTACACCCGCTCTTCGGTGACGATGGCGTCCATGGCCCGGTCGAGGCGGTCCGCCGCCACCCGGGGCAGCTTCTGCGCCTCGAAAGCCACAGCAACCGCCGCTGCCCGGGTCTGGGGCAGGAAGCGGTCATAATAGCCCGCGCCGTGGCCCAGGCGGTCCCGCTTTTTATCAAAGCCCACGCAGGGGGCCAGTACCAGGTCCAGCTCCTCCGGGGCCACCTGGACGGAATCCCCCCGGTCCGGCTCCCAGATGCCGTAGCGGCCCTGCTTCCAGCTTCCGGGCTCCCAAGCCTGCAGCACGCCGCCGGCGAGACTCACCGGAAAGCAAAGGCGCACGCCCCGCTGCTGCAGGGCATCGTTCAGCAGGCTCAGGTCCACTTCCTCCGGCAGCGCCCGATAACTGAGGACGGTTTTGGCCTGCTGCACCCGGGGCATCTCCAGGAGCCGCCGGCAGATGGCGGCGCTGGCCTGCTCCCGCTCTTCCGGCGTCAGGGCGGCGCGGCGGGCGGTGACCAGGGAGCGCTGCCGTGTCTTGCGGCGGGGAGCTCCCGCCCGCCGCAGGGCGGCCAGAAGGCCGGGCAGCACCGCGGCATAAAGCAGGGTCTTTACCGCGCAGATGCCCAGGCGGATCCAGAAACTGCCGAAGACATAGGCATAGGAATAGTAGCCGTAGATCTTGCTGTCGGCATAGATGACAAGGGTGTTGAGCAGAAAGATGAGCCCCTCCCCTGCCAGGACCGTGGCCGCCAGGCGGGGAAAGCTCTTTTCCGGGGCGCAGCGGTCCCCGATCCAGCCCACCAGCAGACCGCAGAGGATATAGGGCAGGATCCAGAGGGGCGTGGTGGCAGTGACGCCGTAGCGCAGCAGCTGATAGAGCAGCGTGCCGATTCCGCCCACCGCGGCCCCGTCCAAGGGGCTGCAGAGCAGCGCCGCCAGGATGACCGGCAGACCCTCGAAGGTGATCTTCATGTTGCCCAGGTCCGGGCCGTAGTAGCCCAGGACCGCGCAGACCGCGGCCAGCACCGCGTCCAGGGCCATCTGCCGGGTGGTGAAGCTTCTCTTTTGCATAACAAAAACTCCTTTCGTGACAGGCGCCACGAAGGGAGTTTTTCTCTTCTGTGGCAGCGGAAGCGGATACAGAACCGATTTCGTCCGCGGACAACTTCCCATCCCGCGGCACTCCAGGGCTTTCGCCCAACGCGCTGTTCCTACTCTGGCACTTTGTGTGATTTTTTCAGATTTCCAGCTTTGCCCGCACCCGGGCGCTGATCTCCGCCGTCAGGGGCAGGGCCCGGTCCAGGATGCGCCGCACCTCGGCGTTGAGGCTCTCGCCCTCCGGATCGCCGGGGAGGCCCCCGGTGTTGACCCAGACGTTCATGGCCGCGGCCTCCAGCGCCCCATGGCAGAGAGCGGCGGCGCAGCCCACGTCGCTCAAAAGCAGGGGGCTCACCAGGCCGGTCAGTTCCTCCAGCAGTTCCGCCGTTTCGCCGCAGCAGCGCAGCATCTCCATGGGCGCGGCGCAGGCGGTGAGGGAGGCGGCGCGGAGTTTCTCCTTCCGCTCCGGGTCCTCCTTCGGCAGGGCATAGGCCTTGGAGAGGGGCTCGAAGCACACGGCGTCCCAGTCCACCAGGCTCAGCAGCCGCTGGCGCAGGGCGTCGGCGATCTGGATGCGTTCCTCCAGGGCGGCCCGCTCCTCCTCCGTCTTCTTCCGGGGAGCGCTGATCCTGGCCGCCATGGCGCCCAGAGACGCCGCCAGCACGCCGCAGAGGGCAGCCGCACCGCCGCCGCCGGGGGTCGGCGCATCGGAGGCCAGGGCCGCGGCAAAGTCCGCGCAGCTCTTCCGGATCAGATCGGGCATGGGACTTCCCTCCTCGTTCAGCCAGGTTTTTCTGTATTATAATGACGTGGGGCAGTCTTGTCAACATCCGGCGCTTGACATTCCCGGGGCGGGCGTGCTATCTTGGGTTCGTTTGAAAGCCTGAGAAAGAGAGGGGCGCAGCATGAAAATCATTGAGAAGCTCTTCGGCGTCAGCGTCGCCGTCATCAGCCTGACCACCCTGATCACCACCGTCACCGGTTTCATCGGCCTGCCCCTTCCCCGCTGGGCGCTGTGGGCCATCGGCATCGTGAACCTCATCTCCCTGCCGCTGATGATTTATTCCACGGTGAAGAGCCTGAAGGAAAAGGCCGACCTGGCCCGGCAGACGGCGAAAAAGGCCGCCGGCAAGGTCCAGGGCGCGAAGCCCTCAGCACCCGAGAAGGAGCAGCAGGCGGAGTCCGCCGCTCCCGTGAAGGTGCGGCCCAAGCCCCACCCCCAGCAGCTGGCCGCGCGGAAGGCGGCGGCAGGCAACAAGCCCAAAAAGGGCAAGAAAAAGAAAAAGTGAGGCGGCAACATGAAGCTGATCCTGGCATCCAACAACGCACATAAGCTGGTGGAGATCCGCGCCATCCTGGGCAGCGAATTTGACGAGATCCTGTCCATGAAGGAGGCGGGCATCGTCCACGAGACCGTGGAAGACGGCTCCACCTTCCTGGAAAACGCGGAAAAGAAAGCGCGGGAGATCATGGAGATCTCCGGCTGCTGCGCTCTCGCGGACGACAGCGGCCTCTGCGTGGAGGCCCTGGGCGGCGCGCCGGGGATCTACTCCGCCCGCTATGCCGGAGAGCACGGGGACGACAAGGCCAACAACCGCAAGCTCCTCCGGGAGCTGGAGGGCGTAGAGGACCGCAGGGCCCACTTCGCCTGCGCCATGGTGCTGGTCCGGCCCGACGGCAGCGTAGTCCGCGCCGAGGGGCGCATGGACGGCGTCATCGCCTTTGAAGAATCCGGCGAGAACGGCTTTGGCTACGATCCGCTGTTTTATCTGCCCGAGCGGGGCTGCACCAACGCCCAGCTCAGCCCCGAGGAGAAGAACGCCATCAGCCATCGGGCCAACGCTCTCCACGCGCTGGTGAAAAAACTGCGGGAAGAGCAAAAATAAAGCTTGACAAATGCGTAAAAGCATGTATAATAGCTTTTGCGTTTAGCGGAGTTGTGTAAAGGTAGCACACCGGACTCTGACTCCGTTTGTGAGGGTTCGAATCCTTCCTCCGCTGCCAAAAAAGAAGACCACCCAATGGGTGGTCTTCTTTTTTGCCCGGAGGGAGGATTCGAATCATGTCCGCACATGCCGGTGGCATGTGCATGAACCAGCGCGCACGCTGGTGAATACCTTTATCGGATTTCCCCGTCCCCCGCAAGGGGAAATCCGATGCAAGCGAATCCTTCCTCCGCTGCCAAGCAGCAGCCCAACTTTGTCTACCGGACAAAGTTGGGCTGCTGTGCGTTTTTGAAAAAACTGATGTTTACAAGCTTTCTGAAAAAAGATAAAATGTTTAATAGGGTCATTCAGGAGTATGCACACAGGAGAAAAATCATGGGAAAGCTGAGAGCTGTTGAAATAGTCACCGCAGATCTTCAAGCTTCTTGACCTATTCCCGCGAACGGCAAATGTTCTCGGACACAAGATTGAAAAAAGGAAAACGATGAAGGAAAACATGATTGAAATAAAGATTGCTGAATCATATTTCTATCGCTGATCTGGATGATGCTGAGAAACAGTTTTCGTCTTGGAGGGAGAAATACAACTTCAAGCGACCTCATGAGGCTCTGGGAATGCGTTGCCCCGGAGAAGTGTACCATCCCAGCTCAAGGAAGCTCCCTGCGTCCATTCCCGCCTTTACTTATGGAGGCGAATACCACATCGTCAAGGTCAACTCCTGGGGCTATGTCCGCTTTGATCGCTGGCAGATCTTTTTAAGCGGAACCATGCGAAATGAGTATGTCGAATTTCGCCCGAATCCCCATGGGGATTCCTTCTTTGTTTGTTTTCGCAATTTCAAAATTGCAGAGTTTGACGCCAACTCCGGCGAGCTGATTTCCCGTTTCATTGCCAGACTGTAAACTGTATACTATGTCTTTACACACCTGTATACTATCTTACTCTTGACACAATGCTCGGCGCTACAGGGCACCTGTCCGCCTTGCGGTGCCCGAAAAACACTTCGGACTTACGCTCTTCCTCGTGTTTTTCGACCGCTGCGGAAATTGCGGCCTCGCTTCATCCGCTACCGGCGGCGCGAGACCGCAATTCCCTTCGCGGGATTCGGACGCGGACCGCCGCAAAAAGGAAACGAGAGCCGGCAACATCCTCTTGCAACTGCCGCCGATGTCGTATATACTGGCTTTATTCATTTAGTATAGAAAAGAACGACCCACCACGGTCGACCGATGCGGAGGTCCATATGACTGAAAGAGTTCATTTGAAAACGGCACTGATCGCCTTTCTTGTCGCGGCTGCCCTGTTGCTGAGCAGCTGCGGCCCAGAGAAGACCCTCTCTCCGTCTGCGGAGGAGATTTCTTCCCTCTCCAGTGCGGCCGGTTTTCTGGCCGCGAAGGTCGAAGCGACCGGAGGCTTTATCTCCAGCGAGGCGCAGAGGGAGAAGGCCTCCGACTACGCATATCTGTATGACAACGCCCTGGCGGCGGTGGTGCTGTCCCGCGTTGGCGCGCAGACGCACGCGGAAACCATCGCCGACGCCATCGTCTTCGCGCAGACCCATGACCGCACGTTCCACGACGGCCGGCTTCGCAACACCTACAACAGTGGAGACCCCATGAGCGACTCCGGCCGCTCGATCGCCTCCAACAAGGTGACGATCCGCATCCCCGGCTTCTGGGAGAACGGGCACTGGCAGGAAGACGCCTATACGGTCTCTACCTCAACAGGCAATATGGCCTGGACGATCCTGGCCCTGTGCGAAACTGCGAAAAACGCCTCGGAGGAGAAACGCGCCGTCTATCTGGAGGCGGCCGACCGCGCCGGTCAGTTCGTCCTGAGCCTCCGCTCGGAGGACGGCGGCTATACCGCCGGTTACGAAGGCTGGGATGACGCCCAGGTGAAAGAGAGCTACCTGTCCACCGAACACAACATTGATCTGATCTGCGCATTCTCCGCCCTCGCGGCCGCGCTGGAGGCAACGAACCCGGACCAGGCGGCTGCATACAGGGAAGCTGCCGATCACGCGAAGGCCTTCGTCTGGTCCATGTATGATCCGGAGCTGCACTGCTTCTATACCGGCACCGAGGAGGACGGGAAGACGCTCAGCGACGGGGTCATCCCCCTTGATACCAACAGCCTCGCCGTCCTCGCCCTTTGGGGCGAGATCGACGACCCGGCCTCCGTCCTCTCTTTTGTGGAAGAGCGGATGGCGGTGGGAGACGGCTATGATTTCAGCGCAGGAGATCTGGACGGCGTCTGGAACGAGGGTACCGCCCAGATGGCGATCTGCTTCTTGATGACAGGAGATACGGAGAAGTATGCGTCGATCATGGCCTATCTGAAGAGTCAGGCTGTCAGCGACGGGAGCATTCCCGCCGCGGATCGGGACGGGCTTTCCACCGGCTTCGTCATCGCGGGTTCGGACATGCTCTGGGTGTACAACAATGAGCAGAGCATCAGCACGACGGCCTGGTATGCGCTGGCACAGCTGGGCCTCAACCCCTTTGATCCGGACGCCTGAGCCGCGCTGACATCCACCCCGGCCTCAAAGCGCAGACCCGGCAACGCTGACCCTGCGCCCGGCACAGCCCCAGAACGCGGCAGCCCGGATGGGCGGGAACCCCCGAAGAAACGAACGGAGCTTAGAGAAGACGATGAAGGAAAGAAAGAGACCAAAAGAGAAGCGCATCCCGGAAGCGCTGGGCGAACGTGCCTGCGGGGTGTGGCTGTATATCGTCACGCTCTTTGTCAACGCCGGCGTACACACGGCGCTCTTCATCTCTTACGGGATGAGCCTGCAGATCTTCCCTCGTCTGTTCCTCTCCTTCATCTTCTTCATCTATCCGCTGTGCTATCTCGCAGACGTGCTTTGGACCCTCCGGCCCTCGATCCTGGGGATCCTCTCCGGAAGGATTTCCGTCAACCGGAAATACTATATGAATACGATCCGAAAGGACTTTGACCGGAGCGCCCTTCTTCCGCTGACCATCAGCATCCCCATCTATCAGGAGAGCAACGACGTCGTCTTCAAGACCATCCTGGACAGCCTTGCGGCGGCGGAGCGCTATCGCGCCTTCAGCGGCAAGGAAGCCAACGTGGTGGTCTCGGATGACGGCCTGGCTCCCCTGCTGGGCGGCAGCTGCACCGGTCTGCGGGCGAGTCGCCTCCTCCGCACGCTGCGGGAGGCCGGCGATACCCTCAGTCCCCGGGAGCGGATGGCGGCGGAACGCATCCGCTTCTACCGGGAACACGGCGTCTCCTTCGTTGCCCGGCCTGCCCAGGACCGGGCGGGCCTGTTCAAGAAGGCCTCAAACCTGAACTACACCCTGCGGCTCAGCAGCTTCGCCACCGGGCTGCCCCTGCCGGACAGCATGTTCCAGGCAGGCGGCGCCTTCGCCGGCGGATACGCGGAAGGCCCGGTCACGATCCATGAGGGGATCCTGCTCCTGGACAAGGACTCCGGCCTCAACCCGAACATCGTGGAGGCTGTCATGCCCGAGTTCACTGCGGACAGCGAGCTTGCCTATGTGCAGTGCGCCACGAAAGCAGACAACCTGGACGAGAACTATTACAGCTCCGCCACCGGCCACCAGACCAATGACCTGTTCCACAACATCTGGCCCTGCAAGGCGCTCCAGGGCTTCTTTGTTCCCCTTGTCGGCCACAATGTGTTCATGCGCAAGAGCATGCTGGAGGCGACCGGGCTCTGGTCCGAGGATCGCGTCTCCGAGGACTACGACATGGCTATCCGTTTCTACGGCAAGGGCTTCCATGGAAAATATGCCCAGCTGCGAGGCCTGGAGTTCACCGAGTCCGCCAGCCGTACCTTCACTGAGGAGACCAACAAGCAGCGGCGTTACGCCTATGGGCTGTTCGAGATGGTCTTCGACGGGACGATCTCGCCGAAAAAAGCGCGTGCATGCGACATCTTTTACATGCTGCTGTACTTCTGCTCGGCCATCAACCAGACCCTGCTGATCCCCACGGTGCTGATCGAGAATTATTTCGGGAACATCCACCTGCTGTGGGCCGGCTTCCTCCTTTGTATGGCCTGCTTCGTCCTGGCTCCGGTGCTCAGGGGTCTGCTGCTGAAGCGGCTTCACCCGGAGGAGCATGTGGGGATCGTCCACTGTCTGCTGATCTCCCTGTCCTTCCTGGGTCACTCCTACTCCATCTTCATCGGCGCCTGCAGGTTCCTGGCCAATAAGATCAAGAAGATCCGCCGCTCCTTCCCCTCTACCAATGTGGACCAGCTGAACTACTCCCTGCGGGATGGCTTCAAGATCCTGGTGCAGTTCTTCCGGAAGAACCCGATGTTCCTGGCGATCGCATTCCTGTGCCTGGACCGCGGGATCTATCTCCTCACACGGAAAGGCCTGGATCTGGCAACGGTGTTCACCTACGGATACATTCTTTTCGGGACCGTCCTGGTCCCCATCCTGCTGACGCCGCAGCTCTTTCCCCGCGCAGGCAGGAGAGCAGCCAAACCGGGCGCAAAGGGCGAGAAGCCCTGAGCGCTGACCCGGCGCGGAGTCCGCGCCGAGCGCCTGATCGGTCTGCCGCTCCGTTCTCGCTTTTCGCGGGCATGCGCAAAACGGCCCTGCCGCCTCTTGCGCCTCCTTCCCCGCCGGAAAAAAGGACTTGCTTTTGCCGGTGTGCCCCAAAGCGCGGGGAAACGCCGATCCATTTTTCTTCCATTCGCTCTTGCCAGACGATTCGGTGCTTCCCAAAGCCAGGACAAAGGCGGCTATTATATACTTTTTGAGCATGAATGTGGCATTTTCAGAAAACATGCCTCCGACCGGCTGACAGCTGTTCGGAGGCATGTTTTTCTTCTGTTCCGGATCCTCATCCCCGGCACTCCGATATTTGCTGCATCCGACGCGAACAGCGGTGATCCTCTTCTGCCCCTGCTTCTTTCTTGTGAAAGCAATTGCCTGTCTATTTCCGCATCAACTTCTTTTGCCTGAAAACCATATGCCTCATAGTATTTACCAGCCTTTTGGACTTAAAGCATTGGACGGATCATTTGTTGCTCAGCGCTGTTTATTACGCGCCTACTCCGCTGCAGCACTCCCGCTTCCCGGGAAACCGCTTGCAATCTGTCCCTTCTGCCGATATAATGAACCGGGAACAATCCCATCCCTTTGAATTGAAAAGGAGGAAATCGTATGAACGGAAAACGACTGCTCTGTCTTCTGCTGGCCGTGATGCTGCTGTGCCTCGGCGCCTGCGGACAGGCCGTAGAGCCTCCCGCCTTTGCGCCGGCTCCCTCCGCGGCCCCCGCCGCCGACCAGGTGCCCACCGCCGAAGCTTCCCCCGCGCCTGACGGGAGCGCCGCGCCGGCTGCCGGATCCCAGCGGACCATCCGTATATTTGAGACCAGCGATATCCACGGCTATCTGTTGGATACCTCCGGCGGAGAAGAAGAGAAGTTTCAGTATCGGCTTGCCTATATCGCCCAGGTCGTGAACGACGCCCGTGCAAGCGGGAAATACGACGACGTGCTCCTGGTCGACGGCGGCGACATCTATCAGGGGATGCCCGTCTCGAATCTGACCATGGGCGCGGCCGTGATCGCCGCGCTGGACGCCATGGACTATGACGCCGTGGCGTTGGGCAACCACGAGTTTGACTGGGGAGTGAGCGAATACTGCGCCGACGCCGACGGCACGCTTCCTGCCTATCAGATCGGCGATTTCTCCGGCGACCCGGAGATCCCCGTATTGGCCTCCAATCTCTATTTTGCCGACACGCACCAGCGCGTGCCTTTTACGAAAGACTATGTGATCGTGGAGAAAGCCGGGCTGCGTGTTGCGCTGATCGGGTATATCCCCGATTATTCCGGTTCCATCATGTACGAAAAAATCTCCCCCTATGTCATCGAGGAGGATCTTGCCGCCCTCTCTGCCCGGGTGAAGGAGATCAACGCCGCGGAGTCGCCGGACGTGACCATCGTCATGGCCCATGCCATGCCTGTGGAGGTTGCGGAGGCCCTAAGTCCGGAGGACGTGGATCTGGTCACCGGAGGCCACAAGCATGACGGGATCTACGGCGTGGCGGAGAGCGGCGTGCCCTACATCCAGAGCGACTGCTACGCTCAGGGCTACGCTTCTGCCATCATTGTGGTCAATGAGGACGGGACCGTGCGGATCGAGGAGCCCCTCTACACCTCCATCACCGAGGACAAGAGCGCGCTTTTCGACACGCCGGAGAACGCCGACCATCTGGACGGCACTGTGCTGACCATCTCCCACCGGGCCTGGGATGAGATCAGCGACGAGATGCAGGAGGTGCTGGGCTACATCGACAGCCCCCTGGAAAAGAAAGGCTATGTCGGCGCCCACGAGACCAGCGGCGGCAACTGGTTCACCGGCCTGATGCTGCGGGCCACCGCCTCCGACGGGGTCGTAGCGGCGTTTTACAACCGGGGCGGCTTCCGCGCCAACATCACCATTCCCAAGGGCGAGACCCAGCGCGTCCTCACGGTAGGGGATGTTTACGCCATCGCTCCCTTCAACAACTTCTGGCTGATCTTTGATCTCACCGGTGAGGAGCTTGCCAAACAGATCGAAAACGGCTTTCTCCAAAGCAATTTCGGCGATCAGATGAGCGGGCTGACCTACACCTACATCAACCACGGCACCAAGGACAAGCCGGACATTGAGGTCGTCAGCATCACTCTCTCGGACGGGACGGAGGTCGACATCCACGACACGACGAAGCTCTACCGGGTCTGCACCTCCAACTACAGCGCCACGGTCCCCGGCGGGGTATTCGAGGGGAAAGAACCTCTGTACCCGGAAGCCGAGGCGCCCCTCGACAACCTGACCATGATTGTCCTGCTGCGTCAGGAGGCGCGGGACAACGATGGCTACATTGCCGTGGACACCAGCCCCCGCGGCACCTGCATCGAGGGCGAAGTGCCCGATCCCCCGGCCTGAGTTTCTGCCGGACGATCACACCTGAAAAAAGCCAGCCTTTCAAATGAAAGGCTGGCTTTTTTCGTTTTGATTCCGTCTCAGGGTCTGGCGTCCTCGGGGATGGCGGTGACGAAGTAGAGGATATCGCTGACCACGCGCTCCTGGCCGAAGTCCATGTAGTTATAGGCCTGGCCGCGGAAGACGACCTCCTCGGTCTGGCCGCCGTCCAGACAATAAGCGGTCATGACGGGCTTTTGGGCAAAGTGTCTGGCAAACTCGCTCACCGTCCAGCGAGCCTCCTGGTCCCCGTGGTTGAGCGACATGTACAGATAGTGGCAGGGCCCCATCTGGCCGATGCCGGCCCGGGAATAGCCCATGGTCACCTCGCCCACCGGATACCAGGTGACCTCCAGAGGCGTCCAGTCCTCAATGATCACGGGGCCGAAGGCAACGGAAAAGAGGATGTCGTTGTCCTCCATGAAGGTACGGATGGACTCCTGGGTCTCCACCTCGCCAAGACGCTTGTAGAGGAAATCGCCGCTGGAATTCACAAACAGGGTATCCACACAGTTATAGAGAGAATAGGGGCCGGTATAATAGGCCGGATTGAAACGATAGAGCTCCCGGTTCCAGGCCACGATGCCCATGTCCCGGAAGCGGTAGTAGTCCGCGTTCATGGCCACCACGGCCCTGGTCTGCTCCGCCAGCTGGGTGGCAAAGTACTGGCTGCCGGAATCAAAGGTGTCGTCCGCCAGCTTCCGGCGGAACTGGGAAGGATCGGCCACCTTTACCTCGGTGAAGGTGCAGCACATGCCGTCCATGTTCTCCTTCCAGAGCAGGACCAGGATGCTGTCGTCCAGATAGTATTCGATGTCCCGGCTGTAGACGCCGCGATAGAATTCCACGGAGGGATCGAAGGCCACGTCCTCGTCCGGTCCCAAAAGGCCCCGGTCCCGGGCGTCCTGAATGACCTCCAGGAGCTTTTCCGGCTCGTCCATGCTGATGGTGCCATAGCATCGCTCATCCGGCGCGGGACCGGCGTTGGCATCCTCGGGGATGATATAGTGCACCGGCTCGGGGGTGGGCTCCGGCGTGGGTTCCGGGGTCGGCTCGGGGGTGGGCTCCGGCGTGGGTTCCGGGGTCGGCGCTGGAGTGGGCGCCTCTGTGGGCACGGCGCTTGCGGTCACGGGAGCCTCCGTCGGGGCTGCCGTCGCCCCGGACGCGGGATGAAGGGCAAAATAGGCCATGGCCTGCCTTCCCACCGCCCAAAGGATCGCCAGGGAGAGCAGAAGGCCCAGAAAAGCCCCAAGGCCTTCCATCACCCGGCGAAAGCCGCTCTTTCTCTTCTCTTTCTGTTTCTGCCGCATCCGCTTGTCCTCCCCTGTTTTATTCTCTCCCTTTGGTTATAAAAGAAACCGGGGAAAAATGCAAGCCCCAGTTCGCGGCTTTTTGACAATGGACAAAGGCTCTTCGGCATGCTATAGTGGAGAAAAAAGAGAAAAACCGTGTACGACCACCTGTCGGAGAGGGGAATCGCTATGAAAAGGCTTGTTGTTCTGCTGGTCCTTTGCCTGGTTTTCGGTCTTTGCGCCTGCGGCAGCGCCGCGGAGCCGCCCGCCCGGGAATCTGCCGTGGCGGAACCTTCGGTCACCGTGGAATTTCCAGCAGAGTCGCCCGTGCCGGAGAGCGACGCCGCGCTGGAAGATGCGACAGCGGAAACGCCCTCCATCGAGCCGGTTCTGGAGCCCGCTCAGGACTACAGCGCCTGGTGGGGCGGCAAGTGGTACGGCTGGGCCGTATTCACCCAGGCCCGCGGCCGCTTTCTCCCCCAGCAGGACACCAGCTGGGACGTAGTGGCCCAGATCGACGTGGACGGGAGCGAGGGAAGCATCCAGATCTTTGACATCACAAGTCTCGACGAGCCGGAGCTCACGGCGGACGTGCGCTTTACCCAGGGGCTCACGGAGCACGGGAAGATGCTTTGCCGTTACGGCAGCTTCATCGACATCGCCTACGGCAGCAACACCTGGTCCTGCGATCCCGGCGAGGGGCCGGAGAGCCGCCTGGAGCACACCATTTCCTTCAGCTTTACCTATTCCGACGCCGAGAACAGCGACGATTCCGTGCTGGTCTACTACATCCTGCGTCCCTGGGGCATGCGCTGGGACGACGTGCGGGAGGCGGATACCGGCGATATGCTCTATGAGGACATGATGCCCCAGCACTATGAGGACTGGTACCTGCCGCAGCTGGACTGAGCGCTCACCGGCAGGACGGGAAAACCGCCGGACAAGGATCGATCTTTAGGGCGTGCAAGTTAGGGATACGGCAGCCGCAAACAGGACCTTTTCGTGCCAGGCATCGTTGCCTGCGCTCGGAATACATATCCAGTATTCCTGCGCCATGCGCCTCGCCTGACACAAAAATCTCTCTGTTTGCGGTGCTGCGCAGTTTTGCGCGAGGCATTTTTCGTCCAGACGATATAGAAAAATCCGGGAATACTTGCTGTATTCCCGGATTTTTCTGTGATGGATGGGCGGAAAAGG
>JAFSMZ010000013.1:0-17277 GCA_017447685.1 Oscillospiraceae bacterium
GCTGTGCTTTGTCGTTTCGCCGCTGAAGGTCGCGCTCACATACGCGCCGGGATCCGCCGCGATTTCTTCGCTGAGCACGATGTACACGTTCAGCTGCAGCTTTCCTTCAAAGTTCGTGCTGCAGGATGTGATGTTCGAGGCATTTTCGACAGGGCCGGAGCCCGCGACCGTAATGGTGGCGGCGGTCACATTGAAATTGACCCGCTGTTCATCCGCGTCCCCGTTGCCGGAGCCGGCCGAGACCTCCAGATTCACCTGGGTTTCCCCGGCAGCAGCCGTTTCGAGGATCTGGAAGGTATAGGTGGCGATCACCCCGGAAAGCGCGGCATCCGCGCCGGTATCAAGCAGCACCACGCCGGTTTCCTGCACAACTGTTTTGTCCCAGGGGGCGCCGACGGAAACTTCCGTATTCGTCAGCTTCAAAACTGCGGCGTCATACAGGGGGCTGAACTTCATGCCCATAATCCCCGGGCACTCCTCGACCTTTACTTCCACCTTCACCGTATCGCCGGGCTGGCCGGCGGTATCTCCGCCCAGAACGATTTTACCGGTCTCGGCAGTGTCCTCTGCCAGGGCGAAGCCCGGAAGAAGTCCGCAAAGGAGCAGGCAAACCATTGTCAGGGAAAGAAAACGCCTTATAGCTTTCATGCTGCTCTCCTTTCAGTCAAAATCAGGCAGGGGGCGCATGACATAAGCAGCCGCGATCCCCGCTTCCTGATCGTGGCAGATCATACTGTCACTGCTATCATACGGATATCATTCTATCGGAAATCATCGCATTCGTCAATGGCAAACTTTCATTTATGCGCAATTTTTTCATCCTGCTAACCGCTGTGCGAGAAACAAGTCAACAAAAGCAGCAAGAAATCATCCCGGAAACGGGTAGATATCCACTCCCGTTTCGGGATGATGCAAACCCTTGAAATCCACTGCGCACGGATACTCAACAGAAAGGTCGAACATGATTTCCGAGGCAGAATTGTGTGAGGCAAAGCAAATCCCGCAGAGCAGCACGGACAGTTATGGTCATACTCAGCCCCCTGCAAAGCGTCTGCTTGGAAGGAAGAGGAAGCAGCGGGCTTTTGTGACGCTTCACGGAGGCGAGGCAATCCGTAGCCTGGACCGGCGAAGCGAAGCATGGCGCAATTTCCGCCGGAGAGGAACCGGGACATCCATCGGGTACCGGTTTCAGTCCCTCGCCGGAGGATATTCCCCGCAGAGGAGGCGGTAGGGCGGCTCGTCCTCCTCGATTTGGGGGAAACGGCCCATGGGCGGATTGAAGCGGTTGTCGGTCTTGTCGTCGTTGCACTGGCTCACCTCGCCGAGCAGCACCGGCCCGGTGCCGGGCTCCACCTCGAAATCGTGGTAGAGGCCCTGATAGATGTGGATGCTCTCGCCGGGGCAAAGCCGCACCTGGGTCCCGGCCGGGACGGTGAAGCAGCGCCCGTCGCACTTCACGGTGACGGGGCTTTCCCGGTCGATCTCCTCATCGGGGAGGGAATTGTAGACCCGGATCAGCACGTTTCCCCCGGCCCGGTTGATGATGTCCTCGGTCTTGAACCAGTGGAAATGCATGGGCGAATACTGCCCCTCCTTCAGGTAGAGGAGCTTTTCCGCGTAGACCTTGGGGTATTTCTCCGGCATGGCGCGGTTGCCGTTTCGGATGGTGATGAGGGAAAAGCCGATGCGGTCAAAATCCCCCTGACCATAGTCCGTGATGTCCCAGCCCAGCATGCAGTCCCGGATCTCGTCATACTCATGACCCAGGCTCTGCCACTGCTCCGGGGTGAAATCGCAGAAGGGCGGCAGGGCGATCCGGTATTCCCGGATCATGGCCTCCATCTCCCGGAGGGCGGCGTTGATCTGACTTCGCTTCATGCTTTGATCTCCTTCACCTTGACGCCCAGGTTCCGCAGCTCCCGGCGCAGGCGCTCCATGTCCTGATAGAACACCAGACCCTGCATGCCGCAGCGCTGGGCACCCTCGATGTTGGGGGGATAATCGTCCAGGAAAAGGCACTCCGAGGGCTCCAGCTTCTGCTCGGAAAGGAAGGTTTCATAGATCTCGTGCTGGGGCTTCAGGAGCTTCCAGTCGGCGGAAACCAGCATGCCCCGGAAATGCTCCGAGCCCGGGATGCGGCGGAAATAGCCGTTGATGGCGGAGGTGGCGTTGGAGAGCAGGTAGATCCCATAGCCGAGGGAATCCAGTTCTTCGATCAGCTCCGCCATGCCGGGGACGGGCCAGAGCTCGTCCTTCCACCAGAAGACGCAGCGGACCGCAGCGGCGTGAAGCCGCTGGGGCAGGCGGGAATAAAAACGCTCCAGCGCCGCCTGCTCGGAAAGGCTGCCCCGGTCCAGGGACACCCACTCCACGCTTTGGAAGACCTCCCGGAGGAGGAGCTGTGCGTCTTCCCCGCTCAGCCCCAGCCGGGCCACGATGCGGGCGGGGTCCCAGGCGATGAGGACGCCGCCCATATCAAATACCACGTTTCGAATCATACCGTTTCCTTTTTCGCTTCCTTCTTTTCCTTCCTGCCGAAGAGCTTTTCCCAGCGCTCACGCCGTCTCTTCCGGATCTCCAGCCGCTCGCCCAGATCTCTTGAGCCCACGCCGTACACCAGGTACAGCACGATGCCGGAGACCACCATGATGAACACTGTGGAGGCGCAGCGGCGGCCCAGGGCGTTCATGTTGGCGCCGCGAGTGGCGTCCGCCAGCATGCCCTGAATGACCATGGCATAGGTGATGCCCTGGGGGCTCTGGAAGGTGGCGGACATGTCGTATTCCGTGAAGAGGGCGTTGAAGTTCAGGGCAAAGACCGCCAGGACCGAGGGCAGGATGATGGGCAGCTTCACCTTCAGGAAGGTGCGCAGCCCGCTGGAGCCCAGGTTCCGGGCGGCGTCCTGCAGCTCATCGTCGATGGCGTAGAAGCTGGCCTTGATCATGCGCAGGGAGAAGGGCAGCTTCGTCACCGTATAGGCCATGATGATCAGGAAGCGTACGTTCTCTTTGGAATAGAGGTTGTTGTTGCCCACATACCAGACGCTGTTGGAGTTGAAGTAGGTCCGGTAGGAGTAGCAGATCAGGATGGTGGGCAGCAGCCAGGGGAAGAGCAGGGAGTACTCCAGCACGATGCCGGAGAGCTTGCTCTTTTTCTTGTTGAAGATATAGTTGCAGGCCACCACCACGATCACGCAGGCCAGGGCCGCCGCGATGGCGGACATGAGGAAGCTGAGCTTGATGCCGCCCAGGGTCTTGTCATTGGAGAACACGCCGGAAATGGCGCCCACCACCGTCTTCTCCCGGCCGCGGTCATTGGTATAGGTATAGTCCTGCTTGCCGATGAAGTTGATGATCGTCCATCCGTTCAGATCCAGGCGCTTGCCCTTGATGGCACTGTAGTTCTGGAAGGAGAAGATGATGATCATGACCACCGGGGTCATGTAGATGATGAAGAGGATATAGGCATAGATGTGGGCGATGACGTTCCAGAAGGGGTTGGTAATCTTCTGCTTCTGGAGCTTTGCCTTGGTTTTGGAGACAGAGAGGTAATGTCCCCTGCGCTCGTAGGCGGAGAGCACCGTCAGCAGCACAATGGTGAAGGTGGCCAGGATGATGCTCAGCAGGGCGGCGCGGGCCTGGGGGAAGGCCTCGTCCGCGGTGGAAGAGCCGGCCAGGCGCACGATCTCGGGGTTGATGGAGTCATAGCCAAGCAGGGTCGGCGCGGACATGGCGCAGAGGCCCGTGATGAAGGTCATGACCGTGAGGGAGAAGAGGGTGGGCAGCAGGGAGGGCAGCACCACTTTCAGCAGGACCTTGAAGGGCTTGGCGCCCATGTTCCGGGCCGCCTCCACGGTGTTGTAGTCGATGCCGCGGATGGCGTTGCGCAAAAAGAGCATATGGTTGGAGGTACAGGCGAAGGTCATGGTGAAGAGCACCGCGTTGAAGCCGGAAAACCAGTTGGGATTGAAGTCCGGAAAGGCGTTCTTCATCAGGCTGGTGAGCATGCCGTCGCTGGCATAGAGGAACATGTAGCCGGTGACCAGGGCCACGCCGGAGTAGATCATGGTGGTCATGTAGCCCATGCGCAGGATCCTGGCGCCCTTGATGTCAAAATACTCGGTGAGCAGCACCAGGGAAATGCCCACCACGTTCACCGTGACCACCAGGTAAACGGCAAGCTTCAGGGAGTTCCAGACGTAGCGCTTCATGGTGCCCGCCAGGAAGAAGCGGATGACCGCGAAGGGATCCGTCTCCCCTGCCGCGTTCTTGGTGCGGAAAATACTGGTGAGGGTGTTCAGGCAGGGCAGCAGCATGAAGCCGAAGAACAGATAGGCGAAGAATGCGATGCCGAACACCTGCAGCAGCATCTCCGGCCGAAGCTTTCTGTCAAGGCTGCTGTTCATTGCGCCACCTCTGCTTCCTCACCCGGCTCATAGGCCATCACGTCGCCGGGATCGATCACCACGTCGATGTCGTTGGGCAGCTTGCCGCCGGCGGGTCCGCCGTTCTTCTCGATGACCTTCAGGGTCTGGCTGCCCACGTCGATGAGATACTTGATGTACATGCCGTAAAACTCCCGGGTGAGCACACGGCCGCGGAGGGCAAGCTGCCCCTCCTTGGGCTGCACGCCCACCTGGATCCGCTCTAGGCGGATGTAGTTGTGCTTCTTGGGGCTGATCTGGGGCGCAACGGCAGCCAGCTTCTCCGACAGCTCATCGGAGAGGCGGTTGATATCCCCCAGGAAGTTGCACACGAACTCGGTTTTGGAGAAGTTGTAGACCTCGTTGGGGGTGCCGATCTGCTCGATATAGCCCTTGTTGAACACGGCGATCCGGTCGGACAGGGTCAGGGCCTCCTCCTGGTCGTGGGTGACGTAGATGGTGGTGATGCCGAAGTCTTTCTGCATCTTTTTCAGCTCGTTTCTCAGCTGGACCCGGAGCTTGGCGTCCAGGTTCGACAGGGGCTCGTCCATGCAGATGATGGCGGGCTCCGTCACCAGGGCGCGGGCGATGGCCACGCGCTGCTGCTGGCCGCCGGAGAGCTGGGACACGGCCTTCTGCAGCTGCTCGTCGCTGAGATCCACCTTCCGGGCGATCTCCCGCACCTTCTTGTCGATCTCCGGCTTTTTCATCTTCTTTACCTTGAGGCCGAAGGCGATGTTGTCATACACCGTCATGGTAGGAAACAGCGCGTAACTCTGGAAGACGATGCCGATCTCCCGCTTCTCGATGGGTACATGGGTGATGTCCCGCCCCTTCATGGTCACCGTGCCGGAGACGGGCTCGATGAAGCCGGTGATGGTGCGCAGCGTGGTGGTCTTGCCGCAGCCGGAGGGTCCCAGAAAGGTGAAAAACTCCCCTTCCTTCACATGTACGTTGATGTTGTGCAGGGCGGTGAAATCCCCGAACTTGACCACGATGTCTTTCAGTTGGATCATAAGGCATTACTCCTTTTCAGCGCTTCTCTTTTCTCTCATAAATGGACATCCGGAAACGTCTTCACGCCGGAGGCGCTTCCGGATGCGCATGGATGATACAGGTATGGCGAGCCGGAGAGATCCGGCTCGCCATATAGAATTCGGGCTTTGCTTACTCGGCCTTCTGGGTCAGGGTCGCCCAATCCAGGTTGTCCCAGTCGGGCTCGGCGGGGGCGTCAGCGGCGTCCTTCCAGTAGAAGCCAAGGTTGGTGAGGATGTTGGTCCACTCGGCGCTGTGAGCGGCAACATACTCGGCATAGGTCATGCCGCCCTCCACTTCGTTCAGGGCGAAGTTGGGGATCTGGTAAATAGCGGGGATGCCGTCGGGATAGAGCTCGGCGGCAGCAACGGTGTTGCAGGGGAAGGAGTCGAATTCTTCGCCCCACTGGGCCTGCACGGCGGCAGAGCCGAACCACTCGGCAAAGGCCTTGACGGCCTCGGTCTCTTCCTCGCTGCGGTCAGCGCGGTCGAGGATGCCCAGGTACTCGGCAATGTAGTAGGTGCCGTCCTTGATGTCGGCCAGAGCCCAGTTCTCCGGGTTCAGGGTGCCCTTCAGAGGATGCTCGCTGCTGTCGGCAGCGGTATCGATGGAGCCGTAGAGGGAGGAGGAGTAGAACTCGGTGACCTGCACGTCGCCGCGGTTCAGAGGCTCGATGCCGTACTTCCACTCGTCGCCGCCGAACTTGCCGTCAGCGCAGAACTTCCACAGGGTCTTCCAGCCGTCAACGGAGATGCCGCCGGCAGGAGAAGCGGGATCCACAAAGGGATAGAGCATGGCGGAGTTGATGTTGGCGTTGGTGGTGCCGCCGACCTTGTTCTGGCGATACCAGGTGTAGCCGGAATTGACCACGTCAGCCCAGTGATCGAAGTGCAGCTCTTCACCGTTGGTGCCGAACTCGTCGGTACGGTAGAGCATCAGCACGTTCTGGATCACGATGCCGTAGGCCTTGCCGTCATACTTGAAGGCGCCCACTTCGTCAGCCCAGGAGGGAGTCCAGTCCATGACGGACAGGTTCTCGTACTGGCCGCTGACCAGCTGGCCCCAGCGGGTCTCGTTCAGGCCGAAGATCAGGTCGCCGTCCTTGTTCTCGTTGGCGGCCTGGATGGCGGCGGCGTCGCCGGAGTAGACTTCGTTGGTGTCCAGGCTGATGGTGAAGCCGGCGTCAGCAGCGGCGGCGATCAGCCAGTCCACACGCTCGGTGGAGTTGGAGTTGGAGTAGATGCGGATGGTGTAGCCGGAGTAATCCTTGGCCTCTTCGGCAGGAGCCTCAGCGGCGGGCTCTTCGGCGGCGGGGGTCTCTTCCTTCGCTTCCTCGGCAGGGGCCTCGGCGGCGGGTTCCTCCGTCTTGGGGGCCTCGGTCTTGGCTTCGCCGCAGGCGGCCAGGGCGAAGATCATGGCCAGAGCAAGCAGAAGGGCAAGCAGCTTTTTCATGTTGGTTCTCCTTTTTTTGATTTTTTATGTTGATACTCCCGACGAAACGAAGTTCGCGGAGTAGGAACATCATTTGCCAGCGCTTAGTATAGTTTTTTGAAGCGAAATTGTCAATTCAGGCCAGCGCTTTGCCGCTCGATTCGTGAGCTTGCACAAAGATTCTTTCACATTTTTGGTCATCTTTCCGCCCATTCTTTTCCGAGCGCTTTGCTCATCTCCGCCGAAGGGCCAGCTTGGACCCGTACCCACGCAAAGAAGCGGGGCCTTTGTGAACGGGCCCTACGCGGAAACCTCCGTCCACTCCGTAGGGGCGGCGGCTTGTCCCCGCCCGGCACAGCCATTTCGCTTTAAGGCACCCATGAACGGCGAATCCGCACACGCCCTCGCCCCCACGGAAAAGCCCCCGCGGACTTCCATCCGCGGGGGCCATGAAAGAGGACTTCTTTCTTACTTTTTGACCTTCACGATCAGGACGCTGCAGGGTCCTGCGGTCCAAATGTTCTCGCCCAGCAGTACCTCGCAATCCTCGTCATACGGCGTCGGCTCAAATACCACCTCTTTGTCCGTGGGATTGATGTCGGCCCAGGCCACCAACTCGCCGTCCACCGTCCATTTCACATGGATCCGATTGTCCGGGTCGAGCTCCGCCGTGACCTCGCCTTTGGTGAAGAACTCGTTGCTCCGCCGCATGGCGATCAGCTCCCGATAGAAGTTCGCCATCTCCCACGCGTCGCTCTCCGGGGTCAGAGCCTCCCAATCCAGGTTGTTCACCTCGTCGGAGGACATGTAGCTGTTATGATCGCCGCCCTTGGTGCGCAGCATCTCCTCTCCCGCCAGGAAGAAGGGCGTGCCTTTGGAGAGCAGCACGATCTCGGCGCAGAGGCGGTTCATCTGCAGCAGTTCCTCCTCGGTTGCGTCGGGGCTTGCGGCTTTCAGCTTATCCCAAA
Organism: Oscillospiraceae bacterium; assembly: GCA_017447685.1. Taxonomy (GTDB): domain Bacteria; phylum Bacillota; class Clostridia; order Oscillospirales; family Oscillospiraceae; genus Limivicinus. The sequence goes on from JAFSMZ010000013.1 coordinate 7,858, forward strand.
GGGTCAGATTGTCGTGGCAGGAGGTATAGTTGATGACCATGGCATTCTCCACGCCCCAACTGGCGGCCGTGCCGCGCACGCCGCCCTGGATACCGAAGGCCACCTTCTGGGCGTTGGCCTTGCTGGGGCTGCCGTTTGCGTAGCCGCTGTCCTTTTCATCGAACACGCTGCCCTTCAGACCGTCTCGGATGGCGTCGTTGAACACGGCGACGGCGCCGATGCCCTGGCCGCTGGCTGTGATCTGAGCGATATTTTTCTGGCTGGCCTGGACATTGTCCCGCAGGGGCGTGGTGCCGCCGGTCCAGCCCTCGCCGTAGAGGATCGCCTTGGGATTGATCTCGTGGACGGCTTTTTCGATCTCCTGCATGGTCTCCACGTCGTGCAGGGCCATCAGGTCAAAACGGAAGCCGTCGATCCTGTACTCCTCCGCCCAGTAGCGGACGCTGTCCACCATATACTTGCGGAACATCAGGCGGTTGGAGGCTGTCTCGTTGCCGCAGCCGCTGCCGTTGGCGGGGCTGCCGTCAGAGGCGAAGCGGTAATAGTAATAGGGTACGATCCGGTTCAGATTGGAGTCCAGGGAGTAGGTGTGGTTATAGACCATGTCCATCACCACGGCAAAGCCGTTTTCGTGGAGGGCCTGCACCATCTGCTTGAACTCATTGACCCGCACCTCGCCGTGGAAGGGATCGGTGGAATAGCTGCCCTCGGGGGCGTTGTAGTTCTTGGGATCATAGCCCCAGTTGAACTGCGGTTCGCTGCTGCTCTCATCCACGGTGGCGTAGTCGTAGACCGGCTGCAGATGCACATGGGTCACGCCCAGCCACTTGAGATAGTCCAGCCCCACGGGAAGTCCGGCGCTGTTGGTGAGGCCCGTCTCCGTAAAGGCCAGGTACTTGCCGGGGTACTTGCTTTCCGCGATCCGGTTGGAGAAGTCCCGCACATGGACCTCCCAGATCACAGCGTCCCCGTAGCAGTCCAGATCCTCGTACCAGCCGCTCTCCCGGAAGCCCTCCGGGTCGGTGCTTCTGAGGTCCACCACCATGCCCCGATCGCCGTTTACGCCCACAGTCCTGGCGTAGGGGTCCACCGCCTCCTGGGTGCCGATTGCGGTGGTGACGGAGTAGGTATAATAGGTGCCGTGGCCGCAGGGAGCCGTCAGACTCCAGACGCCCTTTTCGCCCTTTTCCATGTCCAGCACCGCGAAGGGCTCTCCCCCGTCCCCCTCTTCAAAGAGGTTCAGCTTCACATCCGAGGCCGTAGGCGCCCAGAGCTTGAAAACCGTCTGCTCTCCCTGGATCACCGCTCCCAGATCGTCCCCGTCGTAGCAGTAGTTTTCCACGAATTCGGGAGAGTCAAACATATCTGTGGGCATGGCGGCGATCTCGCCGTAACCCTCGATCTCCACGGTATAGGCCTTGGACACGTCCAGTTCCTCCTTGACGGTGATGACGCCGGTGACCACGGTGTTATTCAGGCTGGAGAGCTCCTCCAGCTCCAGCTCCCGCCCGTCCTGCCGCACGTGGACCTGGCTGAGGCTCTCGATTTTGGTGGAGGGGCTGATCGTATAGCGGATCTGGGTGGGGGAAATGATGCCCGCCAGGGTAAAGACCCGGATCGGCTTCAGGGTAACGCCGCTGTCGTCGCTGAGATACTGCATGCCGTCGCCGGGCTGCAGATAGATGACGGTGTCCGCCCCGGTCAGCTGGACAAAGCGGTCGTTCTCATAATCCTTGGTGGCATCTCCCCAGGAGGAGCCGCCGGGCTTCGAGCAATCGCGCCGCACGATAAAGCCCACCTCCTCCACGTCCTCCGGCACGTTCACCATGCATTTCACGCCGTAGGCGCAGGGATGGAAGAGCTCTCCGTGCCCGTCCTTTCCGGGGAACCAGAGCCAGACGTCGCACTTGCTGTAATCCGCGTCCGGGTGCTTCCAATAGAGGGTCAGCTGCCGGCAGCCCTCTTCTTTCTCCAGGAAGAATTCCTCTTCCGCTCCCGCCTCGGGGGCAGGCTCCTCCGGGGCCGCTTCTTCCGCGCCGGCCGTCTCTTCCGCCGGTTCCGCTTCTTCTGTCGGGGCCGGCGCCTTCTTGGGAGCCGGGGTATCCGTACAGGCGGTAAGGAACGAGCAGAGCATCAGCAGCGCAAGCAGCAGGGCGATGCTTCTTTTGCTTTTCATGCGGGCACCTCTTTTCTTTCAGCATTACTTGGGTTCTTTGTTTTTATGGTAGCACCATGTCCGCGGAAAGTCAACGGAAGCCGCCTTGCGGTTTGTGCGCAGGCTGTGCTATACTCTTTGCGGAAAGAGGCGAATTCGATGAACAGCAAAACAGATACCGTATACATTCCCGGTCCCGGCGGCTTTCTCCGTGCGCTGCTGATCCGGCCGGAGGGAGAGTCGAGCGCGCAGGGGCGTCCCGGCGTCCTCTGGATCCACGGCGGAGGCTACTCCATGGGCATGCCCGAGATGGCTTATTTCTCCCGCGCTATCTCCCTGGTGCGCAAATTCGGTGCCGTGGTGCTGGCGCCGGACTACCGGCTCAGCCACGAGGCCCCCTACCCTGCCGCCCTGGAGGACTGCTACGCCAGTCTTCTCTGGCTGCGGGACCACACGGAGGACCTGGGCATCCGCCGGGATCAGCTCATGGTGGGCGGAGAGAGCGCAGGCGGCGGACTCACCGCAGCCCTTTGCATGCTGGCCCGGGACAAGGGAGAGGTCAACATCGCCTATCAGATGCCGCTCTACCCCATGCTGGACGACCGGGACACGCCCTCCTCGAAGGATAATCACGCCCCGGTCTGGAACACCCGCCGCAATCACCGGGGCTGGCAGCTCTATCTGCGGGATCTGCAGGGAGCGGAGCCGCCGGCCTACGCCGCACCGGCACGCCAGACGGATTTTTCCAATCTTCCCCCCGCCTATACCTTTGTGGGGGACGCCGAGCCCTTCTACTGCGAGACGCTGGACTTTGTGCAGCATTTGCGGGACGCAGGGGTGGAGGCCGAGGTGGACGTGTTCCCCGGCTGCTTTCACGCCTTCGACCTGTATGAGTTCTGGTCCGAGCAGGGCAAGACCGCTGTCGAGCGCTTCGAGGAGCAGTTTCAATACGCGCTGGACCACTACTTTGCCCAAAACTAAACCCGATACCGAAAAACGGCTATGGGAAACCATGTTTCCCATAGCCGTTTTTTCTTCTTCCATGTGCTTCGGCGACTGTTCGGAGCGCTGAGAACATCGCTGCATGCACGTCTGCATAACGGGAAGCCGCATTGGATCCCCGGAGCATTGTTCTGTTCGCTCTTCACTCTTCCCTATTCACTCTTCACTTTTCCAAAGCGCCGGTCCCGCTGCCGGAAGGCCGCGATGGCCTTGTCCAGCTCGTCGGTGCCGAAGTCCGGCCACAGCACGTCGCTGAAATAAAACTCCGCATAGGCGCACTGCCACAGCAGGAAGTTGGAGATCCGCTGCTCTCCGCCGGGGCGGATCAGCAGGTCCGGATCGGGGATGCCGGCCGAATAGAGGTAGCCTCCGAACTGCTCCTCGCTGAGCTCCCCCTGAGTCCTGCCTGCGGCATAGTCCTCAGCGTAGCGCCTCGCCGCGTGTACGATCTCGTCCCTTCCGCCGTAGTTCAGGCAGATGTTGGCCTGAAAGCCCTGGTAGCGTTTGGAGATCTCGTCGGTCTTCCGCACCAGCTCCTGCAGCTCCTGGGGCAGGCCAGCCACGTCGCCGAAGATCTTCATGCGGATCTTGTCCCGCTCCATGGTGTCGATGGCCTCGTTCAGATAGCGGCGCAGCAGACGCATGATGGTCCTGACCTCATCCTCCGGCCGCTTCCAGTTCTCTGTGGAGAAGGCGTACACCGTCAGATACTCCACCCCAATATCCTTGCAGTAGGTGGCGATCTTCCGGAAGTTCTCCGAGCCCGCCGCATGACCCGCGGTCCGGGGAAGGCCGCGGCGTCTGGCCCAGCGGCCGTTGCCATCCAGGATGATGGCAATATGCCGGGGGACTATGTCCCCCGGCTGATTGGTTTTCTTCTCTGCCGCCATCAGATCTCGGTCAGCTCTTTTTCCTTCTTCTCGGAGATCTTGTCGATCTCCTTGATGAAGTCGTCGGTGAGCTTCTGGATGTCCTTTTCGGCGATTTTGTAGTCGTCCTCGGTGATTTCGGAAGCCTTCTGCTGCTTCTTGAATTTCTCAATGGCATCCCGGCGGATATTGCGGATGGCAACCTTGCTCTCTTCGCCGTACTTCTTGGTCTGCTTCACCAGATCCCGGCGGCGCTCCTCGGTGAGCGGGGGGAATACCAGGCGGATGCAGCGGCCGTCGTTCTGGGGATTGATGCCCAGCTCCGAGGCCAGGATCGCCTTCTCGATGCCCTTCAGCAGCTTGTTGTCCCAGGGCTGGATCAGCAGGGAGCGGGGATCGGGCGTGGCAATGGAAGCCACCTGCTGGATGGGGGTGGGGACACCGTAGTAGTCCACCTGGATCTGATCGAGAACCGCGGCATTGGCCCGACCGGCACGAATGGTGGCCAGCGTGGAAGTCAAAGCCTCGCAGGTCTTCTTCATTTTGCTTTCAAATTCTTTGTAATCAGACATGATATTCCCTCCTCAGTTGTATTTCAAATCGTTTTGCTTTCAAGCCACTGTAGTGCCCAGCTTTTCGCCGGCCAGGACGCGCAGGATGTTCTCCGGCTCCGCCAGGGCGAAAACCACCACCGGCAGCGCGTTGTCCATGGCCATGCTGGTTGCGGTGGAATCCATCACAGCCAGACGTCTTGCCAGCACTTCATCATAGCTGATGGCGTCAAAGCGCACCGCATCCGGATTCTTCTTGGGATCGTCGGAATAGACGCCGTCGATGTTCTTGGCTAGCAGCAGAGCATCCGCCTGGATCTCCACAGCACGCAAGGTCGCCGCGGTGTCGGTGGAGAAGAAGGGCATGCCCGTACCGCAGCCGAAGAGCACGATCTTTCCCTGTTCCAGGTACTCGATGGCCCGGCGGGTGTCATAGCGCTCGCCCACCCCTTGGATATCCACGGCGGTCATGACCCGTGCGTCTGCGCCGATCTGCCGGAACACGTCCGCCACGGCCAGGCAGTTCATGGCAGTGGCCAGCATGCCCATCCGGTCCGCGCTGACCCGCTCCACCTTGCCGCCGCCGTCCTTGACGCCGCGCCAGAAATTACCGCCGCCGATCACGATGCCGACCTGCACGCCGCTCTCCACAGCCTGCTTGACGGTCTCGCACACCCGGGAAACAAAGGGAAAGTCGAAACCGGTCTTCTTTTCCCCGGCCAGGGCTTCCCCGCTGATTTTGATCAAAACGCGCCGATAGATAGGTTCCATGCTGCAAACTCCTCCTGTACGCATATCGCTATAGGCAATTTTACCACAGCCTTCTCCTTTTGACAATTCCCAATTGACAAAAACTCCCCTGCCCTCTGCGTTACAATGGGACCATGAAATCGCTCTATCTGGATCTGTTCTTTTTCCTCAATCTCTCGGCGGATTATCTGATCTGTCTCAGTGCCGGAAGGATCTGCTCTCTGCGGCTGAGACGGATGCGGTATCTTCTGGCCTCGCTCCTGGGCGCGGTCTATGCCGCCCTTTCCGTTCTGCCGGCTCTTGCCTTTCTCTCCGCCCCCTGCTGGCGGCTCGGGGCGGCTCTGCTCATGGGTCTGCTTGCCTTTGGGGGAGAGGCCCGCCCCCTGCGCTGTATGCTGACCATGCTCGCCGTCGCGGCGCTCTTCGGCGGTGCGCTCTATGCGCTGATGCCCCGCCCGGGAGCGCTTCGGTGCTTCTCTCTGCGGAAACTTCTGGCCGTCTTTTTCTGCTGTTACGCACTGCTGAAGCTGTTTTTCCGCACCCGCGAGCGCTGGGACGGACAGCGGAAAGCGCAGATCAGGCTCATCTTTCAGGGGCGAGAGGCCGTTTTTCCCGCCCTGGTGGACAGCGGGAACAGTCTTCGCTGTCCGGACACCGGCGAGCGCGCGCTGATCGTCTCCCCAGCGGCGCTGCGTCCCATTTTTCTGGAGCACAGCGTCCTTCTGGAGGAGCTCACGCCCATTGACCTGGTGGAGGCGCTGTCGCAGCTTCCGGCGTATGCGGGGAAGCTCCGGCTCATTCCCTTCCGCAGTCTTGGCGGCAGCGGGCTGGTGCCGGTGTTTCGTCCGGAGCGGATCTGGATCGACGGCAGGGAGGGCGCCGAGCTGATGGTTGCCGTTTCTCCGGAGGCGCGGGGAAACGGCTTTGAGGCAATTCTTTGACAGGAGGAAGCCATGCAAATCGAAGGAAACGGTCCAAGCCTGCAGGACAGGATCCTGCAGCTTCTGGGGCTCCAGTCCCAGGTGTATTACATTGGCGGCAGCGACACGCTGCCGGCTCCCCTGAGCCGCGCAGAGGAGGACCAGAGCATCGCCGCGCTCTGCGCGGGGGACGAAAGGGCGCGCAGCCGCCTGATCGAGCACAATCTGCGCCTGGTGGTGTTCATCGCCAAGCGCTTTGAAAACACCGGCGTCAACATTGAGGATCTGATCTCCATCGGCACCATCGGGCTCATCAAATCCATCAACACCTTTAAGCCCGGGAGGAATATCAAGCTGGCCACCTACGCTTCCCGCTGCATCGAAAACGAGATTTTGATGCACCTTCGGAAAATCAGCGCCCAGCGGAGCGAGGTGAGCTTCGACGAGCCGCTGAACACCGACTGGGACGGAAATGAGCTGCTGCTCTCGGACATTTTGGGCACGGAGGCGGACGAGGTGTCCCGGCCCCTGGAGGACGACGCGGACAAACAGGTGCTTTTGGAGGCGCTGAACTGCCTTTCGGAGCGGGAAAAGAGGATCGTCTCCCTGCGCTTCGGCCTGCCCCGGGGACGGGAATACACGCAAAAAGAGGTGGCCGATATGCTGGGGATCTCCCAAAGCTATATCAGCCGCCTCGAAAAGCGGATCCTGGAACGTCTGAAAAAGGACATGACGCGGAGGATGCAGGTATGAAAATAGTGAAAAGTGAAGAGTGAAGAGTGAAAAGAGCGCGGGGTTCAGGCTTTGCCAACCAGGTTCACCACCCAGCGGCGTCTGCGGACCAGCACCGCGCCGATCACGCACTTCACCAGGTTCAGCAGCTCCACAATCGCGTACATCAGCACGATCCCCATATCGGTACCGCGGGAGAGATAGAAGGCCACGGGGATGCTGAAGACCCAGACGAAAAGGCTGTCAAAGGCGAAGGTGATGAGGGTCTTGCCGCCGGAGCGAAGGGTAAAATAGCAGCTGTTGGTGTAGGAGAAGAGGGGCATCATGGCGGCATAGACCAGCAGGAGCTTCACGGCCAGGGCCTTCACGGTATCGGTGGTATTGTAGATTTGGGGGATGAAGGGTGACACCAGAGCCATGAGAAGACCCACGCCCACGCTGAGGGCCAGAGAGACGGCGATGAGCTTGCGGTCCTCGTCCACGGCGCGCTCCAGCTCCCCTGCGCCGAGAAGCTGGCCAACGATGATGGAGATGGCGTTTCCCATGGCGATGAAGGCGCAGAAGAAGAGGTTGCCCACCGTGTTGGAGATGTTGAAGGCGGAGACCACCTCCAGGCCGCGGAGGGAATAGCACTGGTTCAAAACGGTCATACCGCCGGACCAGAGAAAGTCATTCAACAGCAGCGGGGTTCCCAGGACCAGGATACGGCGAAACAGCACAGACGGAACGCGGAGGCTGCGGTAGAGCCCCGCGGCGAAGGGGCATCGTTCCGGGTGGCTGTGAGTCCAGACCAGGATGATGGCAAGCTCCACGAAGCGGGAGAGGACCGTTGCCACCCCGGCGCCCACCACGCCCAGAGCCGGAGCGCCAAGCTTGCCGAAGATGAGGATATAGTTGAAAACCAGGTTCACGAAAACGGCGATGATGCCGGCACGCATGGGAAGCAGGGTCTCCCCCGTCTCCCGCAGAGTGCCGGAATAAACCTGGGAGAGGGCGAAGGGCGCCGTCTGGATCAGCATGACGGCCAGGTACTCTTTGGCAAAACGGAGCGTGGCAGCGAGGTCCAGGTTCTCCTCTCCCGGGTGGAGGAAGAGAGAGATCAGCGTATCTCCATACAGAAGGAAGACTCCGAGACAGGCCAGGACCGCGAACAGAGCGAACCAGAGCTTGAAGCGGACAGTGCTGCGCAGTCCTTCCTGATCGCCCTTGCCGTAAAACTGGGCGGTGAAGATCCCGGCGCCGGCAAGACCTCCGAAGATGCAGAGGTTATAGACAAAAAGCAGTTGATTCACGATGGCGACGCCGGACATGGGCTCGGTGCCCACCTGGCCTACCATCAGGTTATCCAGCAGGCTCACAAAATTGGTGATGAGCTGCTGGATGAGAATGGGGACCATCACGGCGGAGAGGCGCCGATAAAAGGCCCGGTCACCGATATAAGAATGAAGATGCATGACAAGCTCCAGACAGAACAAGTTGGATCACACCGAGGCGGTTTACAGGTGTTCCAGGATCGGATGAATGGATGGATGCTCCACCCGCATTCAGATATAGCTGTCGCCCCGGGAGAGGTGCCGGACAAGAAAAACGGAGGCCAGGAACAGCACCCCGACAAAGGGCAGGAAAAGCCAGCCGTAGTCCAGCAGCCGGGTGGTGGCGATGAAGTCATAAGCCCCGTGAAGCAGGCAGGGCACCAGGAAGGCCAGAACACGGAGCCTGAGGCTCTTTTGCCGTTTTCCGGCAAGAGCCTCCCGCTTGGCCGCCCCGTACCAGGCGCCCATGAACACACCAAAGCAGGCGTGACCGGGGACTGCGGTGACGGCGCGGGCAATGGCCGTACCGAAGCCGTAGGCCAGGACATAGCGGATATTCTCCCAAAGGGCAAAGCCCAGGGAGAGAAAAACGGCATAAACCACGCCGTCAAAGCAGCAGTTGAATTCCGGCTCGCGCCAGGTGCGGCGGTGGAGCAGGAGGAACTTGAACCCCTCCTCCGAAACGGCCACTACGCCGAAATACAGGAAAGCGTCATAGACCAGATCGCTCCGGGCGGCGACGGCCTGGGTCTGCTGCGCCCAGCGGAAGCTCCAGGAGAGTTGCTGGCCGGGCCGGAAGAGGCGCTGCAGCAAGAGGATACCGGCCTGCTCGGAGAGAGCGGCCAGTTCCGTGGCGATGATGCCCCAAAGGAGAAGGCTCAGGAGCAGGGAGACAGGCTCCTTTTCCAGCCGGTCCGCCCGATAGACCTGGACCAGGAGAAAGACAGCCGGGATCACGGCTGCCAGGATCAGAAACAAATTCAAAAAGCGCTCACCTCCTGTTACTATATATTTGCCCCTTGGTTTATGGCAACCAGCCATAGGCATGGGACATCTCGTTGCCTAAACTGTTAGAATAGCGAGGTAATGGTCTGACCTTCACCTCCAAGGGCTTATACGTCCGTCCGA